>CAVOJA010000162.1:0-43452 GCA_963696015.1 uncultured Holophagales bacterium
CGAAGAAACCGGAGCCCACGCCGACGATCCCGCCGCCGGCCGCGATCGCCGAGCCGCCGAAACGCTGGGAGACCGGCTCGTCGGAGGAGGTCGGCGCCACTCAGTCGCTCGTTCTCACCATCACGAAGAACGTCCATGCCGTTTCCCGGGTCATCCTCCTCGTCGGCGGCGAGCCGGTGGAGACGCTCGCGGGACACGTCGACCTGACCCACCCGCTCCTTCCCGACCTCTCCCGCGCGGCCGACGAGGCGCCTCTCGTCGCGCCGCTGCCCGAGCCGGAGGCGACCTCCGACCCGGCCGTGACGTCGCCTTCGGCCGCTCCGTCCGCACCGCCGCCGGCGGCCCCACCTTCGGCGGTGTCTCCCGCTCCGGCGCCCCCCCTTCTCCCCCCCATCGCCGCGCCGCGTCCCGCGGCACGTCCGACCCCGCGTCCCGCGAAAGCCAGCGACCGCACATGACGGACGACCGCCCCATCGGCCTCTTCGACTCCGGAGTCGGCGGACTCACCGTCCTCGACGCCGTCGCCCGCCGCCTCCCCTCGGAGAACCTCCTCTACCTCGGAGACACCGCGCGCCTCCCCTACGGCACGAAGTCGGTGGAGACCGTTCGCCGCTATGCCCGCCGCGCCGTCTCGCTCCTCCTCTCGCGGGGCGTCAAGGCGCTCGTCGTGGCGTGCAACACCGCCTCGGCCCTCGCTCTCGACGCCATCGTCGAAGAGGCCGGCGCCATTCCCGTCGTCGGCGTCGTCGGGCCGGGCGCGCGGGCGGCCCTCCGCCGGGCGCGGGGCCTCACCGGTCCCGCCGCCGAGGCGCCGATCGCCGTCCTCGCGACGGAGGCGACGGTCGCTTCCGACGCCTACGGCCGCGCCATACGCTCGCTCGACCCGTTCCGCACGGTGATGAACGTCGCCTGTCCGCTCTTCGTCCCGCTCGCCGAGGAAGGCTGGACGGAGAACGAGGTCGCGCGCGCTGCCGCCCGCCTCTACCTGGCGCCCGTCGTCGAGGCGAGGGCGCGCGTCGTCGTCCTCGGCTGCACGCACTACCCGCTCCTTTCGGTGACGATCGCCGCCGCGCTCCCCGAAGGGACGCTCCTCGTCGACTCGGCAGCCTCCACGGCGGTCGAGGTCGAGGCGCTCCTCGGCACGAACGCGCGGCGCGAGGGCGGGGCGGGAGAGACACACCTCCTCGTCACCGACGCCTCCGATCGCCTTCGCCGCGTGGCGGGGCGCTTCCTGGGCCGGGAGGCGGCGGCCCTCGAGCTCGTCGACCTGCCGTAAGCTCCGCCGCCATGGCTCGCCCCGACGGTCGCTCCCCCTTCCAGCTCCGCCCCGTTTCCCTCGAGTGTGGCGTCGTGCCGCACGCAGAGGGTTCGTGCCTCATCGTCCAGGGAAAGACGAAGGTCCTCGTCGTCGCGACGCTCGAGCAGAAGACGCCGCCCTTCCTGCGCGACACGGGCGAAGGGTGGATCACCGCCGAATACGGGATGCTCCCCCGCGCCACCCTCGAGCGGTCGCCCCGGGAGGCCACGAAGGGGAAGCAGACGGGCCGCAGCCTCGAGATCCAGCGGCTCATCGGGCGTGCCCTTCGCGGCGTGGCCGACCGGCGCACCTTCCCGGAGTGGACGGTGACGCTCGACTGCGACGTCCTCGTCGCCGACGCCGGCACGCGCTGCGCATCGGTGACGGGCGCCTGGGTCGCCCTCGCCTTCGCCCTCGAGACGCTCCGGAAGAAGGGCGCGCTGAAGAAGCGCCCCTTCCGCGAGGCGGTCGCGGCGATCTCGGTCGGCGTCCTTCCGGATCCCGACCGCCCGGAAGGCGTCGTCGCTCTCGACCTCGACTACACCGAGGACTCCACCGCCCACGTCGACCTGAATGTCGTCGGCACCTCGACCGGACGCTACGTCGAGGTGCAGGGGACGGCCGAGCGCGAGCCGTTCGACGACAAACGCCTCCGAGAGATGCTCACCGTGGCCAGGCGAGGGTGCCGCCGCCTCTTCCGCGCTCAGAGGAAGGCGCTCGAGGGGCGCATCCCGGACGACTGGCTGCCGCCCGTCTGAGCGGCCTTCAGACCTTCTTCGAGAGCTCCGACAGGAGCTTCGCCACGTCCTTCGGCGCCTCGATCGGGGCGTAGTGACCTATGCCGGCCAGCTCGACGTACGCCGCATCGGGACGCGCCGAGCGGATCGCCTCGATGTCCTTCGGCGGCGCGAGAGGGTCTTCCGCACCCGTTACGAGGAGGAGAGGCACCTTCGTGCCCGAGAGTCGCTTCGAAAGGGGCGGAGAGGAGAGGAGCCCGTCGACCGAGCGTTCGAGCGCCCGGAGCGCGGCGGGCGCTCGCGGCCCGGACCGGGCTGCCATCGCGCGCGCAACGAACCCCTTCTTTCCGGGTCCGTCGACGACGAAGCCGTATCCCAGGGCGTTCCTCATGGACGATTCCGGCGCCGAGCTGACGAGTGCGGCGCGCGACATCGCCTTCCACTTGAGCGTATCGGTGAAACCGTAGGGTGCCGAACCGAGCGGGGAGACGAGCGCGAGGGCCAGGACCCGCTTCGGCGCCAGCAGCGCGAGCTCTCCCGCGACCCGGCCCCCGAGAGAGTGCCCCGCGACGACCGCCGCCTCCACGTCGCGGTCGTCCAGCTCACCGAGGACCCAGCGAGCGAGCGACGCGGGGTCGTAGCTGTCGTGCGGGCGGACGGCCTTGCCGAAGCCGGGGAAGTCGAGTGCCAGAAGGGACAGGCTTTTCGGCAGCGCCGCGGCGACCTCGGCCCAGTCTTCCGTCGAGCCGCCGAGGCCGTGGAGGAGGAGGAGCGTCCGGCTCACCGCGAGCCTCCAGGACCGGCGGTCGCCGTGATGGCGGCCGCGAGTGGACATCCCCGTGCCGCCGGCCGAGAATCCAGCGCGCCGGGGCGTAGCGCAGGGGTAGCGCAGTTGCTTTGGGAGCAACAGGTCGGCGGTTCAAATCCGCCCGCCCCGACCACTTCTTCCAGAGTCCGAACCCGCCAGCACATGCCGTCGGCCTCTCCCGCCCCTCGCCGGGGCGTCCCCGCGTTTGGCGCGGGATCTTGGCAGAGCGGGCCGGGCCCGTCGAGACGGAACGGCCCGGCGCGGCGTTTCCGCAGCGCCGGGCCCCGTGGTCCCGGGTACCGCGCGGGTCACTTCTTCGCCATCTGCGGCGACTGGTACTCCGGAGCGACGTTCTTCACCGGCGGGACGGTCTTCAGGTACGCGCAGACCGCCTTCACGTCCTCCTCGGTCGCGTTGCGGGAGGCGGGCCAGGGCATCGGAGGGTCGATCGGCCGGCCGACGCCGAGGTGCTTCCCGTCCTTGATCGCGCGGACGAAGCTGGCCTCGGTCCAGGAACCGATGCCGGTGGCGTCGGAGGTGAGGGTCACCGCGTAGCTGCCGCCCCAGAGGCCCGCGAAAGCGGTGTTCGTCGCGTTGCCGGCCCAGACCCAGCCTTTCCCGTCGACAGGAGGTGCCGCCGGGACCTCACCGAGCGACGGGGGCCGCCGTGCCATCCGCCCACCGTGAAAGCTCCGGAGAATCTGGCGGCCCTGCTGGAGGGGCTGGTCGCGGTGCGCGTGGCCACGCACGATGCGCCCTCGTTCCCGACGAGGTGATGGCCGCCGCCGTCCGGCCCTCGGCCGACGGCCGACGCCTGACTGTCTACCTCTCGGTCGCCACGTCGGAGACGAGCCTCGCGAACCTGAGAGAGAACGGGGCGATCGCGGCGGTCCTTTCGCAGCCGCTCACGCACCGGACGGTTCAGCTGAAGGGGCGGGTCGAGACGATCGGTCCTGCGCACGACGAGGACCGGGCCGAAGTGGAGAGGCTCGCGGCGGCGTTCGACGCGGAGGTGAGGGTGATCGGCCCCCCGCCCGCCGTCGTGAGGCGCCGGACGAGATGGCCCTGCGATGCGGTGACGTTCGTCGTCGCCGAGGCCGACGAGCGGACGCCCGGACCCCGCGCGGGCGCGCCGATCGTGGGGGGCGCGTCGTGATCGGGACGCTCCCGGGGCTCGCGCGCTGCTTCCAGGGGATCATCCCAGGCTCGCTCGCCACGTGTGCCCTCGGCGGGACACCGAACGCCACCGACCTGAGCCAGATCCGCCAGGTCGACGACCGGCGCGTCGCCATATCGAGGCAGCTTTTCGACAAGACGCGCCGCAACCTCGAGGAGGATCCGCGCGCAACGACCACCGTCCTCGACCCGATCACGTTCGAGGAGTGGAAACTCGGCCTCCGCGACGTGAGATCGGAGACGGACACGCCGCTCTTCGTGGAGATGGCGCTGTGGATCGAGGCGATCGGCTCGGCTCTCGCAGTCGCGGCACTCTCGCGCCGCCCCGGGCGAGGTCGGACCCTGGCGTGGGGGCTCACGGCCGTCCTCGCTGTCGACCTGACCGTTCGGGCCCGCCTCGCCGCTGCCACCATTCCGTCGAAGGTCTTCGCTGTCGAGCCACGGCTTGCCGCCTATCTTCGTTCGCTGGCTCCCGATCCCCTCGGTGTCCCGTATGGGTACTGGTCGCTCGGCTGCCTCACACCCGTTCACACCATTCCTGGCGAACGCCTCGCCTCCGTTCTGGCTGAATCCGATCAACTCGACAACGGCATGATGTTGGAGCCTTGGGGCCGCTTCCTGAACTTGCCGTCCGTTCTGGCTGAATCCGATCAGCTCAACAACGGCATGATGTTGGAGCCTTGGGGCCGCTTCCTGAACTTGCCGTCCGTTCTGGCTGAATCCGATCAGCTCAACAACGGCCGGGGGCTGAGATTCGGCCTCGACGCGGTCCAGGGCGCCGGCCCCGCCCTTCGCAGGACCGAACAGCCTCTGTCCACCCGGAGCCTCCGCGTCGCCCAGCTCGGGGGGGCCGCTCGGATCGTCCTTCGCGATCCGCCTCTCCTGCCCGGTGTCGACGGAGCGGCCCCGAAGCTCCCGCAGGCGCACCTGCTCCGCGTCGACGATCCGCTCCCCCGTGCTCTCCTCGTGCCTCGCGGGGTCGTCGTGCCTCGGTCTGCTCTGCTCCCGGCGCTTCTGAATGTGGGGTTCGATCCGCGGGAGACGGTCCTCCTCGAGGAAGGACCCGGCCTGGAGGCGCCGGGGACACTCGCGCGCCGGGGCATCGTCAAGGTGCTGCGCCGCCGACCCGGCCGGCTCGCGCTCGAGACGCGCGCAGATCATCCCGCCGTCCTGACGATCCAGCAGGCCTGGGAGGCGGGATGGACGGCGACGGTCGACGGCCGGAATGCCCCGGTTGCAAGGGCGGATCTGGCGTTCCAGGCGATCCGCCTCGACAAGGGACGGCACGTCGTCGAGCTGGAGTTTCGGCCGCGCGGGCTGCGCGAGGGCGGTCTTCTCGCGCTCGCTGGACTCCTCGGCCTCGTTCTCGCCGTTCGACGACGGCCAGTGGTGGGCGCCCTTCACCATGACGCAGCACCCATCGCCGATCGGTAGAACCTGCCGCACGCGTCGCCGCGTAATACACGATTTCACGCCTGGCACGGGCTTCGGATGGCACGGAGCTCGGACGGCGGCGGAAGGACCGGGTTCCAGCGCTTTCAAGGTGACCGTTTCCTTTGTGGCCGGCGGCCGCAACCCGCATGGTGAGTGGCTTTCCGCGTCTGGGAAGAACTGAAGCTGCCCGTCACGAAGGCCGGAAAACCAATGGCAAGCGCCTGTTCTTACGGTAAGTCACCCGTTTACAATACTTTACCACCTTGAAAGGGAAGGACCGGGTTCCTATCTCGCTTCTCTCGCGAGCCGCGCCTTGCGGTATTTCAGCCGTGTGTACCGAAAGGCGTAGGCGCTCAGGGTCACTCCCAGCGCTCCGTCGCGCCAGCCCCCTTTCGCGAGGTACCACTTGGCGAACGCGGCGGGCGGGCTCGCGAGAGTCGCCAGGCGGCTCGTCCTGCTGCCGCGCTCCTGCAGGTCCCGGGCTGCGATGTCCGTGTAGTGCTCCAGCTTCCGCTCCAGCTCCTCCGTCGAGCGGAACGTGTGGTGATGGAGGGCCGCCTCGATCCTCCCGAGGGTGGAAAAGCCGCAGGGCGTTTCGTGGACGCGCCTGCTCCGCTCGTCGAACGAGACCTTCCTCCGGTCGAGGATGCGAATCGGGTAGTCGGGACTGGTGACGGGGAAGACGGCGTGCACCGGCCGGCCGAAGACGTAGCACTCCCGGCGCACTTCGTAGGCGTCCTTGCCGAAGCCCCGCTCCTTCAGGGCGGCGACGGCCCGCACGAGCTCGTCGGACGGCAGCTCGTCCGAGTCGACGAAGAGCACCATGTCGTTCGCGCACTGCGCCTGGGCGAAGTTTCGCTGCTCGCGAAAGTCCGTGAGCGTGCGGTGGAGGACGCGGCAGCCGTGGTCCCGGGCGATGGCCAGGGTCCGGTCGGTGCTTCCGCTGTCCACGATCAGGAGCTCGTCTGCGGTGCCCTCGAGTTTCTGCAGGATCGCCGCGAGATGCGACTCGCTGTTGAACGTCAGGATGTAGGCGCTCAACGCGGTCATGAGGGGGCATCTTCTCCCGGTTTCGCGAGCGGGGACGTGGATCAGACCGGAGCGTCCTTCTCCTCGAAGGTCACGTTCAGGACGTCGAGCTCGTCGCCTCCCTCGATCCCGAGCGGCCCCTGGCAGTGCGGACAGAGGCGCAACCAGCTTCCCGCCGCGCGCTCGGGGATGACGCCGCAGGCGGCGCAGGTCTGCTTCGCGGGCCTGAAGTCGACGTCCAGGCGCGAGCCGGCGTCGGGCGTCCCCGCCGTCACCGCGTCCCAGGCGAAGACGAGGAGATCGGGCTCCACGGCGGCGAGCTCGCCGACGGCGAGGCGGACGACCTCGATGCGGTGCGGGCCGGTCCCGGTGTCGTCGACCGCCTTGCGGGCCGTGCGGTAGATCTCGGTGACGAGGGAGAGCTCGTGCATCAGGACGTCCCTCGCATCAGCGGGGCGCGACCCGTCCTTCGTCCTCGAGCTTCCCGAGGAGGCGGAGGAGGCCGTCGAGGATCGTGAGCGGGTGGGGCGGGCAGCCGGGGACGAAGAGGTCGACGGGGACGACGGAGGCCGCGCCGCCGAGCTGCTCGGGACGGTCGTAGTACGGCCCGCCCGAGATCGCGCAGGCGCCGACGGCGATCACGATCTTCGGCGGGGGGACGGCGGCCCACGTCTTCTGCAGCGCGAGCTCCATGTTCTTCGTGACGGGGCCGGTGATCAGGAGGCCGTCGGCGTGCCGCGGCGAGGCGACGACCTGGATGCCGAAACGGCCGAGGTCCCAGCCGATCGTCCCGAGGACGTTCACGTCGGCCTCGCAGGCGTTGCACCCGCCCGCGCTCACCTGCCGGAGCTTCAGCGACCGGCCGAAGAGGGAGAGGAGCTTTGCGTCGAGCGCCTTCGCGAGAGGGAGAACCGCGCCTTCGAGGCGAAGGTCGTCGCGCGCGCGGACCGAGAGCCGGTAGTCGCTCGTGAAGGAGATCGCCTTCTCGGGACAGGCCGCCTCGCACTCGGGACAGAAGAGGCAGCGGCCGAGGTCGAGCTGCGGCTTCCCCCCGGGGAAGGAGATCGCCTCCGTGGGGCAGACGCTCGCGCAGTCGCGGCACCCCTCGGGGCAGCGGGCGGCGTCGATCGCCGGAAGGCCGCGGTAACGCTCCGCGAGCGCCGGAGCGGGGCCGTCGGGCCAGAGCATCGTCCGGTGCTTCTGGGAGATTCGCGCGAGGAGGGTCCTGATCATCCCGGCCTCCTCACAGGTCGTGCCCGCAGTAGGAGAGGTTGAAGCTCTTGTTGGAGAGAGGGAAGTCGGAGATCTCCTCGTTGCGCAGCGCCATCGCCAGGCCCATCCAGTTGTGGAACGACGGATCGACGACCTTGTAGCGCGCGAAGCGCCCTTCGGCGTCGGTGACGGCGACGTGCGCGATCTCGCCGCGCCACCCCTCGACGAGAGAGATGGCGACGTGCTCCGGGCGGACCGGCTTCTCCGGCGCGCGGGTCGTCCCTCTGGGGAGGGCGGCGAGCTGCGCCTTCACGAACTCGTGGGAGCGCTGCGCCTCGAGCCAGCGCACGAAGGCGCGCGCGTTCACGTCACCGTCGTGGGCCGTCATCACGGGGACGTGCGTGAACCGGTAGATCCCGGTCGGGTGGTCGCGCCGCACGTCCTGGTCGATCCCGCACGCCCGCGCCGCGGGGCCGACGAGGCCGAGCGACTCGGCCGTCGCCGAATCGACGCGGCCCGTGCCTTCGAACCGCGCCAGGACGGTCGCGGCCCCGAAGAGGAGCTCGACCGCCCCGCGCAGGTCCTTCATGGTCTCTTCCAGCCGGCGTCCGAGCTCGGCGAGCAGCGCCTCGTCGAGATCGACGAGCGTCCCGCCGGGACGGACGAGGCCGCGGCCGAAACGGTTGCCGCAGAGGAGCGCTGTCATGTTGAGAACGTCGCCGCGGAGCCGCCCGCAGAAGGAGGCCGTCGGCAGGAACCCGACGTCGCCCGCGAGGGCGCCGAGGTCGCCCGCGTGGTTCGCGAGGCGCTCCAGCTCGAGCGCGATACCCCGTATCGCCTGCGCCCGTGGCGGGACGGAGGTTCCCGAGAGCGCCTCCAGCGCCTGCGCGAAGGCCGTCGCATGGCCGATCGTCGTGTCGCCGGCGAGGGTCTCGACGCGCGCGACGGTCTGCCGGTGGGGCCCGCCGAGGAGGGACTCCTCGACGCCGCGGTGCTGGAAACCGAGGGCGATCTCGAGGTGGAAGACGCGCTCGCCGTGACACTGGAAGCGGAAGTGCCCCGGCTCGATGACCCCCGCGTGGACCGGGCCGACGGCGACCTCGTGGACCTCGTCCCCCTCGACGCGGAAGAAGTCGCCGACGGCGGGGAGGATCGGCTCGCCCTCCGTCCTCCCCCACGCGTCGTGGCCCGCCCGCCAGGACGGCCGGTAGCGGACCGGCTTGAGCCACGGGTGCCCCTGGGGCTTCAGGCCGAGCTGCTCGGCCATCTCCCTCTCGAAGAGGTGGGCCTGCGGCGCGGCGGGAGTCAGCGACGGGAAGCCGTCGTCCTCGAGGACGGTGCGCGCCACGCCCAGCGTCCCGGGTCCGTCGTCGGCGAGGACCGCCCAGAGCACGGCGGCGGCTCCCGGCTCCGGCGCGGCGAAGAACGCGACGAGACGCCGCCCTTCGGCGAGCTCGCCCAGGAGCGCGCCGCGGAACGAGTCGAACGGAACGATCGGCACTTTCGCGAGCGGGAGCGCGGACCCGTTCCGCGTGCGGCTGAAGACGGCCGCGGTCATGGCCGGGCCTCCAGGCCGACCGAGGCCTTCTCGAGGAGGCGCACGAGAGGGGCGGGAAGGTAGAGGCCGAGCAGGAGGACGAGCGCGGCCGCCACGAGAATCGGAGCGGTCCGGGCGAGGTCGTCCTTGAACGGCGTCCCCGCCGAAGAGGTTCCCGGCCGTCCCTGGACGGCGGAGAGGACGGTCGAGCCCATCCCGATGAAGATGATTCCGAGGAGGATCAGAAAGAGCGTTCCGGCGACCGGGTGTCCTCCCCCGATCGCGGCGTTCACGATGGTGAACTCGCTGACGAACGGGCCGAACGGCGGGGAGCCCGTGATCGCGAAGAAGCCGACGAGAAAGAGGCTCCCCGAGATGGGGAGGCGCGAGATGGCCCCCGAGATCTCGTCGGTGCTCTTGCTGCCGTACGCCCGCTGGATGTTCCCCGCGGAGAGGAAGAGGATCCCTTTCGTCAGGCCGTTGTTGATCGCGTGGAGGAGCGCTCCGAAGACGCCGATCCCGCCGAGGCCGATGCCGAGGATCAGGATGCCGACGTGCTCGACGCTCGAGTAGGCGAGCATTCGCTTGATGTCGCGCTGCCTCACGACGAAGACGGCCGCCAGGCCGATGGAGGCGAGCCCCATGAAGACGAGGAGCTCGCGGGCGAAGGCGCCTTCGCCCGCCGCGTTCACGACGCGGTAGACGCGCAGGAGCGCGAGGAACGCGCCGTTCGTCATCCCGCCCGCCAGGAGCGCGCCGACGAGCCCCGGCGCCTCGCCGTAGGCGTCGGGCTTCCACGTGTGGAGCGGCGCCAGCCCCATCTTCGTCCCGTAGCCGACGAGGAGGAGGACGAACGCGGCCCGCAGCCACGGCCGCGAGAACGAGCCCGCCCCTGCGAGCAGGTCCTCGAAAAGGAGCGACGGCTCGCCCCCGCCGAGGTGGGCGGAGTAGGCGAGGAAGAGCGAACCGAGGAGCGCGATGGCGATGCCGACCGACCCGATCATCAGGTATTTCCAGGTCGCCTCGAGCGACCGGGCCGTCCTGTTGAAGTAGAGGAGCGGCGCCGTGGCGAGCGTCGTCGCCTCCATCGCGACCCAGAGGAGCCCGAGGTGCTGGGCGAGCGCGAGGAGGGACGTCATCGCCAGGAAGAAGAGGAGGCCCGCGCAGAAGACCCGGTTGTCGCGTTCCGGGCGCAGCTCGAGATACCCCGGGACGTAGAAGGCGATGAGGAGGAAGAGGACGCTCACCGTCCCGAGGATGACGGTGGCGAGCGGATCGAGCCTCAGCCAGACACCGCGACCGGAGCTGACGCCGCCGGCGAGGATGGCGGCGAAAAGGGCGAGGTGGAGGAACGCCGCCACCGGGACGACGAGCGGTCGGACCCTCGGCGAAGGGACGACCGCGGCCACGATGGCGGCGGCGAGCGGGAGGAGAACGAGAGCGATCTCCACGTCGTCGTTCTCCCGCTCAGTCCTTCAGCTCCGAGAGGAGCTCCGTGTCGAGGGACGAGAACTCCTGCCGGATGTGGTTGATGACGATCCCCATGATGAAGATGCCGACGAAGAGGTCGAGGAGGACCCCCGCCTCGACGAGGAATGGCATCGCCTCGATGAGGAGCTGGCCGAAGATGAAGATGCCGTTCTCCAGGATCAGGTAGCCGACGACCTGCGAGATCGCCTTTCGCCGCGTCGTCAGGACGAGGAAGCCGGAGAGGAGCGTCGCGAGGGAGGCGGGGACGATGAGGGTCCCGACGTGCTCGGGCGCAAGCGGGAGATTCCCGGCGAAGAGGATCGCCAGGCCCGTCCCGACGGCGCAGAGGAAGAGCGACGGCACGAAGCCGACGTAGGGCTCCACCTCGTGCCGGATGTGGATGTCGCGCATCGCCTTCTCGAGAAGGCCCGGGATCAGGATTCCCTTGATCGCCATCGTCGCGATCGCGATCGCCGCGACCCGCCAGCCGAATCCGCGGTGCACGAGGAGCGGGAGGACCGCCAGGACCGCCCCCTGGAGAGCGGCGGCGCGGATGGTCATCCGGAGGGCCGGCGTCCCGAGGACGAGGAAGTTCAGCAGGATGACGACGACGAGGAGGATGTCGACCGGGTGCGTCATCGCATCACCGTGCCAGCAGGAGCATGCCGAAGGCCGACAGGACGCAGGCCCCGACGAGGAGCTGCGGCACCTTGACGAGCCGGAGCCTCGCCATGACCGACTCGACGACGCCGATCGAGATGGCGACGAGGAGGATCCCGGCGACGAACGCGATCCAGTCGAGACGGGGGTCGGTCACGTTGAACGGGAAGACGACGCGCAGGAAGAGGGCCGAGAGGACGAAGAGCTTCGTCGCCGCCCCGTAGAGGACGAGGCCGAAGGCGGGACCGCCGTGGTCGAGGACCATCACCTCGTGGATCATCGTCAGCTCGAGGTGGGTGTTCGGGTCGTCGAAGGGGATCCGGCAGTTCTCGGCGAGGAGGACGACGGCCCAGCTCGCTGCGACGAGGACGAGCGGCGCTCCGGCCGTCACCCACCCCGGCCCCGTCCCGAGCATCGTCGAGAGCGAGAGCGACCCGGAGATCCGGGCGAGCGCCACGAATCCGAAGAAGAGCGCGGGCTCGGCGAGGCACGAGAAGGCGACCTCGCGCGCGGCCCCCATTCCTTCGAAGGCGGAGCCGGTGTCGAGCGCCGCGGTCGCCGTGAAGAAGCGCGAGAGGGCGAGGACGTAGGCGAAGAGGATCATGTCGCCCGCGAAGGAGACCGGCGCCGAGTGCCCGCCGAAGGGGAGGAGGAGCGAGGCGAAGAGGGGCGCCGCCACGCCCGCGACGGGGCCCGCGAGGAAGACCCACCCCGAGCCGGAGGGAAGGACGCTCCCCTTCCGGAGGAGCCGGGCGAGGTCGTAATAGCCCTGGAGCAGGGGCGGGCCGTTCCGGCCGGCGAAGGCCGCTTTCGTCCTCGCGATCACCCCCGGCAGGAGGGGTGGGAGCGCGAGGACGAGCAGGATGTGGACGAGCGTGTCGATCATCGGATCTCCCCGGGTCAGACCCGCAGCAGCAGCGCGACGAGCGTCGCGACGACGTAGAGGAGGTAGAGCTGGATCCTTCCCTGCTGGAGGATCCGCCCTTTTCGGGCGGCCCAGGCGCCGGCGCGGAAGGCCGGAACGATGGCCCGGTCGAGGACGGTGTCGGGGACGTGGCTTTCGAAGCTGGCCGAGACGGGGAACAGCTTCGTGACGGGGGCGCCCTTGGCGCGCGGACGGAGCGCCCAACCGAAGTAGCCGACGGGCCCGCGCGCGAACGACGAGGCCGTGTACTGCATCCGGGCGGTCGGCCGGGCATACCCGCAGTCCCAGGTCGGCCCTGCCGTCGGAGCGGCCACGGCGAGCTTCCGCATCAGGAACAGGGCCACGACGCCGAGGAGGAAGACGAGCGCGAGCGCCGAGAGGCCGACCGTGACGAGGGAGGCGAGCTCGACGAGCGTCCCCGCCGGGACCGGGCCGGGTGCGGCGATCGCGGCGGCACGCGCGAGGGCCGGCGCGATCCCTGCGGGCCACAGACCCAGGAGCGCGCAGGCTCCGGCGAGAATCGCCATCGGCGCCACGTGCGAGGCGGGCTCGCCGTGCGCGTGTGGCGGATCGCCCCGCGGGCTCCCGAGGAAGACGGACCCGTGCGCCTTCACGAAACAGGCGAGGGCGAGTGCCCCGGTGAGAGCGAGCGCCGGCGCGGCGAATGCGGCCCGGAGCGCGTCGGTGCCCGAGGCGCGGGCCCTGTCGAAGAGGCCGAGGTAGACGAGCCACTCGCTCGCGAAGCCGTTCAGCGGCGGGAGGCCCGAGATCGCCACGGCCCCGGCGAGGAAGAAGAACGCCGTCTTCGGGAGAACGCGGCCGAAGCCCCCCATCCGGTCCATGTCGCGCGTCCCGGCGACGTGAACGACCTCGCCCGCCCCGAGGAAGAGGAGGGACTTGAAGAGACCGTGGTTCACGACGTGGAAGAGCGCGCCCGCGAATCCCAGGAGCGCCCAATCCGGCCGGCCCGCCGCGCGTCCCGCGAGGCCGGCCCCGAGGCCGAGGACGATGATCCCGATGTTCTCGACGCTGTGCCACGCCAGGAGGCGCTTGAGGTCGTGCTGCCCGAGCGCGAAGGCCACGCCCAGGACGGCCGAGGCCACGCCGAGGACGAGGAGCACGTCGCCCCAGGCGGCCGGCGGGTCGGGGACGAGCGTGGTGAAACGAAGGATGCCGTAGATCCCCGTCTTGATGAGGACGCCCGACATCAGCGCGGAGACGTGTGCCGGAGCGGCGGCGTGCGCCGGCGGCAGCCAGAAGTGGAGCGGAAGGATGCCGGCCTTGAAGCCGAACCCGAAGAGCGCGAGGACGAAGAGGGCGGTGCCGGCGTCGGTCCCGGCCACTCCGGGCGGGAGCGGCACGAGCTCGGTCGAGCCCGTGAGGGACCTGAGCTGCGAGAAGAACCCGAAGAGGCCGAGGGTCGCGACGTGGGTCGCGAAGAGGTAGAGCCGCCCCGCGTCGCGCGACTCACGGGACTGCCGGTCGGCCGTGATGAGGAAGAAGGCCGAGAGGGCCATCACCTCCCATGCCGCGAGGAAGAGGAGCCCGTTGCGCGCGACGAGGACGACGGCGATCGCGCCCGTCACGAGGCCGAAGAAGAAACGGGTCCGTCGCGCGTCGGAGGGGTGCTCGTCATCGCCGAAGGAGCGGGCGCCGCTGATCGCCGCGAGCGCCGAGACGAGGAAGAGCGGGACCAGGAAGATCGCCGAGAGCGCGTCGACATCGACGTGAAACATGGCCCCCGGAAGGGGCCAGGGGCGCGTCAGCGTGTCGACACGGCCCGTCACCGCGGCGCTCAACGCCCCCGCCAGACCGAGGAACCCGCCCGCTACAGAGCCTGTCGTCGCGATCCGCCGCGCGGTGGAGCCGGGCGGTAGGAAGAGCCCGGGCACGCCTCCGGCCACGCAGAAGAATGCCCCGCCGAGGACGAGGACGAGGCTCACGGGGGCGGGAACCACCCGCGGAGAACGCTCCACGCCAGGAGCGCGATGACGGTCCCGAGGACGTAGACGAGGTAGATGGTGAGCCGCCCCTCCTGAAGGGCGTGAAGGTCGTAGAAGCGGCGGGCCCAGCGCTGGGCGAACGGCTCGAGGAACCTGAGGAGAACCGGGTCGCGCGCGGGCGCCCCGGCGGAAACGCGCGCGCCCCGCGGAAAGACCCCCTCCGGAAGACGCTCCTCCAGGACCGTTGCGGCGACGCGGGGCGTCAGGCGGGCCGCGATCCAGTCACCGAAGGAGCTCCCCGTGTACTGCATCCGCGCCGTCGGCCGGGCGTAGCCGCAGTCCCACGTCGGGCCTCGCGAAACCGTGCGCCTGCGGATGAGGAACGCGGCCGCGGAGGCGGTGAGGGCGAGGAGCCCGAGGAGCGCGGCGCCCCAGGTCGCGACGGTCGCGATGGGCGCCACCGTGGCGAGAGCGGGCACTCCGGAAAGGGCCTTCGCCGCCCACGCGGACGTCGCCGCGTCGAGCCCGTGGGCCAGGAACGGGGAGAGAAGACCGGCCGCGAGGCAGGCCCCGGCGAGAAGGAGAATCGGGACGCGCATGAAGTTGCCCGGCTCGTGGGCGTGCTCCGCCTTCTCCGAGCGAGGGCTGCCGAGGAAGACGGTGCCGAAGAGCTTGACGAAGGCGGCGAGCGCGACCCCCCCCGCCAGCGCGAGAGCCGGCGCCGCGAAGCCCGCGAGGAGCGCCTCGCCCGGCCCCGAGAAGGCCCGCAGGAGCCCGAGGTAGACGAGGAACTCCGAGAAGAAGCCGTTCAGGGGGGGCAGGGTCGCGACGGCCGCGCACCCGACCGCAAAGGCGGCACCCGTCTTCGGCATCTTCTTCAGCAGGCCGCCCATGAGGTCCATCTCCCGCGTCCCCGTCCCGTGGATCACCGCCCCGGCACCCAGGAAGAGGAGCGGCTTGAAGAGGGAGTGGAAGAGGACGTGCAGGAGCGCCCCGCCGAGTCCGAGCGCGATCCACTCCGGCCGCGCGGCCGAGCGCCCGAGGAGGGCGACGCCGATTCCCGTGAAGACGATCCCGACGTTCTCGATGCTCGAGTAGGCGAGGAGGCGCTTGAGGTCGTTCTGCGCCGCGGCGAGCGCGGCCCCGTAGAGCGCCGACGCCACGCCGAGGACGAGGAGGAGCCCGCCCCACCACGCGGGCGGCGTGCCGTAGAGCGACGTGATGCGCAGGATGCCGTAGAGGCCCACCTTGAGCATGACGCCCGACATGACCGCCGAGACGTGGCTCGGCGCCCCGGCATGCGCTCCCGGGAGCCAGAAGTGGAACGGGAAGAGGCCCGCCTTGGCGCCGAAACCGACGAGGGCGAGAAGGAAGACGACGCTCGCCGAGCCGGTGACGGCGAGGCCCGCCGCCGGGGCTTCCCACGCGAAGGAGCCGGTCGTGGCGTGGAGGAGCGCCGTCATGCCGAAGAGCCCGAGCGTCCCCGCGTGGGTGGCCACGAGGTAGATCCACCCCGCCTCCCGCACCGCCGGCAGCCGGTCCTCGGTCGTCGCGGCGAAGAAGGCCGCCAGCGCCATCACCTCCCACGCGACGAGGAAGGCGACCCCGCTCCGGGCGATGAGGACGGCCGCCATCGAAGCGGCGAGGAGGCCCATGAAGAAGCGCAGCTTTCGTCCGTCGCGAAGGTGCTCGGCCTCGGCCCAGTAGCCGAGGCCGTAGACGGCCCCGAGGGCGGGTACGAGGAAGACCGGCAGGAGAAAGAGCGCCGAGAGCGGGTCGGCGACGAGGAGGATCTTCCCGCCCGGGAGGGGGCTCGGGAGCTCCATCCGCAGCGCCGCGCCGAAGAAGAGGATCCTCGCGACCGGGACGAGGCCGGCCATCGAGCCCGCGCAGGCGAGAACCGCCGCGAGCCGCTCGCCGCCGGAGCCCCCTTTCCGGGCGAAGAGCCCGGGAACGCCGCTCAGGGCGACGAGAAGGATGGCACCGAGGAGGACGGCCCCGTCGGGACTCGTACCTTCCATCAGGCCGGTCCGCTGGCGCCGGAGCGGCCTGCGCCCCGCAGCTCCACCTCTGTGGCGCGCGCGAGCATCACCTCGGCCGGCGCTGCGGCCTTCACACCGGCCAGGAAGGCCTCGTCGCGCAGGAGGTAGGCGAGGGCGGCGAGAAGGTGGAGGTGCCCGTGCACGGTCGGCGTGACCATGGTGAAGAGAGTCGTGACCGGGCTGCCGTCGGCAGCGCCGAAGTCGACCGGCCGCTCGAGGAACGAGAGGCTGACGATGGCCTCGTCGACGTCGAGGACGATCGGCATCCTCACGTGCGGGATCGCGATCCCGTTGCCGATGGCCGTGGAGAACGAGGTCTCGCGCGCCAGCAGGACGGCCAGGAGATCCTCGGCATCGCTCCCCTCCGGAAGGGGAAGACGGGCGACCGCTCCGCGCAGGACGTCCTCGCGCGTCGTCCCCGGGACGGCGTGGTGGACGCCCCCCGCCGCCAGCGCCCGCGCGAAGGAGGGGAGCTTCTCGGCACCCGACTCCGCCGGCCGGAAGACCCGGGCGGAGACCGCGACCTGGTTCTCGGTGGCCCACTCGAGGAGGGCCGCGCGGTTCAGCAGGGTTCGCCCCGCGATCCGTTCGGCCGGCAGTCCCCGCTCTTCGATCCAGCGGTAGACGGTCGATTCGTCGACGTCGAAAAGGTCCGCGGCGTCCGAGGCGGAGAGCTTCAAGGGAGAGGCACGCCCCGAATGTTCTTCTTGATCGAGCGCTTCCCGCGCTCCTTCACGGAGCCGAGGGAGTACTCGATGGTCGCGTCGAGCGCGAGCCATGAGGAGACGGGGGCGCCCCCCTTCTTCGCGGCGGTCAGGAGCCATCCCTTCGCGCTTTCGCGGATCCACCGGAGGATGAGCGGTTCGTAGACCCCGACCGGAACGACCCTCTTCACCGCGCCGAGGCCCGACACCTCGACGAGAGCCAGGGCTCGGGACTTCAGGCGGGTCGTTTCGATCTTCAACGGTGCCTTGTCGGGCATCGGAAGGAAATCGACGTCCTCCACCGAGAGGACCCCGGGCTCGGGCGGCTCGAGCGCCGCAGGGTACCGGGAGATCCACGTGTCTCCCGGCAGTTCCCTGCCGAGGGCCGGAAGGGGATCCTCCTTGCCCACCGGAGCGAGCTGGAACGCCGACCAGACCGCATCCTCCAGGTCGACCTCGACGTCGACACCGTAGGTTCCCCAGCAGCGCACCGGCTGGCCGTCCTTCTTCGCCGGCTTGAAGGTCCAGCGGGGGGCCATCGCCTGCGCGGCGGCGCCGATTGCGCGGATCGGGGGCTCAGGGGCCACGGCCTCGGAGACCTTTCCCGTCTCGTCGATCCTCACGCCGACGATGAGTGTGGAGGCCGCCTCGAGGTCCTTGAGCTTCGGCGCGGGGCCCTCGAGCGCGGCGGGCGCTTCGAGGTCCTGCCAGAGAGGGTTGACGAACGGCACCTCGGCCGGCGGGATCCGCGCCGGGTCGGGAATCGTCTCCAGCGGTGCGGGAGCCTGTGCGAACAGAACCGGCGCCAGGAGAAGGGCCGGCAGAGACGACACACGGGGCCGGGGGAACCGGCGGCCGACAGAGGCCATCTTCAGGATTGTAGCGCCCGCTATTTCGCGGCCGCCCAGTTCGCGCCGCTCGCGGTGTCGACCGTAAGGGGAACGGCGAGGGAGGCCACTCCTTCCATGATTTCCCTCGCGAGTGCGGCGACGCCCGGCGCGTCGGTGGACTCGCACTCGAGGACGAGCTCGTCGTGGACCTGCAGGAGCATCCGCGCAGAGGGGAACGCGGCCTTCAGCCGCTCCTCGAGCGCCACCATCGCCAGCTTGACGAGGTCGGCCGCGGAGCCCTGGAACGGGGCGTTCATCGCCATCCGCTCCGCGTTCGCCCGGACGGCGTGGTTGCGGTCGGTCATTCCCGGGATCGGCCGGAGGCGCCCGAAGATCGTCTCCGTCGCGCCCGTCTCGCGGGCCTTCGCGAGGATTCCGTCGAGGCAGGCGCGGATCGACGGGAACTGCGCGAAGTACGCGGCGATGAACGACTTCGCGGCGGCCTGCGGGACGCCGAGCTGGTTGGCGAGGGCGAACGGCCCCATCCCGTAGAGGATCCCGAAGTTGATCGTCTTGGCCCCGCGCCTCTGGTCGGCGGAGACGAGCCCGGGGTCGATGCCGAAGATCTTCGCCGCCGTGGCGCGGTGGATGTCCTCGCCGCGGCGGAAGGTCTCGATGAGCGCCGCGTCGCCCGAGAGGTGGGCGAGGAGACGCAGCTCGACCTGCGAGTAGTCGGCCGCGACGAGGAGGCGCCCCGGCGGGGCGACGAAGGCCTTCCGGATCGCGCGCCCCGCCTCCGTCCTCACGGGGATGTTCTGGAGGTTCGGGTCGTTCGACGAGAGGCGACCCGTCGCCGCGACCGCCTGGTCGAAGCGCGTGTGGACCCGCCCGTCGCGCGCGACGTGCCGCGGAAGGGCGTCCACGTAGGTCCCCTTCAGCTTCGAGAGCTCGCGCCACTCGAGGACGAGGCCGGGGAGCGGCCCGACGCCCCGGACCGCCAGCTCCTCGAGGACCTCCGATCCCGTCGCGTAGCTCTTCGTCTTCGCCGTCTTCTTGAGGACGGGGTACTGCAGCTTCTCGAAGAGGATCCGGCCGAGCTGCGGCGGAGAGCCGACGTTGAACGTCTCACCGGCGGCCGCGTGGATCTCCTTCTCGAGGGCGGCGAGACGCGCGCCGAGGTCGACGGAAAGGGCCGAGAGCGCCGACGGGTCGACGGCGATCCCCGCGAGCTCCATCCGCGCCAGGACGGGTACGAGCGGAAGCTCGATCTCCTCGTAGACGCGGAGCGAGGCGGGGCGCGCCGCGAGCCGCGCGAGCAGGACCTCGCGGAGCGCGAGCGGGAGAAGGGCCCGCGGGGCGAGGTACGCGAGGCCCGCTTCCGTCGAGAGCACGGCCGCCGTCTCGAAGGTGTCGCTCCCCGCCACGTCCTTCGGGGACGGGATCGTCGCCGGGTCACGCCCCAGGAGGGCCCGGGCGTCGCCGGCGAGGTCGTGGGCGTGGAGGCCGGGACCGTCGACGTAGGCCGCGAGCATCGTGTCGACGACGCGCCGGGGAGGGTCCATCGCGAGGGCGGCCGCGGCGAGTTGGAGCCGCTTGCTCTCGTGGGCCACGACCTCGACCCCGTCGTGCGAGAAGAGGTGCGCGAGAAACGCGCGCCCCGCTTCGGCCCCGTCTCCCGCCAGCGGCGTGGCGACGACCCCTCCTCCCGGGACGGCCACGACGACGGCGATCGGCTCGGGGGGGAAGGGACGCCCCGGCGCGCATTCGACGTGGAGGCCGGCGAGCCCGGCCTCCACCGCGCAGGCGAGGAACGCATCGAGAGTGTCCGCGGACGTCTCCCAGACGGGGAGGTCGCCGGCCTCTGCCTTCGCCGTCGCCGGGACCCGGGGCAACCCGGGCACCGCCGCTTCACCGGGCTCCGCCCCCGGCGGGGTCGCGACCGCCGCCGGCGCGGGAGCGAGGCCGGCCGCTTCGAGCAGCTCCTTCTTCAGCCGGAAGAAGCCGAGCTCCTCGTAGAACGTCGCGAGCCGTGCCGTGTCCTGCAGCGGCAGACCGAACGCGGAGAGGAGGCTTTCGCCACTTTCTCCTCCCGGCACAGGCGCGTCGCGCCGCACCGTCGCGAGCTCGCGCGAGCGGAACGCGTCGTCGCGCCCCGCCTCGAGCGCCTCGCGCCTCTTTCCCTTCAGCTCGTCGATCCGGGCGTAGATCTCCTCGAGCGACCCGAAATTCGCGACGAGCTCTTTCGCCCCCTTCTCGCCAATGCCCCTGACGCCGGGAATGTTGTCGGAGGCGTCGCCCATCAGGCCGAGGACGTCGATGACGCGGCCCGGCGGCGCGCCGAAGAGGCCGGCGACGCCCGCCTCGTCGAGGAGCCTCTCGTGCACCGGATGCCAGACGGCGACCTCGTCGCTGCGGACGAGCTGGAAGAGGTCCTTGTCGGCCGAGACGACCTCGACCTTGAGCCCCGCTCGCGCCCCCTTCTCGGCCAAGGTCCCGATGAGGTCGTCGGCCTCGAAGCCCGGCTCCTCCACGACGGCGAGACCCATCGCCCGGCAGAGCGCCTTCACGTCAGCCACCTGCGGGACGAGGTCGTCGGGCATCGACGAGCGGGTCGCCTTGTACTCGGGGTCCATCTCGTGCCGGAACGTCTTCTCCGGACGGTCGAAGCAGACGGCGACGGCGTCGGGATTTCGTTGCGCGAGGAGCTTGCGCAACATCGTCGCGAAGCCGAACGTCGCATTCGTCGGCCGCCCGTCGGGGGCCGTGAGCGGGCGAATCGCGTGAAACGCCCGGTAGAGGTAGCCAGAGGCGTCGAGGAGCGCCAGGGTCTTCTTTTCCGGCATGTCGGGGGGAGTCTATCGGGCGCGGGCCACCGTAAGATCGGTCGAGGCCCGCCCGTGTCGTCCATTTCCATACGCCCCGCCCCGCCCGTGACGAACGCCCGGGTCGCGGCCGCCCTCCTGGCGCTCGCCGACGCCGAGCCGCCGGGAACCCGTCCGGCCGCCGAGTACCGTTCGGCGGCGGCCACCCTCCGGCAGCTCCCCGAAGACCTCCACGGACGGCGGATCCACCTCGGGAACCTCCCGCACGTCTCGGCGCGCGCGGCCGACGCCATCTCCTCGTTCCTCTCCTGCAGCTCGGACGAATCGGTCGGAGACCGGCTCTCGGCCCTCCTCGACCGTGAGGACCCGGCGAGCGAACGCAAGCGGGAGTACCTCTCGCGAGCCGACGTCGACCGGATCCTCGCCGGCCCCGACGGGCTCGCGCTCGCCGACCTCAGGGGAGACATCCACCTCCACACCGACCGCTCCGACGGGAAGATCCCGCTTGCCGACCTTCATCGCGCCCTGGCGGGGAGGGGCGACCGCTACGCCCTCCTGACCGACCACGCCCGCGACTGCGCCGTCGCCGGTGGGCTCCACGCGGGCGACTTCGCAGCGCAGGCCCGCGAGCTGGTCCACCTGAACGCGCGGACCGGGGACGAATTCGCGATGCTCCTCGGCGCCGAGGCGAACATCGCCGAGGACGGGACGATCGACGTGACCCCTTCGAACGCCCCAGTCCTCGACGCCGTCGTCGCCTCGGTCCACACCGACCTGCGGTCGGCGAAGGACCAGACGGCGCGGCTCGTGCGGGCCGTCGAAACCCCCGGCGTCGCCGTCCTCGGCCACCCGAAAGGGCGCCTCTACAACATGCGGAATGGCGTGAAAGCGAGCTGGGACCGCGTCTTCGCCGCTGCCGCCGAGCGGGGCGTCGCCGTCGAGATCAACGGCTGCCCGGAACGCCAGGACCTCCCTCCGTCCCTGGCCCGCACGGCTCTCGCCGCCGGTTGCCTCTTCGCGATCTCGAGCGACGCTCACGCCTTCCGGCACCTCGACTTCCAGCGCTTCGCCCTCGCCATCGCCCGTCTCGCGCGCATCCCCGCGGAACGGGTCGTCAACACCTGGCCGCGTGACCGGTTCGAGGACTGGCTCGAGGAGCGACGCCTCGGCTGATTCGTCCACGGTCCGGATGCGTCCTGATGTCGTAGCGTCCTCACATCCGCGAACGAGGAGGACATCATGGGTCTGTTCGGCAAGTCTCTGGAAGAGAAGTCCGCCGAGGCGGTGAAGAGCCTGCGCGGTTCCATCAAGGGCCTGAAGAGCCTCGACGCCGTCGTCGAGGGCAAGACCGTCACGCTGACGGGCGAGGCGGAGAGCATCGAGGCCAAGGGCAAGGTCATGGCCGAGTTCAACGAGCTCGTCGAGACCGAGAACACGCTCAACAAGATCGCCCTCGCGAAGGCGCCGGTCGCAGTCGCGCCGCCGCCGGCTGCCGCGGCCGTCGTGGCCGCCAGCGCCCCCGCGCAGACCGCGGCCGCAGCGGCCCAGGCCGCCGCGAAGGTCCACGTCGTGGAGAAGGGAGACACGCTCGGGGCGATCGCCAAGAAGTACTACGGCAAGGCCGGCGCCTACATGAAGATCTTCGAGGCCAACGAGGACCTCCTCACGGACCCGGACAAGATCAAGCCCGGGCAGAAGCTCCGCATCCCCGACTGACCCGGGCGTCTCCGGGAGGGGGCGCGCCTCGCGGGCCGCCTGCCCCGGCCCCCCCCCGCCCCGCGCCCGGCAGCGTTCCTCCCTACGCCGTCAGGTCCCTCGCTTTCGCCAGCGCCCGCACCTTCGTCATCGCCTCGGCCGTCTTCGCCGCGGCGAGGGCGGTGTCGGAGTGGAAGCCCTCGGAGAGACTTCCGTCCGAGACGCCGGGAAGGTTGATCCTCACGTTCGCGAGAGCCCCCTCGACGGCCGAAGAAAGAAGGAGCGCCGCGACGAAGGCGTCGGAGGCGCAGTTCGGGTTTCCCTTCTCGAGGACGACGGGAGCCTTCACGATCGCTTCCGTCGAGAAGAACGCCGTCTGCATCGGGACGGTCGTCGCGAGGATCGTCGCGTCGTCGATCGCCCGCTTTCGCGCCTCCTTCTCCTCGGGCGTCTCCTTCGGGAGCTTGCGCGCCGCCACGATCGCGTCGTAGGCGCGGGTGTCCTCGTCGACGAGCCCGAGGAGCGTGTCCCGGCCCGCGTCCATGGCGGAGGCGATCCGCTCGAGCTCCTCCCACGCGTCCTTGTACTTCTCCTTGCCGATCGTGAGGCGGCAGACCATCCCGAGGAGTGCGGCCCCCAACGCTCCGGCCGCGGCCGAGGCGGAGCCGCCGCCGGGGGCGGGGGCGTCGGAGGCGAGGGCGGCGCTGAAGTCGCGGACGGAGAGAGAGACGAGGTCGGTCACGAGGGTCCTCCTGCCGAGTTCTGCGGGGCGAGTCGCCCCGCCGCGCCGCACGGGCGCGGTCCGTTCAGGCCGCCACGCTTCGCGCGCCCGAGACGACGAGGCGTCCCGCGGCGACGACATCGGTCACCGGGTTGACGCCGTAGTGGTAGACGAGGTGCTCGAGGCTGCGTCCGTCGACGAGGACGACGTCGGCCGCCTTTCCCGGCTCCAGCGACCCGCGCCGGGCCGCCTCGCCGACGGAGGCCGCCGCGTTCAGCGTCATCGCCGTGAGCGTCTCCTCGACCGTCAGCCCCATCCCGATCGTGGCGAAGAACGCGACGGCGGGGAGCGACTCCGTGTACGAGGAGCCGGGATTGCAGTCCGTGCCGAGGGCGACGGCGACCCCCGCTGAGACCATCTCGCGCGCCGGGGCGTAGCGGTTCATCCGGAGGAAGACCGACGTCCCGGGGAGGAGCGTCGCGACGACGCCGGCTTTCGCCATGGCGTGGATTCCGTCGGGCTGGGCGAAGAGGAGGTGGTCGGCCGAAAGGGCGCCGACCTCGGCCGCGAGGCTCGCTCCGCCCAAGGGCGTCAGCTCGTCGGCGTGGAGCCGCGGGAGAAGGCCGCAGGCCTTCCCCGCTTCGAGAATCCGGCGCGACTCCTCCAGGCCGAAGACCCCGTGCTCGCAGAAGACGTCGACGAATCTCGCCCCGTCGGCCGCGAGGGCGGGAAGGATCTCGTCGCAGCACTCCGCGATGTAGCGCGCCTTCAGCGCCTCCGAGCCGCGCCGCTCGAGCGGTACCTCGTGCCCCGGCAACGCCGTCGCCACGACGCCGACCGGGTGCCCGTCGGCGGCGGCTTTCAGCGCGGCGAGCTGCTTTCGCTCGGTCGGGAGGTCGAGGCCGTACCCGGTCTTCGCTTCGCAGAACGTCGTGCCGTGGAGGAGCATCCGGTCGAGGCGCGCGCGTGTGAGGTGCGTCAGCTCCTCGAGCGGGGCGCGCCGCGTCGCATCCACGGTCGAAACGATTCCGCCTCCGGCCGCCGCGATCTCGGCGTAGCTCCTCCCTTTCAGCCGCTCGTTGAACTCGCTCTCGCGATAGCCCGCCCACGGGATATGCGTGTGCGGGTCGATGAACCCCGGGAGCGCCGTCTTCCCGCGCCCGTCGAGGACGACGTCGCCCGGTCGTGGCGCCTCCCCGTGAAGCCGAACGTGCTCCTCGTCCGTTCCGACCCAGACGATGTCCTCGCCGTCCACGACGAGCGCGGCGTCCAGGATCCGGCGGATCCGGCCCTGGTCGGCGCCCGTCCGTGCGACGGCCCCGAAGGGCGTGGCGAGCTGGGAGAGGTGGCGGACGACGAGGCGGCTCAGACCGCCTCCCCGTCCTTTCGCTTCGGGCGCATGACCGACACGGAGTGGTCGAGGTCCTCCTCTTCCTTGTCGAAGTTGAGGACCTGCTGAAACATGTCGAGCATCCCCTGGAGCTTGAGGTGGAAGTTCTTCCGCTCCACCCGGAGCTCGCGGATCCGCTTCTCCTTCTCGGCCGCCTTCTCGAGGGACTGCTGGACGAGGCGCTCTCCCTGGCGGTTGGCTTCGGCCAGGATCCGGTCGGCCTCGCGTTCGGAGTCGGAGCGAAGCGTCTCGGCGTTGCGCTGCGCCATCATCAGCGTTTCCCGGAGGGAATTCTCCGACTCACGGTGCCGCGCAACCTCGTCCTTCAGGCGGCCGTTCTCGCGCTCGAGCTCGTCGAGGGTCCGCATCAGCTCCTCGAGATCGTCGGCGAGGAGATCGAGGTACTGGGTCACCTCGTTCCGGTCGAGCCCGCGGAACCGGATCGGGAACGTCCGTTTGCGGATGTCCAGAGGCGAGATGCTGGGTCTCATCATGCTCATTCTAGACCCTTTGCACCCCTATGGACCCACCCCTCGCCCCCCACCCACCATCCTACAGAGCGCGCGCCTTTGGCGCGCGGACAGCTGTTCAAGATGGGCGAGGGCTGGGTCGGGAGAGCTAGCGGCGGGCCGGTAGGGCTCAGTGGACGCGGCCGCTCCGGTCCTCCACCACCGTGAATCGACGTCGCCGGAAGGGGTTCCGGCGTCGGCGGAACGGGCGGACGCTTCCTCCGCCTCCGCGCCGCGAGGCCCTCGCGAAGAACCACGCGACCGGGAGGCCTCCGAGGAGGAAGACGAGCTGGGCGAGAGATCGAGACGACTCCAGCTCGCCGAAGACGACGAGGACGAGCGCGAGGAGGGCGAAGCCCTTCCGCGTCATCGGGAGGATTCCGAAGAGGTTCGCGGGAAGGCCCGGGCCGAGAAGCGCCCAGACCACGATCATCGCCGTCAGGAGACCGGAGAGCCCCGCGCCGGCCATTGCGCCCGCACGCGGGAACAGGAGTGCCACGCCGCACCCGAGGACCGCCGAGGCGACGATCGACGACAGGACGAAGAGGCCGAACCGCCGCGAGCCGAAGACGCTTTCGAGCTCCCACCCGAACATCCAGAGAATGAGGAGCCCGAACAGGGCGTTGAAGATCCCGATGACGGCGAGCGGGTAGGTCACGAGCCGCCAAAGCTCGAGCGCCGGCCAGACCCGCTCCGGAAAGACGGCCAGGAGGCGCATCCGGGAAGGGGCGAAGAGGCCAGCGAGATAGCTCGCAGCCGTCAGAGCGAGGAGTGCCCGCGTGACGTTCGGCAGATGCGACCAGCCGGGCGGACCTGCAAAGACGACGCGCCGCTCGGGCGTGTTCCAGCTCATCGGGGGGAGGGTAGCAGGGTCAGGAGCGGCTGCCGAAGATGGCGGTGCCGACCCGCACGACGGTCGCCCCCTCCTCGACCGCGGTTTCGAAGTCGTCGCTCATCCCCATCGAAAGTCCCGTCAGGCCAAGGGTGGCCGCGAGGCTCCGCAGCGCGACGAAATGGGGGCGTGTGTCGCCGGGAGGGGGAATCGCCATCAGGCCGAGAAGGTCGAGCTCCGGCAAGGCTCGCACCGCGTCGACGAGCGCCGGCGCGCCGCCGGGGGAGACGCCCGCCTTCGTCGCCTCGCCTCCCGTGTTCACCTCGACGTAGACCGCCAGCCGCCGCCCCTCGTTCCCCGCGGCGCGGGCCAGACGGCGAGCGATGTCGGCCGAGTCGACGGCGTGCAGCACGTCGGCGAGCCGGGCCGCCTTGTTCGCCTTGTTCGACTGGAGCTCTCCGACGAGGTGTTTCACGGAGTCGCCGGGCAGCCGCGGGAACTTCGCTTCGGCCTCCTGGACACGGTTTTCGCCGAAATGCCGTACTCCCGCCGTGTACGCCGCGAGCACGTCATCGAGAGGCCGGGTCTTCGTGACGGCGACGAGGGTCACGGAGGACGCGTCGCGGTCCGCGCGACGCGCGGCAGCGTCGACGCGGGCCATCACGCCCGCCACGTTCGCGGCAATCTCCTCGGCCCGGTTCAGCCTCTCGCTCCGACGAGGCGTCCGGCCGTCACGGCAGGCCGCTGCCGTCCCAGAAGAGGATTCTCTTGCAGCTCTCGCACTGGAGGATCTCGCGCGAGAGGCGAAGGTCGGAGAGGAGCTGCGGCCGGAGCCTGACGTTGCAGGAGGAGCAGGCGGCCGTCTGTGGGCCGACCATCGCCACGCGCGCGACGGCGACGCCCGAACGCATCTTCGCGATCCGGTCGAACGTCGCCAGGAGTCGCTTCTCGACCGTCGCGCGGATCTCTGCGGCCTTGTTCTCCGCCACCTCGATCTCGGCAGAGAGCTTCGCCTGCTCGGCCCGCCACTCGGCCATCTGCTCCTCATACCCCGCCTCTTCCTCCCCGGAGGTGGCGGCGAGGGCTACCTCGTCGGCCCGCGCCTGCGAGAGCGTCTCCTCGACCAGGAGGAGCTCGTCCTCCCGCGTCCGGATCTCCCGCTGGGCGTGGTCGACCTCTGTGAGAAGGGCCGTGTACTCGTGCTGCCCTTTCACCGCCTTGCGCTTGGCCTCGGACTTCTTCAGCTGTTCGGCGTAGCCGGCGACCTGCTCGTCGAGCTCGTTCTTGCGAACCTCGGCCTGCTCGCGCCTCGACGCGAACTCGTGCCGTTTCCGCCGGAAATCCTGCCAGGCCGCCTCGACGTGGACGAGGTGCTCGGGCGTCCTGTTACGCCTCTCGGCCTTGGTGTGGGCTTCGAGGAGGAGCTCCTGGAGGCGGAAGAGGCGCTCGAGCGCGCCGGACGGCGAGGTGTCGGTCAAAGAAGGATCCCCCAAGAAAGTGAACGGGCGCCCGCCGGCGCCCGTTCCGTCATTCGAATAGACCCCCGGCGCATCAAATCGCCGGAGGAACGCTCAAGGTCTCGTGGCACGCCCGTTTGATTCTCCCGAACCGGTGGGTCCGCTCGGATTCGAACCGAGGACCCGCCGGTTATGAGCCGGTGGCTCTAACCGCTGAGCTACGGACCCACATGCATCCGTAGGATATCACGCGCGAAAGGGTCGGCCTCGCCGGTGCCCCACCCCCGGCTCCCCCGGCGGTCCGGGTTCCCCGCCTACTCCACGCGAGCGAAGCGAGCAGCCTCACCGCGCGGAGGGGTCCGGGGAAACCGGCGGTCCGGGTTCCCCGCCTACTCCACGCGAGCGAAGCGAGCAGCCTCACCGCGCGGAGGGGTCTGGGGAAACCGGCGGTCCGGGTTCCCCGCCTACTCCACGCGAGCGAAGCGAGCAGCCTCACCGCGCGGAGGCGTCTGGGGAAACCGGCGGTCCGGGTTCCCCAGGATCACTGACAGCTTCAGATGTTGACGTCGATGAACGGCCGCAGCTTCTTCGCCCGCGACGGGTGGCGGAGCTTGCGGAGCGCCTTCGACTCGATCTGCCGGATCCGCTCGCGGGTGACGTTGAAGCTCTTGCCGACTTCCTCGAGCGTGTGCTCGGCCCCGTCGCCCACGCCGAAGCGCATCCTGAGGACCTGCTCTTCGCGGGGCGTGAGGGTCTTCAGCGTCCGGCGCGTCTGGTCGCGGAGGTTCGCCACGATGACGGCGTCGATCGGGGAGACGACGTTCCGGTCCTCGATGAAATCGCCGAGGTGGCTGTCCTCCTCCTCCCCGATGGGAGTCTCGAGGGAGATCGGCTCCTGCGCGATCTTCATGATCTTGCGGACCTTCGACGCCGGCATGTCCATCCGCTTGGCGATCTCTTCGGCGGTCGGCTCGCGCCCGAGCTCCTGGACGAGCGAGCGCTGCGTCCGGGTGAGCTTGTTGATCGTCTCGATCATGTGGACCGGGATCCGGATCGTCCGGGCCTGGTCGGCGATGGCGCGGGTGATCGCCTGCCGGATCCACCAGGTGGCGTACGTCGAGAACTTGTAGCCGCGGCGGTACTCGAACTTCTCGACCGCCTTCATCAGGCCGATGTTCCCCTCCTGGATCAGGTCGAGGAACTGGAGGCCGCGGTTCGTGTACTTCTTGGCGATGGAGACGACGAGGCGCAGGTTCGCGACGATGAGCTCCTGCTTGGCCCGGTCGGCTTCCTCCTCCCCGTCCCGGATCTGGCGGAGCGTCTTGCGGATCTCGTCGTGCGCGACGCCGTACTTCTCCTCGAGCTCCTTGAGCAGCACGCGGTACTTGGCGACGCGGCGCTTGTAGAAGTCGATCCGGACCTCGTTCTTCTCCTTCTTGAGGTTGGCGAGGTCCTGCCGGATCTGGGCTTCCGGCATCGCGAACTGCCGGTCGATGTCCTTGAGGATGTTGATCATCCTCTGCAGGGTGGCGGGGGTGAAGTCGATGGCGTGAATGAGGCGGGCGATCTCGGAGATGCGCCGGTCGACCGTCGGGTCGACGGCCGACTGGGGCTTGGCCGCGGCCTTTTTCGCCGAGGCCTTTGCGGGCTTCTTGGCCGCCTTGGCCGCCCTTTTCTTCTCCGAGAGCTTGCGAAGCTCGCCGTCCAGCTTGGCGATCTTCTTGAAGTGGGCGAGGACTTCCTCGATCCGCTTGGCCGTCCGCGGGTCGACCTCTTCCGCGTCCTCGAGGGCCGCCGCGGCGAATTCGAGGAACCCGCGCGCGACGTTCTTGTCCTTCTTGGCGGCCTCGACGATCCGGAGGATCTCCTCGAGGACGATCCGGTTCGTGGAGAGGGCCTGATAGATCCTCGCCTCGCCCCTCTCGATCCGCCGGGCGATCTCGACCTCGCCCTCGCGGTCGAGGAGCTTCACGGTCCCCATCTCGCGTAGGTACATCCGGACCGGGTCGTTCGTCTTTTCGACGGCCGTCAGGTCCGGGAGAGCCGTCCCGGAGGCGGCGGCCCCGTCCTTCTTGGGCGTGGCCTTCTCGGGGACGTCGACGATCTCGATCCCGAAGTCGCCCAGCCGGATGTAGACGTCGTCCAGCTCCTCGGGAGCGTTGGCCACGTCCTCGGGCAAGGCATGGAAGATCTCGTCGTAGAGCAGGTAACCCCGCTCTTTCCCGAGGGCGATCAGCCCGCGCAGCTCCGGATGCTTTTCTTCGACCGTCACATTTACCCCTGTCAGCCCGGGCCTTCGTCCGGGCGGCGTAGCTCCTGCTTCATACGACGCACCTCCTCGGAAAGCTTCTGCTTTTCGGCGAGAAGGGCAATCCGCCCGTCCCGGTCATCCCGGGCTTCGGCGGCAGCAATCATCGGCTGCAACTCGACTCCGCGCTCTTCGAGTCGTCTTATCTTCAGCTGGAGGAGTGGCTTGCGTAGCTTCTCCAGATCAGGGGCGTCGGGTTTTTCATCCGGCCGAGGCGGGTCCGACAGGAGGAGCCGGGCCGCCAGCATCCCCGCACCGCTCCCAAGATGGGATTGAAGAGAGGAAAAATCAAGGGTATCCGGCTTCGAACCCAATGACTTGAGATAAAGAACCAGCTCCCGGGCGTCCGGGTGAGCGAGAAGATCAGCCGGCAGTCTTGCCACAATCTCGAACCCCGCCGGCCAGGTGGCGAGAAGGTATCCGAGGATCCGCTCCTCGGCCTCGGGGAACGGCCGGGGGGCGGGATCGCCGGCCGCCGCGACGCCTTCGGGCCGCCGCCGAATCTGGCTCCGCCGGCCCCCTTCGTGGAGGAGCTCCAGCGGGACTCCCGTGACCCGGGAGAACGCCGACAGGAGCTCGTGCCGGAAGACCCGGTCGGGGGCGGCGGAGAGGATCGCCTTCGCCTCGTTGATCCTCGCGGCCCGTTCCGCCGCGTCGCCGGTGGCCGGGGGCACGGCGGCGGCCAGGACATCGAGGAGAGGCCGGGCCTTCTCGACCTGTTCCCGGAGCGGTACGGCGCCGAACTCGCGGAGAAACGAGTCGGGGTCGTGTCCCCCTGGAAAGGCGACGTGGAAGACCTTCACGCCCCGCTCGACGAGGAGAGGAAAGACCTTCCACGCGGCTGCCAGACCCGGCGGGTCGCCGTCGTAGGCGACGACGACGGCCGGGACCTGGCGGGCGAGGAGATCGGCCTGGGTCGTCGTCAGCGCCGTTCCCATCGACGCGACGGCCCAGGGAATGCCGGCCCTCTCGAACGCGATCCGGTCGAAGTACCCCTCGCAGAGGACCAGCCTCTCGCTCTTCCGTGCCCCTTCGCGGGCCCGGTCGAGGCCGTAGAGGACCTTCCCCTTCGTGAACCGGGCAGTTTCGGGGCTGTTGATGTACTTGGCCGGGTCGTCGCCAAGGGCCCGGCCACCGAAGGCGAGGACCTCGCCCCGCGCATCGCGGATCTCGAGGATCAGACGGTTGCGGAAGCGGTCGTAGACGCGTCCCGTGTCCTGGTTCTTCTGGAGGAGTCCGGCCTCGAGGAGGACGTCCTCGGTGAAGGTCCCGGACAGGGCGCGCAGGAGGCCGTCCCACGCGTCGGGGGCCGCCCCGAAGCCGAGAGGCTCCCACTCCTCGCGGGGGACGCCGCGCCCCTCGAGAACCGCGATCGCCGTGCGGCTCTTCGGCAGCTCCTCGCGGAAGAACTTCGCCGCGGCCAGGAGCGCCTCGGCGGCGCGCGTCTCCTTCGCCCGGTCGGCACGGGAGCCGGAGCGGCGCGTCGGGAGCGGAACCCCCGCACGGCGGGCGAGGTAGGCGACCGCCTCGGAGAACTCCAGCTTCTCGGTCTCGCGAACGAAGGTGATCGCGTCACCCTTGGCCCCGCAGCCGAAGCAGTAGTAGAAGCCCTTGTCCGGATGGACGTGGAACGAGGGGGTCTTCTCGCCGTGGAACGGGCAGAGCCCCTTCCAGGAGTTGCCCGCCTTCTTCAGCCCGGTGACGGCCCCGACGAGCGCGACGAGGTCGGTCGCCGCGAGGACGTCGTGCTTGAGGTCGTCGGTAATCTCGTAGGAGGCGTCCACGTGGCTCTCAGCTTCGAAACGAGACCGGGGCGGCGTTCATTCCGCTACTCCGCCGACTCGGCGACGGGCTTCCCGGGGGGCTGAGCGCTGTCCGGGGGGCTGAGCTTCGCGCGCCCCCCGGACCCCCCACCTCGACTCCAGCATTTCAGTCATTCAGTTCAGCGATGGTCACGGCGTCGCCACCGTCCTGCGCATCGCCGGCTCTGTAGCTCGCGACGCCGGGATGCTCGGCGACGAACTCCCGGACGGCGGCGGCGAGGCGGCCGGAGCCGAAGCCGTGGACGATTCTCAGGCTCCCCTTGCCCGAGAGGAGGGCGTCGTTGATCGCCCGTTCGACTTCCGGGAGAGCCGCGTCGACCCGCAGGCCGACGAGGACGATCTCCCCGCGCGGCGCCATGTCCTTCGCGGATGGGGTGCTCTTCGCTGCGGACGGCACGGCCTCCTTCACCCGGGGAGACGGAGCCCACTTCGAGATGGATGTCGTCGCAGCGGAACCTGTCACCGGACGAAGGTCTGCCGCGGCCACCTTCATCCGCTTGCCGCCGACCTCGACCTCGGCCTGGCCCTTCGCCTCGTCGAGGACGAGGAGCTTGCCGGTCGTCCCGAACGGGATGACCTTGACGCGCTCGCCGACGACGACGGGCCCGGCGGGCTCGGGCGGCGCTGCCATATCGAACAGCGCCTCGGCGTCCTTGCGCGCCTCGCCGACGACGGTCATGAGCGCGCCGCGGGAGACGGCGCGCCCGGCGCGCGCCTCCTCGCGGATCCGGTCGAGCTCGCGGCGGGTCCGCTCGCGCAGCGCCACGAGGGCGCGGTCGATCTCCGTCTTCGCCCGCTCGCGGAGGCGCTGTTTCTCGACGGCGAGCGCGGCCGCCTCGCGCTCGAGCGCTTCGCGCGACGAGGCGAGGGCGGTGGACTCGGCCCGATGCTTCTCCGACTCCTCCCGCGCCTTCCGCGTCTCCGTCTCGAGCCGCTCGAGCGCTGCGTCGGCCGCGGCCCAGCCCGAGCCGAGACGCGCGCGCGCCGCGTCGAGGACGCGCCGTGGGATGCCGGAGCGTTCGGCGACCGCGAGGGCACGCGAGCGCCCGGTGGCGCCCGGACGAACGCGGAACGTGGGGCGCCCCAGGCTCTCGTCGAACTCCATCGCGGCCGAGAGAACGTCGGACCGGCCGTGCGCCCACTCCTTCACGGAGGCCAGGTGCGTCGTGGCGATGGTGAGCCCGCCGCGGCGCAGGTCCTCCTCGAGGACGGACATGGCGATGGCGCCCCCCTCGTCGGGATCGGTGCCGCTCCCGAGCTCGTCGAGCAGGACGAGGCTCCTCGGCGTCGCGGCGGCGAACGCCGCGGCCGTGCGCGTCATCGCACCGGCGAAGGAGGAGAGGTCGCCGAGCAGGTCCTGCGCGTCCCCCGCGACGACGAGGAGCCGGTCGAAGACGGGGAGCGACGTCCCCGGGTCCGCGGGGACGGCGAAGCCCGACTGCGCGAGGAGCGCGAAGAGGCCGACGGTCTTCATCGCGACCGTCTTTCCGCCGGCATTCGGGCCGGAAAGAAGGACGAGCCGCTGCGATTCGTCGAGCTCGAGGTCGAGCGGCACGGCGTCGGAGCCGCGTTCCTCGGCCCTCTCGCCGAAGACCTCTTCGCGCAGCGGTGCGAGGCGCCGGTCGAGAAGCGGGTGACGGGCCTTCTTCAGGACGAGCGGGCCGTTCGTCTCGGGAAAGACGCCCGCCGAGCGGCGGGCCAGCTCGGCGCGCGCCTGGTAGCCGTCGAGCTCGGTGAGGATCTCCACGGCTGCGACCAGATCGGTCTTCCTCGCCGAGAAGCGTGCCGTGAGCGCGACGAGGATCCGGTGGATCTCCTCGCGCTCCTCCTCGAACGCCTCGGAGAGCGAGTTGTTCGCTTCGACGACGGCGAGCGGCTCGACGAAGAGGGTCTGCCCCGAGCCCGACTTTTCGTGGACGATCCCGGCGACGCCCTCGCGCCGGTCCGAGCGGACCGGGAGGCAGTAGCGCCCCCCTTTCTCCGTGACGTAGCCGTCGGCGAGCACGTCGGGCCGCGCTCGGACGAGCTCCTCGAGCCTTCGGACGACCTCGCGACGAAGGCGGATGATCGAGGCGCGGATGGAGGAGAGCCGGACGGAGGCGGTGTCGCAGATCCGGCCGTCGGGCTCGAAGACGACGTCCCGCTCCGACAGGAGGCTCTCGAGGTCGCCGATCGGCCCCAGGAGCGCGGCCAGGTCGGGAAGGTCGACTCCCTCGACGGGGACGGCGTGCCGCGCCTCCTCGGAGCGCTCGACGAGGCCGAAGAGGTCGAGCAGCTCGTCGGGGGGAAGGGCCTGGCCCGCGGCGCCGAGCCGGAGGACGAGCGGTGCCGCCTCGTCGAGGCCGAAGATGCGGACGGGCGGCCGGAGCCCCGTGCGCGCCACGAGGTCGCGCGTCACGCCGGCACGGCGGCGGACCTCCTCCGGATTTCCGGACGGGGCCGCAGCGAGAAGCCGTTCGCGGCCCCTCTCCGAAGAACAGAAACGCCCGGCGAGCCGTAGCACGCCGGGCCAGTCGACTTCCGTGTGAATCATCGAAAGGAAACCCCGGGATTCAGACTCCCGTACGGCGCTCCTCGGCCAGCTTCCGCAGCATCTTCTTGCGTGCGGCGATTGCCTTCCGTTTCCGCTTGGTGGACGGCTTCTCGTAGTGCTGGCGCTTCTTGAGCTCCGACAGGATCCCCGACTTCTCGCACTTGCGCTTGAAGCGACGCAGCGCGTTCTCGAAGGACTCGTCCTCCTTGACGTGGATCAACGGCACCTGAGAATCACCCCTTTCGGGCCCGGAGTGGACCGGCCGGGACGGCCGGACCGAGGCGGACCTGCGAGTCTACGGGTCGGGGCGCCCCGCGTCAACTCACGCTTCAGAAACGGCTCGGCAGATCGACAGAGGCGTTTATAATGCCGCTTCGCGTCCCCGAAGGCTTCCAAGAAGAGGCGTGTCATGCCTGTCGACCCCGTCGCCAACCGCCGGTTCATCGAGAACCTCTCGACCCTCCTCGAGGATCATCTCGCGAGCTGGAAGTCCCAGCTCGCCGACACCCGGAACGAGATCAACGAGCTGATCTCCAAGGCCTCCGAGAGCATCCCCGCGCAGGCGAAGCACCTCTTCCCGGAAGACCTCGTCGCGGCCCTGCTGGAAGAAGCCGTCCCGCCGGCTCCCCCTCCCGAGCGCATCGTCGAGAAGGTCGTCGAGACGGTCACCGTCACGGTTCCCGGTCCGGCCTCGGCGCCCGACTGGGGGCTCGTCAAGGGGTCCGTCTCCTCGATCGAGGGAGCGCGGACCCAGGTCGACGTCCTGACGCGGTTCCTGACCGAGGCCCAGATCCACTCCTCGCGGGCCTCGCTTCTCGTTCTCAGGAACGACAAGGTGAGCGGCTGGAAGGCGCTCGGGTTCGACGCTTCGGGCGGCCGGGACGACGCCATCAAATCGCTCGACTTCGGCGTGGGCGACGACGATTTCGTGGCGGCCTGCCTGAAGGCCGAAAAGCCGATCCTCGCAGCACCGCCGCCGGAGGGAGCTCCTCTCCGACGCGCCCTCGGCGGGCATCCGCCGGCCCGGACCCTTCTCGTCCCGATGGTGATCCGCGACCGGATCGCCGGCGTCCTTTGCGCCGACGAGCTGCCGGGCGAGGAAGGGCGCCTGAACGAGGCCGCTCTCGAGGTCCTCACGTTCGTCACCGGCCTCTCCGTCGATCTCCTCGCGGCGCGCAAGAAGATCCCTTCTCCGGCGTTGACGCCCCGCGGTGAAGTCACCCTCGTCTTCCGCTCCGCCGTGGCCGCCGTCGAACCGGTGGCCGAGCCGTCCGGTTTCGCGCTCGGCGTGAAACCCATCGCCGCGCCCGCGGCGCTGGCGACCCCGGCCAGCCCCCCAGCGCCCCATGCCCCTGCCGCGTCCATCGCCGTCGTTCCGATCGTTCCTCCGCCGGATCGGCCGTCCCTCTCGGCAGGCCTCCCTGTTCCTCCCGAGGCCGTCGGCCGCTCGCTGTTCGACCAGACCGACCCGAACGGTGCGCGAAAGACCCGCCGGATCACGGACGCCGGGGAGGCGCTCCGGGCACTCGAGGAATCGGCCAGCGCGAAGAAGAAGGGCGAACCATCGAGCCTTTCCGGGGTCGACCTCCTGACGGCGTCCGGCGTCCGGACGGCCGCGGCCCTCGGCCTGCAGTCGCTTCCGCGTCCGGCGACCGCGCCGCCGACACCCACGCCCCTTCCCCGCACCTACCCGACTCCCACGCCGGAATCGCCGCCCGAGCCGCCGGCCGGCCGCGGCGACCTGACGATGGCCTTCGATCAGATCAAGACCGCCGTCCCGGTGCCGCCGCTGCCGCCTCCTCTTCCTCCGGTCCACGCACCGGCTCCGGGACTTGCCGCCCCGGCTCCGGCGCCGGCCGCGGGTCTCGAAGGATCGGCTTCGCCCGCCTCCCCGGTCGCGCCGCCGCCCGGCTTCGTCCCGCGCGCCCGCTCACTCCGGGGCAGCGACGACCCGCAAAGGGCCGTCGACGACGCTCGGCGCATCGCCCGTCTCCTCGTCTCCGAGATCAAGCTCTACAACGAGCGCAAGGTGGCCGAGGGACGCGCCGCGGGCGACCTCTACGTCCGGCTGAAGGACGACATCGAGCGGAGCCGGCAGGTCTACGCGGAGAGGACCCCGGAGCACGTCCGCGCCACGGTGGACTTCTTCCACGAAGAGCTCGTCCGGATCCTCGCAGAGGGGAAGCCGGAAGCGCTCGGTCCGGTTCCCTCCTGACGCCCCTTCGGCTCGTCTTCGTCCTCCTCGCCGTGGCCCTCGCGGCCCGCGGTGCGGTGGGCGCTCCGCCGACTCCGGAGGAAGCCCTCGCGTCGGCTCGTCGCGAGGCGCGGGAGGGGGTACCGGATCCCTTCGCCCGCTTCGCGGGGACGCGCCTCTTCGCCCTCCGAGCATCCGTGGCCCGAGAGGTGGTCGCCGCGGAAACGGGTCCGGCCGCGCCTCCCCGGACCGTTCCCGACACCACCGGTCTCGGCCTCCCCGACCTCGGCTCCTGGCTCGTGCTCGAAGCGGAGGCGAAGCGGATCCGGCCGGGCGATTCGAGCGGAGCCCTGCTCACCCGCCTCCTCGACTTTTCACGGGACACGCGCTTCGAACCCCTGGCCCGCGCCGCTCTCCTCTCCGTTTCCCGGCTCGCCCGGACGCCTGTCGAGAAGAGGACCGTCCGGCTGGCCTGGGACGCGTGGACGACCCGTTCTCCCGGCACGGAGCGGGCTCGCATCGCCTTCGCGCTCGGCTCGAGCCGGTCGGCCGGGACTCACGCGGAGGCGAAGGAACGGATGGCGCTTCTCGTCCGCGAACTGCCGGGCGCCGCCGAGTCGGCCCCCGACCTGTTCGAGCCTCCCGACCGGGCATTGCTGTGGGAGACCGTCACGCGCGGAAGCCCCGAGCTGCGCCTCCTCCGGGCGTCCGCCCTTGGCGTCCGCCTCCCGTCCGCTGGTGCCGAGCTGGCTCTCCCGCTCGCGAAGATTCCCGCTACCCGCCTCGAGGCTGCAGCCCTTCTCCTGGCCGGGGGGCACGCGAAGGCGGCGCGGGAAGCGCTGGTGAGGCCACCCGCCCTCTCCGGACGGAACGAGGGTGAGCGGCTGCGCATAGAGGCGCTTCTCCTGGCGGCCGAGCTGCGACTCCTCGGCGAGCCCTCGGCCCGACCGTCGACTCGCCGCGGGAGAGGCTCCCGCCCCCCTTCCCGCCCGCCCGCCGCTCCGGGAACCCCGCGCCCCGCCCCGCCGGAAGCAACCGCCACGGCTTTCGCGGCGCTCGGGGCCCGCGCCGACGCACTCCTCGCACATGCGCTCGACCCTTCGGACCGGCGACGCCTCCTGACGGAAGCGGTCCGCGCCGCGGCCCGCTTCGACCTCGGCGACGAGGTGCACCGGTACCTGCCGGCGCTCCTGGCCATCGACCCGTCGACGACCCTCGGCGCGGAGGAGCTCTTCCGTTCCGCCTTCCTTCGCACCCTCTCGCGCTCCCCCGATGCGCTGCGCGCCTCGGCCGCCGCCTTTCAGCGACAGGCTTCTCTCTATAGCGACGTCGCCGTCCGCCGGAGGGCCACCTATTGGGCCGCCCGCGCCCTCGAGGGGCTGGGCCGGGACGTCGCCGCACGCACCCTGTACGCCTCTCTCGTCACGACTGCCGTTCCGGACCTCTACGCCCGCTGGGCCGGCGTGCGGCTCGGCGTTCCCGTGTCGGCCGCCCTCCTTCTCGACACGCCACGGCCCGCTTCCCTCTACCTGCTCGGCCCCGACACCCCGTCGCTCCCGTCGCGAGAGCTCCTCGCCGTCGGGCTCGCCTCTCTCGCCGAAGACGCCGCCGAGACGGAGAGATCGTCCGACCCGTTCTTCCTCGCCGCCTGCGCGGCCGAGCGCACCGAGTTCCGCCGCGCCACCGCTCTGCTGAAGGCTCGCTGGCCGGAGCTCGGGACGCCGGATGAGGGGGCCGTGCCCCTGGCCGTCCGGCGCGCCTACTACCCGTTCCGGCAGGAAGCGCTCATCGTCCGCGAGGCGGCGGCGAACGGCCTCCCGCACGCCCTCGTCTACGGCGTCATCCGACAGGAGAGCCTCTTCCAGACGAAGGCTCGTTCCGGCGCCGGAGCCACCGGCCTGATGCAGGTGATGCCGGGCACGGGGCGCTACCTCCTGCGCCAGGAGAACAAGCGCGGCCGGCCGGACCTGAAGGACCCCGAGGTGAACGTGAAGCTCGGGGCGCGCTATCTCGCGATGATGCTGCGCGAGTTCGACGGCGACCGGATCGCCGCTCTCGCCGGCTACAACGCCGGGCCCGGGCGGCCGAAACGCTGGAGGAGGCAGGCCCCCGGCCTCGCCGCCGACGAGTTCCTCGAGGCGATGCCGCTCTTCGAGCCCCGCGACTACGTGAAGAGGGTCCTCTTCTTCGAGGCGGCGTACGCCGTCCTCCACGGCGTGCCGGTCGAGCCCCTCCCGCTGGAGGGGAGCGTGGTCCGCGAGCGGCCCTGATCGTCGCGAACGCCGCGAGCGCTCTCGCCCGCGCTGTCGCATGGTCGACGATCGGGGCGGGGTAGCCCGGCGGCGGGGTCGACGCCCGCCACGGCGCGTGGATGTCCCGGCCCGCGCTCTTCCATCCGGCGATCTCCGGGACCCAGCGCCTCACGTACGTCCCGTCCGGGTCGAACCGCTCTCCTTGAAGGTCGGGGTTGAAGATCCGGAAGAAGGGCTGGGCGTCGGTTCCGCAGCCGGCGGACCACTGCCAGCCTCCGTTGTTGGACGCGGGGTCGCCGTCGGCGAGGTTCGCCCGGAAGTGCGCCTCGCCACGGCGCCAGTCGACGAGGAGGTGCTTCGTGAGAAACGAGGCGACGACCATCCGGACGCGGTTGTGCATCCACCCCTCGTGCGCGAGCTGCCGCATCCCCGCGTCGACGATCGGGTCGCCGGTGCGCCCTTCGCGCCAGGCCGCGAAGCGCGCGTCGGCCAGCTCTCCCGTGATCCAGGGGAAGCGGTCGGACTCGGGCCGGAAGCTCTCGGTCAGGACCCGGGGGAACGCCGCGAGGATCGAGGCGTAGAACTCCCGCCATGCCAGCTCGCCGACGAAGACGTCGATCGACTTTCGACCCTCGGTGTCGGCGTCCTTCCACCCGAATCGCGCCTCGGCGAGGAGGCGCCGGATGCCGACAGTCCCGAAGCGCAGGTGTGCCGAGAGGCGGGACGTCCCCTCGATTCCGGGGAGGTCCCGGGCTTCGGCGTACCGGCTCAGCGCGCGGACGCGAAGGAGGTCCCAGAGCTTCCGGCCCTCTCGCTCGCCGCCCTGCGGGTTCGCGGGCGCACCCTCCACGCGGAAGCCGGCGGGCCGTGACATCGGGATCGACGGAAAACGGGGATCGAGGACGGCGGGCGGCGTGGCGACTCGCGGCGGCGCGGGAACGGGAAGCGCCTCGTCCGCCTCCCGCCAGCGGCGAGCGAACGGCGTGTAGACGGTGAAGGGCTTTCCGGCCTCGGTCCGGAGCGAGCCCGGACGGACGAGGTGGAGGTCGGGGAGAAGCCTCATCTTCGTTCCCTGCGCAGCGAGGGCCGCCTCCGCCTCGCGCGCGAGCTCCGCCCCGTGCGGCTCGTGATCGAGGTGCGAGTAGACGGCGTCGGCGTCCGTCTCGCGGGCGAGCGAGGCGAGCGCCTCGCCCGCCGGTCCTTTGCGGAAGAGGAGCCGGGAGCTCTTCGCCGCCAGGTCCGATTCCAGCTCGCGGAGGCTCTCCGCGAGGAACCTGAGCCGGGGAGGGGAGAAGACCTCGGTCAGGTCGTGGTCGTCGAGAACGAAGACGGGGACGACTCCGTCGTGCCCCCGGAGAGCCGCGTCGAGCGGGAGGTTGTCGTCGAGGCGGAGGTTCCTGCGGAACCAGACGATGGCCGGAGCCATACGGATCGACTACGCTGGCGACACCCCGCGGGGCTTCCCCTGGCGCACCTGACAGTCGGCGCAGACGCCGCGGATCTGGTGCGAGTGCGTCGTGGCGGCGAAGCCGTACTTGCGGCAGACCGCGTCCTGCAGCTCCTCGATGCGCTGCTCCACGAACTCGATGACGCCGCCACAGGAGGTGCAGACGAGATGGTCGTGGTGCTCGCCGATGAGGAGCCGCTCGTAACGGTACTTCTCGTCGTTCAGGCGAACCCGCGAAACGAGTCCACAGTCGTAGAGGAGGTCGAGCGTCCGGTAGACCGTCGCCCGACTGACCTTCTTCCCCTTCCCCCGCAGGCGCACGACGAGGTCGTCGGCGTCGAAGTGGTGGTGGGTGGCGAAGATCTCCTCGAAGAGGGCGGTCCGCTCGCGGGTCGTCTTGAGCCCGCGTCGCCTCAGGAAATCGGCGAAAAGTCGGCGTTCGTCGACGGCTTCCGTCATGGCGGAGACGATATCGCAACTGTCGGCGCTCCGGGAGATCTCCGGGCGGCCCGGGGTCCTCGCCACTCCGCGAGCCCCGCGGTAGCCTTTCCCGCCCTGGAGGAGGAACCGATGAAGTCGTACCGGAAAGAGCTCACCTTCCACCTCCCGAAGCGGATCGGCTTCGTGAACGTCACCCCGGACGTCGAGTCCGCCGTCCGCGAGAGCGGCGTCAGCGAAGGGCTCTGCCTCGTCAACCCGATGCACATCACCGCCTCGGTCTTCGTCAACGACGACGAGCGGGGCCTCCTCGCCGACTTCGAGCGCTTCTTCGAAACGCTCGTGCCGCACGAACCGGTCCGTTCGTGGCGGCACAACGACACCGGCGAGGAGAATGCCGACGCGCACGTGAAGAGGCAGCTGATGGGGCGCGAGGCCGTTCTCGCGATCACCGCGGGACGGCTCGACCTCGGACCCTGGGAGCAGGTCTTCTACGGCGAGTGGGACGGGCAACGGTCGAAGCGGGTCCTCGTCAAGATCATCGGAGAATGAGCCGCGGCGGCCTTCAGGCCGCCCCCGCCGCTTCCCACGCCTCCACCGCCAGCCCCATCGAGATGAGCGACTCGGCGAGGCGCCGGGCCGACGCCTCGTCCATCCCCGGCGTCTCCAGGTCGCGCGCCGTGACGCTCTCCTCCCTCTGCGAGTCCCCGAGCGGGATGCCGGCGGCGCGCTTGGCGGCGGCCACCCGGCGGCAGAGCTCGAGCCGCCGTACGACGAGGCGACCGATGTCACGGTCCACCGAGTCGATCGCCGTCCTCACCCGCTCGATCGAAGGCGTCGCGCCCGGCAGGAGACCGAAGTCTTCGCAGCGCCGCTCGAGGTCCTCCGGGAGGAGAGCCTGCGGACCGTCGCACGAGGCCGACTCGGGCGCGTCGTGGACCTCGACGATCAGGCCGTCGACGCCGGCGCCCCAGGCGGCGAGGGCCAGACCCGGCACGGGCTCGCGTCGGCCGGACGCGCGGGACGGGTCGGCCAGGAGCGGCAGGTGCGTGAGCTGGCGGGCCGCGAGCAGCCCGCCGAGGTCGAGCGTCCCGCGCGTCGAGCTCTCGAACGTCCGGATCCCTCGTTCGCAGACCATCACGCCTTCGCCGCCGGCGTCGAGGAGGGTCTCGGCGGACGAGAGCCGCTCGTCGACGGTCGTTCCAAAACCGCGCTTGAGAGGAACCGGCCGGAGAGCTCCCCCCCGCCTCCTTCAGCAGGTCGTAGTTCTGGCCGCTGCGGGCCCCGATCTGGAGGACGTCCGCGTGCTCGGCGACCGGGCCGACCTGCGCGGGAGCCATGACCTCCGTGACGACGGGGAGCCCGACGCCGTCGTCCGCGGCCTTGAGCCAGCGGAGCGCCTCGAGGCTGTGTCCCTGGAAGGCGGAAGGGGAGGTCCGTGGCTCGAAGACACCGCCGCGAGGGGCCGTCGCCCCGGCGCGCGCCACCGCTCGGGCGAGACGATGGACCTGCTCTTCCGATTCGACGGCGCACGGGCCCGCGATCACCGCACGGGCACCTCCGCCAACGCGAAACCCGCGCACGGAGACGACCGTCGGGGAGATCAGGCCGGTCGCGCGCGGGCGCGCCTCGACCCGCGGGCGACGCTGGTCTCGATCGGGGTCGTCATCGGGGCCTCCTTCGAATCGCTCCTGAGTAGGAAGAAGCCCCCCTCCGCCATCTCGGGAAGGGGGGCTTCTGCCCGAGTTTGACGGGAATTCGCATGCCCAGAGGGGTCGGGTACTGAAAACAAAGGGCTTACACCCGAAGAGTCTGGAAAACGCATAGGCACACGACGTGACGACGCCAGTCTTTTCAAAGGCTCAGTACTGGGTATACGCTAGGCATGTACCTGCGCTCCATCAGCCGACGTAACGCCGATGGCTCCGTGGTCCGGTACTACCAGCTTGCCGAGAACGTCTGGAACCCAGAGAAACGCTGCGCGGTCGCCAAGGTCGTCTACAGCTTTGGGCGCGGCGATCAGCTCGACCCCGAGGCGATGCGGCGGCTCGCTCGCAGCATCCTGCGCGTCTTCTCGAGCGAGGAGGCCTTGGCCGCCGAGCCCGATGTCCGGGTGATCCAGAGCTGGCCATATGGCGGAGCCTACGTCCTGGATGCGCTCTGGTCCGAACTGGAGATCCCGAAGGTCGTCGAGGAACATGCCAGGCTTCACAAGACCAAGCAGCCGTTCGAGCGAGCCCTCTTCGCCATGGTCGCCAACAAGGCGCTGCAGCCATGCTCCAAGCTCTACTGCCACGAGCAGTGGCTGCCCGAAGGAGTGTTCTTCCCGGGACGCGAGGCCCTTCAGCTTCAACACCTCTACCGGGCGATGGACTTCCTCGAGGCGAACAAGGAGAAGATCGAGAAGGCCATCTACTTCCGAGTCGCCGATCTGTTCAACGTGGACGTCGATCTGATCTTCTACGACACGACTTCGTTGCACTTCGAGATCGACGAGGAGGACGAGCTGGCCAGCCACGGCAACGAGCTGGCCGGTCGCGAGCGGTACGAGCCGCTGCGCAAGCGTGGCCACTCCAAGAACGGTCGGACCGACGCTCTCCAGATCGTGGTGGGCCTGGCGGTCACGCGCGACGGGCTGCCCGTGTGGTCCTGGGTATTCCCGGGCAACACCAGCGACACGACGACGATCGAGAAGGTCAAGGAGGACCTTCGCGGCGGGCGGCTGAACTTTGTCGCAAATGAGGCAGTACAGATTCATGGAGGGTACGGATACGTAAAGGAATATGCGGTTGAACGATATTTTCGCGATGCCCGCGTAACCGAGATTTACGAAGGAACCACGGAAGCACAAAAAATGGTCATTTCCCGGGCCATCATTAATGAAGGTAAGTAATCTTCGCAGATAGTGATTACGTAGAATTTCGAGTGCAAGTTCGCGACTTTTGCGAACGCGAAATAGCACCCTTGGCGATTACCGCCGATGAAAACCAGACTTTCCCGAAGATTGCAATTGAGAAGATCCACAAGAAAGGTTGGTGGGCGGTCCAGATCCCCAAGGAATACGGGGGCATGGCAGCCAACACAGTCCAGTACTCGATCATTGTTGAAGAGCTCTGCCGTGTATGCGGGTCGACCGGTTTGACGGTAGCGGCGCACAATTCGCTGGGTGCAGGACCGATATACAACTTTGGCACCAAAGATCAGCACAAGCGCTACCTGCATTTTGG
>CAVOJA010000163.1:0-152024 GCA_963696015.1 uncultured Holophagales bacterium
GACGACATTGCTCCGCCGCGATCCGCTACGCGATCGCGAACAAGAGGAAGAGCGTCACCATCGTCCACAAGGGCAACATCATGAAGTTCACGGAAGGTGCCTTCCGGAGCTGGGGCTACGAGCTGGCGGAGCGCGAGTTCGCCGCGGAGACCTACACGTGGGACCAGTGGGAGCGGACGAAGAAGGCCTCGGGCGGACCGGCCGCCGACGCCGAGCAGAAGGCCGCCCTCGCCTCGGGGAAGGTCCTGATCAAGGACGCCATCGCCGACATCACCCTTCAGCAGGTCCTGACCCGTCCCCAGGAGACCGACGTCATAGCGACCCTGAACCTGAACGGCGACTACCTCTCCGACGCCCTCGCGGCGCAGGTGGGGGGCATCGGGATCGCCCCGGGCGGGAACGTGAACTACGACACCGGCCACGCCGTCTTCGAGGCGACGCACGGCACGGCGCCGAAGTACGCCGACCTGGACAAGGTCAACCCCGGCTCGGTCGTCCTCTCCGGCGAGATGATGTTCCGGTACATGGGCTGGACCGAGGCGGCAGACCTCGTCATCAAGGGGATGGACGGTGCCATCGGCGCCAAGAAGGTGACCTACGACTTCGCCCGGCTCACCGAAGGGGCCACCGAGGTCAAGTGCAGCGAGTTCGGAGACCAGATCATCGCCCACATGGACTGACGGTCCGTCGTTCGGTCGTTCTTCACCGGAATACCAAGGGGGGCGCTCCGGGGGGGGCGCTCCGGCGCCCCCTCTCGCACGTCGGACCCGGGTCCTCCGCCCAGAGGCCCGGGTCCGGTACTCGGAAACAGTCGGACGGGTTACGCTTCCACGATGCGCCTTCCGTTCCGTTCCGCCGCGTTTGCGACCGCCGCCCTCCTCCCGCAGCTCCTCGCCGCACAGACGCCCCCGCCGTCCGGTCGCTGGTACGCCACGCTCGAGCCGGTCACCGGTCTCGAGGTGTCCTTCGGCCTGAAGGTGGAGGAGAAGGGCGGGAGACTCGCCGGTGCCCTTCTCAACGGCACCTCGGAGAGCCGCTTCACGTCCGTCACGTGGGACGGGGACTCCCTCGTCCTCGCGCTCGACCACTACGACGGCAGGCTCGTCGCGCGGCGCGAGGGAGACGACCTCGCCGGGACCTACACGCGTGCGATCCCGTCCGGGAAGGTCGAGGCACCGTTCCGGGCCACGCGCAACGCACCGGCTCCGCCGAGGCCGCCCCGCGGATCGCTCTCGATCACGGGAGACTGGGGCGTGGAGATGGGAGAGGGGGAGAAGGCCTCCCGGCTCCTCGGGACGTTCCGCCAGGAAGGGGGCCGCGCCACCGGGACCCTCCTCGGGTCGACCGGGGACTATGGCCCGATGCACGGGACGTGGGACGGCAAGGCGCTCGTCCTGACCGTTTTCGACGGCGTGTTCATCTACCGCCTCGACGCGACCGCCGGAGAGGGGGGCTCCCTTTCCGGAGTCTTCCGCGCCCGGAGCGGCGTCGCCACTCCGTGGAAGGCACGCCGCCTCGATGCGGCGGGGGCGGCGACGTGGCTTCCGGGCGGAAGCTCGATCGTTCGCGCCAAGGATCCGGACATCCGGGTCGGCTTCTCGTTCCCGGCATCCCCCGGAAAGCTCGTTTCCCTCGACGACCCGGAGCTGAAGGACAAGCCGATCGTGATCTCGATCTCCGGCACGTGGTGCCCGAACTGTCACGACGAGGCGCCCGTCCTGGAGGAGCTCTACCGCCGTCATCGCGGCAAGGGGCTCGCCGTCGTCTCTCTCTCGTACGAGTACACCGAGGACCCCGAGCGGAGCTTCCGGCAGATCGCCCGGTTCCGGGAGCGGCACGGAGTCACCTACCCGATCCTCTTCGCCGGGACGACGAAGTCGGCCTCGGCCTCGGCGCCGATCTCGCTTCTCGAGGGCTGGAAGGGCTACCCGACGACCCTCTTCCTCGACCGGAGCCACCGGATCGTCAAGGCGCACTCCGGTTTCGACGGCCCTTCGACCGGGGTGCGTTTCGCAGCCCAGAAGAAGGAGCTGGAAGAGGCGGTGAAGGGGCTCCTGGCGCGGTAGCTCCCCAGCCGTCAGACTTCCTGCCGGTAGTTCGGGGATTCCTTCGTGATGATGACGTCGTGAACGTGGCTCTCCTTGAGTCCCGCCGACGTGATCCTCACGAACCTCGCCCTCTTCCGGAGCTCCGGCAGGGTCTTGGCACCTGAAAGGCCCATGCCGGCTCGAACGCCGCCGACGATCTGCCCCAGGAGGACGGAGAGGGAGCCCTTATGGGGGACCATCCCCTCGATTCCCTCGGGAACCATCTTCCGCGGCTCGTCGCCGGCGTCCTGGAAGTAGCGGTCGGCCGAGCCCTTCGTCATGGCGCCGAGGGAGCCCATGCCGCGGTAGGCCTTGAACGTGCGCCCCTGGTAGAGGATCGTCTCGCCCGGCGCCTCGTCGGTCCCGGCAAAGAGGCTCCCGATCATCACGGCCTGGGCGCCGAAGGCGAGGGCCTTCGTCACGTCGCCCGAGAACTTGATCCCTCCGTCCGCGATGAGGGGAACCCTGGACTTCCCCTTGCCCTTCACGCACTCGAGGATCGCGTAGATCTGCGGAACGCCGACGCCGGTGACGACCCGGGTCGTGCAGATGGAGCCGGGGCCGATACCGATCTTCACGGCATCCGCGCCGAGGCGTATCAGGTCTCGCGTCGCCTCCGCGGTCCCGACGTTGCCCGCGATGACGGGCGTCGAGGGGAACGTCTTCTTGAGGGTCTTCAGCGCCGCCAGGACGCCTTCGCTGTGGCCGTGCGAGGAGTCGAGGCAGAGGATGTCGACCTTGGCGGCGATCAGCTCGCGTGCGCGGTCGACGAGGTCGGCGCCCGCGCCGACCGCCGCCCCCACCCGGAGCCGGCCGAGCGAGTCCTTGCAGGCGTTCGGGTACTTGATCTGTTTCTGGATGTCCTTGACGGTGATCAGGCCCTTCAGCGCCCCCGCCTTGTCGACGACGAGGAGCTTCTCGATCCGGTGCTCGTGCAGGAGCTGCTTGGCCTGCTCGAGCGTCGTCCCCGGGGAGCAGGTGACGAGGTTCTCCTTCGTCATCCGCGTGGAGATCGGAAGGTCCATCCGGGTCTCGAACCGCAAGTCGCGGTTCGTCAGGATTCCGACGAGCTTGCCCGCGGAGTCGACGACCGGAACTCCCGAGATCCGGAAGCTGGCCATCACGGCGAGCGCCTCCGAGATCTTCTGGTCGGGAAGGCAGGTGACCGGGTCGACGATCATGCCGCTCTCCGACCGTTTCACCTTGTCGACCTCGGCCGCCTGGTTCCCGACGCTGAGGTTCTTGTGGACGATGCCGAGCCCGCCGTTCTGGGCGATCGCGATCGCGAGCCGTGCCTCGGTGACGGTGTCCATCGCCGCGGAGATCACCGGGACGTTCAGGGTGATGTCCGCGGTGAGCTGGGTCTTCAGGTCGGCCATCGAGGGGTGGACCTCGGAGCGCGACGGAACGAGCAGGACGTCGTCGAAGGTGAGGGCGAGGGGGATGGCCGGGACGGAAGACGCCATACCGATTCATAGCACGACAAGGGCCGCGCGATCGAGCGCGGCCCTCGTCCAGGACGGAAAAAGGAGGGAAATCGGGTTTCAGGCGGTCGAGGACGCCCCGTGGCACTTCTTGTACTTCTTGCCCGAGCCGCAGGGGCAGGGGTCGTTCCGGCCGACCTTCGGCCCGGCGGTCTTCACCGTGTCGACCCGGAAGTCACCCCCGGACGTGGGGTCCGAAGCCCTCTGGAACGACAGCTCGCGCCGCTGCTTCTGCGCCCGCCTCTCCAGCTCGGCGGAGGCCCGGATCGAGAGGGACGGCGCCGAAACGCCTCCTGACGGCGGGGCGGCCTCCTCGTCCTCGGCGGGCGGGGCAGCGGGAGCGAATCGGGCGTCGGCCTCCTCCTGCCGCACCAGCTCGAAGCGGAACAGGTTCTGGAGGATCTGCTCCTCGATCGCCTCCTTCATCGCCTCGAAGAGCTGGAACGACTCCTTCTTGTACTCCACGAGAGGGTCTCTCTGGCCGTAGCCGCGGAGGCCGATCCCCTCTTTGAGGTGATCGAGGGCGAGGAGGTGGTCCTTCCAGAGGGCATCGACGGTCTGGAGCATGAAGAACTTCTCGAAGTCCTTCATCGAGTCGACCCCGAGCTTCGCCGTTTTCTCGGCGTAGGCGCTCCGAAGGGCGGCCTTCAGCTTCTCCTTGAGCGCGGCGTTGTTGTCCTCGGCCTGCGAGAGCCCGGCCTCTTCCGGCGACACGCCGAAGGACTCGCGGAGGATCGACGACAGGGTCGTCCAGTCCCACTCCGAGTGGTCCTTGTTCGCCGGGCAGTGGCGGTCGACGTAGTCGTCGGCGACGTCCTCGGCCAGGTTCACGACGTAGTCGTGGGACAGCGAGCCGGTGAGGACCTCCTTGCGCAGGCGGTAGATCTCCTCGCGCTGCTTGTTCATGACGTCGTCGTACTCGAGGAGGTGCTTGCGGGTGTCGAAGTTCCGGGCCTCGACCTGCTTCTGGGCGCGTTCGATCGAGTTGGTCACCCAGCGATGCTCGATCGGAATCCCCTCCTCCATGCCGAGCCTCTTCATCAGGCCCGAGAGGCGGTCCGACCCGAAGATCCTCATCAGGTCGTCCTCGAGGGAGAGGTAGAAGCGGGAGGAGCCGGGGTCGCCCTGCCGGCCGGCGCGGCCACGGAGCTGGTTGTCGATGCGGCGCGACTCGTGGCGTTCGGTGCCGATGATGTGGAGGCCGCCGGCAGCGATGACCTCCTCGTGTGCCGCGGCGCACTCGGCCTTCGCCTCCTCGAGGATCTTCGCGTACTCCTCCGGAGTCCTTCCCTTGCTTCGCTGCTTCGCCAGGAACTCGGGGTTGCCGCCGAGCAGGATGTCCGTGCCGCGGCCCGCCATGTTCGTGGCGATCGTGATGCGCCCCGGCTGGCCAGCTTGGGCGACGATCGTCGCCTCCTGCTCGTGGTACTTGGCGTTGAGGACGACGTGGGGGACCCCGCGCTTCTTCAGGAGCTGTCCGAGGTACTCGGACTTCTCGATGGAGATCGTCCCGACGAGGACCGGCTGCTTCTTCTCGTACAGCTCGACGATCTCCTCGACGACGGCGTCGAACTTCTCTCGCTCGGTCCGGTAGATGACGTCGTGCTCGTCCTTGCGGATCATGTCGCGGTTCGTCGGGATGACGACGACGTCGAGCTTGTAGATCTTGTCGAACTCGGCCGCCTCGGTGTCGGCGGTGCCCGTCATGCCCGCCAGCTTGTCGTACATCCGGAAGTAGTTCTGGAGGGTGACGGTCGCGAGCGTCTGGTTCTCGCGCTCGATCTTCACGCCCTCGCTGGCTTCCACGGCCTGGTGGAGGCCGTCGGACCAACGCCGGCCCGGCATGAGCCGGCCCGTGAACTCGTCCACGATGATGACCTGGCCGTCCTTGACGACGTAGTTCACGTCGCGCTTGTAGAGGGTGTGGGCCCGGAGCGCCTGCTGGCAGGCGTGGAGGACGTCGATGTTCGTCGGGTCGTAGAGGTTCTCGACGCCGAGGAGCCGCTCGCACTTGGAGACGCCCTCCTCGGTGAGGGCCGCCGTGTGGGCCTTCTCGTCGACGAGGTAGTCGCCCGTCGTCGTCTTGTTGCCGTACTTGTCCTTGACCTCTTCGCCCCGGACGAGCTTCGGGACGATCCGGTCGCACCGGTAGTAGATGTCGACGTCGCCTTCCGACGGACCGGAGATGATGAGCGGCGTCCTCGCCTCGTCGATGAGGATCGAGTCGACCTCGTCGACGAGCGCGAAGGCGTGCCCCCGCTGGACCATCTGCGTGAGCTCGAACTTCATGTTGTCGCGCAGGTAGTCGAAGCCGAATTCGTTGTTCGTGCCGTACGTGATGTCGCAGCGGTACGCCTCCCGGCGGGCCGCGTCGTCCATGTCGTGCTGGATGCACCCGATGGAGAGGCCGAGGGCGGTGTAGATCTGACCCATCCACTCGGCGTCGCGCCGCGCGAGGTAGTCGTTGACCGTGACGACGTGGGCGCCCCGCCCGGTGAGCGCGTTCAGGGTGACGGGAAGGGTCGCGACGAGAGTCTTCCCCTCTCCCGTTCGCATTTCGGAGATCTTTCCCTGGTGGAGGACCGCGCCGCCCCGAAGCTGGGCGTCGTAGTGACGCTGCCCGAGGGTCCGCTTGCCGGTCTCCCTGACGAGGGCGAAGACGCGAGGAAGGAAGGGGTCGACGACCGCCCGGACCCTGGAGCGTCGCGCCTCGAGATCGGAAGGGAGGCTCGTCAGCTCCGATTCGATCCGTTCGCGAATCTCTCCGATCCGCGACTTCAGGCCGTCGAGCGGGAGGTCCACCAGCTCGGGCTCGAGCCGGCCGATCTCCTCGACGAGGGGGGTGAGGGCCTTCATGTCGCGGTCGTGCTTCGTCCCGAAGATCTTGGAAAGTGCCTTGTCGATGATCATCTTTCGTCCATGGGCACCCCGTGGGGGCGCGAACCAGAGATCCTAGCAGAGGGGGCGGAGGGCGCCTGCCGCCTCGCGGACCCGTTCAGAAGGCGTTCAGGACGTAGTCGAGGGGGTTCACCGGCCTGCCGCCGACCTGGACCTCGTAGTGAAGGTGCGGACCCGTCGAGCGGCCCGTGGAGCCGACGACACCGACGAGGTCGCCCCGGCGAACGCGCTGACCCTCGGCGACCCGCGTCGCCTCGAGGTGGGCATAGAGCGTCCGGATTCCGAACCCGTGGGCGATCTCCACGATCCTCCCATAGCTGTTGCTCCACCCGACCCGAACGACGGTCCCGTTGGCGGGGGAGACGACCTTTCCGCCCGTCGGCGAGGAGACGTCGATTCCGGTGTGAAACTCCTGCGCTCCCGTGAATGGGTCCGACCGGCGTCCAAACCCGGCCGTCAGTACGCCGACGATGGGGGCGAGGGTCGGAGTGAGGGCGAGCTGATCGGCCTGGAAGGAGAGCTTCTTCTCGATCGTTCCGAGGCGGCCGGAAAGGAGGACCCCCCTGCGGGACGTCTCTTCGAGGACCGCCTGCATGTGGCTGGAGCTGTCCCCGGGCATCGTCGTGAGGCCGCCCACGCCTCCCGTTCCCGGGTCGTGGACGCCGGAGAGGCCGGCCACGACGGACAGCCGGCGGGTTCGCTCTTCGAAATCGGCGAGGAGCTTCTCGAGCGATTCGAGCTTCGCATTCAGCGTCTTGGTCCGTCCCCGAAGATCCTGGTTCTCGGCCGCGAGCGTGGAAACCTCGCGGTTCTTTCGCACGGACTGGATCCAGAGAACCCCGAAGACGACTCCGAGAACGAGCGAGAGGGAGACCGCCGTCGCGACACTCCAGAGAAGCCGGGACGTCACCTGGAACTGGCGGAATCTCGCGCGCGCGTGCGGAACGACGATGATCGTGTGTTGCTTTCGCGTCAACGGTCTCTCCGGGCGTTCCGGGGCCGGGATTCCCCGAGGGTGTGATCGGCCGCACCGAAGTCTAACGGCCCGAGATCTCCCGTCAAGCGAAAGATTTCCTGCGCAGAAACCCTAGGGTCGCAGCGCTTTGCGTCCGTTCACGGAAGATGCGTGGGAGCCGTCGGTCGATACCGCAGGGCTTCGGCGACGTGAGACGGGCCGGTGGTCGTCGCGCCTTCGAGGTCGGCGATGGTCCGCGCGACCCGGACGACCCGCTGGTGGGAACGCGCCGAGAGGGCAAGCCGGTCCATTGCCCTGGCCAGCAGGGTCGCGGCTTCCGGGTGGAGGGACACCGTCGCCCGAAGCCGGGCCGGAGAGAGCGCTGCGTTGGTCAGGCGGCCGTCTCCCGTCCGGGACGCCTGCCTCGCGCGCGCCTGGAGGACCCTTTCCCGGACGTGTCTGGAAGACTCCGGCGCAACGTTCGTGGTGAGGTCGCTGGAAGGGAGGGCAGGCACTTCGACGTGGAGGTCGATCCGATCCAGGAGGGGACCCGAAACCTTTCGGCGGTATCGCGACACGTCGTGCTCGGAGCAGGTGCAGGCCCTCCGCGGGTCTCCCCGGAAACCGCACGGGCACGGGTTCATCGCCGCCACCAGAAGGAACCGGGCCGGGAAGGAGCGACTCCCGGAGGCACGCGTCACGCGGACCACGCCCTCTTCCAGCGGCTCGCGGAGGGCTTCCAGCGCGTCGCGACGGAACTCGGGGAGCTCGTCGAGAAAGAGCACTCCGTGATGGGCCAGGGAGAGCTCGCCGGGGCGCGGGTCGGATCCGCCGCCCGAGAGGGCGGGAGCCGAGGCGCCGTGGTGGGGAGAGCGGAACGGGCGGACTCTGAGGAGTCCTGAGCCGGTGGGTAGCCTCCCTGCCGCGCTCCAGATCCTGGTCGTCTCGAGGGCTTCCTCTGGCGAGAGAAGGGGCAGGATCCCGGGGAGTCGCCTCGCGAGCATCGTCTTTCCCGAGCCCGGCGGTCCGGTAAGCAGGAGGTTGTGCCCGCCTGCGGCGGCGATCTCGAGCGCCCTCCTGGAGAGTGCCTGTCCGCGGACCTCGTCGAGGTCCGGTGCGTCCGGGACCGTTTCCCCTTCGGCAGGGGGAGCGTCGTACGGGACCAGGAGCTCCCGGCCGGCCACGTGCGCCACCACGGCTCCGAGATGCTGTGCCGGCAGGACCACGATGCCGGGTACCGCGGCGGCCTCGGCGGCGTTTCCCGGAGCGACCACCAGGAGCAGCCTTCCGTGTGCTCTGGAAGCCTCGGCGATCGACAGTACACCCGGTACCGGCCGTACTTCCCCGTCGAGGGCGAGCTCGCCGGCGAGGGTCATCCCGTCGAGGCCCTCCGTCGGGACGTCCCCGTTGGCCGCCAGGATCGCCATCGCCACGGCGAGATCGAATCCGGTCCCGCTCTTCGGAAGGTCGGCCGGAGCGAGGTTCACGACGAGGTTTCGTCCGGGCAGGGGAAGGCCGATGTGACGAAGAGCCGTGCGGATCCGCTCGCGGCTCTCCCGGACGGCCGCGTCGGGCAGGCCCACCACCGTGAGGCCCGGGAGGCCCGAGCCGATCGCCGCCTCGACGACGACCGGCACGGCTTCGAGCCCGACGAGGGCACCGCTCCAGGCCCTCGCGATGGTCATACGGGCGCGATCAGCGGCCGGCGGCTTGAGGGACGGAGAGACGCTGACCGACCCGGATGGAGCCCTTTCGCCCGATCCGGTTCTCCGCCCGCAGCGCCTCGACGCTGACGCCGTAACGGTTCGCGATCCGGTACAGAGTGTCCCCTTTCCGGACCGTGTGGGAACCGCGGTGCGCCGAAGCGCTCGACTTCGCGGCGGGCTTCCGGCTGACCGAAACGCTCCGCGCGGGCGATTCGAAACCGCTGGCGGGAATCTCGACGCGCGACGGGAGGGGAGCGGGCGTTCGCGGCGCTTCCGCGACCACTGTGAAGCCGTTTCCGAGCGAAGCGGCGTCGACCACGGCAGCCGACGGGGTCGGGAGCGCGCGGATCTCGCCACGAAGCGGCTCCCCGATGGCGGCGGACGCGTCTGCCGCCTCCGCCAGGACCGCGGCGGCTGGTCGGCCCGGAACCCGGACCGGTACGACGAGGACCATGCCTTTCCGGAGCTTCGTTTTCGCGCCGAGGTCATTCGCGGCGCAGATCTCGGCCACGCTCACCTTGTTGCGGGCGGCGAACCGGGCGAGGCTCTCTCCTTTGCGCACGGAGACCCGGCGTTCCCGGTACTCGGGTGCGGCGGGAATACTCGTCAGCCGGGCGGCGAGAACGGGCCCCGCCCCCTTCGGGAGCCTCAGCGGGTAGGCCGGGACACCCCGCGGAGTGGACCGGCCACGGAGCTCTCCGTTCAACGACTTCAACGTCTCGGTGCTGACGCCCAGCTCCCGAGCGATCCGGGCCAGCTCGACCGGACGAGGGAGCTCGACCAGGTCGAACTCGAGAGGCGGGTCGGGCACGACCTCGAACCCGAAGCGGGCCGGGTCCTTCGCGATCAGGGCCGTCGCGATGAAGAAGGGGACGTAGTCGCGCGTCTCGCGGTGCAGTGCGTCGGCGTCGCGAAGCTCCCAGTAGTTCCTCGCCCCCGTTCTCTGGAGACCCCGCAGGACGCGGCCCTCGCCGGCGTTGTACGCCGCCATCGCGAGGTGCCAGTCTCCGAAGATTTCGTAGAGGTCGCGGAAGTAGGCGGCTGCCGCCCGGGTCGACTTCACGGGATCACTCCGCTCGTCGAAGTCGCGCGTCGTCTTCAGGCCGTAACGACTCCCGGTGCCGGAGATGAACTGCCAGTAGCCCCTGGCGGCCGCCCTCGAGTGCGCTTGCGACTTGAAGGCCGATTCGATCATCGCAATGTAGACGAGGTCTTCCGGCAGGCCGTTCTGACGGAGGATCTCCTGCATCATGGGGAGGTACCGTCCGCTTCTCTGAAGGGCCGCAGCGAACGCCTTCGGCGTCCGGAACTGGTAGAAGGCGACGGCGTTGAGAACGGCGTCGTTGACGACGATCGGGACGTCGAAAGCGAGGCTGGTCCCCGCTTCCTCGACCTCGTGGCGGGCGACGGCGAGCTCGTCGGCGGTCGACGCAGTGGCTTCCTCGGCGAGGAGCCCGTCCCTTTGCCGGGAGTCGGGAGCGGCCTCTTCTTCACCTTCGGCAGATACGGCTTCGTAGAGCGTCACGCTGTCCCAGAGCTGGCCGGCAAAGGCGAGGTCCGCCGGATTTCCGGGCCGCATCGAGGTTCGGAATCCGTCGAGAGCCGCATCGAACTCGAGCCGGGCGCAGGCCGCGTCTCCCGCGATGGCGTGGGCCTTTCCGCGGTGGAAGCGGTCGCTCGCCTCCTGTCGGGGGTCCGGCGCCAGGCAGTCCGGAGCGGCGTCCGCGACCGCGACAGCGCCAGAGGACGAGGAGAGCGAGGAGCTCGTCGTGGTCGAGCAGCCGGCCGGGAGGAGGGGGGCGAGGAGACCGAGGGCGAGGAGCCGTCCGCAGGAGTGAATTCGCGGGTGGGCCCGTCCGTTCGTGTTTGCCGTCACTTTGATCGCTACTCCGCCTGGACGTTGAAGCGGAGGGAGAGCAGGAGCTTCTGCAGGTCGACCGAGCTCGAGAGGTCGATGGAGAAGCGGCTGTCGGTCAGAAGCGGGCTGCCGGTCCCGTCGGAAAATTTCAGCTCGATCGTCACCTGTCGGCTCCTTCCCAGCACCTGGCGCGGGATCGTGAGGTCGAAGGACCGGGTGACGTCCTTCTTGTGATTCAGATTCGAGGCGAGGAGGTCGTCGATGGATGCGCCCGACGCGCGGGGGCGCCCCGAATCGGAGCGAGGAGCGGGCCCCGATCCGGCGGAAGCCTTCTGGGTCGATATCTTTCGGAGCTTGTCGAGCTCCGAGAGGATGTCGATGCTCGAACGGACCTTGACGTGCTTGACGGCCGGTTCGGCCGGCGCCGGAGCAGAAGAGGCCGACTCGCCGAAGCTGATCTCCGCCGCCGGTTCATCGGAAGCGGGGCCCGTCGCCTGCACGGGCTCAGGCCGGGGCTCGGCCTCGGCCTCGGCCGCAGTCGCGACCGGTGGCGCCGCGAGAGCTGCCGGCTCGGCGTGGGGCACGGGGAAGGACGACTCGGTCGAGGCGACGCCTGGCGCCGCGGTCAGCTCGGCCGCCTGTCGACGCGCCAGCTCGGAGAATCTCGAGAGGCGATCGAGGGTCGCGGAAGAGGGGGGGGCGGGCCGGAGATCCGGGGTCGCGTGGACCGGGATGACGCCGGAAGGGGCGCTCGCCGCCACGCTGGCGGGCGCGGGGAGGCTCGGCGAGGGGGTCGCCGGGGCGGCGAAGACCGCTGGCCGGCGGACGTCTCCGGACATCCGTGAACGAAGGGCCCTGAGCGTCAGCTTCGAGATCCCCTTCAGCGTCTCGAATACGCCGGTCCCGTTCGCTGCGGAGGACTCGAAGGACTCGAGCAGCCCGTCTGGATTCAGGGCAGCGCCGAGCTCTTCGACCGTGAGGATGTTGGCGAGGTCGCGCTTGTTGTACTGGAGGACGAGTGGCACTTCCTCGACCCGGACGCCGATCTCGGCGAGGTTCTCGCGCAGGTTCCGGAAGCTCTCCTTGTTCGGCTCCAGCATCGGGCGCTGGGAGTCGGCGACGAAGACGATGCCGTCGACCCCCTTGAGGACGAGCTTCCGCGTGGTGTTGTAGAAGACCTGACCGGGAACGGTATAGAGCTGCAGGCGGGTCTTGAAGCCGCCGATGACACCGACGTCGATCGGCAGGAGGTCGAAGAAGAGGGTCCGGTCGGTTTCGGTCTCGAGAGAGACCATCTCACCTCGGGCCGTGGGAGCGGTGCGTCCGTAGATGACGTGGAGGTTGGTCGTCTTCCCGCACAGGCCAGGACCGTAATAAACGATCTTGGCGGCCATCTGCATGGTGGCGTAGTTGAAGAAAACCATTCTCTAGGTCGTTGGCCGACCAAGCCTCCTCGTCAGTGAACGAAAGATTTTAGCATTCCGACCCTCCCGGGCCGCGACCCGCAAGTCTTCGCTGCTCCCGGAGGAGGGCCTCGAGGAGGGCCGCACGTGAGGCGTCCCAGGCGAAGAGGGCCCGCCGGTGGACTTCGAGGGTCGTTTCGTCGCCCCGGGCCACGGGGCCGGTCAGGGCGGCCTCGGGCCCGCGGCGGAGGGCCTCCTCCAGAGCCGACCGCAGAAGCGGCGCGAGGGCTTCGAGGGCGTCTCCCGGAGAGAGCCCGGCTCCGGTCATCGCATCCCTCGAAGCCGCGACGAGTCCCGTCAGGCCATTGGCGCCGAGCGACGCTGCGAGGTGGTACAGCGCACGATTCCGGGCCTCGATGGCCACGGGTCGGCCTCCGAGGGCGATGGCCAGATTCTCGGCTGCGGTCCGGCCGGCCCCCGATCCGTCGATGGCGAAGGTGATTCCCTGAAACCGCCCTGCGTCGCCAGGCGAACCGGTGAACGTCTGGAGGGGGTGGCAGGAACCCGTCGACAGCCCCTTGTCGGCCAGCGGGGCGAGGAGCTCGGCTCCGTGTGAGCCCGAGTGATGGAGGGCAACGGTCCCTCGCGGGAAACCCGGGAACGCGTCGGAAAGGGCGGCGACGAGACCTTCGAGGGCGTCGTCGCGGACTGCGAGAAGGAGAACCGCCTCGGGGCCGGCCCGCCGGGCCGCAAGGAGGATCTCTTCCACGTGGGCCGCTCCGTCCCTTCCGGACACGACGCGTGGCGGAGGTCCGGCGAGGCCGAGGGCGGAAGCCAGGGCCCTGCCGAGACGACCTTTCCCGACGACGACCGCGCGGGGCGGCATGGGCCTGACTGCTATCATCTCGCGTCGCCGGCGTGCAGGCCCGGGTCACCCGTGACGGTGCGGGACTGCGTGGGCCTTGCGAGGCCTACGTTAGCGCAGGAGGAGGGATTTGACGGCATGATCGACGCTTGGAGCCAGCTCGACCAGCGGTCGCGAGAAGTCCTCGCTTCGGTGGTCGGAGCCTACATTCTGAGCGCAGCACCCGTCTCGTCCCGCCTCCTGACGAAGAGCGGCGGTTTCTCCCTGTCCTCGGCATCCCTGCGGAACGCGATGGCCGTGCTCGAAGATCTTGGCTACCTGACGCACCCCCATGCCTCGGCGGGGCGGGTCCCGACCGACCTCGGGTACCGGATCTACGTGAAAGAGCTGATGACGGCGCGGCCGCCGGGGCTGGCGGAGAAAGCGAAGATCGCGAGCGGCCTCGGATCGGAGACCTTCGAGCTGGAGCGATTCCTCCACGCCACGTCTCGCGTTCTGTCCGAGCTGACCGGCGAGGTCGCCGTCGCGGCCGTCCCTGACTCGGCCCACGTCGTCCTCCGCTCCGTCCACTTCACCCGGGTCGCCGAGAGGAAGGTGGTCGTCGTCACGGTCTCGGGAGAAGGGCTCGTAGGAAGCCGGCTGATCGAAACGCGGGAAGACTTCTCCTCCGACGCTCTGCAGGCCGCTTCGAACCGTCTCACCGCCGAATACGCGGGACGGACGCTCCTCGAGATCCGGACCCGGCTCGTCGCAGCGCTCCAGGAAGAGAAGGTGCGGTTCGACGCGGAGATCGCCCGCGCACTCGAGCTGGCGCGCCAGGTCTTCGTCGACGAGCGGACCGGGGGAGAGACGCTCGTCGTGGAGGGGGCCGGGACGATCCTCGAGAAGCCCGAGTTCCAGAACGACGTCGAGTCGCTCCGGCGAATGTACAGGGCGCTCGAGGAGGAAGCGCGCCTCGTCGACCTCCTCACCGACTGTCTCGCCAGCGGCAGTCAGCCGACCGTTCTGATCGGCTCGGATTCCGCGTTCACGGAGGAGACACGGACGGCGGTCGTCGTGACGGCCTACAGGAGCGGTGACCGGATTCTCGGCGCGCTGGGGATCATCGGCCCGCGGCGAATGGAATATCCTCGCGTCGTCCCGCTCGTGGAGGAGCTCGGGCGCTACGTGACGATGCGCCTGTCGGAGGGTGTATAATGGCCGAGAACGACGGACGCCCGGTCCCGCCGGAAGACGAGGTCGTCTACCTGGACGAGGACGGGGGCCCCGAAGACGTGGCGAGTGCGCTGGAGGCGGCGGAGAGGGCCGTCACCGCGGTTGAGGAGCGCCACAAAACGGCTCCGCACGGCATCCGGCCGGTCTCCCCGGAGTCCCCCGCTCCCGGACCGGAAGCCGTGCGCCCGCCCGCCCCCGCGGGGCGTCTGGAGGAGGAGCAGGAGCGTGCACTGCTCGCCGAGGAAGAGACCGGGCGCCTCCGGGAGGCTCTCCTTCGCAAGGTGGCCGACTTCGAGAACCTCAAGAAACGCGCGGAGCGCGACAGGAACGACTACGTCAAGTTCGCGCTCTCGGAGACGATGCGCGATCTCCTCGGCGTCATCGACAACCTCGAACGGGCCCTCTCCCACGCCTCGTCGGCGGGCAGCGAGGACTTCCGGGCGGGAGTCGACATGATCGCGCGCCAGCTCTCGGAGGTCGTCCGGAAGTACGGTGTGACCGAGATCCCGGCGCTCGGAACACCTTTCGATCCTCAGTTCCACGAGGCGGTGATGCGGGGCGACTCGGCCGACGTTCCGCCCGGAACGGTCATCGAGGTCTTCCAGAAGGGCTACGTCCTGAACGACAGGCTGCTCCGCCCCGCCATGGTCAAGGTATCGGCGGTCCCGGCCGCTCCCGCCGACGAGGCGTGAGCGTGAGCCGAATGGGGAGGTAGAGAGTGGGAAAGGTCATCGGCATCGATCTCGGGACGACCAACTCCTGCGCGGCCGTCATCGAGCTCGGGGCGCCGCAGGTCATACCGAACAGGGAAGGGGCTCGGACCACCCCCTCGATCGTCGCCTTCACCGAGGACGGGGAGAGGCTCGTCGGCCAGATCGCCAAGCGACAGGCGATCACCAACCCGACGCAGACGATCTACGCGGTCAAGAGGCTCATCGGCCGGAAGTGGGACGACGCGGAGATCCGGCACGCCCGCGAGTACCTGTCCTACCCGATCGTCCCCGCCCCGAACGGCGACGTGAAGATCCGGGTGAGGGATCGCGACTACGCCTCCGAGGAGATCGTCGCCTTCGTCCTGCGCGAGATCAAGGAGTTCTGCGAGGAAGCGGTGGGGGAGGAGGTCCGGGAGGCGATCATCACCGTCCCGGCCTACTTCGACGATTCGCAGAGGCAGGCGACGCGAGACGCGGGGCGGGTCGCCGGGCTCGAGGTCCTCCGGATCATCAACGAGCCGACGGCCGCCTCGCTCGCCTATGGCCTCGAGCGGGGACGGAAGAACGAGACGATCGCCGTCTACGACCTCGGCGGCGGCACGTTCGACATTTCGATCCTCAAGATCGACCAGGGAATGTTCGAGGTCCTTTCGACCTCGGGGGACACCTACCTCGGCGGCGAGGACTTCGACCGGGCCATCATGGACTGGCTCCTCGCCGACTTCCTGGTCCAGACCGGCATCGACCTCCGCCAGGATCGCCTCGCCCTGCAGCGCCTCAAGGAAGCGGCGGAGAAGGCCAAGTGCGAGCTCTCGACGACGCAGGAAACGACGATCGGTCTGCCGTTCATCGCTTCCGACGCAGGCGGACCGAAGCACATCAACAGGGTCCTGACACGCGATCAGTTCGAGGCGCTCGTCTCGGAGCTCGTCGAGCGGACGGCCGGGCCCTGCCGCAATGCGCTCGAGGCCGCGGGGATGAGCCCCGACCAGATCGAGAACGTCATCCTGGTCGGCGGCCAGACCCGGACGCCGAAGGTGCAGCAGATGGTCGAGTCGATCTTCGGCCAGCCGCCGAATCACTCGATCAACCCCGACGAGGTCGTCGCCATCGGAGCGGCGATCCAGGCGGGGGTCCTGCAGGGCGAGATCAAGGACGTCGTCCTTCTCGACGTCACGCCGCTCTCCCTCGGCGTCGAGACGCACGGCGGCATCTTCGTCAAGGTCATCGAGAGGAACTCGACGATCCCGACGAAGAACTCGATAGTCTTCACGACCGTCAGCGACAACCAGTCGACGGTCGAGATCCACGTCCTGCAGGGCGAGCGCGAGATCGCCCGCGAGAACAAGTCCCTCGGGAAGTTCGATCTCGTCGGCATCCCCGCGGCCGCCCGCGGCGTCCCCCAGATCGAGGTGACGTTCGCCATCGACTCGTCGGGCATCGTGAACGTCTCGGCCCGCGACATGGCGACGGGCCGGGCACAGGGGGTCCAGATCAACCCCGCGGGAGGCCTCTCGCAGGGGGAGATCGACCAGATCATCCAGGAGGCCGAGGAGAACAAGAACGCCGACCAGAAGCGCAAGGTGGTCCGCCAGCTCAAGAACAAGCTCGAGGGGCAGATCACCGGCAACGAGCGGGTCTTCCGCGAATTCGGCAAGCTCCTCAACAATGACGAGCGGGACCGGATCGCCCGAACGCTCCAGCATGCCCGCGAGGTGCTGACCGCCGAGGAGAGGGGCGAGATCGACAACGCCCTCCTCGACATGCAGGGCGTCTCGCGGATCCTGACCGCGGCGATGCTCTACAAGAGCGAGAAGCCCGAGAAGGAATAGCCTCGAGAGGTCTCACTTGACGACGACATCCCGCGATCTCTACGAGGTCCTAGGCGTCGCCCGCGACGCCACGCCGGACCAGATCAAGTCGGCCTATCGCAAGCTGGCGCTCAACCACCACCCCGACCGCAACCCCGGCGATTCAGAGGCGGAGCAGCGGTTTCGGGAGGCGGCGGAGGCCTATTCGATCCTCTCTGATCCCGAGAAGCGATCCCGCTACGACCGGTACGGGCACGAGGGGACCAGGGGGACCGGTGGGTTCGACCCGAACGCCTTCGTCGACTTCGCCGACATCCTGGGCGACTTCTTCGGGATGGGGTCGGGCGGCGGGCGCCGCGGGCGCCGGTCCCCGGGCGAGGACCTCCGCGCCGACCTGTCGCTGACCTTCGAAGAGGCGGCCTTCGGCGCCGAGAAGAGCCTGCCGATGCGGCGCTTCGAACGGTGCGGCGCCTGCCACGGGACCGGCGGCAAGGGCGGGAGTGGAACGGTCTCCTGCGGCGTCTGCCGCGGGCGGGGCCGGGTCCAGTTCCGCCAGGGCTTCTTCGCCATGGAGAGGCCCTGTCCCGAGTGCCAGGGGGCGGGCGAAAAGCTCAAGGATCCCTGTCACGACTGTCAGGGGGAGGGCCGCACCCTTCGCGAGCGGACCCTCGCGATCGCGATTCCGGCCGGCGTCGACACGGGCGCCCGGCTCCGGCTCACGGGCGAGGGGAATCACGGACGCGCCGGGGGGGCTGCCGGAGACCTCTACGTCGTCCTGTCGGTGGAGGCGCACGAGCAGTTCCGGCGCGAGGGCTACGACGTCGTCCTGACGTGGGCGGTTCCCTACCCGGTGGCCGTCCTCGGCGGAACATGTACCGTCCCGACGCTCCACGGCGACGAGGAGCTCGAGATTCCCGCGGGGACGGCCGCCGGCCGGGCCTTCAATCTCCGCGGAAAGGGGATCCCGCGCGTCGACGGCCGCGGGCGAGGCGACCAGCACGTCGTCGTCACCATCCGGGTCCCGAAGAAGCTCTCGTCGGAGCAGAAGAAGGCGGTCCAGAAGCTCGCGGACGTCCTGAAAGAAGAGGCGGGCAGCCCGACGCGCGAGGAAAAGGGCTTCCTCGAGAAGCTCCGGGACCTCTTCTCCACCTGAGGCGGCGATGCCGGACGCCGTTCGGTTCACGCTCGCCCCCTCCTCCGAGCCGGCCCTGGAAGAGGCTCTGACCGGGCTTTTCGTCTCGTGGAGCATCCGCACCGGAGTTCTCTCCGTCTGGGTCTCGGAAGAGGAGGCCGGCGAGGCGGCGGCACGGCTGGAGGCGGCCGGACTCGAGATCCTCGGCCGGGACGTCGAGGCCGAGCGGGACTGGGTGGCCGAGGCGGCCGCGCTCCAGCGGCCCGTCGCGGTCGGCGGTCTCGTCCTCGATCCCCATGATCCCGCCTCGGCAGATCCCGGCGGGCGCCGCCGGCTCCTTCTCCCGGCGGAAAGGGCCTTCGGGACCGGCTCGCACGAGTCGACCCGCCTCGCTCTCCGGCTGCTTCTGTCTTTCGTCCCCGCAGGGGGATCCGTGCTCGACGTCGGTTGCGGTGCGGGGACGCTCGCGCTGGCCGCCCGTGCCGCGGGTGCCAGGCAGGCGTTCGGATTCGACCTCGACCTGGAAGCGTCACTGGCCTCCCGCGTGAACGCCCGCAGGAACGGCATCGACGGATGCGCGTTCTGGGGAGGGCTTCTCGAGAGCCTCTCGCCCGGCGCGCGGTTCGACCTCGTCGTCGCGAACATGCTTCACGAGGAGGTCGGTCCGCTCCTGCCCGGCCTCGCGGCCCTCGTCCGCCCGGGTGGCTTTCTCGTGACGGCCGGTCAGCTCGTGGCGAGAGAGGAGGAGTTCCTTCGGCTCCTCAGCGGCGCGGGGCTCCGTCCGCGGCGGCTCGCCTCGGAAGGCGAGTGGCTCGGCACGCTCTCGGTCCGGCCGTGAGCTCGCCCCCGCGCGTTCTCGTCCCCGGAGCCCGACTTCAAACGGGGGAGAGGATCGTCCTCCCGGACGCGGAGGCTCGCCACCTCAGGGTCTCCAGGGTGGGCCCGGGCGGAAGGGTCGTCCTGCTCGACGGAGCCGGCGTTCGCGCGGAGGCTCTCCTCTCGGCGGACGGCCGGGACGCCGTCGTGAGCGGGCTCGCTCCGGTGAGGGGCGAACCGCAGCGCCGCGTGACCGTCCTCCTCGGAGTGGGAGAGCTGGCCCGGGTGGAGTGGGCCGTGGAGAAGGGGACCGAATGCGGCGCCGCGCGGTTCGTTCTCGTGGCGGCGGTCCGCTCCCAGCGCGCCCACGTCGCCGCGGCGGCCGCGAAGCTCGACCGGTTCCGGCGGATCGCCGCCGAAGCGGCCAAGCAGTGCGACCGGAGCCTCGTCCCGGACGTCCTCGCTCCGCAGCCTCTCGCCGCCGGCATCGCGCTCTGCGGCCGTCCGCTCTTCGTCGCCCGTCCGGGCGCCCCCCGGCTCGCCTCCGGGGCCCGGGGCTTCACCGTCGACATCTCCGTCGCGGTCGCCGTCGGACCGGAGGGGGGCTTCGACGCCGCCGAAGAACGCCTCCTCGACGAGGCCGGCGCGGTTCCGTTCAGCCTCGGGGGCCGGATCCTTCGCCTCGAGACGGCGGTGGTCGCCGCGCTCGTGCTCCTGGTCGACGACGACGCCCGCTGAGCCGATTCTCCGCATCCGGGCGGATATCATGCCGCGCAGGAGGAGTCGATGGCCTTCGAGGACGTCAAGAAGATCTGGATGAACGGCAAGCTGGTGGACTTCGCCGATGCGAAGGTCCACGTGTTCACGCACGCGCTCCACTACGGTTCAGGGGTGTTCGAGGGGATCCGGTGCTACCGCACGGCGCGGGGACCCGAGGTCTTCCGTCTCGAGGAGCACCTCGACCGCCTCTTCTGGTCCGGGAAGATGTACCGGATGGGGATCCCCTGGACGCTCGAGCAGCTCAAAGCTGCCACCCTCGAGACGATCCGGGCCAACGATTTCGAGGCGTGCTACATCCGGCCCCTCGCGTACCGGGGCTTCGGCATGCTCGGCGTGAACCCGTTCCCGAACCCGGTCGACGTGATGATCGGGTGCTACCCGTGGGATAAGTATCTCGGCCCGGAAGCGATGGAGAAAGGCGTCGACGTCTGCTGCTCGTCGTGGACGCGTCTCGGCGCCAACACGATGCCGGCGATGGCCAAGTCGACGGCGAACTACGCCAACAGCCAGCTCATAAAGATGGAAGCCATCGTCAACGGCTACGAGGAGGGAATCGCCCTCGACGACACCGGGCGTGTCTCGGAGGGTTCGGGCGAGAACCTCTTCGTCGTCTGGAAGGACCGCGTTTATACGCCGCCGTTCTCGTCGTCGGCCCTCCCGGGCATCACCCGCGACTCGGTCATCCGGCTCACGGCCGAGATGGGCATCACGGTCGAGGAGAGGGCTTTCCCCAGGGAGATGCTCTACGCGGCCGACGAGCTTTTCTTCACGGGCACGGCTGCCGAGATCACGCCGATTCGCACCGTCGACCGGATCGTCGTCGGTGCCGGGCGCCGCGGTCCGCTCACGGCGAAGATCCAGCAGGCCTTCTTCGACATCGTGGAAGGAAAAGTGGACGACCGGTTCGGCTGGCTCACGCCGGTCGGAAAGAGCGTTCCGGCCTGAAGCAGAGGCTTTCCTCGAAGGGCCGGAGTGGCGGAATGGCAGACGCAGGGGCCTTAAAAGCCCCAGGCCTGAAAGGGTCGTGAGGGTTCGAGTCCCTCCTCCGGCAATGAGTTGCGGCAGATTACGCTGGGAAAGACAAGCGCGGGTTGCCCACACGTTGCCCCAGGCTCCCGATACTCAAACTGCGAAGCCCCGGGCACCGCGAAGGGCGTTTGGCCGCGATGGACGTCGCCATGACGATCACGTCCGGGCTTCTCCGTACGGACGTTCCTCCTCTCTGAGGCTTGCTGCTCGGGCTTCCGCGAGACGGACGATTTCCCGGCGCGCCACGGCAGCGATGGCCTCCCGCTGGCTCCTTCGACGTCTGCAGGCCCTCTGGTCCTCCGGGTAGGCGTAGGGCCTCGGCACGGGCTTTTCGCAGAGCGCCAGGTAGAGGAGTCGGAAGGCGATGTACGTGTCGGCGGGGGGAGAGGTGAGACGCCTCGTCGTTCCCGATATCCCGCTGGAGGATGAAGAAAGTGGCGAGGTTCTCTTCGTGGTCGTCAGAGAGGGTCAGTGACTTCGAGAACGGCTCTAACAGCAGCCAGAGGTCGTCGGTGCCCTTGCGGGTTTCCTCGGCCCGCCGATAGCCGTCAAAGCGGAGAGCGCAGTCGATCATTGCCCAGTCGGCTTCGAAGTCGAGCTCTTCGCGGACGTCCGTCGTAGCGGTCTCGGCTCCTCCTGTCGAGAGGCTGCCGGCGGCAGCTCTACGTTTCCCGTTGAAGCTCGATGTTCAAGGTGGCTTCGAACCCACTCGGGTCTCCGAGGCGCGTCCGGAGCATCTCCAGGGCGAGGTCCCTCGGGACGCAGGCCGAGAACTTGAGCCCGTCAAGCGCCTCCTCGGCGAGGGCGCCGGGCGCGGGGTCAACCGGAGCGCCCCGGAGCCGCTCCAGGGCCTGAGCGACCGGGATCGTGCTCCGCTCCCGCAGGGTGATTCCGAAGTTGTCGCGAGAGATCACGGACAGGCCCTGCTCGGCGAGCCGCTCGGAGAGCGCCGCGTTCGCGCGGAGGCCGGCGAAAGTCCACCAACGGACCTTCTCAGGGGCTTCCTGCTGGAGGGTGGTCGAAGCCGAGGTGAGAGCGGGGAAGAGAGCGATGGCGCTCTGAAGCGCCTCCGTGCCGCGCTTGGTGAGGCCGGGGACGCTCGTCGGGTCCACGAGGGCGCCCCGGATGGACTGGCAGACCGCGAAGGAGAGGGGTGCTCCCGAGCCGAGCCAGAGGGAGCGCCCTTCCTCGCGGGCCGGTTCCACGTAGGCGATCCGCTCCCGCCGGTCGAGCTGTGTAACACGCCACGGGCGCCCGCCGAGGAGGAGAACGGGGGCGCCTTCCCGGGCCAGCTGGAAGGTGGCCGGGTCGACCTTTCCGACGTCGGTCGAGCCGTACCGGCCGGAGAAGAGCGGGTCGGAAGAGAAGACGGAGAGGAGCTCGAGGAACTTCCGCCCACCGAAACTGTCCTCGGCCTCCGGCCCGAAGGAGAGGAGGCCACCGTCGTCGAAAAGGAAACCTTCCTCGAGGAGGTGCGCTTCGACGCGGTCGAGGTCTGCGGGAGGGAGAGCTCGGAAGCCCGGCATACCGGCGACCCAGTCCCTCCAGCCCGCCCTCGAGAGACCCCCGTTCTGGAGGGTCAGGGCGAGGATCTGCTGGGCGAGGATGTGGTAGGGCGAAGCCGGCGGCACGACGGGCTCCACGAAGCCCTTTGCCCAGAGCCGGACGAGGCCGCAAGAGAGGAGGTGCGAGTCGCGGCTGGTCGTCAGGAAGAGGTCGTTCCGGCGCGTGCCTGGGCGCCGCCCGGTCCGGCCCATTCTCTGGAGGAAGGACGATACGGTTCCGGGGGAGTCGACCTGGATGACCCGGTCGAGGTCGCCGATGTCGATGCCGAGCTCGAGCGTGCTCGTCGCGACGATCACCGAGCTACCGCCTTCGGCGAAGGCAGCCTCGGCCTGCCGCCTCCCGGAGGCGGAGAGAGAACTGTGGGAGGCCCACGCCGCGACGCCGTTCTCGCGCAGGAAGTAGGTCAGATCCTCCACACGGGAGCGGCTGTCGCAGAAGACGAGGCGCTTATCGTCAGGGAAGAGTCTCGAAACGACGTGGGCGGCGTTCTCGATGCTCCCAACGTGGTCGACCTTGACGTCCGCCTCGGCGGCGGCGCCCTGCGGAGCGGAGACGACCCGGCGCGGCCCCGCGCTCGAGCCGGCGAGCCACTCGAGGAGGGCCTCGGGATTCCCGATCGTGGCCGAGAGCCCGATCCGCTGGACGTCTCGTCCGGCGAATCGGCTGACCCGTTCGAGAACCGACAGGAGGTGCCAGCCCCGGTCATCCCCGGCGAAGGCGTGAAGTTCGTCGATGACGACGGCCCGCAGATGCCCGAAGAGCCAGGGCCGATCGACCCGTCGCGAGGTGAGCATCACCTCGATCGACTCCGGGGTCGTCAGGAGGACGTCCGGCGGATCGGCGAGGATCTTCCGGCGGACGGAATCGGGAACGTCTCCGTGCCAGAGCCCGGCCCGTCTCCCGACGAACCCGGCGTAACGCTCGAGTCGGGGGTGGAGGTTGTTCAGGAGGGCACGGAGCGGGCAGACGTAGAGGAGCGACAGGCCACGCCACTCCTCCGTCAGCATCCGTGAGAGGAGGGGCAGGAAGGCCGCCTCCGTCTTCCCCTGGGCCGTCGGCGCCAGGAGGAGGGCGTGGTCGCCCGCGAGGACGGGCTCGATGGACAGGTTCTGGAGCGGCCGGAGACTCTGCCAGCCGAGGGAGTTCACGACGTGGTGCTGGACCGCCGGGTGAAGCCGGTCGAACGGTTCGCTCACTCGGGAAGCTCGATCTCGTCCGGGTCCCGGGCGGCGCGGGCGCTCCGCTCCTGGCGGGTCAGCTCGGCCTCCGCCATGGTCAGGCGGTAGTCCCTCCGCGGATCGAAGTCGCCGAACTGGTCGATCCGGTCAAGGACCTCGGCGACCAGCTTCTTCAGGAAGATCCTCGGCACGACGCCGACCTTTCCTCCGAGTTCCCCTATGACAGCCGACGCGAGCGCTGCGACGTAGGCGTCGTCCGCGAGGGCAAGGACCCGCTGCCGACCGTTCGCGCCATCGGCGTAGAGATCCCGGACTCTTCGGCCCACCTCCTCGAGGAGGGCACGAGAGAAAGCTTGAAGCCGTACCTGGACGGCGCGCGGGTAGTCGAAGCGGGGCTCTCCCGAGAAGTCGACGTGGAGTCTCTGGGCGAGCGGGGCGAGCCGCTGGGTACCCATTGGCCCGTCGTAGAACGTCGGGGTTCCCGTTACGACGAGGTAGAGGCCCGGGTACCTGCCCCCGTCCACCTCGTCGATGAGCTGGCGCAAGGCGTTCAGGGCCTTGTCCCGCACGTCTCCCCGCATCCGCTGGAGCGTCTCCACTTCGTCGAGGACGAAGACGAGGCCGGCGAAGCCCGAATCGCGGAGGACGACGAGGAGACCCTGAAGGAATCCCATGGCGGTGAAGTGGTCGACCTCTCCCTTTACGAAGGCGAATCGCTTCACTTTCGCCGCGACGTTCGGCTGCCCGGCGAGCCAGGCGATGAGGCCCTCGGCCATATCCGTCTCTCCGTCGGCAAGGGCTCTTCGGTAGGCCCGGAGGGCCGCAGCGAAGGCGGGGACCGTCCGACCGATCGCGGCGAGCCGCTTCTCCATGAGGACTGCCGTCGCCTCGAGGAGGGCCTCGTGGTCGTCCTGGCGGAGCTGCCCCTCGGCGAGGACGTCCTGCTCCAGGGAGAAGAACCAGCCGTCCAGAACGGCCCGGAAGGCGTTCTCCGGCGCGTCGCTCGTCGCGAGGCGCTCGACGAGTCTCCGGTAGACCGTCCCGAGCTGGTGGAGGGGAGTCTCCGTCTCCGAGACCTGGACCTCGGTCGTCGCGAAGCCGAGCCTCCGAGCCCGTTCCTGCAGCCACCGCCCGTAGAAGGTCTTGCCGCTTCCGTATTCACCCCGGACGGCCTTGAAACCGCTCCCGCCCGCGCGCACCCGGGAGAGCTCCTCCTCCAGGACCGACTCGAACCTGTCGAGCCCCACAGCGAGGACGTCGAGGCTGCTCCGGGGCACGGTGCCTCGTCGGAGGGCGTCGAGGATGTCGGCGCGGCGCTGCGGGCTGATCACGACTCGCTCTCCTTCTCTCATCGCAGATCGACCTGGGACTCGAGGAGATCCTTGTTCAAGGCTACGGTCTCCGAGCCGTCGTCTATGGAGATTACGGAATAGCCGTCGACGTTCAGAAGGCGTCGGACGGCTGGCAGGACGCTTGCGAGCCTGAATGCCGGGAGCGCCATCTTCCGGCTCAGAGCAGCCTTCGTCGCCTGCCCACCCAGGGCCTCGAGGGCGGAAAGCAAAGCCCGGACGTGCTCGTCCACTCCCTGGAGCCTCCCGTGGGCTCCCTTCTGGCCGGCGTACGCCGGCGAGGCGAGGAGCCTCCCGATCCAGTCCCCGTCGGGTGGCGGGACCAGTTCGAGCTGCTGTACCTCTGCCGCCTTCGACGGAGCGCCTGTCCTCGCCGCCGGAGAGGCAGCCGAAACCGCGACCACCCCGTCTGAATTCCACCAGGTCGGCAGGTCGGCGGGCAGTACCTCCCACCCCGCGGGGCGCTCATCGGTCGCCGTCCAGACAGCCAGTGGGACGACCATCTCCTGGGGCGTGGCGCCTCCGTGGTACCCGTTCTTCTTCTGGCCGTACCGGACCCTCTCGCTCCACGGAGCGATCACCTTCCCGCCGAAGGCGGCAGGGACGCGCGTACCTTCGAGAACGACCTCATCGTCGAGCGGGGGAGAAGTCGGGGGCCGATACCGCTCTCCGGAATCGCTTGCCGTGCGGAAGCTCAGCTCGCGTTCGACGATGTGACCGTGATCGGCTGTCATGACGACGAGCCGACCGGCGGCGCTCGCGGCCTCCATGAGTGCTCGGAGCGGCTGAAGGCTCACGAGAGTCCATCTGACGTGCAGCTGGTCACCCTTGAGGAGGTGGTCGTCCACGACGTTCAGGACCACACCGACGACTTGGTTCTCCGGCTTCTCGATCTTCTCGAGAACGGATGGAGAAACCCCTACACCGCCCGGACCCGTGAGCTCGGCCTTGTGGAAGAGAACCGGCGGCCTCCCGGAGCGGCTGGCGGCCAGGAGTCCGGGGTCCTTCGAGAAGCCGTTCTTTTCATCCGCGCTGGCTCCGACCGCGAGCGTTCCGCAGAGGAGGCTCGTCCGGGAGACCTCCGTCACGGACGGAATCGCGGAGAGCCCGGACAGTCGCCTCCCGACGTGGACCGGGGCCAGCTCCCTCCATCCCGCGGCGGCGAGCTCCTGAGCGAGGGAGCGGAAGACCCCGTAGCTCATCCCGTCCAGGACGATGAGGAGGACGGGGCGTCCCTGAGCCAGCGGGACGAGGAGCCTAGCGGGAGTTTACTGCGGGAGGGGCAGCACGGAGACCCAAGTGGATTCGCCGCAACAGGTTACGAGCGCTTTTGTGTCTTACCCACGCGGGGTTTCCTGTCGCTGGTTGGCGTCGGCGTCCTAAGGCCGAATTCTTGGGCCAAAAGGAGCTGCGTGAACGTGTGCTTGCCCTGGATGGTGACCGTCCGCGGGGGGCCCTTGTCTCCCAGCGGCGGGTAGAGGAGGACGAATTCGTGGATTGCCGCGAGCTCCGTCTTCAGCTGCTCGATCGTGATCTGCGGGCACACGCGCCGGGCGCGGGAATGCACGTAGTTCAACAAGGAAAGACCCAGCATGCAGGAAAAGGCGTGGACCCGGATTTTGTGATCGGTCCAGTGGTACATCGGTCCCCACCCCAGCCAGTCGCCGTCCTTGAGGCCCCGAAACACCTGCTCGACATTCTGCTGCGCCCCGTACGCGGCAACGACCTCCTCGGCAGACCAAGTCAGGCGATTCGTCATGAGCACGGTTCGGCCGAGACGGTGGGTCATCAGCTGATGAAAGGCGGCCGTGTCGACGTCGAACTGCAACCGCCATCGGCCATCCGTGTGGGTCAGGGTCGGGCGGATCAGGACCTCCAGGAACTGCGCGGACGTCAACCGTCGGGCGATCTTCGTGCGGATCTGGCTCTCGGTGAGGCGACAGTCCGGCTTGGCCAGATCATGTGCCAGTCGCCGAAGGGCCTGGATCGCCGTGGCCAAGCTCGTGCTCAGGCCGTGGATCTGCTCGCTGAGGAAGGAGGCGGAGTACTTCAGCACACAGAGCCGCTCCTGGCCATGCACCAACTGCTTGGAATGGGCCGTCTGGACTCCGGGATGATCGCTGCTGAGGGCCGTCAGTTGGTCCAGGGGGTGCTCCCGGAACTCCGGGGGTGCCTGATTCCACGGGAGGGCCGACACCCAGCCGACCCCCGCTTGCTCCAGAGCAAGCGTATCGGGGAGTGCCGCCGATCCCTTGTCGAACACCAGCGTGACGCTGTCGCGCGCGATCCGGTTGTCGTCCAAGAACCGCATCAGGCGAGGCAGGGAGGTCGAGAACTCCTCGGTGTCCGACAGGTTCCCCGGATAGACGTGGTGGTAGAGCGAGAGGCCGTGATTTCCGTCGAGCACATAAGACAAACCGATCTGCCGCAGGTTGTTCCGCCCTTGCTTGTTGTGTCCTCGACGAGCGATCGTGTTCCGGTCATTCGTGGCGGCCACGAACGTGTAGAAGTTCGTCGCGTCGTAGGACAGCACCCGCGGGCCCACCATCTGCCGGTCCTGCCACAAGCCGAGCAACCGCATCTGGGCCCGGTCGAGGTCGTCGCGGTCGTCCACCTTCTCGACCTGGAGAGGCCCGAGCTGGATCTGATCGAAGCAATCCCAGAAGGCCTGGGACGTGAACCGCTCGGACGGCAAATGCCAGAGCGACGGCAGAATGGTCTTGTCGTACCAGGCGGCCACGTCCGTCTTGGGCTCCGGTTCGCAGATCCGATGCAACGCAGCCAGGAGCAGGTAGTGCGCCGTTGAGGGACCCGAACGTGGCGCGGGCCAGTGCGCGTGCAGCAAGTCGAATACGCCCGTCTCTTTCGCGGCCCACCACAGGGCGCCCGGCAGACCCGCCTGTCTGAAGGAGGCCTCCAGCGGCAACGGCGCCGATCGGTCCTGCACCAAGGCCGCCACCTTCTCGGCGGTGCCCAGATAAGTCTGGTGGACGATGCGGGGCTTGCCATCGACGCGGGCGCTCTCGACGACGTAGTAGTAGAGCTTGTGCCCCTTCTTCTTGGATACGAGCGAAGCCATACAGGGTAATACATATACTTGTCGCCGTCGGATGTCAAGGAAAGCGAACAGCATCGGCAGCGCTTTAGAGTCGAACCTGGCGAACACGATTGATCAAGCTGACGCGTCTGGATATAGGGTAATACAAGAATCGACAAAGGCCGACGCCATAACTTCTTCTGCTGGAGGCACCTAGTCAGCGCGCCACCAAACGGCCAACCTGTTCTCAGTAAACTCCCGCTAGGCTTCGTAGGCGAGGGCCGTGCGCCCCGCGTCGCGGGCCTTGCCGTATTCGGCCTTGAGGTGCGCGCCCGTGGCGGCGTCCTCGTCGGCGCGGGTGCGGAGGTGGTCCTCGAGGCGGACGAGGAGCTTTCGGAGGTCGGCGAGAAGGCGCGGGGAGTCGATCATTTGCGGCGCGGGGCGGCCTTTCGGTGGCGGGAGAGGCGGACGAGCGCCTCGCCGGGAGAGGCGACCTCCACGGGAGACCCGCGGAAGCCCGCCGGGTCGCGGGTGACGAGGAGGTCGCAGCGGGCGGCAGCGCCCGCGGCGGCGCAGACGGCGTCCTCGAAGTCGGGGAAGCGCAGGGCGAGAGCCGCCTTCAGGACGCGATCGTCGACGCGGGCGACCCCAAAAACGGAAAGTAGGTCGGCGATGCCCCTGTCGGCGAAGGCGGCGCCACGCCCCTTCCTCATCAGGTAGTGGAGGGTCGTGACGCCGTGGGCCGGGATGAAGCCGCGCGCCTTGCCGGACTCGATCGCGGCCCAAAGGGCCGAGGCGGACTCGACCCAGGGGTCGCGGTCGAGGAGGACGTCGAGGAGAACGTTGACGTCGAGGAGGAGGCGCTTCACCGGTACTTGGCCTCGAGGTGGCGCCGGTGCGCCTCGACGTCGAGGCCCTTCAGGCAGCCGCGGAGGCGCTGGAGCACCGGAGGGGCTCCGGGGCCGGGACCCTCCGGGAGCGTGGAGGCTTCCCGCAGAAAGGTCTCGACGAGCTGAGAGACGGACGTCCCTTCCCGCGCCGCCCAGCCCTTCGCCATCCGGATGACGTCGTCGTCGACGCTGAGCGTGAGCTTGGGCATGTACGTATGACCTCCGTGCCGATTATACGTATCGTGCCGGCCCGTCAGCCGGCCTCCGCCGCCTCGAGCCAGGCGTGCGGCACGCGGGCGTACTGGGCGGGGCTGAGGACGGGGATGGGCTCGCCGTCGAGGACGGGAAGCTCGCTCTGCTCGTCGGCGGCGACGAGGAGCCAGGCGGCGCCCGCAGCCCCGGCGCGGGTGTGCCGGTCGCGGAGGCGGTCGAGAACATCGAGGCGGTCGTACCGGACGAGGAGACCGGGCCAGGTGAGGAGGAGGGGGCTCTGGGCGGAATCGAGGCGCTCCTCGACCTTCGGGAGGGCGAGGCCGAAGAGGGAGCGCAGGTTCGTCCAGTCGAGGGAGCCCGGGGAAGCGGCATCGGCCTCGAGAACGACGCGCCAGTCGGCGCCGGCCTCCCGGGCGGCTTCCTTTATCTCGCGGAGGAGCTCGCCTTCGAGGCTGAGCGCCGTGACGCCGAAGCGGCGCCGGAGGGCCTCCTCCACTCGTGTGAGGTGACTGGGGGTGGTCATCAGGACGAGGTAGCCGCCCGCGGCGGCGATGCGCTTCAGCCGCGCGTCGAACGCCGCGGCGTCGCCGTCGGCCGGGACGGGGGAGATGGGAGCCGTGCCGGCACGGGGTGCGGTCGTCTGGCTGACGGTCTGGGAGGAAAGCCCGTCGACGTGGATCGTGGGCTGGCCGAAGCCTCCCGGGCGAGCTCCGTCTCCCGGAACCCATCGGAGCTCGAGGCCCGCCTCGGAGAGGAGGTCGTCGAGGGCCGGCCGGCCCGGGAGGGGCTCCGACTCGGGGTATCGCGCGCGAACCCGCTCCTGGAGCTGGTCCGGCGTGAGAAGGGCCGCAGAGAGGACGGCGCCGCCGGCGAGCTTGAGAGCCCTCGCGGCGGGAAGACCGCGCGGGTGGAGCTCGACGCGGCTCGAGACGGCGGCCAGGGCGGACGCGGAAGCAGCGAGGCGGACGAGCCGGGCGCCGCTGAACGGTTCGACGCCGGAGGGCGGGGGAGGCGCCGGAAGCGCCTGGAGGGCCTCGAGGACGCGCTGGGGAGAGGGGAGAGGGTCCTGGGCGGCGAGCTGGTCCGCCTTGTTCCCCAGGCGATCCGCCCAGGCGGCGAGCTCGTCGGTGAGGGCGAGGATGACCTGGTCGCCAGCCCGGTGGAGGACCCACCGCGGGTCCTTCATCCCTCTTTCCGTCTCCCACGCGGCCCGGACGACGGCCCGGGCGTGGCGGGTCCGGACGGGCTCCTCCTCGGCGGAACCGCGCGCCGCGAGGAGAAGGCGCTCGAGCTCGGCGGCGGAGAGGACGCCTCCGCTGACGCGGAGGGCCTCGGCCACCTCGTCTCTCACGCGGGTGACGTTGCGATTCCGGATCCAGCTTTCGCGGGCCTTCGTGAGCGTGCGGCTCACCTGGGGCTGGGAGATGCCGATCTCGCGGGCGACGTCGTTCTGCGCCGGCCAGGAACCCCCCTTCACCTTCAGGAGAGGGTCGAGGCCGAGGGCGAGACGAAGGAGGCGGGGCTCGGTGGTGGCGTCCTTCCGGATCTTCTTCGGAAGGAGCTGCGCGACGAGGGCATCGAGGCTGAACGCCTCGGGGAGGTCGGAGTCGGCCTGCGGCTCGGTCTCGGCTTCCGGGGCGGTCGTCCCGGGAAAGCGTGCCCGGAGCAGGGCAGCGACGTCGACGAGGTCCTTCCGGGTCCGGCTGCCGGCCCCGCGCAGGTGCCCGAGCCGCCTGGGGGGAAGGGCGAGGAGGTCGCGGACGAGCGTGATCCCGGCCCGGTCGAGGGCGCTCAGGGCGTTCGGCGAGAGCCCGACCTCGGCGAGAGGGCTCTCCGGGCGGGCCGCGGCGATGAGCGCCCGGACGTCGACGACCTCGTCGTGGCCCGTGGTGAGGGCGGGCCGGGCGGCGTCGGTGAACGCCTTCTGCCAGGCCCAGAGCATCTCCTGGGCGTTGTCGAAGCGGTCGCGGGGGCTGCGGCGGAGGGCCTTCCGGAAGAAGGCGTCGAGGGGCTCCTTGACGGACGGCTCGAGGTGGTCGGCGTCGATCGTCGCCTCGCAGGTGAGGGAAGCCGGGTCGCTCCGGCCATCGCCCCAGGCGGGGTGCGAGCCGGTGGCCATCTCGTGGAGGGTGACGGCTGCCGCCCACCGCTCGGCGGCGAGGTCCCAACGCCGGGGCTTCCTCTCGGCAAGGAAGGGCTCGAGGTAGGGGCGGGTCCCCGCGTGGATCGCCTCGAGGGAGGTGCAGGAGAGGGAGAAGTCGAAGAGGACGAGGTGAAGGGCATCGTCCTTCCCGATGCGGGCGATGCCGAGGTTGTCGGGCTTGAGGTCGCGGTGCGGGACGCCCATCTCCTCGAGGTAGGCGACGGCCTTCAGGAGGTCCTCGCCCCAGCGTTGGAGGAGGTCGAGGGGGAGGCGCCCGTCGACCCGGATGCGCTGAGCGAGGGTGAGATCGCCGGCCTGGTCGAGGACGAGGCCGACCCGGCCATAGATCTCGACGACCTCGACGAACCGGACGACCCCGGGGAAGCTGAGCTTCCGGAGGACCTCCGCCTCGGCGCGGAGGCGGTCGTTCAGGTCGGCGTTCAGGGCGAGCTTGAGGACGTGGGGCCGCTTGTCGCTTTCGCGGGTCACCAGGAACGCAATGGCCGTGGAGCCCGTGCCGAGGCGCCGGACGACGGTGAAGCCCTTCTGGAGCTTGTCCTTCGGCCCTGCCGCGTCGGGGTCGGCCACGGAGCCGTCGGCGGGGCGGGTCCACTCTTCCTCGACGGCCTCGAGCCCCTCGAGGAACTCTCCGGAGGAGCCGAGGCGGTGGGTGACCTCGGGGTGCGTCGCCGTCTTCACGAGGTTCCGGAGGGTCTCGGAGACGCCGTCGGCGGCGGCGGAGAGGTTCAGGCCCCTGCCGGCGGCGAGGACGTTCCGCAGCCCGGAGGCGTTCTCCGCCGGGGGCGAGCCGGAGAAGAGGCGGTAGGCGAGAGCGCCGAGGGAGAAGACGTCGAGGAGAGGCCCTTCGGCCAGAGGGTCCGTAGCTGCCTCGGGGGCGATGTAGGCGCCCGCGCCGTCCTCGACGAGCTCGGTGATGTGCTCGGTGCCTGTGATCCCGCGGCTGAGGGCGCTGGACGCCTCGCGGAGGTCCGTCTGCCAGTTGAAGATCTTCACCCTCGGCTCGGGGGCCTCGGGGTCGAGGACGAGGAGGCTCTGCGGCCCGAGGGCGCGATGGGAGAGCCGGTGCTCGTGGGCGTTCTGGAGCGCCTCGGCGACCTGGCGGAGGAGCTTCAGCCGGGCATAGAGGTCGAGGCCCTTCTCCCGCTCGGCGAGGAAGTGGTCGAGTCGGACGGCCCCCGGGAGGTGCTCGAAGAGGAGTGTCGGCCCGAGGTCGTGCTGGACGTAGTCGAGGACCTTCAGGATTCCGGGATGCTCGACGGCGGAGAGGGGCTGGTACTCGCGCTTCGCGGCGCGGGCGATCGAGTCGCGCGAGAGGGGCTCGGCGGTCGGGACGCCGTAGATGCGGACCCGGCGGTGCTCGTTCGGGAGGGTGTCGTGGGTGCCGACGAAATCCTGGAAGTGGCGCCCCTCGAGGAGGAGCTCGCCGAGCTTGTAGCTGCCGACCCGCCGGAGGCGCTGGGAGGGCCGGATGCCGGCCTCGTCGACGGCGCGGGTGATGGCCCTGGCGAGGCTGGCGTCGACGGCGCGAAACTTCGAGTCGGCGAGCTCGTCCTGCGACGTCTCCGTGAGGAACCTCCCGATTCCGGGGAGCTCGGTTCGGTCGTCGCGGCCGAAGAGGAGCGTCCGCCCCTCGGGGGTGAGCCGCACGGCGAGGTCCTTCGCCGAGCAGAAGACGACGGCGTGGACATAGGGGATCGGGTACTTCTCGAGCGCCTTCTGGCTCCGGAGGAGCTCTTTGAGGCGCTTCGCCTTGGTGTTCACGAGGTAGAGGGGGTTGTCGGTAACGACCTCGCGGCGACCCGCGTTCCAGGTCCAGGTGCCGGCGTCGCCGGAGAGGCACCCGCCGCGGCTCTTGATCTCGACGAGGAAGAGACCCTTGCGCGTCAGGACGAGGGCGTCGACTTCGTTGATGGAGCCGTCCCGCGCCACGAACTCGAGATTCGACCAGCCCCGGTACGGTTCCTGGTCGGGGAGGGCCTCCCGAAGGTGGTCGAGGGCTTCCTTCTCGTGAGAGAACCGCGACGCCTCGATCTGCGTCCAACGCTTCGAGTCGGCCTTCACGTCGTCAGTCCTCCGCGGAAATCGAAGTCCGAGGGCTCGCCGCCTTCGCGGGAATCAGAGGATGCTACAGACAAGAGGGCCGCGGTGATCGATTCCGTCAGGGAGCCTGTTCGCCGAGGGCGGAGAGCGCCTCTCGCGCGGTCGCGATCAGGCGCGCCCGAGTCCGGGGGTGCGGGCCCTCCGTGGCTGCAGCAGGTGAGAAGGCCAGAATCCGGCGGAGATCCGGAACGGCACGGGGCTCTCTGAACTGCCCGAGCTGCCAGACGACGAACTCGTCGGTGTAGACCCCGGAGTCGTGCTCATGGGCGGGTTCTTCCTGGATGCCTCTGAGGAGGTCGAGGAGGTGGATGCGGATCTCCTCGGTGTCGGGAGAGAGCTGCCAGATCTTCCTGCCGTAGAAAACCGGCTCGATCAGGGGAGTCCCCGGGCGCGTCGTCCGGTCCCGCTCGTCGACGACGACGAACACGGGTCCGATGGGAACCGGATCACCGTGGGGCCTCCGGTGCGGGTGATTTCCGCAGTAGGTGTAGGAGGCGTTCTCGATCTCGAGTGAGCGAATTAGGCAGTGGTTCGGGATCGAGGAGTCGGCGGAGCCGCTGCCGGATGTGAACTTTTGGAGATAAGAAGAACCTTTTCAAGGTTCGGGATCGAGGAGTCGGCGGAGCCGCTGCCGGCCCGGCCCTGGTTGCGTGCGTCGAACCAGCACGTTCCGCAGCAATCTGAGCCGCCATTCGGCATTTCGAGTCCTCCGTGGTTCGGTTCTTCGTCCTTTCTCTACCGAGGCAACCGATGAATAGGTGCTCGATTTCCGCCGCTCTCACAGCGCCGATGCCAGGAGATTCCTCTCTCGTAGACTCGTCGTGAGATCACCCGTCTGGGCCAGGATGAATAGGGAGACGCGGCTCCCGCCATTCGCTACCATCGCCCCGTGACACGCGACCAGCGGCTGACGTTTCTCGAGGAGGCCCTCGGCTACCGATTCCTGGACCGGTCGCTCCTCGAACGGGCCCTCACCCACTCCTCGTATGCGAACGAGGCGCCACGGTCGGAGGCGCTCGAGGACAACGAGACGCTGGAGTTCCTCGGAGACAGCATCCTCGGCTTTCTCGTGGCTGAGATGCTCTTCGAGGCGTTTCCGGACTTCCGGGAGGGGCAGCTTTCGAAGGCGCGCTCCCACCTCGTCTCGGAACCGAGCTTTGCGAGGCTCGCCAGGGATCTGGGCATCGGAGAGGCACTGCTGCTGGCGGCCGGGGAGAGCCGATCGGGGGGGCGCGTGAGGGAGTCGCTCCTCGCCGACGCGTTCGAGGCGGTCTTCGCGGCGATCACGCTCGACGCGGGGCTGTCCGCGACCCGGAGCGTCGCCCGCAGGCTCTTCGCCGACGCCGTCGCGGAGCTCGACCCTGGAGAGCTCTCGTTCCACGATTACAAGACGGCGCTGCAGGAGCTCGCGCAAGGGGAGGGAAAGCCGCTTCCGTCCTACCGGCTCCTGTCGGAAAGCGGACCGGACCACCTGAAGGAGTTCGTCTTCGAGGTCGTCTACGACGAGGAGATCTCGGCGACGGGCTCGGGCGCGACGAAGAAGGAAGCCCAGCGGCGGGCCGCGAAGGCGGCGTTGGCCGTCAAGCTGGGACGCACGACGAGGGCCTGAGCGCGGGTCCGGGGAGCGCCGGGCGGCACTCCCCTGGGGACCTCACTTCGGGAATCGCGACAGGAAGGCGGCCGGCTTCTCGAACTGGACGACGCGGGGCTTCGACTCCTTCCCGTCCGGCCCGAGGAAGACCATCGTCGGCACCCCCTGGATATTCCACTTCGTCCGGAGCGCGGCGACCTCCGGGGAAGAGCTCTTCGTCAGGTCGGCTTTGAGCAGTACCCAGTGCTCGAGCGCCTGTCTCACGCCCGGGTCGGTGAAGGTGAACTTCTCGAGCTCCTTGCACGGGAGGCACCAGTCCGCGTAGAAGTCGACGACGACCGGCTTGCCCGCCGCAGCCGCCTCGGCGAGGGCGGCGTCGGAGTAGGACTGGAAGGCGAGGGCCTCGCCCTTCTTCGCAGGGAGGAGGAAAGGGACGGCCGAAGCCAGGAGCGCGATGCCGACGACGCGCTTCGTCCACCGGAACCAGCCGAGGGAGGAGCCCGAACTCTCGAGGAAGAGGAACCAGACGCCGCCCGCGATCAGCGGGATCGCGACGGCGAAGTCGAAGACGCGCTCAGGGAGGAGCGGGCGGAGGAACCAGGCGGCCAGGGCGACGAGGAGGAATCCGAAGACCTTGCGGACGGCGATCATCCACTCGCCGGACCGGGGCATCGCCTTGAGGCTTCCGGAGACGGTGCCGAGGACGAGATAGGGGAGGCCGAGCCCCATCGCGAGGGTGAAGAAGAGGCCGAAGCCGAGCGCGGCCGAGCCCTGCTGCGCGACGTAGGTCAGGAGCGAGAGGACGAACGGCCCGATGCAGGGCGCCGCGACGAAGCCGACGAAGAGGCCCATCGTGAGAGCACCGGCGACTCCGGCCTTGCTCCCGGTCCGGTCGGTGATGAAGTGCGGGGCCTGGAGCTCGTAGAGACCGAACATCGAAAGGGCGAGCGCGAGGACGACGAGGGCGATGACGACGAGGACGGCCGGCTTCTGCAACCAGGAGCCGAAAAGGGAGCCGGAGAGGGCCGCGAAAACGCCGAGGGCCGAGTAGGTGACGCTCATCCCGAGGACGTACGCGAGGGCGAGGCCGAAGGTGCGGCTCGTCTTCCCCTCGCTCTGGCGCGAGAAGAACCCGACGGTGATCGGTATGAGGGGGTAAACGCAGGGGGTCAGGTTGAGGGCGAGGCCCGCAAGGAAGACGAGGCCGAGGATGGCGGGGAGGGAGCGGCCGGCGAAGGGACCGGAGTCGGCCGGCGGTGTGGGCGCAGCTCCCTCGGCTGCCGGGGCGGTGCCGTCGGCGGCGCGGGCCCCGGCCAGCGGGAAGAGCGCGGCATTTGCCGGGGTGACGGCCGTCCCGGCTGGCGCGACCTCGATCTGGAGCCTCGCCTCGACCTGGGCCGGGGCGAGGCACTGGGCGTCGTTACAGGGCTGGAAATCGAGGGTGGCGAGGAGGGTCCTCGGGCCGGGGACGGCATCGGCAGCGGCCGTCCCTTCGACGACGATGACGGTCTCGCCGTCGAAGAGAGCGAGAGGCTGATCGGAGAAGGGGAGCTTCTGCTCCCTGTGGGCGGGGTAGGCGGGGGCCGTGAACGACAGCCCCGCGGCCGGCGCGACGGCCGCTTCGGTCGGGATGAGGTAGTCCTCGAGGGGCTCGTCGGAGTTGACGTGCCATCCCGGCGCGATCGTGGCGACGAGGGCGAGCCGGAAGGGCTGGCCTGCGACGAGCTTCTCGGAATCCGACGCGAGACGGACCGAAACGACGGAAGGGGCGTCGATTCCTTGCGCCGACAGGGGCGCGGCGGAGAACACGAGGAGTGCAGCGGTCGCGGCGAACCGCCGCAGGATGCGAGGCGTCATTTCCGGGTCCTTCCTCACTTGGCGGCGCCGAGGGCTTTGAGGAGCTCCTCGGCCTGAGGCCGAAGAGAAGATTTCGGGTGCTCCGCGAGGAAAGCCCCGAGGCGCTCCGCCGCCTTCAAACGATCCCCCCGGCCGAGGTCGACGTCCGCGAGGCGGAGCTCGGCCTTGTCCCTGAGGACCGGGTCCTTCGTGGTGGCGAGGATCTTCTTCAGGTCCGTCTCGGCTTCGTCGAATCGCCGATTCTCGAGGGCGATCGACGCGAGAAAGGAAAGGGCCCTTTCTCGCAGGTCGTTCGGGGCCTTCGGATCGTCGGCGACACGCCGGAAGCGCTCCTCGGCCATCGCGTCACCGTAGCGGCGATAGGCCTCCTCGCCCACGGCGAGAGATGCTTCGAGGTCATCCGGGGCGGCTTTCTCCCTGGCGAGCTTCTGCCGGAAGAGGGCCCAGTCGCGCTCCGTCGCGATGAAGCGGTCGATCCAGGTCGACTGGTTCGAAGCCCCCTCCTGCTTGCCGGCGAGGAGGAGGTCAGGCGTCAGGACGAGCCACGCCGGGCTGGAGCGGACTCCGAAGCGCTCGGAGAGTCGGGCGCCGTCGGGTGAACCGCGAAGGAGGCTGACGGGGACCTTGTCTCTCATGAAGGCCCGAAAGGAGGCCGAGGGGTACACGAGGCTCGCCATTCGCTCGCACTGGGGGCACGGCTCTTCGAGCAGCTCGACGAAAATGCGCCCGTTCGGCATCGACCGGGCGCGGTCGACGGCCCCGGCGAAGGACGTCGCCCAGACGGGCTCGGGATCCTGCGGCCTGTAGGCCGTTCCGGGTGTCACATTCTCCTGGCCGAGGAGGAACGGCGAGGAGAGGAGGAGGGGGGCGAGGAGGAGCCGCCGCGTTCGTTTCATTTCGTCTCTTTCGGGGAGTGCGGCGCGACCGTCCGCGTTGACTATTCTAGCGGCCGCCGGTATAACGCCGGGCGTCGCGTCGAGGGATCGTCCGCAAGGAACATGCCGCGGCGCGCAGGGTGCCCAGGTAGCTCAGCTGGTAGAGCACGCGCCTGAAAAGTGCGGTGTCGACGGTTCAACTCCGCCCCTGGGCACCATCTCTTTCCCCTTCGCGAACGGCTTCCCTGGGGCGTCGTGGCTCGAAGGGGGGCGCTGTTCGCCGCCCCCCGGACCACGGGTCGGCGATCGTCCGCGCCGTCCGTCAGGCCACGCGAGGCACGGCCCCCCGGACCCCTCGGGCTCGGAGAGGGGCGAGACTTTCCCCGGACTGCTCCTAGAATCCGCTCCGGGAGGGCGAGTTGGCGATTCTGAAGGTCATGAAGCTCGGCGCGGACGTTCTCCGCCGCCCGGCGACGGAGATCGAGCCGAAGGACCTGAAGCGCGGGCGCTTCCGGGGGCTCTTCGAAGACCTTCGCGAGACGATGGTCGAGTACTCCGGGACCGGGCTGGCCGCGCCGCAAGTGGCGGCGCCGGTCCGCGCCCTCCTCTACATGGTCGAGGCGACCGGGAAGCGCGGTTCGGGCGTCGAGGTCCCCCCGACCATTCTCGTCAATCCCTCGTTCGAGGTGCTCGATCCGAAGGAGGTCGAGGACTGGGAGGGATGTCTCTCCGTGCCGTTTCTCGCCGCACGGGTCCCCAGGGCGAAGAAGGTCCGGATCCGTGCCCTCTCGGAGACGGGGAAGCTGCTCGATTTCGTCGCGGAGGACTTCCACGCCCGTGTCGTCCTCCACGAGAGCGATCACCTCGACGGCGCGATCTACCTGGACCGGGTGAGGGACCGCGCCTCCATCCGCTACACGGTCGATTTCTGACGCCCGTGGACGACGCCCCCGTCTCCGAGAAGCACGCCCGGATCCTGCTGAAGTACAAGCCCGTCTGCATCTGCAACGGGATCAAGTACCCCCGGGTGACCGAGGCCATCGCCCGGGGTGCGCGGAGCGTAGAGGAGGTGGCGCGGGAGACCGGCTGCACGTCCGGCTCCTGCCACGGGGAGCGGTGCGTCCCCGTCATTCTCGAGATGCTCGACGGAAAGCGCTGAGGCGCCTTTACAATCGACCTCGTGAACGGTTTCACAAGCACCGGGGGGTCTTGATGAGCGACAAGAACGTATTTCTTCCGGTGGCGCGGATCGCGCCGCCGATCGCGCCGGGAGTGCCGTCGACCGTGGGAACGGACTTCCTCACGACGAAGCTCGACGCCCTCGTCCAGTGGGCCCAGAAGAACTCTCTCTGGCCGATGCCGTTCGGGACGGCGTGCTGCGCCATCGAGTTCATGTCGTCGGTCTCGTCCCACTACGACCTCGCGCGGTTCGGGGCCGAGGTCGTGAGGTTCTCGCCGCGGCAGGCCGACCTGATGATCATCGCCGGCACGATCACCGACAAGCAGGCGCCGATCCTCCGAAAGATCTACGACCAGATGCCCGAGCCGAAGTGGGTCATCTCGATGGGCGTCTGCGCCTGCACGGGCGGCTTCTACCGCGCCTACCACGTCGTCCAGGGTGTCGACGAGATCGTCCCGGTCGACGTCTACGTCGCGGGCTGCCCGCCGACACCAGAGAACCTGATGCACGGGCTCATCGAGCTGCAGAAGCGGATCCAGTCGGGCGAGCTGGCCCGGCACCGGGAGGCGAAAACCTACGTCCCGATTCGCGTCGGGACGGACCCGCAGGTCGAGTCGATTCCCGCGTACTCGAAGTCGGTCATGGCGCCGGGCCGCGGCCACGGGCACGAGTTCCCCGAGATGGCCTCGTCCGCCGAGGCCGAGGCGACGAAGGGAGGCAAGGCGTGAGCGCGACCCTCTCCCCGGCCGGCGGCGTCTCCTTCGCCCCGGTCCTCGAACGGAAGTTCCCCGACGGCTCGATTCACGTGGAAAGGCGCCCCGCCACGGACGTACCGACCGTCGTCGCGACCCCCGAGGCATACGTCGAAGCGGCGCGGTTCCTGCGCGACGACCCGGCGGCGGCGTACGATCTCCTCCTCGACCTGGTCGCGATCGACAGGCTGAAGCTCGACGGCCCGGTCTCCTTCCGCGCAGACGAGCGGTTCCAGCTGAACGCTCTCCTCTATTCGACGAAACGCAACGAGCACCTGCGCCTGCGCGTCGCTCTCCCTGCGACCGACCCGCGCCTCCCGACCCTGACGGAGGTCTGGCCCGCGTCGAACTGGTTCGAGCGCGAGGCATGGGACCTCATGGGGATCCGGTTCGACGGGCACCCGAACCTCACCCGCCTCCTGACGCACAACGGCTTCGTCGGGCATGCCCTGCGCAAGGACTACGAGGCGGGGCAGCGGTGGCTCTGCACCGACGAGGACGTCCTCCAGACCGCTCTCGCCGCGAAGACCGATCTCCCGGAGGACGTCTTCGAGACGATGACGCTCAACTTCGGGCCGTCGCACCCCTCGACGCACGGCACGCTCCGGATCGTCCTGCGCGTCGACGGCGAGCGGATCGTGGCGGCCGAGAGCGAGTGCGGGTACCTGCACCGCTGCTTCGAGAAGATGGCGGAGACGCACACGTATACGCAGGTGATCCCCTACACGGACCGCCTGAACTACTGCTCCCCGATGATCAACGGCAACGGGTACGCCCGCGCCGTCGAGCAGATGCTCGGGATCGAGATCCCGGCCCGGGCGAAGGCGGTTCGCGTCGTCCTGTCGGAGTTCTCCAGGATCATGGACCACATGGTCTGCATCGGGGCGAACCTGGTCGACCTCGGCGGCCTGACGACGTTCTGGTACTCCTACCAGGCCCGGGAAGAGATCTATTCCCTCCTCGAGGCGTGCTGCGGGGCGCGGCTCACGTCGAGCTATGCGCGCATCGGGGGGCTCTCCCTCGACGTGCCCGACAACTTCGTCGAGTGGTGCCGGACGCTCAGCAAGAGCGTGGCGACGCACATCGGCGAGGTGAATACCCTCCTGACGAAGAACCGGATCGTCCAAAAGCGGATGAGCGGAACCGGCGTCGTGACGAAGGAGCAGGCGATCGCCTGGGGCTTCACGGGCCCCTGCCTGCGCGCGTCGGGCGTCGGCTACGACGTCCGGAAGGACAAGCCGTACGACGGTTACGACGAGGTCGACTTCGACGTTCCCGTGGCGACGGGCGGGGACAACTACTCGCGCTACCTCGTCCGGATGGAGGAGATGCGGCAGTCGCTCCGGATCATCGAGCAGGTGATCGCACGGCTTCCGGGCGGACCGGTCGTCTCCAACGACTACCGCGTCGTCCTGCCGCCGAAAGAGATGGTCTACAACGAGATGGAAGGGCTCATCTTCCACTTCAAGAACGTCTTCGAGGGAATCCAGGTGCCGGCGGGGGAGATCTACTCGTACACCGAGGGGGCGAACGGCGAGCTCGGCTACTCGATCGTCTCCGACGGGAGCGGGAACCCCTATCGCGTCAAAGTGCGCCCCCCGTGCTTCCCGCTCTTCGCGGCTTTCGAGAAGATCATCATCGGCGGCATGGTCTCCGACGCGGTGGCCACGCTCGGGACGCTCAACATCATCGCCGGCGAGCTGGACCGGTAGGAGAGGGAGACGACATGCCCGGAAAGGTCGTCATCATTCAGCCCCAGGAGCCGACGCTCGCCATTCGGCTCTACCTTCCCCTGCTGCAGGGAATGGCCCTGACGCTCCGGAAGTTCCTTGCGAACGTCTTCACGCCGAGTGTGAGGCCGACGATCGAGTACCCCGAGCAGCGGCGGGAATACTCCGACCGCTACCGTGGACGGCACATCCTGAAGTCCCGTGAGGACGGCTCGCTGAAGTGCGTCGCCTGCTACATGTGCGCGACGGCGTGTCCGGCCGACTGCATCCACATCGAGGCGGGAGAGCACCCGAACCTCGCGTACGAGAAGTACCCGACCGTCTTCGAGATCGACCTCCTCCGCTGTGTCATGTGCGGCTTCTGCGTGGACGCCTGCCCGAAGGACGCGATCTGGATGACGAAGGACTACGAGATGTCGTATTTCTCGAGGAAGGACGCCATCTACGGGATTCCCGAGCTGACGGAGAAGCCTTCGGATACCGGCGAGGGTGGCCCAGGCTACGGCTATCGGCCCTACTACGGCGCGAGCCCTGCGAAGAAGGCCGGGCAGTTCGAGCCCTCGGGTCTCTCTCTCCTTCCGATGACCCTGGCGCGCAACGCCGCGATCAACCGGGTTCCTCCTCCTCCGCCGAAGCCACCGGCCGCGGCGCCAGCCAAGACCGCCGCGTAGGCGCGGCAACCCTGCCAGGACGGCACCCACGCCCCGGAATTCCCGGGGCGTTTCCGTCGCGGCCTCCTACCAGATGATTCGGGCGCCGAGACGCAGCTGGTAGGGACGGCCGGACGAGTCGATCGGCTTCCAGTCGCCGCCCGAACGCGACCGGGTGTCGTTCAGCTCGACCTTCGGGTCGGGGGCGAGGACCCTCAGGATGGCCTCGTTCACCTCGACGGCCAGGCGGACACGCGGCTCGCCCGAAGGGCCCGGGCCGCCGAGGGTGAAGACGGAGTCGGAATCGCCGCGAAGCCGGACGAGGCTCTCTCCCTTCGTCGGGTCGAAGCCCGAAAGAGGCGCGGAACTCCCGAGGGCCGGAGGCGCGGCAATGAGCCGGAAGTGCTGCGGGGTTCTGGACGGCGGCTCGATCCGAGGCTGGGCAATGGCGGCAGCGGCGCCGGCAAGGCAAAAAAACACTACCAGGGGCCGATGCCTCCGAGTCACACGGGAATTCTCCTCCTTCAGCGGGGAAACCGCACCTCTTACCGGCGTCGACGGTCGGCGCTCGTCGTGGGAACGGGCCCGGAAGGCCGGCCTTCAGTGCAGGAACGAGCCGCCATTCAGGCCCAGGGCCGTGCCGTTGGCATATGAGGCGAGCGGGGAAAGAAAGAAGAGGATCGCCCTCGCGCAGTCCTCGGGCGTGGCGATCCTGCCGAGGGGAATCTCCCCTTCGATCTCGGCCTTGCGTGCGGCGACGTCGGGGCGTGCTATGGCGGTGTCGACCCAGCCGGGGCAGATCGAGTTCGCGGTGATGCCGCGCGGGCCCTCGTTGCGGGCCAGACAGCGCGCGAGGCTGACCATTCCCGCCTTCGACACGGCGTAGCTCGCGGCGTCGGTCTCGGCGCGGAAGGCGGCTCTCGAGGCGACCATGACGATTCGCCCGAATCGGGCGGCGCGCATCGCCGGGAGCGCGAGAAGTGTCAGGTGTGCCGCCGACTCGAGGTTCACGGACTGGGTCGTCCTCCACCGGGACAGGAAGGCGTCGTCGTCGGTCTCCTCGAAGGGGTTCCGCACGTAGATTCCGGCGTTGTGGACGAGGAGCAGGGGGGGTCCGAGGGAATCGACGACGTCCCGGTGGAGGCGCCGGCGCTCGTCGTCGCTGCCGAGCTCGGCCTGGAAGACGGCCGGCGGAGGTCCCCCGGCCCGGGCGATGTCGCTCGCGACCTCCTCGGCCTCCACGCGGCTCTTGCCGTAGTGAATCGCCACGCGGGCGTTGCACCGCCCGAGGAGCCTCGCGGTGGCGGCGCCGATGCCACGAGAGGCGCCGGTGACGAGGGCGACGCGGCCCTCGAGGTCGAGGAGCGGGCAGGGGGAAGCCGTCGGTGCGTCCATCCGCGGAGTCTCGCACCGAGGAACCGGGGGCGTCAGCCCCCGGGCCGGACGCGCGCCAGGGCTCCGAGGGCGCCCGTGAACTCGCCGAGCGGGAGGAAGGAGGCCTGCGCCCCGACCAGGGCCGTCACGCCGCCGAGAATATCGACGAGGAGGGGATTGTTCCGGAGCGTGGAGCCCGCGTAGAGGACGTCGGGCCGCCGGCGGGTCGCGCTTCCGTCGACGGACGAGGCGAGGGCGACGGCGATCTGCCCGGCGAGAAGAGCGACGTTCTCGCCCACGAGGCCGAGGAGGGCGTGCGCGACGTCGTCGGCCCGTGGCTCGAAGGCCTTCCCGAAGCTCGCCGCGGTCAGGTCGGGCACAAGGGCGATGCCTCCGGGCCTGTAGAGGTCTCCCACGAGGAGGTCGACGTGCCGCCGGTCGCCGGTTGCGGCGAGGGCGACGAGGCGGTCGTGGTCGTCGGTTCCGAGGAGAAGGCGTCCCAGGCCCCGGAGTGTCCCGCCGCCGAGGGCGGTACCCCCGACGCGGGCCACGGTGCCGTCCTCTTCCATCCGGAGGATCGACGTCCCCGTTCCGAGGCTGACGAGGAGGTGAGGGTAGGCCGGGACGAGGCCGGCGCGTCCTGTCAGGATCGGTTCGCCGGCGCCCCACGAAGCGAACTCGTCGACGACGAGGACGTGGCGCGCGGGGGCGAGCCGGTCTGCCAGGCTGCTCGCGCCTCCGCCCGTCGCGGCGACGAGACGCAGCGAGTGACGGAGAAGAAAGGCGTCGAGAAGACGCTCGTCTCCCGCCGGAGCCACGAACGTCTCGAACGAAGGGAGCGGCCGGTCGACCGGGACCGCCACGGCCTTCACGAGCGTGGCGCCAAGGTCGACGCCGGCATCCCAGATGCTCATCGGGGGGATTGTCCCCCGGCAGGCCGACCGGCGGGAGGAACGCGTTCCGAATCGGACGGACGGTGCCTTCGGGGGACGAGCAGGGCTCCCCCCAGCCGGGCGGTACCGGCGGGCTAGAATCATCGGCTCGCCGGCCGACCTGCAGCGCGCAGGACCCGACGCGGGGCCCGGCTCGGGCGGAAGCGGCCGGGGTAAAGGGAGATCCGAATGCACGAAGCCGTCCTCGACGCCCTCTCCGAATCGTTCGGTGACAACGCCGGATTCGCGCTCGAGCTCTACGCACAGTACCGGCTGAACCCGGGGACCGTGGGCGATGACTGGCGGAGGACCTTCGAACAGTTCGAGAAGCGCACCCGCGCGGGCGGGGTCCGGACCGACTCATCGGCCCTCCCGGTAGAGACGCCCGACCTCCAGACCCCGGCACCTCCCGCTCCTGGCGCTGTGGTTCCCGGCGGGGTTCAGGTCCCCCCTGCCCGGGCTGCGGCCCCGACGCTGCGGCCGGGAGAGAAGCTCCTGCCCCTCGTCGGCGGCTCCGCGACGATCGCACGCAACATGGACGCCTCCCTCACCGTCCCGACCGCGACCTCCCAGCGGGTCATTCCGGTCAAGGCGATGGAGGAAAACCGGCGGATCCTGAACCACCACCGTGAGGCGATGCGCCAGTCGAAGATCTCCTTCACCCACCTCGTCGCCTGGGCGATCGTCAGGGCCCTAGAAAAGCAGCCGGGGCTGAACGACGCCTACGCGGAAGCGGAGGGGCGCCCGCAGCGCGTCCGGAAACCGCACGTCAACCTCGGCGTCGCGGTCGACGTGACGAAGAAGGACGGATCCCGGACCCTTCTCGTCCCGAACATCAAGCTCGCCGAGGAGCTCGACTTCTCCGAGTTCGTCGCCACGTTCGACAACCTCGTCGGCAAGGCGCGACGGGGGACCATCGAGCCCGAGGCCTTCCTCGGGACCTCGATCTCGCTGACGAATCCCGGCACGCTCGGGACGACCTCCTCGTCCCCGCGCCTGATGCCCGGCCAGGGGTGCATCGTCGCCACGGGGACGATGGGCTACCCGCCCGAGTACCAGGCGATGCCCGAGGAGATCGTCGCGAGCCTCGGGATCTCCCGGACCATGGCGGTCACCTCGACGTACGACCACCGGATCGTCCAGGGGGCCGAGTCGGGGGCGTTCCTCGCGACGCTCCAGGAGCTCCTGCTCGGCGTCGGCGGCTTCTACGAGAGGATCTTCAAGGACCTGAAGGTGCCCCACAGGCCCGTCGCGTGGGAGCCGGACCGCAACCCCCCTCTCATCGGAGGCTCCTCGCGCCTCGAGACGGTGGAGAAGCAGGCGCGGATCCTTCCGCTCATCAACTTCTACCGTGTCCGGGGGCACCTGCTGTCCGACCTCGACCCGCTCGGCGTCGACACGCCCCCGTACCACGGCGAGCTCGACCCGGCGACGTTCGGCTACACGCTCTGGGACCTCGACCGGAAGTTCGTCACGAACGGTCTCGCCGGCCGCGACCACGCGACGCTGAGGGAGATCCTGGAGGTGCTTCGCCAGACCTACTGCGGCAAGGTCGGCGCCGAGTACATGAACATCCAGGACCCCGAGCAGAAGAAGTGGCTCATGGACCGGATGGAGTCCTGCCGGAACCGCGCGACGCTCTCCGTCGAAGACAAGACGAGGGCGCTCGCCAAGCTCGTCGAAGCGGAGAGCTTCGAGAAGTTCCTCCACGCCAAGTACGTCGGACACAAGCGCTTCTCCCTCGAGGGGGGCGAAGCGGCGATTCCCCTGATGACGCGGCTTCTCGATCGGGCCGCCGGGTTCGGGATCGAGGAAGCCGTCATCGGGATGTCCCACCGCGGCCGCCTCACGCTCCTGACGAGCGTCGTCGGGAAGCCGGTGTCGCAGATCTTCGCGGAATTCGAGGACGCTCTCGACCCGCAGTCGATCCAGGGCTCGGGGGACGTCAAGTACCACCTCGGTGCCGTCGGGACGCACGAGGCGCCGGACGGGACGCGGGTGAGGGTCGGCCTCGCACCGAACCCGAGCCACCTCGAGGCCGTCGACCCGGTCGTGGAGGGGATGGTCCGTGCCAAGCAGGAGCGGGCGGGAGACGCCGCGCGCGAGCGGATCCTCCCGATCCTCCTCCACGGCGACGCCGCCTTCGCCGGGCAGGGGCTCGTCGCCGAGACGCTGAACATGTGCCAGCTCGACGGCTACCGGACGGGCGGGACGATCCACGTCATCGTGAACAACCAGATCGGCTTCACGACGAACCCGAAGGACGCCCGCTCCTCGCCGTACTGCACCGACGTGGCCAAGATGATCCAGGCCCCGATCTTCCACGTGAACGGCGACGACCCCGAGGCCGTCCTCCACGTGGTCGACCTCGCGATGGAATACCGCAAGGCCTTCCGGCACGACGTCGTGATCGACATGGTCTGCTACCGGCGCTACGGACACAACGAGGGGGACGAGCCGAGCTACACGCAGCCGCTCCTCTACCAGAAGATCCGCAACCACTCGTCCGTCGCGCGTCTCTACGGGGACGCGCTCGTCCGCGACGGCGTCCGGACGGCGGGCGAGGTCGAGCAGCTCTGGGTCGAGGCGAAGCAGAAGCTCGAGAGGGCGTACGACGCGCCGGCCGGGAGCCGGGTTCGCGGCGCCTTCTCCGACTCGCTCGGCGCGCCGGCGGCTCCGCGCTACGAGCCCGGGGGAGACGTGCGCGAGAAGCTCGCGCGCGTCGTGAAGGCCGTCTCGACCCTTCCTGCCGGCTTCGACGTCCACCCGAAGCTGCGGCCGCTCCTGAAGAAGCGGGCCGACTACGCCAGCGGCCGCCCCGAGATCGACTGGGCGGGAGGCGAGATGCTCGCTTTCGGGATGCTCCTCCTCGAGGGGACGCCCGTGCGCCTCTCCGGGCAGGACTCGGGGCGCGGCACGTTCAGCCATCGCCACTCCGTTCTCGCCGACCCGAAGACGGGAGCCGAGCTCATCCCGTTGAACGCGATCGCCGAGCCGCAGGCCCGATTCGAAGTCGTCGACTCGTTCCTCTCGGAGGCCGGAGTCATGGGGTTCGAGTTCGGCTACGCGGTCGCCGACCCGTCGACGCTCGTCCTCTGGGAGGCCCAGTTCGGCGACTTCGCGAACGGGGCACAGGTCATCGTCGACCAGTTCATCGCCGGCTCCGAGCAGAAGTGGAACCAGACGTGCGATCTCGTCCTCCTCCTCCCTCACGGGCAGGAGGGGCAGGGACCCGAGCACTCCTCGGCCCGTCTCGAGAGGTTCCTCACGCTCTGCGCCGAGAACAACATGAGCGTCGCCAACGTCTCGACGCCCGCCCAGTACTACCACCTCCTGATGCGCCAGATGCGCGACGACGTGCGGCGTCCGCTCATCGTCATGTCACCGAAGAGCCTGCTGCGTCACCCGAAGGCGGTCTCGACGTTCGACGAGATCGCGGGCGGGTCGTTCCAGCCCGTCCTCGACGACCCGGCCTTCGCCGCCGGTGGCGCGGACGGGGTGCGTCGAATCGTCCTCGCGAGCGGAAAGCTCGTCTACGAGCTTCTCGCGGCGCGCGAGAAAGCGGTGCGCCCGGACGTCGCGATCGTCCGCCTCGAGGAGCTCTACCCGTTCCCGGGCGAGGCGCTGGGCAGGGTCCTCGCGCGCTACCCGCAGGACGCGACCCTGGTGTTCGCGCAGGAAGAGCCCAGGAACATGGGCGCGTGGCGCTTCGTCCGCGAGCAGTTCCTCGAGGGCGCCGTCCCGGGCGCGGGGCCGGGCCGGCCTCTGAACTACGCCGGCCGGCGCTTCTCGGCGAGCCCGGCGCCCGGCTCGCACCACATATTTGCGATGGAGCAGGAAGGTCTCGTCGCCGAGGCGCTGGGCGTCGAGGCGGAGGTCCCGGCAAGCGCCTGAGGCGGGGGGGGGAGGCGAGGGGCCCACCCATCCCCTCCCCGGCGGGCGTCTCCTACTACTTCGCTGCAGCGTCCGGGCGGATCTCCTGCGCGAGGTCGAGTGCCGCCTTGTCGATCGCGGACCAGAGGGCCTGGTACTGCATCTGGGCCGTGTCGGGCCGTTCCTGTCGGGGGCTGTCCCAGCGCCCGGTCTTCTGTATCGTCGCGAGGGTCTTCCCGGCCGCATCGAAGGCGGTCACCTCGGGGGCGCACTCGCCGCGGAAGAAGTAGACGGCGACCTGGTTCTGCCCGCGGAACTCCACCTCGCTCATCGGCTGCGCCGCGCAGTCGAAGAGGCGGACGGCGAGGTAGGCGTCGGCCGGGACGTCGCGGTGGAGCGCCTCGGTCCTTGCCGAAGTCTTCCCGAGGTCTGCATATCTCGCGTTCCGGTTGCGGGCGTCGACGACCTCGTATCGCTTCGCCTTTCCGAGCTCCCTCAGGAAAGACAGGGCGAACCGGTTCGTCGGCGTCTCCTCTCCCGTCTGTGTGGCGGGGGGTTTGAAACCCTCCGGATACTCGACGGAAGCGAGGGCGAGTGTGCGGCCCGAGACGACCGTCGCAGAAGAGGCGCACCCCGTGGCGATGAGCGCGAGCGGAGCGATGCCGGAGAGGAGTCTCGCGAGTCGTCGATTCATGCTTCCATTATCGGCCGGGGGCGCCCCCGGGTCACCGGAATCGCTCCAGAATCGCCGCCAGCGCCGCAGGGGACGGGCGGAGACGGTTCTCGCCCAGGGTCGTCAGCGGTTCCTCGACGGTGTTGAGCAGGCGCGCAAAGCTCGGCTTCTCCGGCTCGAGGTAGAGGATCCCGGTCAGGAACTCCTTCGCCGTGCGGCTCCGGTGGAGGGTCGCGAGGACCTGATCCTTGTCGGTCGGGTCGTAGTCGCGCCCGACCGAGCGGAACCTCACGATGCTCCCGTCCGGAAACGGGACGTCCACCACCTTGCCCGGCGGAATCTCGGCGATGGTGTCGTCGAAATAGGGGACGAACCCGATCTCGTGGAGCGGCTCCTCGTGGTCCTTGGCGTACTTGTAGCTCTTCGTCGACCCCTCGTGATCGTTGAACGTCACGCAGGGAGAGATCACGTCGATCACCGCGGTTCCCGTGTGCGTGATCGCGGCCTGCAGGATCGACTGAAGCTGCTTCATGTCGCCGGAGAAGGAGCGGGCGACGAATCCGCAGCCGAGCTCGATGGCGAGGCCGCAGAGGTCGATCGGGACGAGGTCGTTCGCCCCGCCCCCTTTCAACGTGGAGCCGACGTCGGCCGTCGCGGAGAACTGCCCCTTGGTGAGGCCGTAGACGCCGTTGTTCTCGACGACGTAGACGAGCGGCATGTTTCGCCGTACGAGGTGGACGAACTGCCCGATGCCGATCGAGGCGGTGTCGCCGTCGCCCGAGACGCCGATCCCGACGAGCTCGGGATTCGCGAGGAGTGCTCCCGTGGCGACCGAAGGCATCCGGCCGTGGACGGCATTGATCCCCCACGCTCGGTTCAGGAAGTACGCGGGCGTCTTGGACGAGCAGCCGATGCCCGAGAACTTCGCCACCCGTCGCGGCTCGATGCCGAGCTCCCAGAAGGCGTTGACGATCTGCTTCGTGACGACGTCGTGGCCGCAGCCGAGACAGAGGGTCGACTTCGCCCCTTCGTAGTCGGCTTTCGGGAGGCCGATCCGGTTCGACTTCGGGGCGGCGGGAAGAGTGGCGCTCATCGGGCACCTCCGGTGCGTCCGCGATGGAGAAGGACGCCGTCGACGACCGTCGTGGCGTCGAGCGGCAGGCCGTCGTACTGGAGGACGGAGACGAAGCGGGCGGCGCAGGCGGGAATCTCGTCGCGAAGGAGCGCGGCGAGCTGCGCGTCGCGGTTCTGCTCGACGACGTAGACGACGTCGTGGCGCTCGATCCACTCCCTCGCCTCCCGGGCGATCGGCAGCGCCCTGAGCCTGAGGTAGTCGAGCGGGACGCCGTGGTCGCGCTCGAGGAGGTCGCGCCCCTCGGTGGTCCCATAGTGAGAGGTGCCGAAGGCCAGGAGCCCCGCCGTGGCGCCGTGGCGGTCGTCGACCGCCGGCTTCGGGAGCATTCCGCGTGCGGTCTCGAGCTTCCTCGCGAGCCTCTCCACGTTCTGCACGAAGACGTGGGGCATCTCGGAGTAGCCCGCCATTTCGGTGTGCCCCGAACCGCGGGTGAAATAGGCCGCCTTCGGATGGGGCGTGCCGGGGACCGTCCGCCACGGGATGCCGTCGCCGTCGAGGTCCTTGTAGCGGCCCCAGCTCTCCTTCAGCCGTTCCACTCCCTCGGCGTCGAGGACCTTGCCGCGGTCGAGCGGCGCTTCGGGGTAGGGGAACGGGTCGGCCATCCAGTTGTTCATCCCGAGGTCGAGGTCGGAGAGGACGAAGACGGGCGTCTGGAGCCGTTCCGCCAGGTCGAACGCCGCCTGCGCCATCGTGAAGCACTCTTCCGGCGAAGCCGGAAAGAGGATCGGGTGCTTGCCGTCGCCGTGGGAATTCGTGTGGCAGATGAGGACGTCGCCCTGCATCGTCCGGGTCGGGAGCCCGGTCGACGGGCCGACGCGCTGTACGTCGAAGATCACGGCCGGAATCTCGGTGTAGTAGCCGTAGCCGATCAGCTCGGACATGAGGGAGATGCCGGGGCCGGACGTGGCCGTGAAGGAGCGCGCCCCCGCCCACCCGGCGCCGAGGACCATGCCGATGGAGGCGATCTCGTCCTCGGCCTGGACGATCGCGGCCAGGGCCCGGCCCGTCCCGGGGTCGACCCGGTGCTCGGCGCACAGGTCGATGAAGGTCTCGCAGAGCGAGGAAGAGGGCGTGATCGGATACCAGGTGCAGACCGTGGCGCCTCCGAAGAGGCAGCCGAGGGCGGAGGCGGCGTTCCCGTCGATGATGAGCTTGCCCGCCGTCGCGTCCATCCGCTCGACCCGGTGCGGGAGCTTGGTCTGGAAGGCCGCTGCCGAGTGATCGATCCCGAGGCGCATCGCCGTAAGGTTCAGGTCGATCGCCTTCGTCTTGCCTTCGAGCTGACGGCGGATCGACGCCTCGATCTCGGCCGGGTCGATCCCCATCAGGTCGGAGAGGACGCCCACGTAGATCATGTTCACGAGGAGGCGGCGGAGCTTCGCCTGGTCGGGTGGGAGCGGGAGCTTTCCCGCCAGCTCGGAGAACGGGACCGGGAAGAGCCGAAGGTCGTCGCGCAGCTTTTCTACGGCGAGCTTTCTCTCGTAGACGACCGACGTGCCGGGCGCCGCCGCGAGGGCGTCCTCCGCCGCGGTCTCGGGGTTCATCAGGACGAGGACGTCCAGCTCGCGCTTGCGCCCGATGTAGCCGTGGCGGCTCGCACGGATCGTGAACCAGGTGGGGAGCCCCTGGATGTTGGACGGGAAGAGGTTCTTCCCGGAGACGGGGATACCCATCCGGAAGATCGACCTCAGGAGGACGTTGTTGGCCGTCTGGGAGCCGGAGCCGTTCGCCGTGGCGACCTGAAGGGAGAAGTCGTTGACGACGACGCCGGTCGGCGCCGTCGCGATGGGGGAAGGGGCGTTCGACATCCGGGTTCACCTCCTCCCGTGAGCCGCCGGCGCTGGTGCGGACGGAAACGGGCAAACCCATGATGGTAACCGCAAAACCCGCGCTCTGGATCTCCCCGTGCGAACCGCCGCAGGGAGAGGAGGTCCCCGACACGTCCGTTCAGGTCGGCCCTCCCGTCGGTTCGACGGAGGACGCCGGCTCGTTCGGGGCGGCCCTTCCCGGCCCTCCGGGGCGGGGTGTCCGGGAGGGCCCCGGCGCCGCGACGTGCCGTCCCCGGGGGTATCCTTGAAGGACGGAGGTCACGCGAACATGGCCCAGAAGAAGCCGAAGAAGCCGGCCCGTCCGGCGCCTGCAAGGAAGGGCGCCGCCGCCCGCAAGCCTGCTCCCGGGAAGAGCCGCGCCTCGCGCCCCGTCGCGAAGAAGCTCGCGCCCGCGAGGAAGGCCGCTCCGCTCGCCGCGAACAGGCCGGTCCCGGTCGATCCGTTCGGCGAGAAGGCCCTCGTCGCCACTTTCACCGAGCTCGTTCGTCGTGCCGCGACGACGATGCCTCCGGACGTCCTCGCCGCCATCGAAGTGGCCCGCGATCGCGAGGTCGAGGGTTCCGTCGCCCGCGAGACGCTCGGGGTCCTTCTCGAGAACTCGAAGATCGCCGCAGCGATCTCACGCCCCATCTGCCAGGACACCGGGATGCCGCTCTTCGAAGTCGCGGCTCCGCGGGGCGTCTCGATTCGTGCGATCGAGAAGGCCGCGGCGAAGGCGACGGAGGTCGCGACGGCCAACGGCTATCTTCGTCCCAACTCGGTCGACACGCTGAGCGGGAAGAACACGGGGAATGCCCCGGGGCGCGGGATGCCGATCGTCCACGTACACGAACACTCCCGGGCCGGCTTGCGGGCCGACCTGATCCTCAAGGGAGGGGGCTGCGAGAACGTCGGGTCGCAGTACTCGCTTCCGAATTCGGAGCTCGGCGCGGACCGTGACCTCGACGGGGTGAAGCGGATCGTCCTGGACGCCGTCTTCCAGGCGCAGGGGAAGGGGTGCTCTCCAGGGATCCTCGGCGTCTGCATGGGAGGGGACCGCGCGAGCGGAATGGCCGAGGCGAAGCGGCAGCTCTTCCGCAAGCTCGGCGACCGGAGCCCGGAGCCTGCGCTGGCCGAGGCGGAGGAAGAGCTCCTCGAGAAGGGAAACCTCCTCGGAGTCGGCCCGATGGGCTTCGGCGGCGCAACGACGCTCCTCGGCGTGAAAATGTCGCATCTCGCGCGCCTTCCGGCGTCGTATTTCGTCTCCGTCAGCTACATGTGCTGGGCGACCCGGCGGGCTTCAGTCGAGGTCTCGCCCACCGGAAAGGCGGTGTACGCGCAATGAGCCAGGCGAGAAAACTGACGACGCCTCTCACACCCGAGGTGGCCCGCTCGCTCAGGAGGGGCGAAGCGGTGGAGGTCTCGGGACTCATGGTCACGGGCCGCGACGCGCTCCACAAGCTCTGGGTCAAGAGCTGGCCGGAGTACCCCGATCTCGAACTGCGGGGCTCGATTCTCTATCACTGCGGTCCCGTGATGCGCAAGGAGAAGGACGGCTCGTGGAGCGTCCTGGCCGCGGGTCCGACGACGTCGATCCGCGAGGAGCCCTACCAGGCCGCCGTGATCGGGACGTACGGCTTCGGCGGTGTGGTCGGCAAGGGCGGCATGGGCCTGAAGACCCTCGCCGGCCTCAAGGAGCACGGCGCCGTCTATCTTCACGCCATCGGCGGCGCGGCGCAGGTCCTCGCGCAGAGGGTCGTGAGGGTCCTCGGGGTGAAGCACCTCGAGGAGCTCGGAGTCCCCGAGGCGATGTGGATCTACGAAGTGAAGGATTTTCCCCTGATCGTGACGATGGACGCGCACGGCGACTCCCTCCACGAGGAGGTGAAGAAGGGCTCGAAGGAGGTCCTGGACGGGCTGCTCGGGAGGAAGAAGCCGGCCGCCTGATGCGGATCGTCTCGCTCTGTCCTTCGGTCACCGAGAGCCTGGTCGCGCTCGGCCTGGGCGCGAGCCTCGCGGGGGTGACGCGCTACTGCGTCCACCCACGCGAGGCGCTCGAGGGCGCCCCGCGCGTCGGCGGAACGAAGAACCCCGATCTCGAGGCGATCGCGTCGCTGGCGCCGGACCTCGTCTTCTGCAATGCAGAAGAGAACCGCGACGCCGACGTCACGGAGCTCTCGAAGCGGCATCGGGTCGACGTCAGCCATCCGACGCGTGTCGCGGAAGTTCCACTGCTGCTCCGCCGCCTGGGTGAGCTGACGGGAACCGGGGACGCGGCGGAAGGATGGGCGCGGGCCGTCGAGGAGAAGCTCGCCGCAGCCCGGGCGGGCCGGCCGGTCCGGTTCGCTTACCTGATCTGGAAGGGGCCCTGGATGGCTGCCGCGGCGGGGACCTATATCTCCGATCTCCTCGAGACGTTCGGAGGTGTGAACGTCTTCCCAGCGGCGAACGGGTCCTGGCCGAAGACGGACGAGGAGCAGCTCGCAGGCCTCTCGCCCGAGCTTCTCATCCTTCCCGACGAGCCTTTCCCGTTCGGCGACGCCGATCGAGCGCTCTGGAAGGGGATCCTCCCGTCGGCGCGCGTCGTGCTCGTGCCGGGAGAGGATTACTGCTGGCACGGCGTGCGCACGCTCCGGGGCCTCGACGCCGCGGGCGCGCTACTGGCGGAGGTCGCTTGAGAACTGCGCTGGTCCTCGTCCTGGCGCTGTCCGGTCCGGCACCCACCCCGTCCAGTGTCCCCGGAATGGCAACCCCTCCCTCTGGCCGTCCGTGGGTTCTCGTCCAGGTCGACGGGACGCGTGTGACGTTCGAAGCGCCGCCGCAGGAGCGCTCCGGGCGGCTCGTCGGGCGCATCCACGGCTCCGGGACTCTCGTTTCGATCCCGGCGGCGCGTGTCGACGGGAAGGCCACCGAGCGTGCGAACACACCGGGCGCGGTCGCCGCCACGCTCTCCGCTCCGACGGCCCGGCCGACACCGGGCCCGTTCGCGACTCCTCCACTCGGGGACCGGGTCCGGATGAAGACGAGCGGGGAGGAGGCCCGACGGATTCTCGAGAACGCGAGGATCGGGACGCCGGCCCCGACGTCCCAGCCTGGTATGACGCCCACCGTCGTCCCTGTTCCGGAAGAGAAAGCTCCGACCGACAACCAGGGTCGGGGTGAAGCCTACTGGCGGGAAAGGGCCGGAGCGGCCCGCGGGGTCTTCGACGAGGCGGAACGAAATCTCGCCGAGGCCGAGGCGCAGCTGCTGGCGGCCGAGAGGTCCTACCTCGGGGTCGGTGAGGCGGAACGCAACACCTACGTCGTCCGGGTCATCGAGGCAAGAGACATCGCAGAGAAGGCCCGGGTCGAGCACCGCAGCGCCGCCGGTCGATGGGAAGCCCTGCAGGAGGAGGCCCGGAAGGCGGGGGCATTCCCTGGATGGCTCAGGTAGCTCGCCCGGTCATTCCCGTCGCCTCAGTAGATCCAGGGCTCGCCGGGGGGGGGGCTCGGCTTTGCGCGCCCCCGGACCCCCGTTTCCGATCCGGCGAGTTCGATTCACCCTCGTCGTCGCAACAGATCCAGGAATTCCTCCCGCACCGCCTTCTGCATGAAGACGCCACGGATCGCCGAGGTCACGGTGACCGAGCCGGGCTTGCGGACTCCGCGCATCTCGACGCAGAGATGGCGGGCCTCGATGACGACCATGACCCCCAGAGGCTTCAGCTCCTCCTCGAGGACTCTGGCGATCTGTTCGGTGAGCCGCTCCTGCAGCTGGGGGCGCCTGGCGAAGAAGTCGAGGAGGCGGGGAAGCTTCGAGAGGCCGACGATCCGGTCGTTCGGGATGTAGGCGATGTGCCCGTGCCCATAGAACGGTACGAAGTGGTGGGCACACATGGAGTAGAACGGAATCTCCTTCTCCATGACCATCGACGTGTAGCGCTCGTCGTTCGGAAAGGTCGTGAGCTTCGGGCGAGCCCCCTCGTCGAGGCCCGAGAAAATCTCGAGGTACATCTTCGCCACGCGGCGGTCGGTGTCGACGAGGTTGGGGTCCGTTTCCGGCGAGAGGCCGAGGATCCGGATGATCTCCTTCACGTGGGGAGCGATGCCGTCGATCCGGGGATCGCTCGCCCGGGGGGCGTCGAGGTCCTCGGGGTGCGCGGAGAGCGGGAATTCCGGTTTCGGGGGCATTGGACGATCATACGGTTCGCAGGAGGATCCGGATGGCCAGGACGACGCGGGAGCCTCGCGCCACGAAGATCGTCGCGACGGTCGGACCCAGGGCCGAGAGAGAGGGCGAGCTCGTCCGACTCCTCTCGGCGGGCGTAGACGTCGTTCGCTTCAATGGCGCGCACTGTGCGCCGGGGGACATTGCACGCCGGGTGGCCCTGGTCCGTGCCGCCGAGAAGCTGGTGGGACGCCCCGTCGGCATCCTTCTCGACCTCGGCGGGCCGAAGATCCGGGTCGGCCCCATCGAGGGAGACACGACCGTCTGGAAGGACGGGGACCTCGTCGAGATCCTTCCCGGCCAGCGCCGCGGCGCAGGGAAGCAGATCTCGGTGACCTACCCGGCGCTCCTCTCCGAGGTCGAGCCGGGCGCCGAGATCCGGATCGCCGACGGGCTGATCCGGCTGAAGGTCGAGAGCCGGGGGAGCGGCTCGCTGAAGGCCCGGGTCCTCGCCGGTGGGACCGTGAGGAAAGGGGCCGGCGTGAATCTGCCGAGCTCCGCCCTCTCGGCCCCCGCCGTGACGGCGAAGGACCGCCGCGACCTGCGCGAGGGGCTCGAGGCCGGGATCCAGTTCGTGGGGCTCTCCTTCGTGCGGACCGTGGAGCACGTGAAGACGCTCCGGCGCCTGATCGCGGAAGCCCCTCCGGAACGCCGTCCGTGGATCGTCTCGAAGATCGAGAGGATCGAGGCGGTGCGCGGCCTCCGCGAGATCGCCGCCGCGTCGGACGTCCTGATGGTGGCGCGCGGGGACCTCGGCGTCGAGATCGGCCTCGCGGCCGTCCCCGGGGCGCAGCGGGCAATCCTGAGGGTGGGGCAGGAGAAGTCCGTCCCCGTCATCGTGGCCACGCAGATGCTCGAGTCGATGGTCGATCACCCGGTTCCGACGCGCGCCGAGGTGTCGGACGTCGCCGGGGCGGTGAACGACGGCGCGGACGCCGTGATGCTCTCGGGCGAGACGGCCGTCGGCGCCTACCCCGTCGAGACGGTCCGGACGATGGCCGAGATCGCGCGGGTGGCCGAGGCGCAGAGGCCGATGCCAGGCGAGCCGCCTCACCGGATCTCAGACGGGGAGGACCACACCCCGGTCGTCTGCGACATGGCCGTCGTCGCGGCGCGGCGCGCCGGGGCGCAGGCGATGGTCGTCTACACGGCGTCGGGCCGGACGGCGCGCCTTCTCTCGAAGGAGGATTCCCGGATTCCCATAGTGGCGATCACGAGCTCCGAGGAGGTCCGGCGCCGGCTCACGCTTCTCAGGAACGTCGTCTCGTACTGCATCCCGGCGTCCTCGTCGGTGGAGGGGATGATCGCGAGCGGGGACGCCGTCCTCCGCGAGCACGGCCTCGCCCAGGCGACGGTCGTCGAAGTCTCGGGCGCCGCGGCCCTCGAAGGGGCGACGAACACCGTTCGGATCCGTACGCTCAGACCCGCGCGAAAGTGATGCCGTTCGGCGGGGCCGATCTCCACGTCCACTCGAGCTTCTCGGACGGCGTCGAGTCTCCCGCTGAGCTCGTCCGGCGCGCGATGGCGGCCGGGCTCTCCGTCGCCGCCCTGACCGATCACGACGCCGTCCACGGCATTCCGGTGTTCGAGGCGGCGGCCGCGGGAACGGGGCTCATCGCGGCCGGAGGCGCGGAGCTCTCCGTCGATGACGGAGGAGAGGACGTTCATCTCCTGGGGCTCTTCCTCGATCCGGAGGAACCGGCCCTCGTGGAGAGGCTCACGTGGTTCCGGGCGGTGAGGGACCAGCGCGGCGCTGCGATCGTCGAGAAGCTCGCACGACTCGGAGTGAGGCTCGACCTCGCGGCACTCCGCTCGGAGGTCGGAGCCGGCGCGTTCGGGCGGCCGCACGTGGCGCGCGCCCTCGTCGAGAAGGGGGTCGTCCGGAGCGTCGGGGACGCCTTCGACCGATACCTCGGCGACGGCGGTCCGGCGTTCGTCCCCAAGGCGAAGTGGGGACTCGCCGAGGCGATCGGGGCGGTGCGCCGGGCCGGGGGCCTCGCGGTCCTCGCCCATCCGGTCTGGTACCGCGATCCGGTCGAGATCCTCCGTCGGGGGCGCGACCTGGGTCTCGACGGAGTGGAGGTCTTCCATCCCGACAACGAGGGACGCGAAGAGGAGCTCGGCTCGGCCGCCGAAGCGCTGGGCCTCCTCGTGACGGCTGGTTCCGACTTCCACGCCTCTCCGGACGGGGAGCGGAGCCTCGGCGCGCGGCGGCTGTCAGGACCTCTCTGGGAGCGGGTCGCCGGGGCGGCTGCGGCGCGGCGGCGCGAAGAGGGCCGGCCGGCCCTCGACCTCTCTCCCCGCTGACCCGTCCGGCCCGCGGATGGTGTAGAACAGGCGATCCATGGCTCCCGTCGTTCCCGCCGAACCCGAGACCCTGCCCTCGCGCCCGGAGGTGGAGCGGAGCCTCCTCGGTGCGCTCCTGATCGACGGCAGTCTCCTCACGCGCGTGATGGAGCACGTCGTCCCGGAAGATTTCGGCTCCGAGCCGCACCGGCTCGTGTACGAGGCGTGTCTCGCCCTGTCCGACCGGAAGGAAGCGGTCGACCTCGTGATGGTCGAGTCCGAGCTCGAGCGGAACGGGCGGCTCGCGAGGGCTGGTGGGACGGCCTACCTCGCGAGCCTTCTCGACAACGTTCCCGACGTCGAAAGCGTCGACAGCTACGCGCGGCTCGTGCGCGAGGCCGCGCTGCGCCGCCAGCTGATCCTCCAGTCGCGCCGCGCGGCGCGTGCCGCGGTCGACGCCCCCGATGCGCAGGCCGTTCTCGAGGTCGCCCAGCAGGAGCTCGTCGACATCGCCAAGGGGAGCCTGCGGGGCGGATTCGTGCGGCTCTCGCACATCGCGGAGAAGAACGAGGAGGAGATCCAGAAGATCCAGGCGCGGGGATCGATGCTGACGGGCCTGCCGACGGGCTTCTCGCGCCTCAACGCCCTGACCCAGGGCCTGCAGAAGACCGACCTCATCGTCCTGGCCGCCCGGCCGGGGATGGGGAAGACGGCGTTCGCCCTCAACATCGCGGCGCACCTCACGATCCACAACGGGTACTGCGTCGCCTTCTTCTCGCTCGAGATGAGCGCGCCCCAGCTGGGATTCCGGATCCAGTGTGCCGAGGCGCGCGTGAACCTCCAGCGGCTGCGCGAGGGGCGCCTGTCGAAGGAAGAGAAGAAGTTCCTCTTCTACACGACGCAGCAGATGCGCGACGCCCGGTTCTTCATCGACGACCAGCCGTCGAACAGCCTCCTCGAGATGCGGGCCCGGGCCCTGCAGCTCAAGCAGGCGCAGAAGGGGCTCGACGCGATCTTCGTCGACTACCTCCAGATCATGGGCTCGCGGCAGAAGTACGAGAACCGGACGCAGGAGGTCGGCGCCTACTCACGCGGACTGAAGGCTCTCGCCAAGGAGCTCGACGTCCCCGTCGTCGCTCTCGCGCAGCTTTCACGACGCACGGAGCAGAGAGGCTCGGAGAAGGAGCCGCAGCTCTCGGACCTGCGGGAGTCGGGGGCCATCGAGCAGGATGCCGATCTCGTCATCTTCCTCTCGAGGCCCGAGTACTACGACAAGGACACCCCCGACAAGAACGTCTGCGAGGTCATCATCGCCAAGCAGAGGAACGGTCCCACGGGACGCTTCTCCGTCGGGTGGTCGGGCGAGACGACCCGCTTCTCCGACCTCGCCCAGTTGCCCGAAGGCGCTGGGAATTGACGGGCGGGTCGCGATGGGTATCATCGGCTGCAGAGAGCCTCACTTGACCCGTACGCGTCCCGACGAACCTTTCGACAGGAGGTCCGATGGGCCTCCTTGAGCCCGTCGGCAGGCTCGCTCTCGATGCCCTCGAGTTCCACGGTCGCTGCGTCACACTCTTCAGCCTGACCCTTCGGGGCTTCTTCCGGAAGCCCTTCGACGTCCGGGCCCTCGCCACGCAGGTCGTTCGGGTCGGAGTGGACGGGCTTCCGGTGGTTCTTCTGACGGCCGTCTTCACGGGAGCGGTCCTCGCTCTCCAGACGTACGAAGGGTTCAAGCGGTTCCACGCGGAGGCGTGGGTCGGCTCGGTCGTGGCGCTCTCGATGCTCCGCGAGCTGGGCCCGGTCCTCACGGGTCTGATGGTGACCGGGAGGTCGGGGAGCGCGATGGCCGCCGAGATCGGGTCGATGCGAGTGACGGAGCAGATCGACGCCCTCGTCTCCCTGGCGACCGACCCGGTCCAGTACCTCTTCGTCCCCAGGATCCTCGCGGGGATCATCGTCGTCCCGATGCTCGTCGTCCTTGCGAACGCCCTCGGGATCGTGGGCGGCTACCTCGTCGCGGTCCGTCTGCTCGGCGCGAACCCGGTCGTGTACGTCCAGAACACGTTTCAGTTCCTCGATCTGAACGACCTCTGGTCGGGCCTCGTCAAGGCGGGCGTCTTCGGATTCCTCCTGACTCTCATCGGCTGCCAGCAGGGCTTCGACACGACGAACGGCGCGGAAGGGGTGGGCCGTGCGACGACGGCGGCCGTCGTCCTGGCGTCGCTCGCCATCCTCGTCTCCGACTTCTTCCTGACGAAGGTGCTCTTCTGAGCGCGGCTTCCACGGTCCCCCTCCCCGAGGCCCCTCCCGAGATCCGGCTGACGGGCCTCTCGAAACGCTTCGGTCCGAAAGTCGTCCTCGACGGGCTCGACCTGGACATCGCGAAAGGGGAGTCCCTCGTCATCCTCGGCAAGTCGGGGACGGGGAAGAGCGTCCTGCTCAAGCACATGATCGGGCTCCTGACGCCCGACGCCGGGTCGGTGGAGGTCGAGGGCGAGGACCTGTGGGGCGCCTCCCGCTCCCGGCGCGACGAGATCCGCCGCCGTTTCGGGATGTCGTTCCAGGAGGGGGCTCTCTTCGACTCGATGAGCGTCGGCGAGAACATCGCGTTTCCCCTGAAGCGTCACACGAAGATGACTCCGGCGGAGGTGAGGGTTCGCGTGGCCGAGTGCCTCTCCCTCGTGAAGCTCCACGGCATCGAGAGGAAGCGCCCCTCGGAGCTGTCGGGCGGCATGCGGCGGCGCGTCGGCTTCGCGCGCGCCATCGCGCTGAAGCCGGAGGTGCTCCTCTTCGACGAGCCGACGACCGGCCTCGACCCGATCACGACGGATGTCCTGGCCCGCGTCATGATCGACCTGCGGGACCGGATGAACCCCACGATGGTGACGATCACCCACGACCTGAAGGTCGCGTTCGAGGTCGGCGAGCGGGTGGCTCTCCTCGATCGCGGGAAGATCCTCGTCGACCTCCCGCCGCGGGAGTTCGAGGATTCGGACGACCCGCGGGTGAGGGCGTTCGTCCAGGGTGACGGGAGCGAGGACTCGGAGTCCGGGTCTCCCGAGGAGGCAGCTGTATGAACGCGACGGCCAAGATCGGCCTGTTTGCCATGGCGGTCCTGCTCGCGCTCGCCGTCCTCGTCCTGAGGATCGAGGACCTGCCGTTTCCCGGGAAAGCGCGTTCGGCCTCGGCGGAGGTCACTTTCACGGACGTGGCCGGGCTCGACGACAAGTCGGCCGTGCGGATCGCGGGCGTGAGGGTCGGGAAGGTCGACGGCATCCGCCTCCTCCCGGACGGCACGGCGGTGGCTCGCCTCGTCTTCGACGGCGACGTCGAGCTGCGCGACGGGGCCTGGGGCCAGGTGAAGAACCTCGGTTTGCTCGGCGACAAGTACGTCGACCTCTTCGCGGGAGACCCGACGAAGCCACGCCTGCCCGAAGGGACCCGGATTCCCGGGCGCGTACCCGTGGAGTTCGACGAGCTGACGAAGCTCGCGAAAGACATCGGGAAGGACGTCAAGGAGCTGACCGGCGCCCTTTCCGGCTCCCTCGGAGGCGAAACGGGGGAGGCGAAGATCAACCGGATCGTCGACAACGTCGGCGCGCTCGCCGAGCAGCTGAAGAACCTCGTCGAGTCGAACCGGCAGAATGTCGACGTGACCATGGCGAACCTGCGCGAGTTCTCCTCGTCGATCCGCGAGACGCTCGCACGCCTCGACCGGATCCTCGAAGAGAACCGCTCGGGGGTGAAGGGGTCCGTCGCGAACATCGAGGATCTGTCGGGGAAGCTGAAGATCTCGGCCGACAACCTCAACTCGATCACAGGGAAGATCGACCGCGGCGAGGGGACGATCGGCAAGCTCGTGAACGACGAGGAGACGTCCAGGAAACTCAACGAGGCGCTCACGTCGGTGAAGGACGGGGTCGAGGAGGTCCGGACGACGCTGACCCGGTTCGACCGGATCGGGCTCGACCTGGGCTTCTACGGGGAGTACGCAACCCGGACCGAAGCCTGGAAGAGTGCGTTCCGCGTCGACGTGACGCCGCGCGAGAACAAGTTCTACCGCTTCGAGGCGGTCGGCCTCGAGGACGGGCGGCGGCTCGACGAGACGTACCGATACGAGACGAGCATCGACGGTGGGCCGCCGACCGTCGTGTCGACGAAGGTCACGCGGACCGAGGACGCGTTCGGCTTCTCGGCCCAGCTCGGGTACCGCTTCAAGGACACGACGCTCAGGGCGGGCCTCATCGAGTCGCGCGGGGGCGTCGCGATCGACCAGCACCTCCTGAAGAACCGGTTCCTGCTCACGGGCGAAGCCTGGGACTTCGGCCGGCCCGAGGGCAACGCCCAGGTGAAGCTCTTCGGCCAGTGGCAGACCCGGGGCGCGGTCTTTCTCCGGGGGGGCGTCACCGACGCCATCAACCCCTCCGGCCGCTCGTTCTTCTTCGGAGCGGGGATCCGCTGGAAGGACGAGGACATCAAGACGCTCCTTCCGGCCGCGCTCAGCGCCTTCTGATGGCCAGGCGGCCCGGTCGCGTCTTCACCTGCACGGCGTGCGACGCGCAGAGCCCGCGCTGGCTCGGGCGCTGCCCCGAGTGCGGCGGCTGGAACACCTTCGTCGAGGGAGAGCCGGAGCGGCCCGCCCGCCCGGGAGAGCGGGCTCCCGCCGCGACCCGTTCGCCGATCCTCCGGATGCAGGACGTCGACGCGACGGATTCGCCGCGCCTCCTGACAGGTCTCGCCGACGTCGACCGGGTCCTCGGCGGCGGCCTCGTCCCCGGTTCCGTCGTCCTCCTCGGCGGAGAGCCGGGCATCGGAAAGTCGACGCTTCTCCTCCAGGTCGCAGCGAAGCTCGTCGCGCACGCGGGCCAGGTCCTCTACGTCTCGGCGGAGGAGTCGGCGCGACAGGTGCGCCTGCGGGCCGACCGGCTCGGCGCGGTCGTCGACGGCCTCCACCTCCTCGCGGAGACCTCGGTGGACAGGATCCTGGAAGCTGCCGCCGAGCGGCCCTGGACGGCCCTCGTCGTCGACTCGATCCAGACGGTCGCCTCACCCGACCTCCCCTCGACGCCGGGCTCGGTCTCGCAGGTGCGGGACGCGGCGGCACGGCTCTCCGTCCACGCCAAGACGGGCGGGACGCCGGTAATCCTCGTCGGGCACGTCACGAAGGACGGGACGCTCGCGGGACCGAAGACGCTGGAGCATCTCGTCGATGCCGTTCTCTCGTTCGAGGGGGAGCGGTTCCAGGCTCACCGCGTTCTGAGGGCGTTGAAGAACCGCTTCGGGCCGGTCCACGAGCTCGGCGTCTTCGAGATGACCGGCACGGGCCTCGTCGAGGTGACGAACCCCTCGGCCCTCTATCTCGGCGGACGGACCGGGGGTCGCCCCGGCTCGGCGATCCTCGCGGCGGTCGAGGGAACGCGGCCCCTCCTCCTCGAGGTGCAGGCGCTGACGGTCCCGGTGAAGTACGGGACGCCGCGGCGCACCGCCATCGGCTTCGACGGGACGCGTCTCGCCCTCCTGCTCGCGGTCCTCGAGCGGCACGGGGGGCTCGCGCTCTCCGGCCACGACGTCTTCCTGAACATTGCAGGGGGCGCCGAGAGCGAAGAGCCGGCGGCCGATCTCGCCGTCCTCGCCGCCGTGGCGGGAAGCGTCCGGGAGACGGCGCTGCCGACGGGTGCCGTCGCCTTCGGAGAGGTCGGGCTGCTCGGAGAGGTGCGGGCCGTGACGGACGCGACGCTCCGGCTCAAGGAGGCGGTCAGTCTCGGCTTCACGGAGGCGTTCCTTCCAGCCGGGAACGCCGCGGAGGCGGCGGAGTTCCCGGATCTCGCGATCACCCCGGTCGCGAGCGTCGAGGAGCTTCTCGCGCGGACGGCGGCGTCCTTCAACCCCCGGCCATGACCGGTTCTGCGCCCGTGAGGACGCGGAAGGCTTCCACGTAACGGGCGAGCGTCCCTGCAACGACATCGGAGGGGAGGACCGGCGCCGGAGGGGTCTTGTTCCAGCCCGTCGTCTCGAGCCAGTCCCGCACGAACTGCTTGTCGAAGGAGGGCGGGGAGCCCCCCTCGTGCCACGACGGTGCGGGCCAGAAACGGGAGGAGTCCGGGGTGAGCGCCTCGTCGATCCAGACGACGGAGCCGTTCTCGTCGAGGCCGAACTCGAATTTCGTGTCTGCGACGATCACGCCTCGCGAAAGTGCGTAGGCGGCGGATTCCGAGTAGATCTCGAGGGAGAGGTCGCGCAGGTGGGCCGCGAGGTCGTGCCCGATCGCGCTCACCATCGATTCGAACGAGACGTTCTCGTCGTGCCCCGATTCGGCCTTCGTGGCGGGGGTGAAGATCGGCTCCGGGAGCCGCGACGCTTCGAGGAGTCCCGCGGGAAGAGGAACGCCGCAGACGGCCCCGGTCTTCCCGTAGTCCTTCCAGCCGGAGCCGGCGAGGTAGCCGCGGGCGACGCACTCGAACGGCACGACGCGGCACTTCTTCACGAGGACGGAGCGCCCGGCGAGAATCCCGGCGTGCCCGGCGAGCTCCGGCGGGAACGCGGCGGCGTCCGTCTCGAGGAGGTGATTCCGGACGAGCCGCTCGTACTTCTGGAACCAGAAGCTCGAGAGCTGGGTCAGGATCGCGCCCTTGCCGGGGATGCCCGGAGAGAGGACGACGTCGAAAGCGGAGATCCGGTCGGTGGCGACGACGAGGAGCCGGTCCCCGAGGTCGTAGACGTCGCGGACCTTCCCCCGGCGGGGAGGCGGAAGGCCAGGCAGGGACGTTGCGTCGAGAGCGGCAGGCGGCATTCCTGGATTCTATTCGGGCTCGGCTAGACTCCCCGGGCTGTATGCCACGGAGGAGTCACGCTTGAAGCTCGAGATCGTTTCCCCCGCCGAGAAGAAGAAGGGTGCCCGTCGCGACGCCGTCGTCGCCTTCGTCGCCCGGCCCGAGAAGAAGGGGCCCGCCCGCTTCGAGACCGTTCCCGACGAGCTCCGTGAAGCGGCCCGCGCGGCCGCTCCTCCGGATGCCGGCAGCGACGGATCGGTCTGGACGGTCCCGCTCGACGCGGACGGACCCGCAAACCGCCTCTACGTCTTCGGAACCGGAACGGGCGAGGAGATGACCCCGCGCAAGGCGCGGGGTCTGTTGCGCGCTGCGGTCCGTTCACTCGAGAAGAACGGCGAGACGTCCGCTCTCGTCGACTTCCCCTTCACGCTCCTGAGGATGAGCCCCCCCGAGGCGCGGGACTTCGTCGCCCGCAACCTCCTCGTGGCGGGCTACGCCTTCCCGCGCTACAAAAGCGCCGGGAACGGCCCGGCGAAGCTCGTCCAGATGGCGCTCCCGGCCGGGCGTGGCGTCTTCGGCGGTGTCTCGCCGAAGGAGCTGCGGGAGGGGTGCGTCGAGGCCTCGAAGGTCGCCGCGATGGCGACGTTCGTGCGCGACCTCGGGAATACCCCGTCGAACGACATGGTCCCGAGGATGTTCGCCGACGCCGTGAAGGGGGCTGCGAAGAGGAGCGGCGTGAAGGCGACGGTCCTCGGAAGGAAGCAGATCGAGGTCGAGCGGATGGGAGGCCTTCTCGCCGTCAGCCGCGGCGCCGCCGAGGAGCCCCGGTTCGTGATCCTGGAGCACCGCGGAGGAAAGAAGGGCGAGAAGCCCGTCGTCCTCGTCGGCAAGGGCGTCACGTTCGACTCGGGCGGCATCTCGATCAAGCCGTCCGACAAGATGGGCGACATGAAGTGGGACATGATGGGAGCGGCCACGGCGTGCGGGGCCGTCCTCGCGGCCGCAGAGCTCGGGCTGCCCGTGAACGTCGTCGCCCTCGCCCCGCTCACCGAGAACCTGCCGTCGGGCTCCGCGTACAAGCCGGGCGACATCGTGACGTTCCGCAACGGCAAGACGGCCGAGATCGACAACACCGACGCCGAGGGGCGTGTCGTCCTCGCCGACGCCCTCGACTACGCGAAGAGGTTCGCGCCCTCCGTCATCGTCGACTACGCCACGCTCACGGGCGCGGCCGTGGTCGCCCTCGGCCTGGAGGCGTCCGTCCTCTTCACCGACCACGAGGATCTCGCCGCCGCGCTGATCTCCGCGGGGGAGCGGACCGACGAGCGGCTCTGGCGTCTTCCGCTCTGGGACGACTACAAGGAGAACATCCGCTCCGACTGGGCCGACTTCAAGAACACCGGCGGACGGTACGGCGGTTCCATCAACGGAGCGATTTTCCTGAAGGAGTTCGTCGACCCGAAGACGCCGTGGGCCCACGTGGACATCGCTCCGACGGCCTACTTCGAACGCGAGCACGCGGGCTACGCGACGGGCGCGACGGCGATCGGTCTCGCGATGACGCTCCGCTGGCTGAAGGACCGCGCCTCCCTGTAGGGCCGTGCTCTGCACCCTCCGCGTCCGGGACCTCGCCGTCCTGGAAGATGTCGACCTCGCGCTCGACACCGGACTGACCGTCCTCACGGGCGAGACCGGTGCGGGGAAGTCGCTCGTCGTCGACGCCCTTTCGCTCCTGTCGGGAGAACGGTCCGACGCGACGCTCGTCCGCGGCGGGGCCGAGCGCCTCGTCGTGGAGGGCTCGTTCGAGACGGACGACCCGGTCGTCGCGGCCTGTCTCGTCGCTGCTGGGCTGCGCGAGCCGGGCGCCCGCGGCCCGTCCGAGGTCGTCGTGAGGCGCGAGGTCTCCTCGAGCGGGAAGGGGCGCCTCTTCATAGACGGCTCGCCTGCGGCGCTCCGTACGCTCGCCGATCTGGCCCCCCGGCTTCTCGTCCTGTACGGCCAGGCCGAGGCGAGGGAGCTCCTCGATCCCGCGGCGCCGCGCGAGCTCCTCGACCGGTTCGCCGCGCTCGCGGCGCGGACGGAGGACGTCGAGCGACTCCACGCGGCGTGGAGGGAGAAGGACGCGGACCGCGAGCGGATCGCCGCGCTCGGAAAGGACGGCCCCGCGCGCCTCGAGGTCCTCGAGTTCCGGATCGCGGAGATCGACCGCGCCGCGCCCGTGGCCGATGAAGAGGATCTCCTGCAGCGTGAGAAGGCGGGGCTCTCGAGCGTCGAGAAGCGCGGGCGGCTCCTGACCGACGCCGTGGCGGCCCTCGAGTCGGACGAGGGGGGCGCCCTGCCGGCCCTGACCGCCCTGAGGCGGAGTCTTGCAGCCCTCGCCGAGGTCGACCCGGACGCCACGGGACGCCTCGCGGTCGTCGACGAGCTGATCGATCGCGTCTCCGACGTCGCGGCGTCGACCTCGCGCGACCTCGAGAGGCTCGAGGCCGACCCGGTGCGGCTCGCGGCCGTCGTCGAGCGGCTCGACGTCCTCGCGAAGCTGAAGCGCAAGTACGGCGCAACACTCGAAGAGGTTCTCGCGTACCGCGAGGCCGTCGGCCGGGAGCGGGACGAGCTGGCCGACCTGGAGGGAGCGCTTCGAAAGGCGGAGAGGGCGGCAGACGAGGCGTTCGCCGCCTACAGGACGGCGGCTCTCGACCTCTCCGGCGCCCGGACGGCGGCCGCGCCGCAGCTCGGGAAGGCCGTGGAGAAGCAGCTCGCCGACCTCGCGTTCCTCTCGTCGGCGTTCCGAGTCGACGTCTCGAGGAAGGCCGCGCCCGACAGCCTGCTGCTCGCGGGCGAGGAGCGCATCGCCTTCGGCCCGCACGGGGTCGACGTCGTCACGCTCTCCTTCGCCCCCAACCCGGGGGAGCCGCATCGGCCTCTCGCGAAGATCGCGTCCGGTGGCGAGCTCTCCCGCGTTCAGCTCGCCGTCGCGGCCGCGCTCGCGGAGGCGGAGGCCTCGCGTGACGCCCGGCGCGGGAACCGGCGCGGAGGGCCCGTGCGCACCTTCGTCTTCGACGAGGTCGACGCGGGAGTCTCCGGCGCGACGGCCGAGGCCGTCGGGCTGAAGCTGAAAGCCCTCGCCGCGCGCGAGCAGATCCTCGTCGTGACGCACCTCGCGCAGGTCGCGGCGGCGGGAGATCGTCACCTCGCCGTCCGGAAGGAGGTCTCCGGCGGGCGGACCCGGACGGTGGTGACGGATCTCGACGACAAAGGTCGCGTCGAGGCGATCGCCGCCCTCCTGGCGGGCGCGTCTCTCACCGACGCCGCACGGTGCCAGGCGAGACAGCTCCTGGCCGCTGCGGCCGAAACGTCGCGGGCGCACGGTTGACGCAGCTCGGTCGCAAGTCGAGGCGGCCAGGAGGGAATCCGTCGCGAACCGTCCCGAGATCCGTGACGGAGGCCTTCGACTCGGGCGATTCAAAGAGCGTGCCTGCGGCAGTGCAGCGTGTTCACAGAACGATCGCCGAAATGAAGACAGAGTGAAGGATTGCAGAGGGGCTGAGGAAATCCCTGTGCGTTCCTCCCCCCGTCCGGCCGGAACTCCGTGCCGCTTCCACGTTCCGCCCACGGTGCACAGGTTTCGGTGCACCGCTTCTCTATCTGGTATCGTCCCCGGCCCGTGAGGAATCGATGATCATCCGGCCGTACAAGGGAGCGCGTCCGGTCATCGGCGAGAGGGTCTTTCTCGCCGAGACGGCTGCGGTCGTCGGGGACGTCGTCCTCGGCGACGACGTCTCCATCTGGTACGGTTCGGTCGTACGCGGAGACTGCTGCTCGATCCGGATCGGCGCGCGGACGAACGTGCAGGACAACTCGACGCTTCACGTGACGAGGGACGTCGGACCGCTCCTCCTGGAGGAGGAAGTGACGCTCGGTCACAATTGCGTCGTCCACGCGTGCACGATCCGCCGGGGTGCGCTCGTCGGGATGAACGCGACGGTCCTCGACGGCGCCGACATCGGAGAGAGGGCTCTCGTCGCGGCGGGCGCCGTGGTTCTCGGGGGTACGGTCGTCGCGCCCCGGACGCTCTGGGCCGGAAGCCCCGCGCGATACCGGCGGGACCTGACGGAAGCCGAGGCCCTGGGTCTCGACTTCTACTGGAAGAACTACCTCGACTACAAGGAGGAGTACCTCCGAGAGGACGAACGGCGCGGGCGGGCTCATCCCGTCCCGGTGCCGGTCCTCTGACGGACGGTCAGCCCCGATGATCACGAGCGTCAAGGGGATGCGGGACCTGCTCCCGCCCGAAACGCGTGTCTGGAACCGACTCGAGGAGACGACGCGGACCGTCTTCTCCCTGTACGGCTACGACGAGATCCGCACGCCCTCCCTCGAGCCGACCGAGCTCTTCGTGAGGAGCGTGGGCGAGGCGTCGGACATCGTCCACAAGGAGATGTACTCCTTCACCGACCGCGGCGGGCGCGAGGTGTCCCTCCGGCCCGAGAACACGGCGGGCGTGGCGCGCGCCTTCATCGAGCACGGGATGCCGCACGCGGGCGGCGTGAAGAAGCTCTACTACGTCGGCCCGCAGTACCGCTACGAGCGGCCGCAGAAGGGGCGCTACCGCGAGTTCCGGCAGATCGGCGCCGAGGTGCTCGGCGCCGCGGACCCGGCAACGGATGCCGAGCTGCTCGTCATGCTCTTCGATCTCCTCGGCCGGCTCGGCTTCACGGGGCTTTCCGTCTCGCTCAACAGCGTGGGGAGCGAGGATTCGCGGCCGGCCTACGTCGAGGCCCTCCGCGAGTACCTGCTCGGGCACGAGGAGAAGATGGGGGAGGACGACCGCCGGCGGCTCCGTGAAAACCCCCTGCGGGTCCTCGACACGAAGGATCGATCGCTGGCAGAGGTCCTGGCCGCGGCGCCATGCGTTCTCGACCACCTCGATCCCGCCTCGCTCGCGCACCACGAAGAGCTTCTCGCGCTCCTCGACGCGGAACGAATCCCGTATCGCGCCGAACCGAGGCTCGTGAGAGGCCTCGACTACTACACGCGCACCGTCTTCGAGGTGACCGCGCAGGGGCTCGGGGCGCAGGATGCTCTCCTTGGCGGCGGACGGTACGACCGGCTCGTTTCCGACCTCGGCGGGCCGAGGACGCCCGGCATCGGCTTCGCCATCGGCGAGGACCGCCTCGTCGACGTCCTGCCCGAGGCGTTCCGCCGGGCGGCGATCGAGGGGTTCGCCCCGATCGCCCTCGTCGCCATCGAGCCGTCCGACCGCGCTGCAGCGCTCTCGCTTGCGGGCGAGCTGCGGCGCACCGGAATCCCCGTCGACTTCGACCCGGCCGGAAGGGGTCCGGGCGCCGGACTCAAGGGCGCGTCGAAGCGGGGATGCCGGATCGCGGTCCTCGTCGGCGGGCGGGAACGCGAGTCGGGCATCGCCATCGTGAAGGACCTCGTCGAGAGGTCGCAGAGGGAGGTCCCGCTCGCGGACCTGCCGCTCGTTCTTAAGGGAGAGACCCCGTGACCGCTTCCGCACCCCGCATTCCCGCCGGTTCCCTTCGAAACGAGCACGCCGGACAGACCGTCCTCGTCAAGGGCTGGGTCCACCGCCGCCGCGACCACGGCGAGCTCGTCTTCATCGACCTGCGCGACCGCTCGGGCGTTCTGCAGATCGTCTTCGACGCGGAGTCCCTCCCGTCTCCGGAGCTTCTGTCACGCGCCAAGGAGCTTCGCGGGGAGTTCGTCCTCGCCGTGACGGGCGAGGTCGTTCTTCGCGAAGGGTCAGCGAAGAACTCCGAGATGCCGACGGGAGAGGTGGAGCTGCGGGCGACCGCGCTCGAGGTCCTGAACCGGGCCGAGACGCCGCCCTTCCCGATCGAGGACGGCGTGAAGGCCTCGGAGGACATCCGGCTGAAGTACCGGTACCTGGACCTTCGCCGGCCGGAGATGACGGCGAACCTCGTGAAGCGCAGCGACGTGACGTTCCGGATCCGCCAGGTCCTCCATGAGGAAGGATTCCTCGAGGTGGAGACGCCGATCCTGACGAAGTCGACCCCCGAAGGGGCCCGCGACTTCCTCGTGCCGTCGCGCGTCCACCCGGGCGAGTTCTACGCCCTACCCCAGTCGCCGCAGCTCTTCAAGCAGCTCCTGATGGTCGCGGGGGTCGAACGCTACTACCAGATGGCCCGGTGCTTCCGCGACGAGGATCTGCGCGCCGACCGGCAGCCCGAGTTCACCCAGGTCGACCTCGAGCTCTCCTTCCCCGACGAGGAGACGATCTACGCCCTCATCGAGAAGATCTTCGCGGCGGTCTTCCCGGCCTACGGGATACCGTGTCCGGCGCGTTTCCCGAGGATGACGTACGCGGAGGCGGTGGAACGGTTCGGTATCGACAGGCCAGACACGCGTTACGGCCTCGAGCTGAGGACTCTCGACTTCTCGGCCTCGCCGTCGGAGATCCTCCGTTCGGCCGAGAGGGTGAAGGGGATCGCCATTCCCGGGGGCGCCGCCTTCGCGAGGAAGCGCCTCGATGACCTCGAGGTCGCGGCGAAGCAGCTCGGCGCGTCGGGCCTCGTCTGGGTCAAGCTCCAGGCGGACCACCCGGGGGGCTGGAATTCCAATGGCAAGAAGCTCCTCGACGACGCGACGGTCGCCGCCGCGCGTTCGGCGCTTGCGGCCGGCGACGGCGACCTCCTCCTCGTCGTGGCCGGGAAGGCGTCGACGGTCAACGACGTCCTCGGGAGCCTCCGCGTGAAGCTCGCGCGCGAGGAGAAGCTGATTCCCGAGGGGCGCTACGAGTTCCTCTGGGTGACGGACTTCCCGCTCCTCGAGTGGCACGCGGACGATGGCCGCTGGTACGCGATGCACCACCCGTTCACGTCGCCCCGGCCGGAGGACGTGCCGCTCCTGGATACCGATCCCGGAAAGGTCCACGCCCGGGCGTACGACGTCGTCCTGAACGGGATGGAGCTCGGCGGTGGGTCGATCCGGATCCATCAGCCCGAGGTCCAGTCGAAGGTCTTCTCGACGCTCGGCATCGGCCCGGAGGAGGCGAAGACGAAGTTCGGATTCCTGCTCGACGCGTTCCGCTTCGGGGCACCGCCCCACGGCGGTCTCGCTCTCGGTCTCGACCGGATGCTGATGATCCTGACGCGCTCCGCGTCGATCCGCGACGTGATCGCGTTCCCGAAGACCGCCTCGGGAAGCTGCCTGATGACGGAGTCGCCCGGCCCGGTCTCGGATGCGCAGCTCGTCGAGCTGGGAATCCGGCGCGCAGAGGATGTCGTCCCGAGACCGTCCTGACGCGCGCGGACTGCGGACGTTCCGCTTCGCCGCTGCCGGCGTTCCCTGCGATGTTCTCGTGGGGCCGGGAGCTCTCGCGCGGCTTCCCCTGGCGCTCGGGCGGATCGCTCCCGGGCGCTGGCTCGTCGTCTCGTCGGCTCCGGTCCTGACGGCGCAGGGCAGTCGTCTTTCGGAAGCGCTCAGTGGTATGTCGGCGCTCGACCCCGAGCCGCTCCTGGCTCCCGACGGCGAAGCCGCCAAGACCTGGGCCGTTCTGGGGAGGCTCCTCTCGGAGGTGGCCCGGCGGGGGCTGGCGCGCGACGGAGGGATCGTGGCGTTCGGGGGCGGGACGGTCGGCGACGTGGCGGGGCTCGCGGCGTCACTCGCCCTTCGGGGCGTTCCCGTCGTCCAGGTGCCGACCACCCTCCTCGCCGCCGCCGACAGCGCGCTCGGGGGGAAGACGGCGGTGAACCTCCCCGCGGGGAAGAACCTCGCAGGGACGTTCCATCACCCCCGTCTCGTCTGTGTCGACCCGGGGCTCCTTTCCTCGCTGTCCGAACGGGATCACCGCTCGGGGCTCGCGGAGGTCTTCAAGAGCGCCCTCCTCTCGGCGTCGTTCTGGAGGCGTCTTCCCTCTCTCGTCGACGGCCTCGCGTCGCGGCAGGAGTCCGCCCTGGCCGAGGCGGTCGAGCGGTCGCTTCGCATGAAGGCGGACGTCGTTTCGCGGGACCCCGACGAGGCGCTGGGACTCCGCCACACGCTGAACCTCGGGCATACGGTCGCGCACGCTCTCGAGGGAGCCTCGGGATACCGCCTGCGACACGGCGAAGCCGTCGCCTGGGGCCTCCTGGCCTCGCTGCGGCTGTCCGCGGCCCGCGGCTTCCTTCCCGAGCGGACGGCGGCCCGGATCGAGGGCCTCGTCAGGGAGCTGCTGAAGCCTCCACCGCTCTCCGGTGCGGTCCGCAGGGGCTGGCCGGCGTTCCTGGGGGCCGACAAGAAGCGGGACCTCGGGGGCCTCCGGGACGTCCTCCTCGAGGGACCGGGGCGACCTCGCCTCGAGCGGGTCACGGCCGCCGAGCTCGTCGCGAGCCTTCCGACCGACGCCGGCAGCTAGAATCCACTGGTGATCCCGATTCCCCGAGGGCCCCGGCTACGGATCGTCACCGCCCTCATGGCGACCCTCGTCGTCGTGTCGATCGTGCCCCTCGCCTTCTCGGCGATGCGGCTCGTTTCGATCAACCGCGAGGCGCTCGAGACGGCGGAGAAGCAGTACCTGACACGAAGCGCCGTCACGCTCTCGGACGGGATCGAGGGTTTCCTGCGGCGGATGCTCGTCCAGGTCACGAAAATCGGTGACGGCCTCGAGCTGGCCCGGGCCGTGGCCCCGGACACGGACCCGTTCGCCTTCGTCGGCCGGACAGCCCTCATCGCGCGATACCGGGACGCGGAGCCGAGCTTCCTCGTGCTTCGGGCGCTCGACGCCGACCGTCTCGGTGGGGTCATCCAGCCCGCGCAGATCGACGTCGCGCTGGAAGAGGAGCTGGCCCGGGCGTTCGAGGCAGCTTCGCGCGGCTCGGTATACGTCGGAGAGGCCCTGCACGTCCCGTCGCTACCCGATCCGGGAATCGTCATGGCGGTGCCGGTATCCGTGCCCGACGGGGGCGTCGTGGGAGTCGTCGAGGCATTCGTCTCTCTGGCCCCGATCCGCGCGCTCCTGGAGCTCGAGAAGAAGCGCGACCTCGTCGCCTACGTCGTCGACCGGCGAGGGAACCTCGTCCTCGCGAGCGATGCCGAAGCCGTGGGTGGCAAGGAACCCCTTCTGAAGGTGGAGCTCGTCTCGGAGTTCGTCCAGCATCCGGTTCGCCTCACGCGGACGTATTCCCGCGGCGAGGGACCGACGGCCCGCCGCGTGCTCGGAACGGTCTCGCCCGTGGGGCCCGCGCCGAATCTGCCGGACTGGGGCGTCCTCGTCGAGAAGGACGTCGCGCGCGCCTTCGCGGCCGCGACGCAGATGACGCAGACGTCGTGGCTGGTCGCGGCCCTCGCTGTGGCCCTCGCCGTGATCGTGGCGATCCTCGCGGCCAACGCGCTCTCGCGGCCCGTGCGTGCGCTGGCCGACTCGGTCCGCAAGATGTCCGAGGGGGACCTCTCCCAGCGCGTCGACGTTCCCGGTACCTTCGAGCTCGCCGAGCTGGCGGAGGGTTTCAACCACATGGGTGCCGAGCTCGAGAAGTCGGTCGAGAAGCTGAAGCTCGCAGCCCGCGAGAACCAGGAGCTCTTCCTGAACTCGATCCGGGCGCTCGCCGCGGCCGTCGACGCGAAGGACCCCTACACGCGCGGCCACTCGGAGCGCGTGGCCCGCTATTCCGTCGCCATTTCACGGCACCTCGGCCTTCCGGCAGACGAGGTGAGGAAGGTGCGCATCGCCGCGCTCCTGCACGACGTCGGGAAGATCGGAATCGACGACCGGATCCTGCGCAAGCCAACGGCGCTGACCGACGAAGAATTCGAGGTCATGAAGCTCCACCCCGTCAAGGGCGCTCTGATCATGGGGCAGATCCCGCAGTTGAAGTGGATCATCCCGGGAATGAAGTATCACCACGAAAAATGGGACGGGACCGGGTACCCGGAAGGGCTCGCGGCCGAGGAGATCCCGATGCTCGCAAGAATCATCTCCGTGGCCGACACGTTCGACGCCATGACGACGTCGCGCCCCTACCAGAAGGCGATGAAGAGCGACTACGTCGTCTCCCGCATCAAGACGTTCGCAGGGACCCGGTACGACACCCGGGTGACCGACGCGCTCGAGCAGGCGCTCGCCACCCGCGACCTCGAGGTCGTGGGCGAGGCGGCCCGTCAGGCGGTCGCGTGAGGCGGAGGCGGCTCGTCGCAGCTCTCGCTGCGGTCCTGCTCTCGTCCGGTTGCAGGAGTGCGCTGGAAGCGGATCAGACGGCCCGCGAGCCCAGCGCGCTCACGGCCGACCTCGTGGACTTCCGTCAGGGACTCGCCCTTCTGCGGGAGGGGCGTGTCGACGAGGCGATCCTCATGCTCAACCAGGCCCGGGCGTCCTACCCGAGAAACGCGGAGGTCGCGAACGCCCTCGGGCTCGCCCTCCTCTACAAGAAGGACTACCGCAACTCGACGAAGCTCTTCAGCGAGGCGATCGGGCTGGACCCGAATCTCGTCGAGCCGCTCAACAATCGCGGGGTTGCGTCGATGGAGGCGGGCAACCTCGAGGAGGCCGAGAAGGACTTCGAGGCCGTCCTCGCACGTCCGAAGTCCGCCGAACACGTCAACGCCCGCTTCAACATGGCGCTTCTCCGGGGACGGCAGCTCCGCTGGGCGGACGCGGAACGGGAGCTGACGACGGTCCTCGCCGATGATCCCGGCTACACGAAGGCGGTCCGGGAGCGGGGCCTCGCCCGGATGAAGCTGGAGGATTTCCGGGGCGCCCTCGAGGACTTCCTCCAGATCCTCCGAGAGGATCCGAAGGACCCGGTGGCGAACTACAACGCGGCGCTCTGCCTCCTGACGACCGACCGGCGCGACCTGGCCGTCCGCTACATGGAGCGGACCGTCCAGTCGGCGCCGGACAGCGACGAGGCCAAGAAGGCCCGGCGCTTCCTCGGCGGGGAAGCGGGCCTGACAGGAAGGGACCGATGAACTTCGACGACGTCCTCCGCCCGGTTCTCGGCGCGCCCGAAGCCCGGGCCGTCGCCTTCCTCGACCCGCAGGGGCAGGACGTCGCCAGCGTCGGCGACCGGGAGCTCCTCGAGACGTTCGGGGCGTACCACTCGGTCTGGACGACGGAGCTCGGACGGGCCGCGGCCGCCGGCGGCCTCGGAGAGGTGACCGAGGTCGACTTCGAGTTCGAAGCCGGGCGGGTCCTGGCGACCTCCATCAAGGACGGTTACTTCATCCTCGCCCTGTTCGGACGGGGCGGGATCCCGTCGGTGGCGCGGCCGCTGCTCGCCGCTGCGCGCGAGAAGCTCTCTTCCGAGATCGGCTGAGAGAGGCGAACGCCGTGGCCGAGGTCTCCAAGCCGTCGCTGATGGCCCGCTTGAAGCGCGGGCTCTTCATGACCCACACCGAGCTCGTCTCGCGGGTCGGCGACGCGATCAGGGCCCGCTTCTCACCCGACCCGAAGGCCCTCGTCGCGCTCGAGGATGCGCTGCTGGCTGCCGACGTCGGGCCGGCGACGGCCTCCGAGCTCGTGGAAGCGGTGAGGGTCGAGGCGGGCCGGCGGGACGCCGGGGAGTCCGACGTCGTCCGCCGGGTGCTGAAGGCCGAGATCGAGCGGCGCCTCTCGGTGCCTGGGCCCCCGGTCGGGTCCCCGGCGCACGGCCAGCCGCGCGTCATCCTCATGGTGGGCGTGAACGGGACGGGCAAGACGACGACCGCCGCCAAGCTCGCGGCGCGTGCGGCGGTCGCCGGCGGAAAGCCGGTGCTCGCCGCGGCCGACACGTTCCGCGCCGCCGCGATCGAGCAGCTCGAGGTCTGGGCGGAGCGGATCGGAATCCCCCTCGTCAAGCACCGTCCGGGCGCCGATCCGGCCGCCGTCGTCTTCGACGCCTGTGCCATCGCGAAGGCCCGCGGCGCGGACCTGCTTCTCATCGACACGGCGGGGCGGCTTCACACCAAGCACAACCTCATGGAGGAGCTTTCGAAGATCCGGCGGATCGCGGGGCGGGAGATCGGGGGGGCTCCTCACGAGGTCCTGCTGGTCCTCGACGCGGTCACTGGAATGAACGGGCTCGCCCAGGCACGCGAATTCCTGAAGGCCGCGGGCGTCACGGGCCTCGTGCTGACGAAGATGGACGGGACGGCGAAAGGGGGAGTCATCCTCGCGATCGTTCGCGAGCTGGCGATCCCGGTCCGGTACGTCGGTGTCGGGGAAACGGTCGACGACCTTCTCGATTTCGACCCGGCCAGCTTCGCCTCGGCCCTCATCGATGACTGACCTCGCCGCCGCCTTCGAGCGGGTCTTCGAGCTCGCCGAGAAAGGGCGGTATTCGACGTCTCCGAACCCGCGCGTCGGCGCCGTCGTCGTGGACTCGGGAGGCGAGATCGTCGGAGAGGGCTGGCATGACCGTGCGGGAGGTCCGCACGCCGAGGTCGTCGCCCTCGCCGAGGCGGGAAGCCGAGCCCGGGGCGCGACGGTCGTCCTGAACCTCGAGCCGTGCGCGCACGAGGGGAGGACGCCTCCCTGTGCCGGGGCGCTCGTCGCTGCCGGTGTCGCCCGTGTCGTCTTCTCCACGCTCGACCCCGACCCCCGGACGGCGGGGAAGGGACGGGAGTGGCTCCGTTCCGCCGGAGTCGCCACCGAGACCGGCCCCTTTTCGGAGAGGGCCGAGCGACTCAACGAGCCGTTCCTCGTCTCTGTTCGCACGGGGCGTCCCTTCGTCCATCTCAAGTGGGCGGCCACCCTCGACGGGAAGATCGGAACGGTGACGGGACAGAGCCGGTGGATCACCGGAGAGGAGGCTCGGGCCGACGGGATGCGCCTTCGCGAGGAGTGCGACGCAATCCTCGTCGGGGCCGGGACCGTCCTGGCGGACGACCCCGTACTGACGCGCCGTGCCGGCTCGAACCGTTCCCTCCTTCCGCATCGCCGGATCGTCGTGGACGGGCACTTGCGGGTCAGTGCACAGGGGCGGGTCTTCTCGCCGGAGGCCCCTGGCGAGGCCTGGCTCGCGACAGCCGTCGAAGAGAACGACCCGAGGCTCGGCGCATTCCGGGAACGCGGGGTTCGGGTGTTGTCGCTTCCCGCCGCCGAGGCCGGCCGCATCGACGTTTCCGCGCTCCTGGCCGAACTGGCCCGGTGCGAGGTCCGATCGCTCCTCGTGGAGGGGGGGGGCGAGACGGCCTGGGGCTTCCTGTCGGCACGACTCGCCGACCGGGTGACGGGCTATCACGCCCCGCTCCTGCTCGGTGGGCGAGAGGCCCCGTCCGCCCTGTCCGGTGCCGGTTTCGCGACCCTGACCGACGCCCCGCGGCTCGCGGGCCTCGAAGTGGCTTCGCTCGGTGACGGTTACCGCGTCACCGGCCGGCTCGCCTGGCCGGCAGCAGCGTAGGATCAGGGCGTGTTCACCGGACTCGTCGAGGCGACGGCCGCGGTCAGGGTGCTCCGGCGACGGGCCGGCGGAGCCCTCCTGGAGCTGGAGGCCCCGGCGGACTGGGGCGAGGGTGCCCGCGGCGAGAGCATCTGCGTCTCCGGCGTTTGCCTGACGGTCGTCCCCGGCGGGGTCGTGGGCTGCTTACGGTTCGACGTCTCCGGGGAGACCCTCGAACGCACGACGTTCGGTTCCCTTCGCCCGGGCGACGCGGTGAACCTCGAGCGGGCGCTGGCGGTTGGAGCCCGGATGGGCGGTCACGTCGTCCAGGGTCACGTCGACGCGACGGCCCCGGTGACCCGCCTCGAGGACGAGGGTGGCTTCTGGACGCTCGGCGTCCAGATCGGCGAGGAGTGGGCGCGCTACGTCGTCGAGAAAGGGTCGATCTCCCTTGACGGCATCTCCCTCACCATCGCCACCCTCGACGCAGACGAGCTGCGCGTAGCCGTCATCCCCGAGACCTGGCAGGCCACGACCCTCTCCTGCCGCCGGCCCGGCGACCTCCTGAACGTCGAGGTCGACGTCCTGGCGAAGTACGTGGAACGGCTTCTCGGCGCCGCGGCCGCCCCGTCTCGCGACGATCGGCTCCGCGCCCTCCTCGGCTCGTGACGGGCCAGCCCGGCGCCTACGTCCACGTTCCCTACTGCGCCCACCGCTGCACCTACTGCTCGTTCGTGGCCGTGACGGGGCGGGAGTCGGAAGGACCGTACTTCGACGCCGTCGTCCGGGAGGTTCGGGCACGGGCGGCGGACGTCGAGGGGCCGTTCGACACGGTCTACTTCGGCGGAGGAACGCCCTCGTTCGTCTCGCCTCCGAGCCTCGCCCGGGTCCTCGCCGCCCTGCGCGAGGCGTTCGGAGTGGCGGCCGGTGCAGAGGTGACCGCCGAGGCGAACCCCGACGACCTCGACGACCGGCGCCTCGCGGCCCTGGTCGACCTCGGAGTGAACCGGTTGTCGATCGGCGTCCAGTCGCTGATCGACGGAGAGCTCGAGCCGCTCGAGCGGCGCCACGACGCGTCCGGCGCGCTCGGAGCCATCCGTCGGGCCGTGGCGTGCGGCCTCAGGGTCTCCGCAGACCTGATGATCGGGATACCCGGTCAGTCGAAGGAGACCCTGATGCGGAGCCTCGACACGATTCTCGCGGAGGGCGTCGGCCACGTTTCGGTCTATCTGCTCGAGATCGAGAAAGCCCCCCGGCTCGTCGCGATGAGGGAGGCGTCGCCGGGCCTGTTTGCCGGGGACGAAGAGATGGTCGCCCGGTGGGAGCAGGTCGACGATCTCTGCACGGCCGAAGGTCTGGTGCGCTACGAGACCTCCAACTGGGCGAGGGCCGGCGAGGAGAGCCGCCACAACCTGAAGTACTGGAGACGTGAGCCGGTCGTCGCGCTCGGAGTCTCCGCTGCTTCGTTCGACGGGACTGTGCGGAGGACGAACAGCGGGTCGATCCCGGCGTACCTGCAGGCCGTCGCGAAGGCCGGAACCGCATTCGTGTCGGAAGAGGCGCTCCCCGCCGACGCAGCCCTGCGCGAGCGGGTCCTCCTCGGCCTCCGGATGACTCCCGGCGTTTCCGAGTCCGCCTATGCTGAGGCCGTGGCAACCCTGCCTGCCTCCGACCGCGCCCGCCTGCACGACGCTTTCGCGGCAGGTCTCCTGACCCGCATGGGGGGGAGCGTGAGGCTGACCCGCTCCGGGGTCCTCCTTTCGAACGAGGTCTTCTCGGCTCTCCTCTGAGGAGGGCCGAGCCTCCGTCCCTGGAGGACCGGGCCTGAATGGTCGCTCCCGGCCGCAGGCGGGGGCGTCTTGGCCTCGCGGGCCGAGCGTGAGCCATCCGCCGGCTCGGAGCCTTCCGGCTCCCGAAGACCTCATTTCGGAACGGAGGCGCATGAACGCAGAGACGCTGCTCTACATCATCCCGGTGCTCGGGCTTGCCGGTCTCCTGTACACGTGGCTGAAATCGTCGTGGGTCGCCCGGCAGGACGCGGGCAACGAGCGGATCGTGAAGATCGCCGGTGCCATCCAGCAGGGCGCCCTGGCGTTCCTGCGCGCCGAGTACCGGGTGCTCACGATCTTCGTCGTCGTCGTGGCGGTCCTTCTCGGAATCTCCGGCGCCCTGCGGAAGGGGTCTCACCCCCTCATCGCGGTCGCGTTCGTCGCCGGGGCCCTCTGCTCGGCCCTCGCGGGCCTGATCGGGATGAAGGTCGCGACGAAGGCGAACGTCCGGACGACCCAGCCGGCCCGGCGAGGGCTCGGCCCGGTGCTCGAGATCGCCTTCGCGGGTGGCTCGGTGATGGGGATGGGCGTCGTCGGCCTGGGCGTTCTGGGTCTCGGGACCTGCTTCCTCCTCTTCTCGAAGTTCTTCGATGGGGACGTGAACCGGACGATCACGGTCATTACCGGCTTCTCCTTCGGCGCCAGCTCGATCGCCCTCTTCGCCCGGGTCGGCGGGGGCATCTATACAAAGGCGGCAGACGTCGGTGCCGACCTCGTCGGGAAGGTCGAGGCGGGGATTCCGGAAGACCACCCGCTGAACCCCGCCACCATCGCCGACAACGTCGGCGACAACGTCGGCGACGTCGCGGGAATGGGTGCCGACCTCTTCGAGTCCTACGTCGGCTCGATCGTCGGTGCCATGGTTCTCGGCGCCGCGTTCATGGCCGGACGGCTCGGCACGGGGGAGCCTTTCACCGCCGATGGTTTCCGACGGTCTGTCGGCCGTCCTCCTCCCGCTGGCGCTCGCGGGTGCGGGAATACTGACCTCGATCGGCGGGACGTTCTTCGTTCGGGTCAAGGAAGGGGGCTCGCCCCAGCGGGCGCTCAACACCGGCGAGTTCGGATCGTCGGCCGTGATGGTCGTCCTCTCCTTCTTCATCATCCGGGGGATGCTCCCCGACAGCTTCGTCTTCCAGGACCTGCTCTACGGGACGGAGAGGACCATCACCTCTCTCGGGATCTTCTTCTCGACGGTCATCGGCCTCGTCGCCGGTCTCGCGATCGGAATGCTGACCGAGCACTACACCGGAACGGGCACCGGTCCGGTGCTGTCCATCGTCCAACAGTCGGTGACCGGCGCCGCGACGAACATCATCGCGGGCCTCGGCGTCGGGATGCGCTCGACGGCCTGGCCGATCCTGATCCTGGCTGCCTCGATCATCGGCGCGTTCCACTTCGGAGGGCTCTACGGCATCGCGATCTCCGCTGTCGGGATGCTCTCGAACACGGGCATCCAGCTCGCCGTCGACGCCTACGGCCCGATCTCCGACAACGCGGGCGGGATCGCGGAGATGGCCGAGCTTCCGAAGGAAGTCCGGAGCCGCACCGACAAGCTCGACGCGGTGGGCAACACGACTGCTGCCATCGGGAAGGGTTTCGCGATCGCCTCCGCGGCCCTGACGGCGCTCGCCCTCTTCGGCGCCTTCATGACGGCCGCCCACCTGAAGGCGATCGACGTCTCCAAGGCGGAAGTCATGGCCGGCCTTCTGATCGGCGCCATGATGCCGTTTCTCTTCTCGTCGATGGCGATGGCGATGGCGGCCGTCGGCCGGGCGGCGATGGCGATGATTCAGGAGGTCCGCAGGCAGTTCGCCGAGATCCCCGCTCTCAAAGCGGCGATCTTCGCCATGGACGCCCACTCCGGCAAGGACTTCAAGGACTGGCCGGTCGAGGACCAGCTGGTCCACGAGGATGCACTTGGAAAGGCCGAATACGGCAAGTGCGTCGAGATTTCCACGACGGCCGCAATAAAGGAGATGGTCGCTCCGGGCCTTCTCGCGGTCATCGTCCCCGTGGCGGTCGGGTTCGGACCGAGACTCCTCGGGCTGGGGTCCGGGGCCGAGATGCTCGGTGGCCTTCTCGCCGGCGTGACGGCGACCGGCGTCCTCCTCGCAATCTTCCAGTCGACCTCGGGTGGTGCCTGGGACAACGCGAAGAAGATGTTCGAGGAAGGCGTCGAGATCGACGGACGGAAGTACTACAAGGGTTCCCAGCCGCACAAGGCGGCCGTGGTCGGCGACACGGTCGGCGACCCGTTCAAGGACACTTCGGGCCCGTCCCTGAACATCCTCCTCAAGCTGATGTCGGTCATCGCTCTGGTGATCGCGACGCTTCTCTGACCCGGGGCGCCGCTTCCGGCGCCTTCCAGGTGTCCAGCGAGTGGCGAGGCCCCGGCGGCGTCCGGGGCCTCGCGCCGCTCCGAGGGTGCACGGTCGATGCTGGCGCCGGTTCGACCGGCGCGCACCGGATCACCCTCTGGAGCGAAGCGTGGCTTTTCCGGGGACCGAGGCGACATCCGCGAGGCGTCGCGGGGGGATCGAGGGCGCGGCGAGGGCCTCCTGATGCCGGCGTGGCAGCGCCCCAGCAGTCCGGGCTGGGCTGGAGGCTCGCGTTCCTCTCCTCCGTCGTCTGGAACGAAAAAGTCCCCGGCGCGCGCGCCGGGGACGAAGGAATCCAATCGAAGCGGCCGTGCCGCCCGGGGCAGAGGGATCAGCCGCTCACGGGCGGGATGACGGCCTCGAGAGGGTTGACCCAGTCCATGACGATCCCGACGTTCTTGGCGCCGTTGTTGCGCACGATGTCCATGATCTCCATGGCCTTGTCGTACTTGACGGCGTCCTCGCAGGAGAAGAAGACCGGCTTGTTGCCGCGGTTCCGGAGGACTTCCTGGAGCCGGATCGGCAGCTGAGCGCGGTCGACGCGCTCCTTGTTGAGGTAGATCTCGTTGTTCGTCGTCAGGGAGACGATGATCTGGTCCGTGTTCGGCTGCTGCGGCGTGCCCGAAGGCTGGCTCGGAGGCACGTTCACTTCGTAGCCCATCTGGAGCATCGGCTGCAGGACCATGAAAATGATGAGGAGAACCAGCATCACGTCTACGAGGGGCGTGACGTTGATCTCCGACTTCGGGCCGCTATCGTTACCACCTACGTCCATACCCATAGCGTGCCCTCCTAGCTCTCTGCCTTACGTTCGGTGATGAGGGCGATCTTCTCGAATCCGCCGTCCTTGATCATCCGCATGACCTTCCTGACGTCGCCGTAGTCGAGCTGCTTGTCCGCCTTGATCAGGACGTCCTTGCTGGCGGCGCGCTCGCCGAACTCTTTCATCTTCGCGGCGAACTCCGGCTCGGGATACCACTTTGCGTCGATGAAGATCATCTTGTCGGACTGGATGCTGATCAGCAGCTCCTTGTCCGTCTCGGGCTTCTTGTCGGGGCGTTCCGTCTGCGGCAGCAGAACGGGCTTGCCCTTCTGCAGCATGGGCGTGATGACCATGAAGATAATGAGGAGGACGAGCATGACGTCGACGAGAGGAGTGACGTTGATCTCGCTCTTCGTCTCGTGCCGGCCCCCGTAATTTTCCATTCCCATCGTCGTGTCCTCCGTTCAGTACCGAGGGGGGCTTGCCGGGAGAGCCCGGCCAGCCCTCCTCAGGCCGCCCGGGAGCCCATGCGCTTGATGAAGTAGTCGACGAGCTCCGAGGAGGAGTTCGACATCTCGATGTTGAAGCGCTCGATCTTGTTGATGAAGTAGTTGTAGAGCCACACGGCCGGGATGGCGACGAACAGGCCGAACGCCGTGCCGATGAGGGCTTCGGCGATACCTGCCGACACTGCGCCGAGGCCGCCCGTGCCGGAGGTCGCCATCCCCTGGAACGCGCGGATGATCCCGACGACCGTCGCGAGGAGACCGACGAAGACGGACGTCGTGGCGATCGTGGCGAGACCCCCGAGGCCCTTGCGCATGTCCGCTGCCGTCATCATGGCCGCGCGGGCGATGGCGCGTTCGGCCGCGGCCACGACGTCGTGGCCGGCGACACTTCCGCCGTGGGCTTCATAGGCGAACTCGAGAAGGCCGGGGGAGACGACCCTGGCGACGTGGCTGACCTTGTACTTCTTCGCGAGGTCGATCGCTTCCTTCAGCTTCTCCTGCTTGAGGAGCGGCCCGATCTCGAGGGCGAAGTTCACGGACTGCTTCTTCGCGTTCCGGAAGGTCCACCAGCGCTCGAGCGAGACGCCGAGCGAGTAGACCGACATGAACAAGAGAATGGCCATGATCAGCTTGACGAAGATCGACATCTGTCCCCAGATGTGTGCGAAGTCCATATTCATGGTGCGAGATCCTCCTTAGTTTTCTTTCAGCGTCGCTTGGAATTCGCGTTCGCGTTTCGTTACTGGAGCCTGAAGGTCACGGTCACGGTCAGGTAGACCGGGACCGGCCGGCCGTTGAAAGTCGCGGGCTTGTACTTCCACTGCTGGACGGCCCGCATCGCGGCGTTGTCGAGAAGGGGATTGATGCCACGGAGGATGCGGACCGACTCGACGTTCCCGTCCTTCGTGATGATCGCCTCGAGGATGACGATGCCCTGGAGCCGGGCCTTGCGGGCCGCCTCGGGGTAGATCGGCTGCACCCGGGAGATCTCGACCGGCTCCTTGACGTCGCCGCCGACTCTGAGGGGCTCTTCGACCTGGGCCGCGCCGCCGAGGACGCCACCCTTCACCCCGCCGAGGACGCCACCCATGACACCACCTTCGACGCCACCCTCGACGCCGCCCTCGACGCCGCCCTCGGTGCCGGAGGACTCGTCGGGCGTCGCCGGGGCGACCGGGAGGACGTCGGGGATCATCATGGGAGAAGCGTTCGACGAGGGTCTGACCTGCTCGACCTTGGGAGCAGCCTTCGGGGCCGCCTTGGGCGGCGGAGGAGGCGGCGGGGGAGGCGGAGCGGCCTCGGAATAGAACGTGATCGGTATGGGCGGCTCCGGGATGTCCTCGATGAACCACATCGAAGCGGCCAGAACGCTCCCGCCGATGACGATGTGAAGGAAGACGGACATCGGGACAGAGAGCCAGCGATTGCCGGTTCCCTGCTGCTTCTTCGACTCGATGAGGGAGGTTTCGAACATGTTAGCGGTCCTCTCGCCCGGGCCCGTCAGATCGCCTCGAGCGGGTTCTTCCTTGCCGCTTCCTCGCGCTCTTTCTGTTTGACGCGGTCGCGAGCGGCAAGGGCCTTCTGCTGCCACTCCGTGGCCTTGGCGAGGAGTTCCTCCTTCTTGAGCGGGTCATTCTCGAGCTTGGCGTGCTCGCGGTAGAGGAGATTCACGTAGAGCATCGCCTCGAAATAGTCTTCACGCTGGGCGTTGGCCTTCTCGAGCGCGGCCATCCCGCGGTCGATGAGGGCCTTGCGGACTTCGCCGTCCATCTGGTCCATCGGAGTGTTGTAGGACTTGTCCCAGCAGGTCACGCCGATCGTGTAGAAGACCTCGGCGTTCGTCGGGTCGAGCTTGGCGAGGTTGTCCTGCCACTCCATCGACTGGTCGAAGTCGCCCTTCTTGGCGTACAGCATGGCGATGGTCTGAACGGCCTGCTTGTCGTCGGCGTGCACCTTCAGCCAGTCCTTGAAGTACTGGATGGCGTCGTCGTACCGACGGGAGTTCATGTAGGTCGTGACGAGGAACTTCGCCGCATTCTGGTCCTCGGGCATCACGGCCAGGTACTCCTTGAAGTACTTGATCGAGGTCTCGAGGGCGGCGAGGTCCTTCGGGTGCTGCGATCCGGGGTTGTAGATCGCCATGTTGCCCATGGCGACGAACTTCTTGATCCGGATCTCGGTCGGATCGAGCTTCATCGCCTCTTCATACTGCTTCAGGGCGTCTTCGTAGAGCTGCTGCTTGAAGTAGGCGTTCCCCTTCCGGATGACCTGCTTCGCCTTGAACTGGTCGACGACTTTCTGGCACCCAGTCGCCGTCGTTCCCAGCAGGATCAGCCCTCCGACCGCCATCACTCGGCGAAGCCGGCTCCGGAGGCTCGTCCGGGCGCCTTCCCCCGTACTGGTTCCGGTCATCGGCCCTCTCTCCTTTCGCGCACCCACGGTGCCCGCGGTCCTGAGACCCGGGAGATCACCGTTTCGTTCCCGGTCAGACATATCTTTCGCTGCTCCCCGTCGCCCGCTTTCCTCGGTCTGCCCACGGTTGTCGTTCCGAAAAGGTGTCGAGTGGGGCGAGCCGACCCGTCGCTGGAGGCCCCTCGTGGAAGGGGAGCCTTCGCCGACGGACGTTTTCGACGAAAGAAGGCGAGCAGCCCGGTCAAGTCCGCGTTCGCGCGCGCCCCGCCGTTCTCTCTCTCCGCGTCCGTTCCCAGCTGCGGCTTGTTCAGCCCAGACCTCCGGATCTTCCCTCGACCTCTCGGAACGTCCGCGCGCCCACCGGGCCCGAGGCGGCCGTCTTTCGAGGCGGGTATTCTCAGGGAGCGCGGATGGAAGTGCAAGCGGAAAACTCCGCTGGAATGCGGGTCGATCGGGGACCGTGGCAGTCCTCTCTCGGGCCGCCTTCGCGACGCCGGCGCCGGCATCCGTAGAATGCGCTCATGTTGTATTCCAGGCCGTCTCAGCCCGCCGTCGTGACCGCGCTTCTCGCGGCCCTTCCCGCCCTCGTCCTGTCGGCGGCGCCGCAGGTCCCGGGACCGACGCCGAGACCCGGCCCTCTCGTCAGGAACGTCGACGTCACGGTGACGAACATCGACGTCGTGGTCACCGACTCCAAGGGCAACCGGGTGCGGAACCTGGCGAAAGAGGATTTCGACGTCTACGAGGACGGAAAGCTCCAGCCGTTGACGAACTTCTACGCCGTCGACGGGGGCAAGGTCGTCTACTTCGGCAGCGCGGTCGTTCCCGGAGAGGCTTCGGCTCCCACGCCTCTTCCGGCTGCATCGCCTGTGCCGGCTGGCGAGCCCGTCTCGGGGTCCGTCGATCCGGCGGTCGAACCGCTTCCCGTCCCGAGGACCCGGATCGTCATCTTCGTCGACAACCTGAGCCTTCAGCCGTTCAACCGCAATCGGGTTCTCAGGAGCGTCCAGACGTGGGTCCGCGAGAACGTGAAGGACAACGTCGAAGCGATGGTCGTCACGTGGGACCGCTCGCTCAAGGTCCGCCGGAAGTTCACGAACGACGGCCGCGAGGTTTCCGACATCCTCAAGCAGCAGGAGGACCTCTCGACGTTCGGCCAGACCCGCCTGAGCGAGCGTGCGGACATCATCCGGCGGATCGACGACACCAAGAGCGAAACGGAGGCCTTCGCGGAAGTGCGGCAGTACGCCCTCTCCTACAAGAACGACATCGACTTCACCGTCGATGCCCTGAAGAAGACGATCGACCAGCTCGCGGGCGTCGAGGGCCGGAAGATCCTGCTCCACCTCTCCGAGGGCCTGCCTCAGTCGCCGGGGGCCGAGCTCTGGAAGTACGTCCAGGACAAGTTCCGGACCCAGACCGGAGGCCTCTCCCAGTTCGAGTTCGACAAGACCGCGGCGTACCTCGGGATCATCCGCGCCGCCAACGCCGCGAGCGTGTCGATGTACATGGTCGACGCATCCGGTCTCTCGATCGACTCCGGCATCAGCGCGGAGAACCGGACCAGCGAGACCAAGATCGACAGCTTCGTCGAGCGGACGAACATGCAGTCGATGGTCCAGCTGATGGCCGAAGAGACGGGTGGGAAGGCGATCCTGAACCGCAACGACGTCACGGGTCCGCTGAACGAGATGCGGGGCGACTATACTTCCTACTATTCCGTCGGGTACCGGAGCCTGAAGTCGGGCGGCGAACGCCCGCGGAAGGTGCAGGTGACGATGAAGAAGAAGGGCCTCAAGGCGCGCGCACGGCGGAGCTACGTCGAGAAGGGGTTCGAGACGCGGATCACCGAAGCGGTCACCTCGGCCCTCTACTTCGCGAGAGAGGACAACCCTCTCGCCGTCGGTGTCGAGGTCGGCCAGGCCGCCCCCGCCGACGCGCAGAACTACCTCGTTCCCATCCGGATCCGCGTGCCGTTCAGCCGGATCACCCTCCTCCCGGAGGGCCCGGTCGCTCGCGGGCGCATCATCGTCTACTTCATCGTCGTCGACTCCGAAGGAAAGCAGTCGGAGCTCGCGAATCAGATCGTCCCGGTCGAGGTCGACGCCAAGGAGCTCGGGAATCTCTCACGGCGGGATTTCGTCTACGACGTGCGCCTCCTGATGATCCCGGGCGGGCAGCGGCTCTCGCTCGCGGTCCGCGACGAGCCGTCGAACACCGTCAGCTACGTCCAGCAGTCGGTCTTCGTCTCCGTCCTCCCGCCGCAGGCGGCTCCGGCGGCGAAGTGACCCCGGGCAAGGCGGCCGCATGAGGGTCCTCGGGGCGGCCCGGGCCCGGGAGGCGGACGCGAGGACGATCGCCGCCGGGACGCCCGGAATCGTCCTGATGGAGCGCGCTTCGGAGGCTGTCGCCCGGGAATGCGTCCGCGCGATCGGGGCCTCGCCGCTCCGCGGCGAGCGGGTCGTCGTCCTGTGCGGCACGGGGAACAACGGGGGCGACGGCTTCGGCGCGGCCCGGTTGCTTCGCCACAGCCCCGTCACAGGCGAGGTCGTGGTCCTCCTCGTCGGGGAACGGGGAAGGGTCTCGGGTGATGCCGCCGAGATGCTCCGCCGCCTCGAGAGCGAGCGAGGGGCCGTTGCCGAGGTCGGCGGCGAAGCGGACCTCGATCCGCTCCGCCGCGCCACGCTCGTCGTCGACGCCCTTTTCGGTACGGGCCTTTCGCGCCCCGTAGAGGTGACGTCTCTTCCCGCCCTCGCCGTCCGCCTCGCCTCCGCCCGCGGGGCGTTCGTCGTCGCGGTCGACGTTCCGTCAGGCCTCGATTCCGGCTCGGGGCGAGCGGACCTCCCGCACGTGCGTGCCGACCTGACGGTGACTTTCGGATTCCCCAAGCTCGCTCACCTCCTGTCGCCGGCGGCCGGCTCCTGCGGGCGGGTCGTCGTGGCCGACATCGGCCTCCTTTCCGACGAAGGGGACGTCCACGCCCCTGAGGCGGTCACGGCCCGCGACGTCGCGCCGTTCTTTCCTCGGCGGCCGGCCGCCGCGCACAAGGGGACGTTCGGGACGCTCGGCATCATCGGCGGCGCCTGGGGGATGGCGGGTGCCGCGGCTCTCGCAGCCCGCTCCGCTTTCCGATGTGGAGCGGGGAAGGTCGTGGTCGTCGCCGAGGAAGCGAGCCGCACCGCGATTCATTCCCTCGTGGTGGAAGCGACGACGTCGTCCGTTCTCGCTCCCGCCGGGCTCACGGCTCTCGCCGTAGGGCCGGGCCTCGGAAAGTCGCCCGCCTCCCGGGAGCTTCTCAGTGCGGCGCTCGACAGCCTTCTCCCGGCCGTTCTCGACGCCGATGCCCTGAACCTCCTGGCGGGCCAGCCAGAGCTTCTTCGGGGTCGAAGTGTGCCCACTGTCCTGACGCCTCACCCCGGGGAAGCATCGCGTCTGCTCGGTGTCACGACCGCCGCCATCGTCGGCGATGTCGAAGAGGCCGCGAGGCGGCTCGCAGAACGGTCCGGGGCCACGGTCGTCCTCAAGGGCTTCCGGTCGGTCGTCGCGACACCGGAAGGGGCCGTCGCCCGGGTCCTTTCCGGGAATCCCGGGATGGCCTCGGGTGGAAGCGGTGACGTCCTGACCGGCATCGTCGGGGCGCTCCTGGCGCGCGGCTTCACGGCCCGGGACGCGGCCCGGGCGGGCGCCTTCCTTCATGGCCTCGCGGGGGACCTGGCTCGTGAGCGGACGGGGGAGGAGGCGCTCGTCGCCTCCGATGTCGTCGAGGCCCTCGGTGAAGCGATCCGGGTCACGTGCGAGTCGACCAGGTCTTGAGCCTCCTGCCGATCGAGGTCGTCACCCGTTCGGCCGGCGAGACCCGCGACGTCGGACGCAGCCTCGCTCCGCTCCTGCCGCCCGGAAGCCTCGTCCTCCTCTCGGGACCCCTCGGGGCGGGGAAGACCGAGCTCGTTCGGGGCATCGCGGAGGGCCTCGGCGCCGACGCCGGCGAGGTCGCATCGCCGACGTTTGCGCTCGTTCACGAATATGGACCCGTAGGGGTGCCGCCAATCCTCGTCCACGCCGACCTCTACAGGCTTCAGGGGACCTCCAGCGGGGACGCGGCCACCGACGACCTCGGCCTCACCGAGGCGCGGGAAAGGGGTGCCGTCGTCGTCGTCGAGTGGCCGCAAGGGCTCGACCAGGAAGGCGACCCTGACCCCATGGCGATCGAAATCTCCCTCGAAGGCGACGAAGCCCGGCGGATCGTCGTCCGCCGGGCTTCGTGAGTCGCTCGCCGGGACGGGCGCGTCAAAAGGCGAACACGACTCCCGCGACCGCCTCGCCGCTCACGTACCACTGGCTGTCGCCGTAGTAGTAGCCGTCACAGTAATCGTCGCATTCCCAGTAGTCGTCCCCGCTGTTGATGTAGGTCGTCCGAACCTTCCCTTCGAACCGGAAGCCGATGTTCGGGGTAGCGAACGCCTTCACGCCGAACCCCAGAGTCCCGGTCGCTCGCGATTCGGTCGAGGAGGAATAGCCGGGGACCTCCGGGTGGAACGTGTGCACGCCGCCGCCGATCGTGAAGTAAGGACGAACCTTGCCGCTGCCCCACGGGACGAGGAAATTCAGCTCGTAGAGCCGCATCTTCATCTTCCCGATCTCCCTCGACGGGCTTCCGATGGCTCCGCTGCCATCGATCTCCAGATCGGGGTCCGACTGCAGGTAGCTCGCCTCGATCGTGAAGTTGTTCGAGACGTTGAAGCCGAGACGGAGGCCGTAGGCGACCTCGGTGTTCGTGCTCGCCTCGCCGTTGTAGAAGGCAAGGGTCCCGGACTCGAAGGTCCCCCCGAACATGCCTCCGATGACGGGGGTGATCTCGACGCTGCCGCTGCGATCCTGAGCGACAGCCGGTGTGGCGGCGGCCAGCGCCGCCACGAGGGCGAGCAGGGCGAATCGCGGGGCCAGTCTCATCTCTTGTTCCTCCAGGCGTCCCGCGTCCTCCTTTTTGGCCTCCGGGCCCGGCGCGGGACGACTATTCTGTACCCAAGCAACCTACGTACCGTGATCCGAAGAGCTCAGGGACGGTGTCGCAGGTCACGATTCGAGTGCTTTTGACCTCGCGACGGTCGGCGCGACGGCATTCCGGTAAGCTCGTGACGATGACTCCCGGTCGTTCCCTTTTGCTGCCGCCTGTCGCGGCTGGCTCGCCTGTGGAGGGCGGCGGCCTCGAAAGCGGGCACTGCGGCGTCGATGCCGGCGCCTGCGACCTGCTCGCAGGCGTCCGTCGCGGTCCGGACACCGGAAGCGGTGAAATGGAGAAGCTGTGAAGCGTCTCGTCGTCGGGAAAGGGGCGCAGGGTCTTCTCCTCTTCGCCTACACGGCGCTGGTTCTGGCAGGGACGCTCCTCGTCGAGGGGCGGCCCGGGGTCGTCACGAACCTCGTTCCATTCGACGACCTCGTTCGACTTCGGGCGAGCGCGGGACAGGCAGGGGTTCTCTCGAACCGCTTCGTGCTCGGCCTCCTCGGGCTCGTCGTCAACCTCGTGATGTTCGCCGTCTGGGGCTTCCTCGCCTGGAAGTTCGTCGACGGGAGGGGAAGGGCGCGGTGGAGGAATCACGCCGAAGTCGTCTTCTTCGGCCTCGTCTTCAGCGTCGGGATCGAAACTGTCCAGTTCTTCCTTCCGACCCGCGCGGCCGACGTGAACGACGTCTTCTGGAACGCGCTCGGTGCCGGGCTCGGCGCGCTCCTGGCGCACCTCCACGCCTCGGTCGGGCTCGACTGGGCGTGACGAGAGACTGCTAGACTCCCCGCCCGCGCCGGAGTGGCGGAATGGCAGACGCAGGGGACTCAAAATCCCCCGATCGCAAGGTCGTGCGGGTTCGACTCCCGCCTCCGGCACCATTGATTCTTAGTGGGTTACCGCCACGTGGGCTCCTTCATCCTCTCCTCGAGGGGATGAGGATTGCCTACAGCGTGCCTCAGGCGAAGGGATCTCGGCCGAGCAGTCCCGGGAGCCGCGTGCCGTTCCCGACTCGGAAAGGGAGGCTGCGGCCGGTCAGCGGCCCCGGTAGATGTCCCCGCGGTGCCCCACCCGGACGACGAGGACGACGAGAAGGGCGTCTTCAACCTGGTAGACGATCCGCCAGTCTCCGACCCGGATCCTCCAACGGTCCTCCCCGACGAGCTTCTTGGAGCCTGGCGGGCGGGGATCCTGGGCGAGAGCTTCCGCCGCGCGGACGATGCGAACCTGGACGGGGCGATCGAGGGAGCGAACCGCGCGGGCGGCTGCCGGCGCGATCGTCACTCGATAGGGCACTACTCGATCCCCAGCTCGGCCTTGAGGTTCTCGAGCGGGATCGGTTCTCCGCCCTCGGCGAGGGCTTCCTCAGCCGCCCGCACGTCCTCGGCGTCCTCCATTTCCTCGAGGAGGCGGAGGTCCTCGAGGGGGATGATGGCGGCTCCTTCCTCGGGCAGCTCGAGGCGTTCGCCGCTACGGACGCGGGCGAGGTCGTCAGCTGAGAGGGGGAGATGGGCGGTGCTCACGGGCCGATTCTACGCGCCGGGGGTGCCAGGGCGCTCGCCGCTCTCGCTGCGGTCGACGCGGCTTGCGGGTGTGCATTCGAGTGGGCCTGCACGGGGCATGCACCTGAACGCCGTGTGCATGACGCCTGCACGGGGGGAACCGTCAGGAGCCGGCTCCCGGGCGAACGGTGCACGTCTCGTTCGGTGTGACGCGGAAGAACTCGTTACTCACCGGGACCGGAAAGCGGGTGAAGATCTGTTCCAAGAAGGTGAAGGCGATAGGACCAACGGACGACGAGGAGCCGGAACTCCTCACCTCCGCTTCCGAGAGGAGCAGAGGGCGCTCAGCCGTTCCATCGAACATCAGGAGACGAAAGCGCCGACCGTAGACGGCGGTCACGGAGGTGTTCCTTTCTTCCGGCCACGGAGAGGTTGTCTTCGCCCGGTAGCCGATGGGCGTCCCCCCGTTGTCGAAGGTGAAAGCGACGACCGCCGCGGGCTCGTCACCCGTGCCCACCGCTCGCGCTCCCAGACGAACGAGGAGGCTTTCGATGCAGCTGTTGATCGTCTGCTCCTCGAGAGTTGGCAGCCCGGATGAAGGAAACATGGTGAACGTCAGCGGAGCGGGGAGGGGTTTCGCGCCCCTGGCCGACACGTACCCTTCTACCGTCACGCAGCCGAAGAGGGGAAGGATCGCCACGAGAGCGAGGGCGCGAGAGCTCACGAGCACCTCCTACATTTCCGGAAGGTCGTCGCGAGAGAGGGCCCTTCGGATACTGGCTCGGCGGACCATCGCCTGGTAGATCCTCTCCTCCGCTCTGGAGTGTGGCGTCTCGTCTCGTGGAGCCTCAACCGGTGCCGCCAGTCGTGAGGGAGTCGAATCCAGGGCCGCCGGGGTGGGTCCCTTCGTCTCCGCCGCTCCCGCTCCTCCCGGAGTCTCGAACAGGTGCCGGTACTCGGGCGGGATCTCGCGGCCTGGGAGTGGCTTCAGTCCCTTCGCCGCAGCCCACGCCCAAGGGTTCAGCCGGAAGTAGGTGACCCGGTCGAGGGGGATGCCGTACTTCTGGGCGTGGGCCTTCCGTTTCGCCTCTGCCCTGGGGTCGGGAGGTTCGTCCTCGGCCATGGCTCCCTCCTCGAGGAGAACGATACGCCCGCCGCGCTACATCACCGGGAGATCGGGGCGGGCGAGGAGTCGCCGCTCTTCATCGAGGCGCTTCTCCGCGGCGGGACTAGGGATCGGTCCGCGACGTAGGCTTTCGACGATCTTCCTGAGCTCCACTGTGAGAAGGGGACCGAAGCGGTCCAGAAGCCCGGCTTCCCGGTCAGCGTTCCGTGCCTGAGCCGCCTCCACCGCTACGCGCCAGCTGGCGAGGATCTCCCGCGCCCGCTCCGTCACAACCTCCCGGCAGGCTCCCGGGTCTGCAGCTCGTCCGAACGCCAGGACGAGGAGGGCGGGGCTGAGCTCGAGCAGGTTCTCCTCCGCCTCCGTGAGGACCGCTTCGATTCGCCGACGGGACGCCATACTGAGGACCTCCCGAGTGGCCTCCGCCCTCAGCTCCCTGAGCCACCTCTCCAGGTCGACCACGGATCCGAGGGCTTCCTCTGCCCACGCGGCCAGGGCGCCATCGGTCTCGGGCTTCGTCATCCTGGGGAGCCTCCTCGCGCGCGTAGGGGTGTCAGGACTCGCCGGAGTTCCCATCTCGGTGCACGCACCACAACCGGCCGGGCTGCCGGTCCCTGAACGAGGGGTCGGACGATGCCCTGCAGCCGCACCTCTCGCGCTAGCCGCAGGAAGAGCTCGGCGGCCCCGACGATGTCCTCGAGGCTCACCCGAGGGTCAGGGCTCCGTCATAGTGGGAGGGAAGGGCTCTGAGAGGATGGGGTTAGGGGTCTGGCTGAACAGACGAGACAGAATTCGGTATACCTCTCGCCGTGGACCTGGGAGCCGCTGACGGTTCGGAGTTTCTTCGATCAGTGACGGTTCGCCCGTGCGGGCGACAGGAGCTGCGGAGGTTCCGGGAGCTACTTGGAGAGCACCACTACCTGGGCTACCGGGGTGTTGTCGGGGAGTCGGTGGCTCATGTCGCCGAGGCGGGGGGCAGGGGTTGGCGCTGCTTCTGTGGGCGGCGGCGGCGTTCAAGTGCGCGGCACGGGACACGTGGATCGGGTGGCATCCGGCGGTGCAGTGGCAGAGGCTGCATCTCGTGGCCAACAACGTGCGGTTTCTGGTGCTGCCGGGGGGGCGGTGCCGAACCTGGCGTCCCGCGTGCTTGGGCTTTCAGTGCGACGGCTTTCGAGGGACTGGCAGCTGACCTGGGGCCATCCGATCCTGGCGGTGGAGACCTTCGTCGACCCAGCCCGGTACAGGGGGAGCTGCTATCGAGGGGCAGGGTGGGACGAGGTTGGGTTGACCCGAGGCTTTGCTCGATGTTCCGGGGGTTGGAAGCGACACGGTCATCCGAAGCTGATCTTCGTACGGGATGTGAGTCGTGGTGCACGCCGGCTGTTGAGCGACCCGGTTCCGTCACAACGTCTCGGGCAGGGGGTCGCGAAGATGAAGTTGGTCGACAATGAGCTGGCGTCGCTGCAGCAGGTCTTGCGCCAGAGACCCGATCCACGCAAGCGGCGAGGGATCCGGCACAGCAAAGCGAGCCTGCTGGCGATCAGCGTCGCGGCGGTGGTGTCCGGGGCTCGGTCGCTGGAGGCGATCGCGCAATGGGCGAGGGAGTGCACCCAGCGCGAGAAGGGCCGGCTCTTCTTCCGATGGGATTCTCGGACGAGACGTTACGAGGCTCCGAGCGAGCCGACGCTCCGCCGGTTTCTTCAGAGCGTGGACGCCGAGACCGTGGACAAGCACGTCTCGGGATGGCTTGCGGGCCTAAGGCGGGATCGAGACGAACCGATCGCCATCGACGGCAAGGCGCTGCGCGGAGCACGCGGTGAGGATGGCACGGTTGTCCAGCTCCTCTCCGCGGTCTTGCACTCCTCGGGGATCACCATCGGGCAGAAGGAGATCGCTCGGAAGAGCAACGAGATTCCGGCCGCTGCGGAACGACTGCGGCCGCTCGACCTCGAGGGCCGCTGTGTGACCGCCGACGCCCTACACACCCAGATTCCGCTGGCCCGGTGCCTCGTTGAGGAGAAGAAGGCGGCCTGCTGCTTCACGGTCAAGGGCAACCAACCCTCGCTCGAGAGCGACCTCAGCCATCTGTTCGACCAGATGGCTCCCCCCCCTCATCACGAGACGATTGAGAAGGCCCACGGCAGGATCGAGATTCGCCGCATCTGGACGTCAACGGACCTGAATGGGTACCTGGATTTCCCCGGGTGCCGGCAGGTCGCCCGGATCGAACGGATCACGACGATGCTCAAAAGCGGCAGGGCCCGACGGGAGCGAGTCCACATCATCACCAGCCTCGACGCGCAGAGGGCTGATCCCGCAGCGCTCCTGGCCATCGTCCGCGGTCACTGGTCGATCGAGAACCGAAGCCACTGGGTTCGCGACGTAACCTTCGACGAGGATCGCAGCCAGGTCCGCACCAAGACCGGGCCGCGCGCAATGGCCACGCTCCGAAACATCGCCGTGGCCGTCGCCCGCAAGCTCGAGTTCCCCTCCGTCCCGGCCGCGATTCGCACCTTCGCTCGCCGAACGGCTCTGGTCCTCGACGTCCTGGGCCTCTGAACCCTCTTCGAGCGCCCTCCTGCTGCCCGCCAAGGTGCCACATGGAGAAGGTCGGCCAGCAAGCCGCCTGGAGGCAGAACTGTCCCACGGCCCCGTTCCTCTACCCGTTCCCTGCCTCGCGCCCGCCTTCCCCGCCCGCTCCGGGCTTGAACTTCCCCCTTCCGCAGCTGCCACACCCCGGGCACTCATCCCTACGCTCGCTCACCCCCCCGACTTTGACGGGGACCTGCCCGGTTGCTACCTCCCATTGACCCCCGCCTCCGGGCCGCGTAACCTAGCAGATCCGATAGCGCAGGAGGCCGATCCGGTGGTTTTCAACATCGGCGATAAGCTCGTTTACCCGAACCACGGTGTAGGAGTCGTCGAGACGGTCGAGGATTCGCTCTTCGACGGCCGCGCCCATGCCTGCTACCAGGTCCGGCTCCTCGCTAACAACTCGCGGGTCGTGGTGCCGGTGGGCAACTCCGATCGTGTCGGGCTCAGGCCCCTGACCAGGCGCCAGGACGTGGGCGTCGTTTTCAAGGTCCTCGAAGATGGCAGCTTCCAGTCGAACGGAGACTGGAAGGGGCGCTTCAAGCAGAACCTCGACAAGATGCGCTCCGGCGCCCTGTCGGACATCGCCGACGTCCTGAAGAACCTCAACTGGGTTCAGAAGCAGAAGACGCTCTCCTTCCGCGAGAAGAAGATGTACGAACGGGCCCGGTACCTCATCGTCTCCGAGATCGCACAGGTGAGCGGTACGGCCGAGGCGGAAGTCGATCTGGACGTGGAGCGGGCACTCGACCGGTCGGTTTCCCGGCGCCGGAGCCTCGGCCCCTCTCCACGCTGAGTCCCGGGGAGGGCGACGGCGGCCCCGTCGCTCCCGTATAGTCGTCACGATGTCGCACCGATTGTCGGCCGGCCTCTTTCTGGCCCTCTTCCTGAGCCTGCCTATCGCGGTCCACGCCGCGAAGCCGGATCCATCTCTGGAAAGCCTGCTCGTGGCTCTCGACCTCGAGCGAAAGGCCCGGGTCTTCGACCTGATGGAAGTCGATCGGCTCACGGCGTCGGCGTTGCGCAGTGACGCGGCGGCCGCTTCCTCCCGGCAGCGGCTCCTCGACGCTCTGCGCGGCGGCGAGGCCGAGATCGGCGACCTGCGGGCCGACGCGGAGCGGGTCGTAGAGGACGAAGTCCGGGCGCGAGCCGCCCAGGAGATTCTGAGGGCGTCCGTGTCGCGCCTGCTCGACCGGGCTCAGCGGATTGGAATGCTCCAGGAAGAGATCGCCAGCAGGCGCTCCGCCTCCCGCCGGCCGACCGACCCCGTGACGGGGCGGTGGCAGACCGTCATCGACCCGGGCGGACGCCGGGGAGTCTACCGGCTCGTCCTGGACGGAACGCTGCTCTCCGGGGACTATGTCCTCGACGGCGGGTTCCGCGGATCGCTTCGCGGGACGTTCATCGGAGACAAGGTGTCGATCCAGAGGATCGACGCCGAGCGCGGTTTCGATGCGACGTTCTACGGGCGCGTCCAGCCGCTGTCGAAACGGATTACAGGAACGTGGGAAGCGACGGCCATTGCGCCGGCGGTCGGCCCGGTCGCCGGGACCTGGTCGGCCACGCTGCTTCCCGACGAAGAAGACGACGGAGGCCCCCCGTGAGCCATGACGATCACCTTCCCCCTCCGCCCCAGGAGCGCCCGGCTTCCCGGGGAGAGGGCCGGAAAAAGCCGGAGGCCGGTACCGCCGCCTCCAAGGGACCCCGCTGGGGCGACCGGCTTCTCTTCGCCGCACTCGGGGCGCTCGTCGGTTTCGCCGGCGCCTGGGTCTCCCTCGAGGGCCGGCACACTCCGGCGACCCCCGTTCCCGCGGCGGAAGCCGACCCGCAGGCCGGGGCCCCCGGGGCTCCGCCGATGAGCAACCCGGCGGCCGCGCTGCCTGCGGTGGAGCCCGCGGCCCGGCAGCGGCTGCAGGATGCGCTGGCCGTCGTCGCTGCGAAACCGGGCGAGTACGACGCCCTCGTCCAGCTCGGAAACGCGGCGTACGACGTCCGCGAGTTCGCGCAGGCGGCGGATGCCTACGAAAGAGCGTTGAAGCTCCGTCCGGGCGACGCGAATGTCATGACGGACCTCGGTACCGCCTACCGGAACGAGGGTCGGATCGACCAGGCCCTGGAGCTCTTCCGGAAGGCCCGCGCGGCCGATCCGACGCACTGGCAGTCGCTCTACAACGAGGTCATCGTCCTCGCAATGGACAAGCACGACCACGACGGGGCGGACGCGGCGCTCGCGCGCCTCAAGCGGGAGCATCCCGGTCTCCCGGCGCTCGCGGGCCTCGAGCAGCAGGTCGGCGCCGCCCACCCAGAGAAGTGAAGCCGCGGAGCGGCGACCTTTTCGAGGAGTTTCTGCCAGACCGGCCGGCGGCGCTCCCGGTGGCCCCGCTGGCCGAACGGGTCCGGCCGCGCGACCTCTCCGAGATGCGCCTGCCGGACTCGGTCGCTGGTCCCGCCTCGCTGCTGGGGCGGGCCATCGCGGCCGATCGCGTCCCGTCACTGGTCCTTTGGGGTCCGCCCGGGACCGGAAAGACGACGCTCGCCCGGATCATCGCCGCCCGGACGAAGTCCCGATTCCTCGCCTTTTCCGCCGTCATCACGGGGGTCAAGGAGATCCGCGAGGTCCTCGAGGAGTCGCAGCGCCTCGTCGCACGCGGGGAGCGCACGCTCCTCTTCGTCGACGAGATCCACCGGTTCAACCGCGCCCAGCAGGACGTCTTCCTGCCGTACGTCGAGTCCGGCGCCGCGACCCTCGTCGGCGCGACGACCGAGAACCCCTCTTTCGAGCTGAACGGAGCGCTCCTGTCGCGGATGCGCGTCGTCGTTCTGCCGCCCCTCTCGAGGGACGACCTCGCGGAGATCCTCCGGCAGGCCGCCGAGGAGCCCGATCGCGGCCTGGGCGGGCGGGTGTCGCTCGGGGAAGGAGCCGTCGACTGGCTCGTCGGCTTCTCCGACGGCGACGCCCGGCGCGCCCTGAACGCCCTCGAGACCGCCGCGGACCACGCCGGGGAAGGCGCCGTCCTGACGGCGGCGCTCCTCTCGGAGATCTACGCGAGGAAGTCCCTCCTCTTCGACAAGACGGGGGAGGAGCACTACAACCTCATCTCGGCGCTCCACAAGTCGATCCGCGACTCCGACGCCGACGCCTCCGTCTACTGGCTCGCGAGGATGCTGGAAGCGGGGGAGGACCCGCTTTTCGTGGCCCGGCGGCTCGTCCGCGCGTCCACCGAGGACGTCGGCCTCGCCGACCCGAACGCGCTCCGGCTCGCGCTGGCCGCGCGCGACGCGGTCCACTTCCTCGGGATGCCCGAGGGGGCGCTCGCCCTGGCGGAGGCGGCGATCTATCTCGCGCTCGCCCCCAAGTCGAACGCCCTCTACACGGCCTATTCCGCCGCGGCGAAGGACGTGGCCGAGCGGCCGAACGAGCCGCCGCCGAAGGCGATCCTCAACGCCCCGACGACCCTCATGAAGGCGGAGGGCTACGGCTCGGGCTACGTCTACGCTCACGACACGGTGGAGGGGACGGCCGGCCTCACGTGCCTCCCCGACGCGGTGGCGAACCGTCGGTACTACGCGCCGAAAGGGGCGGGTCGGGAGGCGGACGTGAAGCGGCGCCTCGAGGAGCTCCGCGCCCTGCGCGAGAGGCTTGCGAAAGAGAGGAAGCGCCCCTGACCGCTCCGCGCTAACCTTCGGGAATGCTCGATCTCGAGACGATCCGTTCCCATTTTCCCGCCCTCGCCTCCGGCGACGTGATTCTCGACAACCCGGGCGGAACGCAAGTTCCGCGCGCGGTGACCGACCGGATCGTCCGCTACCTTCACGAGACGAACGCGAACCACGGCGGGGCGTTCGCGGCGAGCCGGGCCTCGGACGCGGTCGTCGCCGAAGGGCGGGCGGCGGTCGCGGACTTCCTCGGCGCCGCGCGGCCGGAGGAGATCGCCTTCGGGCCGAACATGACGACCCTGACGTTCCAGATGGCGCGGAGCCTCTCCCGCGACTGGAAGCCGGGAGACGAGGTCGTCCTGACCCGCCTCGACCACGACGCGAACGTCTCGCCCTGGCTTCTCGCCGCGGCGGACCGCGGCGCCACGGTGCGCTGGCTCGACTTCGACCCGGAGGACTGCACCTGGAGCGTCGATGAGCTCCGGTCGCTCCTGAGCGGGAAGACGAAGCTCGTCGCGGTCGGGTGGGCCTCCAACTCGGTCGGCACGGTGAACGACGTGGCAGGGGCGGCCGAGGCGGCGCACGCGGCGGGGGCGCTCCTCTACGTCGACGCGGTCCACTTCGCGCCGCACGGGCGGATCGACGTCGCCGCGGCCGGGGCCGACTTCCTCGCCTGCTCCGCCTACAAGCTCTTCGGTCCTCACCTCGGAATCCTCTGGGGCCGGTACGAGCTCCTCGAGCGGACATTTGCCTACAAGGTGCGCCCGGCGGGCGAAGCACCGCCGGATCGGTGGGAAACCGGGACGCAGAGCTTCGAAGCCGTCGCGGGGACGCTCGGCGCGCTCGAGTACCTCTCGTGGCTGGGGGCGAGCTTCGGCGGCGACGCCGCTCCGTCCGTCGCCGGCCGTTACCAGGGCCGGCGCCTCGCGTTGAAGTCGGCGATGGCGGCGATTCACGCCTGGGAATCGACGCTGTCGCGGGTCCTGATGGAGGCGCTCGCGGTCGTGCCGGGCCTGAGACTCCAGACCTCCTGACATAGCCCCCCGGCAGGCTGTCGTGTTTTCAGGAGGTGTGAGGGTGGGGGGCGACGGCGAACCGTAGGCGGAGGTCGGTACCGGGGAAGACGGAGTTCGTCTCGTTCAGCTCCTGGCAAAGCGCCTGGATCGCTGCCGAGCGGTGCGGGGAGCTTTGCGGAGCGATGGTGACGTTCAGGAGTCCGTCGTCGACGGAGAGGTCAGCCGGGGAGGCCATCGCGGCATGGAGGAGGGTGCGCCCTTCCTGAAGGGATCGCGCGTAGTGCGGAGCCGCCAGACGGACGAGGTCGCTCTCGGCCTGGTAGGCAACCATCTTCAGGAGGTTCTGGAGCCTTCCCATCTCGGAGGCGAGCTTGATGACCGGCTTGCCCTTCGTCGTCTTGCCCACGGCGATGCATTCCGGGGTCTTCGCCCGCCGCGCGACGAGATCCTCGACCTTCTTCATCGCCGCCCGGAGCGCCCGTCCGGTCCGACCGTTGGAGATCTCGAAGCCCCGCATCGTCGGCCGCCGGCCTTCTGGGTTGGACAGGGCGGCTGGGCGGCCTTCTTCTTCGCGATGGACGCCCCGCATCGTCGGCCGCCGGCCTTCTGGGTTGGACAGGGCCTTCTGGCCGTACTCGGCCTGGAGGGCCTTCACTTTCGTCTTCGCCTCGGCCAGCTTCTTCTCGACCTGGCGACGCTTCGGGTTCGGGACACGACGCTTGGGGTCGTCCGGCTCGTCCGCGTAGGTCACGAGGGCGTCCAGCGCGAGCTCGTCGCGCATGTACTTGAAGAAGTTCTCCTGCCGCCACCGGTCGAACATCCGCACGGCGACCTCGAGCGTGGAGAGGTCCCGCCGGGACGTGAGGATCGGCGTCTGGTGGCCGTCCTCGCTACGCCGGGTCACCTGACGCAGGGACACCCGTGGGCTCTTGCCCTTTCCGATCCGGACCTCCTGGTCGGCCAGGTGGTACTCGACACGATGACCGTCCCGAATGGACTCGTACCGCTGGAAGTGCCTGGATGCGACCTTGCGCCACTTGCCCTTGCGGTAGGTCAGGATGTCGACGTCCTGCTGGAGCAGGGACTGGAACAGCGCGAGGCTGTACCCGCCACGATCGAGCACGAGCGTCAGCCGGCGCTCTCCCAGGAGAGGTCGAAGCTCGGCCAGAAGCGCCGGCAGCATCTTGACCATCCCGGCATTGGCCTCTGCCGTCACCACGAACACCGGATCCCCCGCCGCGTCGTTAACCCAGTCGTCCGTCGTCGCCGGTAGGGAGAGCCGCATTCGCGTCACGTGCGCCTTCGGCAGCGTCTTCTCGCCGTGGTAGACGCGCACGTGACCGTCGACGTACAGGACACCCAGAGCTTGCCCCTGTTGCTCCACCCGGCGCTTGGCCATCGCCTGGATCATCTCGGTCGCTCGGCCTCGGGTACTGAGCCGTCGCAGCTCGCGCCGGACCGTCTCGACCTCGGGAGCCCGGTCCAGACCCAGAATGCGTCCGAACTCGTGCGGACTGCGCTCTTTGAGCCCCTCTGGACGCTTGATGCGCAGCAGCGCCATCAGCAGCAACGTGACGAACGTCGTTCGGAGACCATAGAAGGCCGGATACAGGCGTCCGTACACCTGGCGCGCCTCGTCGAGCACCCCGCTGGCCGCCAGGGCGGGCACGGCCAGCAGCACCCCCGCGCCGGCAACCCGCTCAGCGCTGCGGAACATCGGGACCGCGTCCTCGAGCAGTCCGACCTCGGCCATCATCCGATCCATGGCCCGATTTGCCGGGTCGGGATCGAACGACCACGAGAGCACCCGGGCGACCTCGCCGGCAGGCCCGTCGCCACCATCACTCCCCTTGGCCGGCGAGTCGGAGGCCTCGTCGCCGTCCTCGGCCTGCCCACCGCCGGTCCAGTCGGCGGCCCTTCCACAGGCATCCAGCACGGCGCTGAGCGCCGCAACGGCCGCCGATCCCTCTTCCGGCTCGGCAGCCATTTCCGCGGCCGCGTCCGTTGCGCTCTCTTCCTCGGCTTCGCAAGCCACCAGGTCGTCCAGCGTGAGCTCGGCCGCTGTCGTCTCTTCTCTGCTCGCCGCCGTCGAGTCCAATCCCAGCGCCACCTGGATCGTCGCGGCCGAAGCCCGCTTGCCGAGCCCTTCGGCTGCGAGGAGCTTGGCGACGCTCGGGGCCGAGATCCCCAGAACCCGCGCGATCTGCTTGTTGCTCAGAGACTTGCGATGCAATCCCGCAGCTCGCGCCTGAAGCCCTTGGGGCAGCCGCGACCGCCCCTTCTTCCACCCGCGCCCCTGGCCGAGTGCGCTCGGCCCGTCTTCTGCGTACCTTTGGAGGTTTCTCTGAACCGTCCGGGGCGTCACGCCGAACGCGCGAGCGATCTCCACCTGCGTGGCAAAGCCGGACTGCTCGATCAACACCATCGCGTACGCCGCGCCGAACTCGTCACCAACCTCAAATCCGAACACCGGAAGCCCACCGAGCACCACCAGGCGTTGCCCGTCCTGCGTGCGCAGGGTGCACCGCTCGCTGACCACGATCAGCCCTCGCGGGCCGCTCGCTATCAGGCCGAGAGCGGGGGGCAGGGGATCGGAAACAGGCATCGCCGGAGAGTCACATGTTTCCACTCGAAACACGACACTTATTCTTAATCGGCCGCCAGCCGCCGGACCAGCAAAGCCCCTCTATTTCAGCCGTCTCGCGGACCCTATGTCCGGAGTTCTGGAATCTCGTCCTGCAGGGAACGTTCTTCTTCGGCACGCGGAACTTCCTCCTCCCCGAAGGGCTCGAGAGGCTCGGCCTCATCCACTACCTCCTCTCGCTCGCCCCGGTGAAGGTGCCGGAGGGTCTCCTCGACATCCTGGACGACCCGCTGCCGGCGCGGATCGCGCTCCCCGTGCCTCTTCTCCTCGCTCCGGCGCTTCTCGCGCTCGCCGCCTGGAAGGTGCGGCGGATGGAGGTCGGATCCGGGGTGGAGTGATGGGCGGGTTCAGAAGGGGAAGAGGCCTGCTCTTCGCACTCGGCGGTCCCGCAGCAGTGGTTCTTGGCGAGACCGGCGTCGATTGTGCGGGCTTCAGCGCGCCAGGCCGTAGCGCTGGCGGAGGGCTCGATCCTCGCTCTGAAGCGCCTCCGCGCGGGTCTGGAGGATGCTGGCGCGGGCCTGAACGCTCGCGAGCCCGGCCACGGGATCGGGAGACTGCATCGAGAGCTTGAGAGCGCGGAGCATCTCCACGGCGTCGTCGAGGCTTTCGAGACTCTTCTGGTAATGAACGGTACACGGGGCCGGCGGTCTGACGGCGACGAGCCGCTCCTTCGCGGCTTCCGTCTGCCGGATCATCGCGTCGAGGCCCGACGTGTCGCCCCGCGCGAGGGCCGTGGCCATCTCGGTTGCGACGCTCTCGGGGCTGCCGTTCAGGCTCGCCGGCTGGATCTGGTCGACGTCGGCGAGGTACCTCGCGACGGCTGCGGAGGCCGGGTCGACCGCGGCCGGGGAGTCCCCTGCGATCGGGAGCCCGCCGGTCGTCGTGGGAGCCGCGGCGAGCATTCCGGGCGATTCGCCGCGATCCGGGGGGAGGAACGGAACGGCCGCCGAGGATGCGGGGGCGGTTGCGAGGGCGTCGACGGGAGGCGCTCCCCGATCCCGCAGGAAAGGCGGCTCGCCGGCCGAGCGCGTTTCGGATCCGGAGACGACGATCGTTGGTTCCCGTGACGGCGCGCCCTCAAGATGACCGGAGCCGCCGGAACGGCCGAGGAGGAATGCCACAGCGAGAAGAGCCAGTCCCGTGACGCTCACGAGCCCGATCAGAAGGCTTCGCTTCACCCGGACCTCACCCATCGTTCCTCCTGGGGAGCAAGGCGCCCTTCCCGGCGCCAGCCCGTCGTCGCATTCTCGACCCTGCGGCCGGCTTGGCGGTCCGCGTCGTGAGACGGAAGGCGATTCGTCAGCTCACGATGGGCGCTCGGCGCCGTTCAGGGAGGGGCGAGGACGTCCGCGAGGTCGACGGACTCGGAGGTGCCGGGCGGCTTCGCCGTCGCGGCGAGCCAGAGGCGGATCGGAGTCTCGGGACCGACGGTGACGGTGAAACGGGCCGGGGCAGCGGCGGCTTTCTCGGCGATCCACGACCGGAACCCCTCGAGCGCGGCGGTCTCGGCGGGGTCCGGCGGGTTCTTCCGCGTCCAGAAGAGCGGGACGTGGGGGCGGTACGCCGCGTCGTAGGCCTCGGGCTTCTTCAGTCCGAGCCGGCTCATCTCGGCCTTTGCCGCGGAGAGGGCGGCCGCCCACGTTTCCGGCCCGTCGAGGAGCTCGACCACGACGACGTGACCGTTTCGCCCGAATCGGACGACCTCGGGACGGAACGTCACGGACTCCCGCGACACGAGCGCGAGCGCTCGGATCCGCTCGAGGTCCTCGAGTTTCCAGCCCGGCCCGACGGAGACGACGGTGAGGTGGAGATCCGCGACCGTCGCCAGGCGAAGGTCGGGGAAGCGCACCGCGGTCTCGTCGTGGAGGTTCGCCCATTCCTTCCCGAGCGACGTCGTGGCGCACGGAATCGTCGAGAAGAGCGAGCCGACGGGGTGCGCCGTCGCCCCCGCGGGCGGGGCGCGGCCTGCGGCCCGGGCCGCGTGGCGCAGGCGGCCAGGTGCGCTCCGAACGCGAGGAGGGCGGCGAACGCAAGAGCGCGCCCGAAAGGGCTCCCCGGGGTCGCGATTCGGTCGAAGCGATCCCGGGTCACGAACCGGCCGTCGAGCGCGCATCGGGAGTCCTCTCAGAAGATCGGACCGAGCTCCCCGTCGCGAATGAGCGGGAGCGTCGCGCCGTCTTCGAGACGCAGGTCGACGCTCGGGGGAGGATGTCGGGGTGCGTCTCGGGGACGTAGACGCGGTCGATGTGGACGACCGCCTCGGGGGAGGAGAAGGCGTCGGGACCCACGTGCCCTCCGAAGTGCTCGCTGCGGCCGAAGGCGATGTGGAGGCCCGGCTTCTCGTCCAGCAGGACCGAGCCGATCGGCTCGACGCCGATATCCGCGAGGACGCCGAGGCCGAGCTCGGCGAGGTCGGAGTAGGCCGGTTCTACCGCCAGGAGAGCGGCCTCGGTACACCTCGTGTCGGTTCCGCGGGCACGACCTGGCCGCGGCTTCACCCTTCCGTTCGAGGCGCTTGCGCTCATGCTGGTGGCCCAGCTGGCGGTGCTCGCCGCCGGTCGGCTGATGCAGATCACCGACACGCGGCTGTGGAGGATCTCGAAGGCCTACGTCGAGCAGGCCCGGACGAGAGTGGACCTGTCGAAGGTCACGATGGTGGCCGTTAACGAGACCTCCAGCCGAAAGGGACGGACCTGCGTGTCGCTCTTCGCCGACCCCGAGCCGAGCGAACGAAAGGTGCTCTTCGTGACGACGGACGAGGACCAGACGACCTTCGACCGCTTCCTCGAGGACGTCCCGGCCCACGGCGGAAAGGGCGAGCTCGTCTCCGACGCGGTCGACGAGATCCGTCGTCTGGAAGTGGCCTCTCGCCCGGAGCTCGAGGGGACTCGGTACTTCTTCTCGAAGAACCCGCTGAATCTCACAGAGACGCAGCGGGAACGGTGGGATCAGCTGAAGGACGGCAATCTCGAAACGCTCGAGGCCGATCGGCTCTCTCTCGCGTTCCGGGACATCCGGGACGACTCCCCCGAGAAGGCCCCCACGGCGCTCGGCAGGTGGTTACGAATAGGCGATCTTCTCGAAGGAGAACGACGCCAAGATCAGCAGCCTCGAGGCAATGGTCGACTCCGAGAGGAAGGCCCGCCAGATCACGCTCCTGAAGAAGCAGGGCGAGATCCAGGACCTGCGGGTGAAGAGGCATCGGCTCCGGATCGCCTCGACCGGCGTCGCGCTCCTCCGTCTCGCGGCGATCGCCATCCTCCTCTGGAAGCGCCATCGCCTCGAAGCGAGGACGAGCGCCGAGCTGGCCGCCGCCTACGCGAGGGGCGAGGGAATGGCCCGGACCGACTCGCTGACGGGCCTGCAGAACCGTTCATCCACCCTGGAGCGGCTGGAGCAGGAGGTGCGCCGGTCGGAGCGGACCGCAGGGCGTTGAGTCTCGTCATGATCGACGCCGACGACTTCAAGAAGATCAATGACGGGCGGGGCCACGCCTGCGGCGACGCGGTCCTGAAGACCCGGGGAGAGCTCCTTCGCTCTTCTCTCCGCCAGCTCGACGTCGCCGCCCGCTGGGGGGGCGAGGAGCTCCTCGTGATCGCCGAGAAGATTCGGATAGGAGCGGAGGCGGTTCGCGTCCGGTACGAGCGAGGGGACGTGGGATTCACGGTGACGCTCGGTGTCAGCACCGTCCTCGCCGGCGGCCCGCCCGTCGAGGCCTGCCTCGGGATGGCCGGCGAGGCGCACGACGTTGGGAAGAGGGCCGGGAAGAACGGGGTCGTCCCGGCTGCCGGTCTTACGATCACCTGACGAGAGGCGGTTGGCCCCCCCCGAGGGCGGCCCCACGCCCTCTCTGCCGGATCCGATTCGCCTTCCTGGCGCCCTGTCGGGGACAATGCGCGGTGGTGGCGGCTCCGAAGATCCTCTTCGTCTCCCCCGGCTGGCCGAAAGGACGTCTCTGGGGAGAGATGTCGTTCCGCTTCCCGAGCCTGTCCCTCGCCGTCGTCGCGGCGTCGACCCCACCGCACTGGGAGACGGACCTCTGCGACGAGGGTTTCGGCCCCGTCGACCCGTCGGCCAGCGCCGATGTCGTCGCGATCACGGCGATGACGGCCCAGGCCGTGCGGGCCTACGAGATCGCCGACGCCTTCCGGAGCCGCGGAAAGACCGTGGTAATGGGTGGCTTCCACGCGAGCAACCTCCCAGACGAGGCGCTCGGGCACGTCGACGCCGTCGTCGTGGGCGAGGCCGAGGCGGTCTGGCCGCGGCTCCTGGCTGATTTCGAGCAGGGACGGCTGCAGAAGGTCTACAGGGCGGACGCCCTGGTCGACACGGCCGCGATCCCGGTCGCGCGCCGTTCCATCTTCGACGGGAAGGGCTACCTCCTGACGAACACCGTCCAGACGACGCGCGGCTGCCCGTACGACTGCGAGTTCTGCTCGGTGACGGCCTACTTCGGCCGGACGTACCGGAAGCGCCCCGTCGAGGCGGTTCTCGCCGAGCTCGCCCTGATGCGGAAGCGGGGCTCGTACGCCTTCTTCGTCGACGACAACATCGTCGTCGACCGTGTGTACTCGCTGAAGCTCTTCCGAGGGATGAAGGAGCTCGGGCTCCGGTGGCTCTCCCACGCCTCGATCGACCTCGCCGAGGACCCCGGGCTCCTGAAGGCGATCGGGGAGTCGGGCTGCATCGGTCTCTTCGTCGGCTTCGAGTCGCTCGACGAGGAGACGCTTCGGGCCACGGGGAAGAAGACGAACCGGATCGCCGGCTACGTCGACGCGGCGAAGGCCTTCCGCGACAACGGCATCGGAATTCTCGGCTCGTTCGTCCTCGGCCTCGACGGCGAAGGGCCGGACGTCTTCGAGAGGGTCCTCCAGTTCTGCGAGTCCGCGCGCATCCAGGCGGGGATCTTCCCGATCCTCACGCCCTACCCCGGGACGAGGGTCCGCGAGCGCCTCCTCGCCGAGGACCGGATCCTCTCGAGCAACTGGCGGGACTACGACATGGAGCACGTGAACTACCGGCCGAAGGGGATGACCGCCGAGGAGCTGCAGGCGGGCTACGACTGGCTGATGGAGCACTTCTATTCCTTCGGTTCGATGTGGCGGCGCCTCGGGCTCCACCGCTCGCTCCCGGCCTTCGGCCCGATGAACTTCGGTTTCCGGAGCGCCCTGAGGCGCAAGGTGGCGGATGCCTGACGAGCCGGTGGAAAGAAAGAGCGATTCGTGAGGGTCCTCATGATCTCGGCGAACCGGGAAACGGACCCCTCGCCCGTATTCCCTCTTGGCCTCGCGTACCTTGCGGGGCCGGTCGAGAGGGCGGGACATGCCGCGCGCCTCCTCGACCTGTGCTTCGAGGCGAACGTTTCCGTCGCCGTCCGGCGGGAGCTCGCCGAGTTCACTCCCGACGTCGTTCTCGTCTCGATCCGCAACATCGACAACGTGACGTGGCCCACCTGTCGCTCCTATGTCGACGGTGTCCGTGAGGTCGTCACCCTCTGCCGGGAACGAGCGGTCGTCGTCCTCGGCGGCTCGGGGTTCTCGCTCGAGCCCGTGTCGCTCCTCGACGCGACACGGGCCCACTGCGGCGTCGTTGGCGAGGGCGAGGAGGTCCTTCCGTACCTCCTCGAGCGAATCGAGGCGGGCCTCCCGCTCCAGGGGCTTCCCGGCGTCGTCGTCGCCGGTGCGGGGGAGCCCGCGAGGGCGCGCATCCCTCTGTCGATCGGGGCGCCGAGCCGGAGCCTCTTCGACGTCTCGCGATACCTGACGGAAGGGGGCGCGGCGAACGTCCAGACGAAGCGCGGCTGCTCCTTTGGCTGCGTCTACTGTACCTACCCGATCCTGGAAGGGAGCCGGGTCCGCACCCGGCCGCCAGCGGACGTCGTCCGGGAGCTGCGCGCCCTCGTCGACGAGCACGGCGTCGACTACGTCGAGTTCTGCGACGACATCTTCAATTTCCCCGAGTCGGCCGCGGCGGAGCTCTGCAACGCGATGATCGCCGAAGGGCTCCGGCTCTCCTGGTCGGCGTTCGTCAACCCGGGACACCTCGACCCTCGGCTCCTCGACCTGATGGTCGAGGCAGGCTGCGACGCGGTGGAGCTCGGCACCGATTCGGGCTCGCCCGCCATGCTCAGAAGCCTCGGCAAGTCCTTCACGGTCGAGGAGGTCCGGCAGTCGTCGCGTCTCTGCCACGAGGCAGGTGTCGCCACGGCCCATTTCCTCCTCTTCGGAGGCCCCGGCGAGAACGAAGAGACGATCGCCGAGAGCGTGGCCCTGATGGACGAGCTCGCGCCGGAAGCGGTCATCGTGATGGTCGGGATAAGGATCTACGCGGGGACCGAGCTTCACGAGGTTGCGCTTCGCGAAGGGGTCGTGACCGAGAGCCAGTGCCTCCTCGAGCCGGTCTTCTACCCGGCGGAGCCCGAGCTGCGCCGGATAGCGGACCGGGTGGCGCAGGAGGCAGGCCGACGCCGGACCTGGATCGTCCCCGGCCTCGAGGTGAACACGTCGGCCGGAGTCCTCGAGATGCTCCGGCGGCGGCAGCAGCGTGGTCCGGTCTGGAAGGTGCTCGGTCGGCGCGCGAGCTGGCGCGGCCGGGTGCGGCACGCGGCGGCGACAGGCAGCAACGGCGTGCCGGCGTAGGTCTGCGCCCGGGTCAGTTGACGGACAGGACGATCCCAAGCCGCGTCAGCGTCACGGGGTGTCGGAGCAGGCCCCGGATGCGGATCACCCCGCCGAAGACTTTCGAAACGACGGCCCGGCCGGCCTTGTCGAAGTAGAAGGGGAGCCCACCGACGAGCCGGACGTTGGAGAGCTCGAGGATCGAGTCCGAGTCGGCGGTCACGGTGACACCCGTTCCCTCGAGGATTCCGTCGTGGACGACGCATCGGCCGCGGTTGAAGACGAGCGTCACCTTCACCTCGGCGTCGGTTGCAATGAGTCCGACCGACCCCTTCATGCGGAGGAAGACAGCCCTCTTGCGGATGCTCGTCTCGACGTTGGCGCGGAGGAGCTCGGCCACCATGTTGGCGAGGCCGTTCTCCCCGGCGCCCCGGTCGACGGTGATCTCCGGCTCGGCCACGCTCACCCTCACTCTCCGATCGCAGCGGTACGGGACCTAGAACGCCGCCCGGTAGACCTCGAGCAGCTCGTCCGCACCGAGGACGGTCCTGCCGTTGTAGATGATCGAGGCGTCGGCGAGAGTCGCCTCCGCGAGCTCGGGGAGGGCGCTCTCGGGTACTCCCTGCGAGGAGAGCGTCTGTGGCAGCCCCGTCCCGGCCGAGAGCCCCGAAAGGCGCTCGGCCACCAGCTCCGCGCAGGCATCGTCGGTGAGACCGTCGACCGCGACCCCGAGCGCCGCGGCGACGGGGCGGTAGGTGGCCGCCACCTCGACGGCATTGAAGCGGACGACGTGCGGCATGACGATGGAGTTCGCGAGCCCGTGGTGGATCCCGTAGCGCGCCCCGACCGTGTGGGCGATGGCGTGAACCAATCCGACCTGCGCATTCGAGAACGCGGCGCCGGCCATGTTCGAGGCGATGAGCATCTGCCCGCGGGCCACGAGGTCCTTGCCGTCCGCGACGGCGCGCGGCAGAAACTCGCGGATGAGGCGGATGGCGTGGAGCGCAAGGCCGTCCGCGATCGGCTCGTTCTGCTGGGAGTGGATCGACTCGACCGCATGGGACATGGCGTCCATCCCCGTGGCGGCGGTGAGGCCCGCCGGGAGACCGACGGTCAGGTCGGGGTCGAGGAGGGCGGTATTCGGGATGATGTTGTAGTCGCCGAAGAGGAGCTTTTGGTGCGCCTCGTGGTCCTTGATGACCGCGACGTAGGTGACTTCGCTCCCCGTGCCGGCCGTCGTCGGAATCGCGACGTGCGGCGTCTGCGGCCGCTTGAGCACCTGGAAACCCTCGTAGTCCCTCAGCGAGCCGCCCTCCTTGAGGACGATGGCGATTCCCTTGGCGGTGTCGATCGCGCTCCCGCCGCCGACGCTGACGATGCAGTCGGCGCCTCGCTCGCGCGCGAACGCGGCGCCCGCGTCGACGATGTGGACGCCCGAGTCGGGCACCACGCCGGAGAAGACGCCCACGCAGGTGTCGCTCAGGGTCTTCTCGATGCGCCCGGGGACGTCGGTGCCTCTCGCCAGACCCTCGTCGGTCACGATCACGGCGCGCGAGCAGCCGAGGGCGCGGACCTCTTCCCTCACGTCCCTGGACGAGCCCGAGCCGAAGACGACCCGGGTCGTGTTCATGAAGAGGAACGAGAGGCTCGAATCGTAGGTCATGGCTCGTCCAGAAATTTGGTCGGCACGCGGGTGGCGCAGGTGACGAGAGCCTGGGCCGCCTTGACGTTACGGACGATGATCTGGAGGTTGCCCTTGAGCTTGAGCTTGCCCTGCATCATCCCCTTGACCGGCTCGAGCTCCTTGTGGATGACCTGTTTCCACCGGGCGTAGTCGCCGAAGATGCAGAAGGGCGCGGTCTGCGCTTCCTCGACCGTGCAGTGGTGGGCCTCCCGGCAGACGCCCTCGTGGAGGTCGAGCCAGATGCCGTACGCCTCGGCGAGCCCGATCTCGGGCTGCGGGTTGACGACGAGGGCCGTCACGCCGTAGGTCCACGGCTTGCCGCCCTCCTTGTACTCCGGGCTCTCGTTGATGGCCGTGAAGAAGGCCGTGACCCACTCTTCTGAAGGAAACGTGATCGACATTCCGTCCTCCGCTATTCGCCGTTCTTTCAGGATTCCCGGTGAAGGGCCACGCCGACCTCGGCGAGGCCCGCTTGTTCCAGAACCGCCCGGAGCGGCCGTCCGTGCTCGTCGAGGCCGCGCTCCTCGTAGTCCTCGCGAAGCAGCAGCGCCTCGTCGGGGACGAGGCCGGCGGCCGCGTCGTCGGGAACCGGCGTCCGGATCTTCAGGGGGAGGCGGTCGTCATCCCGCGTCACGCCCATCAGGTTGTTCAGAGCCCGCTTGAGGAGCCAGCGGCGCTTCCCGGTGCGGCGGTACTCCTCGACGGAGTCGCCGGCCCAGCCGGTCACGGCGCGGTTCGCCCGGCCGAGCTCGTCGAACCGGTAGCACCACATCTCGAGCTCGCAGAGGGCGAGCGCGTTCAGCGGGAGGGCCAGGTCCTCGCCGATGCGGACCATCGGGGCCTTGCCCTCTCTCGTCAGGCCGTCGGAGCTCTCCTCGGGGCCGACGTCCGCGTAGGAGGCGAGACCGTGCTCGATGGCCTCCACGAGGTGAGCCTCGTGGCAGGCGCCGCGGTCGGAGGTCATGTAGGACAGGGCGAGCCCGTGCGAGCCGCGGGGGTCGTGCATCGGGATCTCGAGGTCCTCGATCTCTGCGGTCAGGTCCTCGGAGCCGCGCTCGAGGCGCCGGGCGGCGCTCCGGCTCCCCTCGGCGAGGAGATCGCCGATTCCTTGCCGCCGCGCGATCTCGAGCAGCATCGCGATGGCGCCGTCCACGTCGCCGAACACGAGAGGGAGGCCTCCCGTGTCCTCGAGCGTCAGGAGCCCTTTCGGGAAGCAGTCGTAGGCCCACGCGATGGTGAAGCCAGCCGAGATCGAGTCGGCCCCGTAGCGGTTGCACCACTCGTTCGACTTGATGACCCCGGCGGGGTCCTTCTGGGCGAGCATCGTCCCGAAGGCGGCGCACGTCTCGTACTCGGGCCCGGGACCGACGGCCATTATTTCGTACGGGCCGTTCTTCCCCTCGACCTCGCGGCGGAAGGCGATCGGGCAGGTGGAGCAGGCCACACCTCGCTTGAGGTAGGTCTCGGACATCGTCGGTCCGGAGAGGGCGTTCGAGAGCTCGAAGTCCTCGCCGCGGGACCAGTCTGCGATCGGGATGTCGCCTATCCTCATCCCGAGGTCCATGGCCGAGTCGGTGCCGACTTCCTTCAGGGCCTGGGCGGGTACGGCCTCCGAAATCTTGCCGAGCAGCTCTTCGCAGATCGCCTCGTAAGCAACGGGATCGGCGATCGGGATCGTGCCGCTGCCGCGGCAGACGACCGCCTTCAGGCGCTTGCTGCCCATGACCGCGCCCATCCCGGTACGTCCCACGAAGTCGTGCTCGTTGTTGCCCATGGCGGCGAAGCGGACGAGGTCCTCGCCGGACGGGCCGATGGGGAGGACGCTGGGCCGCTTGCCGCCGGTCGTCGTCTCCCGGAGGCGGTCGGTCGTCTCGTAGGTGTCGAGGCCCCAGAGGTCGGTCGCGTCCCGGAGCGCGACCTCGGCGCCGTCGAGCACGAGCATCACTGGCCGCGGCGACTGTCCGACGAAGACGAGGCCGTCGACGCCACAGCGCTTCAGGGCAGGGGCGAAGTCGCCGCCGCAGCTTCCCTCTCCCCAGATCCCGGTCAATGGGGAGCGGGCCGCGCCGGCGAAACGGGAGCTGCCGGGAACGAGGGTGCCTGAGATCGGGCCCGTCAGGACGAAGAGCTCGTCGTCCGGCCCGAGCGGATCGGCGGCGGACTTGCCGCGAAGGAAGAAGAGGTCGGCCGCGAGACCGCTGCCGCCCAGGCGCTTCCTCTGAACCTCTTTCGGAATCGGGAGCTCGCCGATCGTCCCCTGGGCGAGTTCGACTTCCAGGTTCCTGCCGACGTAGCCGCTCATGCTGTCCGGCTCCTCTCGTGCTCGGGATCGGATTCTCTGCGGCCTGATGCTACGTCTCGCCCGAGGCGCGTCTCTGGAAGCGTTTCTCGAACGAGCGGGGAAACCCCCTCAAGCTAGGCGCCACCGTTCGGGATGTCAACAGGCGAGTGGCGGTGCTCGTCCGGGCGTTGACAGGCCGGAAGCGGGCGGTGCGTTTCTCGACGGAGCAGAGCGTCACGCCAATCATCCTCGTCATTCTTCCGGCACCGTTCCATCGCGCTGCCGGAGGGGTTGGCGAGGTTGCCGCGGAGGGCGATACAGTCGCCTCGGTTCTCGCCTCGCGGTGTCGCAGCCACTCGGCCGTGGCGCGGCTCGTTCTCAGGGAGAACGACGAGCCGCGCCGGGGAGTGAGCCTGTTTCTGAATGGCAGCGACATCAGGGCTCTCGGAGGTCTCGGCACTCCTCTTCACCCGGAGGACCGCCTCGCGGTGATGCTGCTGATGGCGAGGGGGTGAGCGGAGTCCGGCCGCCGGGGAGCTCCCGGCAAACGAATCGGACCCTCGAGCCGTAGCGGGAGCAGGTCTGCCGAGACGGTCGGACGCGCCGTCCCCGGCGGTCGCAACGGGAGAGGAGTGTCTTGCACGGAGCTCTCGTCCGCGTCTTGGTCGTCGTCGCCCTCGTCCTGGCTCGCACCGGCCCGGCGGTCGAGCCGATCACGAACGTCGTAGCGGTTCAGATCACGTCGAAGGTCCTCGACGAGGAACGGACGATCCTCATCTCGACGCCGCGCGGCTACGAGAAGGGCCAGAGCCGCTTCCCCGTCCTCTATCTGACGGACGGGGACTCGCAACGTCATCCTCGGCCGGACGTCGAGGTTCCTCGAGAGCCGGAAGGAGCTTCGGTTCACCCTCTTCGTCACGATGGCCAACGAGGAGGAGGATCCGTCCGCGACCCGATTCGAGCAGCTCAGGAAGCTCCGGAAGCGCACGAAGGCCTCGGGGTTTGCCTGGGGCGCCGAGCTCATGGCCGACGAGGGCCACGGCAGCGTCGTCCTCCAGTCGCACGACGACGGCCTCTGGAAGATCTTCGAGGGCTGGCGCCTCCCGCGGGACCCGAATGCCGGCGGCACCCCGGGGACGGTCGACGACCTGAAGGAGCACTATGGGCATCTCTCGGAGCGGTTCGGATACGCCGTCCCGGTGCCCGAGCGGACCGTGAACCAGATCGGGTACCAGCACCTGCTCCGGAAGGAGGTCAGAGCCGCACTCCCGTTCTTCCGCTGGAACATGGAGCTCTACCCGGAATCCGCGAACGTTCCCGACAGCCTCGGAGAGGCGCTGGAGACGGCCGGAAAGGACGCGGAGGCTCTCGCCAGCTACGAGAAGGCCGTCGAGATCTCGAAGAACGACTCCGACGCCCGCCTCGAGGTCTTCACGCGCAACCGGGACCGGATGGCGGCCGCGCTCGGGAAATGAGGGTCCGGGGCAGATCTGGCGGGCAGCGACGGAGCTTGGGTCAGGGCGTGGCGCGCGGCCGCAGATCCTGGGCCCTCGGCCGCCGGTCCTGCCAGGCCGTCCAGGTGATCTCGTCGCTCACAGCGCAGAGGTTCGACCTGATGACGAGCGGTATCGCCGGGAGAACCTCCCGCAGGATCGCGAGCGCTTCGCTCATCAGCCGGCGTCTCTCGTACGGATCGAGAAGCCGTCCGGTCTCGTCGACGAGCTGGTCGACATCGGGGCTCGAGGATCCCGAAGTGTTCAGGGCGCCCGAGGAGACCGTAGCGGTATGGAAGACGGCTTCGAGGAGGTCCGAGGCGTCCCCCGTCCCGGCCGTGTAGGCGAATCCGAAGAGGTCGAGCTCTCGCTTCGACCAGCGGGAATGGTCGTCATTCCCCGGAAGCGTCTCGACGCAGACACGGATTTCCGCCTCCCCGAGGAGCGCGCGCGCGAGTGGATACCACGTCGGCCCGGACTTCGACGATGGCGTAGGTCCGTGAACGGGCGTCGGGGAGCGGCACGACCCGGAAGCGGGCGAACGCGGGGCGAGGGCCCCCGGTACCGCTCGAAGGTCTCCTCGGGACGATGGCGACGAAAGCGAGCTCGTTCAGCAGGAGCGGGGAGGGCGAGGATGTGACCACCTCGATCTCGCGCTCGGAGAGGCCGGTCACGCTCGTGACGTTTCGGAGGTCGTGGACGACCTGCGAGCCCGGCAGCCGCTCGGCCCGTCTGAGGCTCGCGGGCGCTCGTAGAACTGGAAGAGAGCCGAATGGGTCGACTCCTCGTCGGACCTTTCCATTCGACTGCGGCTCGGTGAGCCTGGGCGGGACGCCGCCCGTCAGAGGTCTCGAGAGACCCGGGACGACGACGCCGAGGAGGACGCCCGGGCGGAGAAAACGGGCGAGGTCGTCGAGGTAGAGGACGTCCGTGCCGAGATACGGGAAGGCGTCGATGGAGATGATTGCGTCGAAGGAGCCCGCCGCGAAGGGGAGGGTGTGGGCCTCGGCGCGGATCGGACAGACGCGATCGGCGACGCCCGCCTCGACGGCCCGTCTCCAGTCGTGGTCGGGGTCCATCCAGAAGTCGACGGCGTGGACGAGCGCGTCGAATCCCCTGGTGAGGAAGAGGGAGGTCATCGCCGTGCCGCACCCGAGGTCGAGGACGCGCGTTCCGGGCGCGGGGAGGAGCCGCTCGCAGAGCCGCTCGAGGAGCCAGGGGGCGTTCGGGCCCATCTGGTCGCCGACCATGAGGTCCGCGGCGAAACGGCTCGAGCGGGGGAGCTCGGGGCGGACGAGAGCGGCAATCGGGCCGCGCAGGACGGGCCCTCTTTTGTTCGGGACACGGGGATTCTCCCTCGTTCCGTTCGGCGGGATCGTGAGGGCGCGCTGAGCAGGTCGGGAATCAGACGACGCGGATTCGTCCCGTTCCCGGCCCGGTGAAGCGCCCGATCCGCCGGGCCTCGGGAATGCCCCTCTCCCGGAGCGCCGCGAGGAGCGCCTCGCAACGGGCGGCCGGGACCGAGACGAGGAGGCCGCCCGAGGTCTGCGCGTCGGCGAGGAGGACCTTGTCGACGCGCGAGAGGGCGGGATCGAAGTCGACGTGGGGCGAGGCGTGCGCGAGGTTCTCGAGCGTGCCGCCCGGGACGACGTCGGCGGCCGCGAGCTCGCGGGCCGGGTCGATGACTGGAACGGCTGCCACCTCGACCTCGGCGTCGAGGCCGGACGCCGCGGCCATCTCGCGGAGGTGCCCGAGGAGCCCGAAGCCGGTCACGTCGGTGCAGGCGGAGACCCCGGTCTCGAGCATCGCTTCCGCCGCCGTGCGGTTCAGCGTCCGCATGACGGCGACGATGCGCCGGGCCACTTCTTCCCCGGCCTGCCCGCGCTTGACGGCCGTCGCGAGGATGCCGGTGCCGATGGGCTTCGTCAGGACGAGCGCGTCCCCCGCCCGGGCTGACGCGTTCGTCAGGACGCGGTCGGGGTGGACGACGCCGGTGACCGCGAGGCCGAACTTCGGCTCGGTGTCGTCGACGGTGTGCCCCCCGAGGATGGGGATGCCCGCCTCCCGCGCGACCTCTGCCGCGCCGGCGAGGATCCGTTCCAGGACGGAGAGGGGGAGCCTCCGCGAGGGAAAGGCGACGACGCTCAGCGCGAAGAGCGGCCGCGCACCCATCGCGTAGACGTCGCTCAACGAGTTCGCGGCGCTGATGGCGCCGAAGTCGAACGGGTCGTCGGCGATCGGCGTGAAGAAGTCGACGGTCGAGACGATCGCGAGGTCGCCGGTCAGCCGGTAAACGGCGGCGTCGTCGGAGTTCTCGGGGCCCACGAGGACGGCGGGGTCCGTCACCTTCGGGAGGGACTTCAGCACCGTCTCGAGGTCCTGGGGCCGCAGCTTGCAGGCGCAGCCCATGCCACGGGTGAAGCGGGTCAGCCTCACGGGGCCGTCGCCCTCGGGCGTCGCGGGTGCGGCCGGGAGGTCGGGACGCATCCGATGTACGGCCTCGGCGACGACGCGGGCCGCCTCGTCGACCATCGACGGCGTCGTCCCGCGGCCGACGGAGAAGCGGACCGTCCCCATCGCGTATTCCACGGGAACGCCCATCGCCTGGAGGACCGTCGAGACCTCGACGCCAGCGGCGTGGCACGCCGCGCCGGCGGACGCTGCGACCTTCGCCCCGATCTCCGTCAGGAGCGCGCCCGCGTCGACGCCCGGGAAGCCGACGCTGAGCGTGTTCGGGAGGCAGCGCTCCCACGGGCTGTTCCGGCGCAGGCCGGGCACCTCGTGGGAGAGCGCTTCGAAGAGACGCTCACGGAGCTCCTCGAACCGGCGGGCGTCGTGCGGGAGCCTCCGCGCGGCCACCTCGCACGCCTTGCCGAGGCCGACGATCTCGAGGACGTTCTCCGTGCCGGCACGCCGGCCGGCCTCGTGCGAGGCCCCGTGCAACAGGCGAGGGAGCGCGATGCCGGAGCGTATCCAGAGCGCCCCGACGCCCTTCGGCGCGTAGAGCTTGTGCCCGGCCAGCGTCAGGAAGTCGACGCCGAGGGCCCCGACGTCGACCGGCACCTTTCCGATCGACTGCGCGGCGTCCGTGTGGACGAGGACGCCGTGCTCGTGGGCGAGGCGGGAGATCTCCGCGAGGTCCTGGATCGTCCCGACCTCGTTGTTGGCGTGCATGACCGAAACGAGGATCGTTTCGGGCGTCAGCGCCTCGGCGACGTCACGCGGATCGACGCGCCCCGACGCGTCCACCGGGACGCGGGTGATCCGGAAGCCCTCCTCCTCGAGAACGGCGCACGGCTCGAGGATGGCCGGGTGCTCGACAGCCGAGGTGACGACGTGCCGCCCCTCCGTCCGGAGGAGTCGCGCGACGCCGCGGAGGACGGTGTTGTTCCCTTCCGTCCCGCCGCTCGTGAAGACGATCCCCTCGGCTCTCGCGCCGAGGAGCGCGGCGACCTGGCGGCGTGCGGTCTCGACGGCGGCGCGCGCCTCCGCACCGTAGGCGTGGCTGCTCGAAGGGTTCCCGAAATGAGCCGTGAGGTACGGCAGCATCGCCTCGGCGACTTCCGGGTCCGGGGGCGTCGTGGCGTTGTAGTCGAGGTAGATCGGGCGCTCGAACATGCGCCGATTATTGGCTCAGGCGACGGACCTCCTCGAGAAAAGCCCGTGCCGGAGGGCCGCCGTCCCTCCGGCACCCGGCGTGTCAGGGGAACGTGAACGTGCAGGCCTGGACTTCCGCGGCCGGCGAGACGTCGAGGAGGCCGGCGCACTTGCTCCCGGTCGTGGCCTGCGCCGCGTAGCTGAACCGGATCGTAGAGGGGTTTCCCGTGCAGGTGGCTGCATGCCGGACGGAGAGCGTGTACGTTCCCGGCGGGAGGCCGGTTCCCTGGTAGATGACGCTTTCGGTGCGGTTTCCGGTACCACAGGCCGCTGGAAGCCTCCGACCGCCCGGCTGGGTCGCTACGTCGATGCCTCCGGGCCCGGCGACCCGGACGTCCAGGTCCGATTCCCCCGACCAGCTCGCCGTCGCGCCGAGGAACTGCGGAGTGCCCTGCGGGTCGACCCGCACGCTCGCAACGGTCGCGTTCGTCGCGGTGCCCCCCTTGCCGTCCGTGGCCGTGACGGACACGGTGAACGTACCGGCCGTCTGGTAGGTGAATGTCGCATTCGTGCCCGTCGCCGTCGCCGGGCCGAAGTTCCACGTCACGGTGACCGGGTCGTTGTCGGGGTCGGAGGCGGTCGCCGAGGCCGTCACCTGGAGCGGGACGGCTCCGTAGAGCGGGGTCACGGTCGCTGAGCCGATCGTCGGATTCCGGTTCGCGGGGGTCTCGTCGTCTCCGCCGTTGGATGCCGCCACGGCCACGCCCACGCCCACAGCCGCGACGCCGGCGCCGATACCGACGATCGCGCCCGTCGAGAGCCCTCCCGTCTTCACGGCCGCGGCGGCGCCCACCTTGGCTGCTGTGCCGGCTCCAGCCGCCGCGCCCGTACCAGAGGCGAGCGCCACGGAGAGAGCCACAACGGCGCCCGTCACGAGGATGACCTTCGCGATGTCGTCCTTGTCGAACCCGGAGGGGACGGGGTCCTGGCCCGCGCGGGTCAGGCCGATCGTCAGCCCCGTCTTCGGCGTCGCGGGCCCGACCAGGGCGGGCGATGCGGCTCGCTCGTCGCGACAGACCGTCTCGTCCGTCACGGGCGGCGCGTAATCCGGCGTCTTCTTGGGATGGCTCTCCCGGTCGAGCGCCTGGACGAAGTAGTCGATTCCCGTGAGGCCGGGGAGCGGCCGGGGCAGCTCGGCCACGACGTCTTCCGGTGCCCGCGGCCTCATCACGACGTAGTAGTAGTCTTCGGTGCCCGAGGCCCGGAAGAAGACGAAGCTCTGCTCCATCTCCTTCCCCGGCAGCACACGGGCGTCCACGAGCGTGCGCGCGTCCGCCGAGAGGCACTTCAGCGGGTCGTGGGCGATCGAGAGCCGCGTGCTCTCGCCGGGCGCGGCCTTCTTCACGACCGGGTCCGCCTGGGGTGCCGGCGAGGCGAACGCGCCGGATGCGAGCGATCCGGAGAGAAGCAGAGCGGCGGCCTGCCGGACGGAGGACGGGACCCGTGGGAACGGCAGCGCGTAGCTCACTTGAGGTCCTCGTCGAAGCGCACGACGACGGGCTTGTCGGAAAGGACCCTGGCGTCGAGGGTTTCCGGGAAACCCTGCGGAAGGAACGCGGAGAGGTCGAGGCGCGGCGACTCGCCCTGAGAGAGGGCGATGCGCCGCTCGACGACGAGGACGCCGAAGCGTTCGAGGCGAAGGAAGACGGTCGCCGCTTCCGTTGCATGAAGCCTGAGCGCGGGCCTGCGGCCCGAGCCGAAACGAAGGCCGTCGACCGTCGCTGCGAGGGACGGCTCGGGCTCGTCGCCTGATGCCCTGGCCGATCGAGTCGGAGAGGAGGCCGATCGAGTCGGAGAGGCGGCCGCCGCCACGGTGACCATGGTGAGCGTCGAGAGGCTCGAGCCGGATCCGTTCGTCGCCATGAGCCTCACGAGGTAGACGCCGGGTGCGGCGAACGCGAAGCGCGGGTTCTGCACGGCGGAAAATCCGGCGTTCCCGAAGAACCACGCCCACGCCGTGGCCTGCGGGCTCGAGGTGTCGGTGAAGGCGACCTCCTCGCCGACCCGGGCCGACGTCTTCGAGGCGCTGAACGAGGCGCCCGGCGGCGCCAGCGAGTAGGTGGCGCTGCTCGATTCGGTGCTCGGCCCCTGTTCCGGGAAACAGGCGTACGACCTCACGAACAGCGTGATCGGGTCGAGCCTCCCGCGCGGCGCGATCCTCTCGACGCTCGTCTGGGTGGTCGAGGCGAAGGCATCGGAGTTGACGCGCCACTCGAACCGCGAACCGTAGGACTGGGCCGACCACCGCGCGGTGAGAAAGTCCGTCGCCGTCACCGGCGCCGCCGGCGTACCCGTCGGGACGATCTCCGGCGAGAGGGGCGGGATGGGAGGCGGGCAGGCGACGAAACGCGCCGAGCCGGCGCCTCGCCCTCCTCCGAGGATCGGCACCGCGAAGGTCTGCGCGCCGGTCCGTGTGAACGGGGCCCTCACGAACAGGCCCGGCAGGCCGCCCCCCTGGCCGTTCTCGTCCTTGCTGCTGTTGCCTGTGATGAGCGCGAGCTGCCCGTCGTTCGAGATCGCCACGTCCTCGAAACCGGTCTCCGAGGTCACGATGCTCTGCGGCAGAGCGATCTCTTCCACTGCCGACCCGCTCCCGAAAGGCGCCGCGATGGAGAAGAGGCGTGGCGAGAACGCGCTGACGACGAGGCACCGCAGCCCGTCGGGGGTGCAGTTGATCCCGTCGAGCCCATCCGAGCCCGCGATGGTGAGGATCTCCGGGACCGAGGAGGCCGAGAACGGAGCGCGGAAGACGTAGACGCGGCCCGCGTCCGAGGAGGTCGCCGTGGTCAGGATCGTGCTCCCGTCGGGCGTGATCGCGATGGCACCACTGCCGGTGTTCTCGACGGGCATCCGGAACGCGACGGAGGAGTACGGCGGATCGAGGACGTTCACCCAGCCCTGGATCGAAGCGGGCGGGTTCTCCGGATCGAAGTTGGGTCGCGTGAGAACGAAGGCCCGTCCGTTCCTGTCGAAGACGATCGCCTGAGTCTGGTAGGACGCGACGTGCCCCTCGATGGCGAGAGGGGTGATCACGGGATTGTCGAACGGTGCCCGGATGAGAGCGAACGTCGGCCGCCAGCTCGGGCCGCTGTAGGTCGAGCCGGCGCCGATCATCACGTCGAGCCTGGGAGAGACCGCGATCGTTCCCGTACCGTCGTAGGCGTCCGTCGTCAGGATCGTCCGCACGAGCGTCCCCGTCGAGACCTGAACCACGTGGAGGCGCGAGCGGTCGAAGTCGGCGATGACCGCCTGGTCGCTCCCGATTACGGAGACGCCGTGCGGGAGGGCGTCTTGCGGCAGGCCGGTGACCGCGCGCTGCTCGGGCGTGGGCAGGTTCGTCCCCGGGGAGGGGAGCAGGACGGCGAGGTTCCCGTCGTCCGCGGTTCCGAAGATCGCCTGCGCGGCGGCCGGACGGGTCCCCATGGCGAGGAGGAGGCCGAGGGCCGGGACGAGGACACCACGCGAAGGACGATCACGCATCGCACACCTCCAAGATGGTTCTTTCCGAGTTTCTGCCGGGACTATATGACGATTCTGAAAGCCGATCCCAGGAGTGACCCGGATCACATTCAGGTGCGGCGATCGACAGCGAGGGACGAGTTTGACTTTCGAGCCCTGCCCATAAGAGGTGAATGGGGCGTGGCCGGGTGCAAGACCTCACTCCGCCATGGTCGCTTCTTCGGCCATCGCTCGAATCCCACGGCGTATCCTCAGCGGTGCAAGTCCTTTGGCGCGGGCGCCGCGTCCCCGTCGATCACGCCGGGGCTCCATTGAAGGACCGCACGCTCCGTTTTCGCCCGGACCTCCTTCGTCGGGACCGCGGTCTGCGTGGCGGCGATCACCGGGAAGGAAACGTACTTGAACGGAATGCGCTCGGGCATCACGTCGAGCCAGCGCGACGTCTCGAAGAACGGGACGACGCCGAGGAGCCCGAGGACGCGGGCGAACCCCGCGTCGCGCGCGACGCCGATCATCGGCGAGACGAGGACGAGGCGGTCGGGACGCGCGAGCCTGGCGTCGTCGACGGCGCAGTCGGCCGCGAGGGCGCCGCCGTTCGAGTCGCCGACGATGTGGAAGGGCGTACCTCTGCCGGCCCGAGCCCGCACGTGACCTACCCCGACACGGACGGCCGCCGCCCAGTCGCGCCAGGTCGATTTGGTCAGGGCGACCGGGACGGTCCCGCGGCCCGGCATCCGGAGGGCGAGGGCGTGGTCGCCGAGGTCACGGTCGATCGCCGCGAGGGCGCCGCATGCAGTACGGGGCGTAGCTGAGGCCGCGGAAGAGTAAGGACTCCGCCTCGGATCTTCTCGGGAACGAGCTCGAACGTCCGGTTTCCGTCGATCCAGAGCCTGGACGGGGAGAGCGGCCCGTCGCTCCGGCATCGGTCGGCGGGCTCGCGGTCTTCCGGGCCGAGCGCCGACTCGATCCGCATTCTCACTTCTCGGAAGACGTCCTCCGAGCGCGCGAGGTCGTGCCTCAGGGACGAGCTGTCGTCGAGCTCGCTGGCCGGCATCTCCGAGGCGGGCGCGACGGTGTGCCGGGTTTGAGCGGGCCCGGACAGTACGGGTATCCTCCTCGGTTTGGTGCGGAGGCGATCCTCGTTCCGTTTGCTCCTGATCGCAGGCCTCCTGGTGGCCCTGTCGGGCTGTGCCACGGCGCTTCGACTCCGCTACCGGCCGGCCCTGACCTCGCCGACGGCAGACCCTCTCGCCGCTTTCACACTCGCCTCCGGGAACGAGCCGGTCGGGGGCAACACCGTCCAGGTGCTCGAGAACGGGGACGGGACGTTCCCGGCGATGCTCGCAGAGATCGCCTCGGCGCAATCGAGCGTCCACCTCGAGGCCTACATCTTCCGCGACGGGGTGATCGCCCGCCTCTTCACGGAGGTGCTGGCCGAACGTGCCCGGGCCGGTGTCGCCGTCCGGCTGCTCGTCGACGCCATCGGGTCGGCCGGCTTCGGCGAGGCGAACGAGAAGCTCCTCACCGAGGCCGGCGCTGTGGTCGTCTACTTCCGGCCGATCGGCGCCTCGACGCTCCTCAAAGTACATCTCCGGACGCACCGCAAGGTGCTGATCGTCGATGGCCGGGTCGGGTTCGTCGGCGGGATCTGCATCGAGGACGACTGGCTGGGCAATGCAGATCTGCCGACCCGCTGGCGGGACACGGTCGTGCGCGTGGAGGGCCCGGTGACGCGCCAGCTCCAGGCCGCCTTCGGCCGCGCCTGGCTGGAGGCGACGGGCGAGCTTCTGGCGGGCCGGGCGCTCTACCCGTCAAACGGTAAGGCGGGCGACGCGGTGTGCCAGGTGATGGACTCGACGCCCGGCTTCGACTCGAACCCGGCCCGACTGTCGTTTCTGGTGGCGGTCGGCTCCGCGGCGAGCCGGCTCGACATCACGAGCGCCTACTTCACCCCCGACGGCCCCGCCAAGCGGGCATTGGCCGATGCGGTGAAGCGCGGCGTGTGCGTTCGGCTTCTCCTTCCGGGGCCGCACACCGACATCCCCGCCATCCGCTATGCCGGCCACAGCGACTACCACGACCTCCTCGAGGCGGGCGTCGAGATCTACGAGTACCAGAGGTCGCGCCTGCACGCCAAGACCCTCGTCGTGGACGGCGAGTGGTCGAGCGTCGGCTCGTCGAACCTCACGAACCGCTCCTTCTCGTGGAACTACGAATCGAACGTCCACGTGTTCGACGCCGCATTCGCCGGTGAGATGGAGCGCATGTTCGAGCGCGACCTCGTGGAATCCCGGCAGATCACGCTGGCCGAGTGGAAGCAGCGTTCGTTCGGCCAGAGATTCCTCGAGTGGTTGTACGGAATCGCCCGGTCGCAGTACTGACCGGCCGGCCCGCTACCTGCTTCCGCGCGTGAAGAGGAGGTCGAGGTCCTCCTTGAGGCTCTGGAGGTCCTCCTCGTGCTCGACCTCCTGCTCGAGGATGGTCAGCGCCATGTTGTACGTCACCATGTCCTTGTCCTTGGTGGCGTCCATGAGCTTCTTGTAGGTGTCGATGGCGCACTGCTCGCCCGCGATGTTCTCGTCGAGCAGAACGGCGACGTACGGGTCCTTCGGGGCGTCGTAGGCGCAGGGGCTCAGCGCGAACCACTCGCGCGGGTCGAGGACGGGTGTCCCGCCGAGCTGGATGATCCGGCCGGCGAGGAGCGTCGCGTGGCCCAGCTCCTCCGTGGCGTGGAGAGTCAGCTCCGCGGCGATCGCGTCCTTCATCGGTCCCTTGATGAGCTTGGCCCCGAGCCAGTACTGGTAGTAGGCGAGCCACTCGCTCGCGTAGGCCGCGTTGAGCATGTTCAGCAGCGTCGCGACGTCGATCCCGACGATCTCGCGTCCTCTGGTTCCCATCGTCTCCTCCTTCGCGCTCCCGGGCAGGCCCGACGGGCGGCCCGGCTGGACGTGTGAGCTTATGCTCGGGGAGGGGAGATGGGAACGGCGGGAAGGCGGACGCGGCGGCGAAAGGAGCAGGGGCGTCCCTACTGAGCGGACGGCGGCCCCGGCGCCGGAAGGACGCGTGCGCGGACGATCCGCACCGGTGGTTCGAGAGCCTGGCCCTTCGCGGGGGACCGCCAGATCCGGCGGACGACGTCCAGGCCGCCGATGACGCGGCCGAAGGCGGCGAAGCCCTGCCCGTCCGGGTTTCGGGCGCCCCCGAAGTCGAGGGAGGGCTGGGCGCCGACGCAGATGAAGAAATCGCTCGTCGCGGAGTCGGGTGAGTCGCGGGCCATCGAGATCGCGCCGTCGACGTGGGCGAGGCCGGTGTGCCTGGTCCGTTCGAGCGGGATCGGAGGGCCGTCGAGCTTCTCCCTATCGGGCGGCACCCCGGCCTGGATCACGTCGATCTTCACTTTCTCGTCGGACTGGTTCTCCGGCGTCACCGTCCGGTGGAATCGGCCGCCGTCGTAGCGCCCGTCCTCCACGTACCGGAGGAAGTTGCGGGCGGTGACCGGCGCGTGCGCGACGTCGACCCGCAGCTCGATCTCGCCGAGGGCGGTCTCGAGAACGACGAGGACGTCGGAGGGTTTCGGCACGGGCGGGGTGGAGAGAGCGAACGCCGGTACGAGGGCGAGAAGGAGGGAGAGAGCGAACGACCGCACGATTCCCGGATTCTCGCCCGGGACGGCGGGACCCCGTGACACGACCGTGACGTGAAACGCGGATCCTCTGCTCATCGACGAGCCGCCGGTGGTTGCTCCCCGCGGTCCGGTCGAGATCGGAGGATGACCATGACGAGCGGCACCGCCGGGAAACCACGCCGCATCCTGCTCTCGGGGGTCTTCGGCCCCTATGGCGTCGACGACGCCTGGGGCCGCAAAGAGAACATCATGGAGCTCTTCCACAACCAGGTGACGAAGGCCCAGGGAGCAGCTTCCTTCCGGTTCCACCACCGCTCGTTCGGCCTCTACTTTCTCGCCGAGAACGTCGACGCCGACGTCACCGTCCTCGACTTTCCGAGCCGCGAGCGGTTCGTCCGCGAGCTGCGAGAGGGGTACGACCTCGTCGGAATCTCCTTCATCGCGCCCAACTTCGCGAAGGCGCGGGACATGGCGCGCCTCGTCCGGATCCTCTCGCCGGGCACCCGGATCGTCCTGGGCGGGCACGGGGCGGCGATCGAGGGGCTCGAGGAGCGCGTCGACTGCGACGACGTCGTCCGCGGCGAGGGGATCCGGGGCCTCCGGACGATCCTCGGCCAGGATCCGGGAGCGCCCATCGTCCACCCGGTCCTGCCGAGCACCGAGCGCCAGAGCATCCTCGGGATCCCTCTCCTGGGCCGATCCGCGAACCTCCTCGTCCCCGGCGTCGGCTGCGTGAACGCCTGCCGGTTCTGCAGCACCTCGCACTTCTTCGGCAAGGCTTATCGGCCGTTCCTCGGCACGGGCCGCGAGCTCTTCGAGACGGCCCGCCAGATCGCCGGCCGGACCGGGACCGACGACTTCTTCGTCATGGACGAGAACTTCCTCAAGGACACGGGCCGGGCTCTCGAGCTCCTCGACGAGATGGAGCGGCACCGGCGCTTCTTCGGTTTTCAGATCTTCTCCTCGGCGGAGGCGATCCGGGTGTTCGGCCTCGACAACATGGTCCGCCTCGGCGTCAGCTTCGTCTGGATCGGCTTCGAATCGGCGACCCGGACCGGCAACTACGCCAAGAACGAAGGCGTCGACGCCCGCCGGCTGACGCGGGAGCTTCGCGACCGCGGCATCACCGTCCTCGCCTCGGGCATCCTCTGCGCGGAGCATCACACGCCCGAGAACATCCAGTCCGAGATCGACTTCCTCGTCGGGCTCGAAGCGGACATGGCACAGTTCATGCTGCTCACTCCGCTGCCGGTGACGCCTCTCTACCGCGACATGAAGCAGGAGGGCCTCCTTCGCGAAGACCTTCCCTGGGAGGAGTGGCACGGGCAGAAGGAGATGTCCTGGAAGCACCCGGCGTTTCCGGGGGACGCCCCGGCCCGCTGGCTCGAGAAGGCATTCCGGGCCGACCACGAGGCGAACTCATCGACGATGTACCGCGTCATCGAGACCGCCTTCCGCGGGTGGAGACGTCTTGCCGCTCTGCCCCGGCGGGACGCCTGCCTCGAGCACCGGATGGCCCGGCTCGCGAAGCGGACCCTCGACTGGATGCCTCCGCTCGCCGTCCTGTCTCGGAACGGGGTGAATGCCCTGGAGACGGATCGCGCCGCGCGCCTGGAACGGGAGGTCTCCGATGCGCTGGGCGTCTCCGCGCTCCGGCGGCGCGCCTTCGGCGCCGCGGTGCGGGCGATCGCCGCCGCGTGGCGACTCCGCGTTCGCCTCTTCGGAGACGGGATCCAGCCCGCGACGATCGTGACCCGGTACCCGGCCCGCGGGCGTCGGACTCTCGGTGTCCCGATCGCTCCGGCTGGTCTCTCGGCAGCCGCTTCTGAGCTGTCCTCCCTCCAGATCGCGGCGCGAACGGCTCTCGAGGAGGCGGTGGGCGCGGCCGGAGCCACGGCGTAGTCGTCGTCCCGCCCGCGGCCGGAGAGAATGCCGGGAGCATGAGCCGGCAACGCGATTCCCACCCGGGTCTCCGGAGGTCCAGCCTCGGCCTGAGGGGCGCGATCGTGACCCTGTCGGCAGGCGTGCTCGTTCCGGTGATCCTCTCGACGGCGGTCGGCATCGTCGCCCTCGTGATCGGGAGGAGCACCCGGGAGATGCTGATCGGCATCCTCGTCGTCTGCTTCACCGCCGCCGCGGCCGGGGGCGCCGTCGTCGCGGTCGTCCTTCTCGGCCGCCGAGCCCGCCTCGCCCGCCTGCAGTCGGACCTCCTCGCCAACGTCTCCCACGAGCTCAGGACCCCGCTCGCGGCGATCCGGATGTACGCCCAGACGCTCGAGTCGGGCCTCCTCGAGCAGGACCCGGAGAGCACCCGACAGAGCCTCGCCACGATCGTTCGCGAGACCGAGTGGCTGGAGGCGACCGTCGAGCGGGTCCTGACCTGGCGGTCTCTCGCGCGCGACCAGGACGCCGTCGACCTGCGGCCCGGGCCGGTGAGCGGCGCCGTCGAGGACGCCCTTGCGCGTTTTCGGCGGATGATCGTGCCCGGGGAGACGGAGCTCGACGTGCGGATCGACTCGGGGCGCCCGGTGAGCCACGACCGCGACGCCCTCGGCCGCGTCGTCCTCAACCTCCTCGCCAACGCCTACAAGTACACGGGCGAGACGAAGAAAATCCGGGTCGCCGTCCGGGACAGCGGAGACGGCGTCGAGATCACCGTCGAGGACGACGGGATCGGCATTCCGGCGGCGGACCTGGAGCACGTCTTCGAGCCGTTCTACCGGGTCGAATCCGGCGCTCCCGGCGGCCCGGCGGGCGCCGGCCTCGGTCTGGCCATCGTCCGCCAGGTCGTCCACCTCCACGGAGGCGAGGTGACGGTCTCGAGCGAGCCGGGCCACGGAAGCGCCTTCACCGTCCGGCTCCCGGTGGCGGCGGCGGGCGGTGAGGAATGAGCGCCTCCGGCGAACGGCCCGGCCCCGCCGAGACGATTCTCGTCGTCGAGGACGACCGTTCCCTCCGCGAAGGCCTGGCGATGAACTTCCGGCTTCGCGGCTACCGTGTCCTGACCGCGGCGGACGGCGACGAGGGGCTGCGCGCGGCGTTCGACGAGAGGCCGGACCTCATCGTCCTCGACCTCATGCTCCCCGGCGCGGACGGCCTCGAGATCCTCTCGGAGCTGCGCGGACGCCAGGTCGGTGTCCCCGTGCTGATCCTCTCCGCCCGCGACCGGCTCCAGGACAAGGTCCGGGGGCTCGAGATCGGCGCCGACGACTACCTGACGAAGCCTTTTCAGCTCCCCGAGCTTCTCGTCCGGGTCGAGGTGATGCTCCGGCGGCGGCGCGCCGAGCGCCGTACCGCGAACGTGCTGGAGTTCGGCGAGGTGCGGCTCGACCAGGAGGGGCGGCGCGTTACGGTCCGTGGGGCGGAGCTGGCGCTCTCGGCGCGTGAGTTCGACCTCCTCTGCCTCCTCGCCCTCTCGCCTGGCCGGGCCTTCACCCGCGAGGTGATCCTCGAACGGGTGTGGGGCTGGGGCTTCGAAGGGACCGCGCGCACGGTCGACAACTTCATCCATTCGCTCCGCCAGAAGATCGAAGCCGACCCGGCCCGGCCTCGGCACATCGTCACGGTGAGGCACGTCGGCTACCGGCTCGAGCCGTAGTGTCCGGCGCGCGGTGGCCGCCGTCCGAGCATCCTCCAGGGCCTTCCAGCTTCGGTCCCTACGGATCTCTCCCGCCTCCAGAAACCTTTGTCGAGCTGCCGCGTAGAAACCCGGGCATCTCCGCCCGAACGTCTGACTCGACAGGGGGCCTTCGTGACCGGCAGTCGTCAATTCGGTGAAAAGGTCGAGGGATACCCGGTCCCCGTCCTCAACGAGCGCGAGATCCGCGCGGCGGCGGGAATCCTCTTTCTCGCCACCTTCCTCTCGCTCCTGTTCATCCTGCTCCGCGGGAACTTCATCCCCGTCAAGTTCGTCATTCCCTTCTTCCTCGCGGATTTCCTGGTACGCGTGGGCCTCAGCCCCCGCTACTCGCCCACCCTGATCCTCGGGCGCCTGATCGTCGGGAACCAGACCCCGGAGTACGTGGCCGCGGAACCCAAGCGCCTCGCGTGGATCATCGGGGTCGCCCTGTCGGCCACGATGTTCGTCCTCATGGTGCTGATGAACACCTACAGCCCCGTCACCGGGATCATCTGTCTCGTCTGCCTGGTCTTCCTCTTCTTCGAGGCCGTGTTCGGGATCTGCCTGGGCTGCAAGTTCCATCGCCTGGTGTACCGCGAGGCTCCGGAGCTGTGCCCCGGCGAGGTGTGTGAGGTGAAGGCGCGGCAATCGATCCAGAAGACCTCCCTCGCCCAGGTGCTCATCCTCGTCGCCTCGATCGCGCTGACGGTGGCGGCGACCGTCACCCTGACGGAGACCTTCTCCCTCCGACCCCATCCCCTGTTCGCGGCGGAAGGGAAGCCCTGATCCGAGCTCCTTCTCCGGGACGGAGAGGACGTACGTCTTCACGGTGAGGCCCGTCGGGGACCGGCTCGGGCCGTGACGGCTGGCGCCGTTCAGTCGACGAGCGTCCAGCCCGGGGTGATTCCCTCCGGCATCGTGTCGAGGGACGCGGCGAACGCGGCGGCCCACGTGGCGATGTCGGCCGGGCGTTCGAGCGGGTCCTTCGCGAGTGCCGTCGCGAGGGCGTCGGAGGCGAGCGCCGGGACACCGGGAAGGAGCGCGGAGGCGGGCTCGGGGACGGTGTCGAGGACGTTGGCCATGATCCGTCCGAGGTCCTCGCCCCGGACCGCGCGTCGCCCGACGAGCGCCTCGTAGCAGACCGCGCCGAGCGAGTAGACGTCGGTCCGCGCGTCCACGTTCTCCCCCATGACCTGCTCGGGCGACATGTACTCCGGCGTTCCGACGACCGTTCCGGTCCGGGTGAGCCTCTTCTCGTGGGCGAGCGACTTGGCCAGCCCGAAGTCGAGGACCTTCACGCGGAAACCGGCCGGGTCGGCCGCGAGGAAGACGTTCGCGGGCTTCACGTCGCGGTGGACGACGCCGGCCTGGTGCGCGGCGGCGAGCGCTTCGCTCGCCTGGCGCGCCAGCAGCGCGACCTGGCGCGGAGCGCCGGGCCCGCACTCCTCGAGGAAGTGCGCGAGATCGTGCCCCCGGAGCTTCTCCATCACGAGGAACGCGGTCCCGTCCGGGAGCTCGCCCGAGTCGAAGAGGGCGATGACGCCGGGATGCGAGATCCGCGCGATCGTGCGCGCCTCGCGCTCGAAGCGGGCCTTCATCTCGGCGTCCCCGAAGTGCTCCGGGCGGATCAGCTTGATGGCGACGTCGCGCGCGAGCCGGACGTCGCGGGCCGAGAGGACCGTCGCCATCCCTCCCTGCCCGATCAGGCGCTCGAAGCGGTAGCGGCCGAGGAGCTCGTACGGAAGCGGGCGGGAGGTTTCGAGCGAGGAGCCGTCGGCAGGGCAGGCATCGGCCGTCTGGTCGAAGCAGAGCCCGCAGCGCGGGCAGATCTGGAGAGTCGCGATCCCCTTCTCGTGCATTTCCCTGAGCGACGCGGCCCGCTTCTCGCGGAGCGAGGCGAGCTGGCGGCGCATGTGGGCCATGTCGAGGGCGGCGCCGAGCTGGTGCGCGAAGCCACTGACGAGACGACGCTCCGTCTCACCCCAGTCGACCGAGGCGCCGCAGACGAGGAGCGCTCCCCGGAGCTCGGAGCTCATCCCGGCGACCGGAACGATCGTCGTTCCGCCGTCCGGATCGTGCGTCCCGGGCCGGCCGGGCACTCCTGCCCGGAGCTCGTCGATCGAGGGGGGCGCGAAGCCGCCGTCGGAGAGGGGGAGGACCGCGTCGTCCTGGACCTCCCAGATGCCGATCCTTTCCGCCCCGATGGCGCTCGCGACGTCGGCGGCGAGAGCCTGGGACCAGTGCGAGACGTTCTCCGAGGGGGCCGGGCTCGAGTCCAGGAGGCGCGCGATCTCCTCCTGCGCAGTGCGCAGGTGCTGGTTGGCGTTCGCGAGGTCCTCGGTCCTTTCGCCGACGACGCGCTCGAGCTCGCGGTTGCGTCGCCTCAGGAGGAGCGTTCGCCAGCGGTGCGCGCCCGCCGCGACGGCGAGGACGAGGAGGAGACCGGCGACGCGGAACGGCGTCGTCATCCAGAACGGCGGGCGGACGCGGATGGGAATCGAGGCGACCTCGCCCCAGAGCCCCGACTCGTTGATCCCCTGGACGAGGAGCTGCAGCTGGCCGGCAGGGAGGTTCGTGTAGCGCAGCTCCGATCCCCGGCGAAGCGGGAGCCAGTCCTTCTCCAGCCCCTCGAGCCGGGCACGGTAGGCCGTCCGGCCGCGGGAGCGGAACGAGAGAACCGCCACGCGGAACGCGAGCGACCGTTCGGACCACGACAGGTCGAGCGAAGGCGGGAAGGCCACGGTCCGCCCGGGCAGCTCGGCCGACTCGACGACGACGCGCGGGGGGTGCGCGTTCGGGCGGTGCGCCGCCGGGTCGTACCGCGAGAGACCCTCGACGGTCCCGATCCAGACGACCCCGTCGCGGTCGCTGAGGAAGGCGTTGATGTTCGTCTCCCAGCCGGCGAGCCCGTCGTCCGGGGTGAAAGGCCCCACGGCGTCCCCCGCACCGAACCGGTAGACGCCGCGGGTGGTACCGACCCACACGGTCCCGCCCCGGTCCTCCCCGAGGAAGTAGACGTAGGGGCTTCCGAGCTTCTCCGTCAGGAGCGACCAGCGTCCGTCCGACTCCAATCGGGCCACACCGCTGCCGCTCGCCGCCCAGAGCCGGCCCTTGCCATCCTCGAAGAGCTTGTTGACGTAGGGGTTGCTCATCGCGGCGGGCGGGTCGGGGAGCGGGGCGATCGTCTCGCCGTCGCACGCGGCGATCCGCGTCCCGAATGCCGCCCAGACACCCCCCGCGTGCCGCCGGGCGACCGCGTGGGCCAGGTTGATCCTCGTGCCGTCGGGCAGCCGGTCGAAGACTCGCCAGCTCTCGTCGGGACGTCGGACGGCGAGCCCTCCTTCGGCGCGTCGGCTCGCGACCCAGAGGCGCCCGGTTTCGTCGAACACCAAGCCCCAGACGTCCGTGCTGATCGCCGAGCCGAATTCGTCGGCGGGCTCGACCCGGTTCGCCCCGGGGCGGCGTCGCTGCAGGCCCCCCTCGGACCAGATCCAGAGGGTCCCGTCGGGCCCGCTCTCCGCGCGGAAGACGAGCTCGTTGGCGAGCCCTTCCGCCTCGCCGACGACCTCCAGGACGTGCGGCTCCGGCGTGCGCTGGAGACGTGCCGCGCCGCGGAGCGTTCCGATCCAGAGGTCCCCCTCGCCGCCGGTCTGGCTCACGGAGAAGACGCATTGCGACGGGAGGCCCTCCCTCCTGCCGAGGTTCCTCACGAGGTGTCCCCGGAAGCGCGCGAGGCCGCCGATGTCGGTACCGACCCAGACGTTCTCCTCCCGGTCCTCGAAGGCGAAGTTGACGACGTTCGACGGAAGGCCGTTCTCGGTGCTCCAGCGCTCGAAGGCGACGGATCCCGGGCGCCTCAGGAAGAGCCCCGAATCCGTCGTCGCGACGTAGAGAGTGCCCGACGGCGCGTTGAAGAGCCGGTAGATGGCGCGTCCTCCTCGCGGAAGAAGCGTGACGGGACTCCAGCGCGAGCCCGTCCTCAGCCAGAGCCCGCGCGTCGCCGTGCCGAGCCAGAGCCCCTCGGGCGTCTCCGCGAGGGCACGGGCCCCCTCGCACAGGCCGGGCGGGCACTCCTCCCGCCGGCCTCCGCTCCCGTCGATCCGGAAGAGGCCGCGGTTCGTCGCCGCGTACGTCTCGCGCGACGTCGCGAGGACGTCGTGGACGATCATCGGGCCGGAAGCGCCCCCGAGCAGCAGCGTGCAGGTGTCTCCCGTGCAGCGGAGCACCCCTTCCTCCGTCCCGAGCCAGATCCGTCCCTCGGCGTCCTCGGCGATCGCCCGGCAGCGGCCGCTCCCCGCGGCCGCGAACGGCTCGAGGCGGCGGCCGCGCCAGCGGGCGACCCCGGCCGCCGTCCCGATCCAGAGCGTCCCCTCCCGATCGAGCAGCAGCTCCCCGATGTAGTTCGAGGGGAGACCGTCCTTCGTCGTGAAGTTCAGGATCGCGCTGCCGTTGAACCGGGCGAGCCCGCCCAGCGTCCCGATCCAGAGGAAACCGTCCTGGTCCTGGGCCATCGTCGTGAGCTGCGATTGCGGCAACCCGTCCGCGAGCCCGATCACCTCGAAGGGGAGCTGTGCGGAGGCGGAGCCGGACGGGGAGACGAGGAGAAGGAACGTCGCCGCGAGGCAGGCACTCGCTCCGGACCGGTTCGTCGCCACCGCGCCTCCTCAGCCCTTCTGCTCTTCGATCATCTCACGGGGGCCGGGTCATCTCGGGCCCGCGAAGGACCCATCGGAGCCGCCGTCCCCTCCGTCCGTCGAGGGCCCCACCTGGCCCCGAGGAGCAGAACAGAAAAGGCCCGGCGGCCGAAGCCGCCGGGCCTTTTCCCTGGGTCTTCCGAGAATCCGGGCTCAGCTCTTCGGGGGCGCCGGTGCCTCGGCCTTCTTCGCGGCGTCGGCGGCGCACTTCGCCCTTTCCTCGGGCGTGCACTTCTTCGTGTCCTTGCAGGTGGCGGGGTCGCACTTCTTGTCGGCGGCCGTCGCGCCTTCCTTCTTCGCGCAGCAGGTCGCCTCGTCGGCGTGGCCGGCGCAGTCGGCGGCGAGGGCGGCCGGTGCCGCGAAGAGGGCGAGGGCGAAGGCGAGGGAAGCGATCTGTCGCATGGACGACTCCTTGTTGTCTCGTTTCTCGTGAGGTGAAGAGTGCCGGCTCACGCCGTCTCCCGGGAGGTTCGGCATGAAGCCGGAGGGTGCAGGTGTTCGCTCTCGCGGGGCGAGGGACGAGCGGCCCCTCACATTGCCGATCAGTTCCGGAACGTGCAGGCCAGCAGCCTCTGTGGGGGGGATGACCCCTTCACGGCCGAGCGGCGGGCCACCGACGCGAAACGGGCCGGCGCCGCACTCGCCGTTTCCGGAGCGGACGTCGACGTCTCTCCGGAGCGAGAGTCCCGCGACTCGGGCGTCGGTTCGCCCGGAGGCAGAGCGGCGAGGGAGGCGCAGGTGGCCGTTCGAGGTGGGGTGGTCGGCGCCGGCGACCGCCCGTCCCTGGGGCAGGCCGGGCAGGCGGGCGGGGCGCTCTGGGGGCAGCAGCCCGCGGGCATCGATGCCACGGGGGCGGGACAGATCGCTTCGACCGGCGACGTCGTGACGAGGGGTAGAAATCCCGTCACGAGCGCGAGGGCGAGGAGCGATCGCAGCTGGAAGGCGTGCCGGAGAGGCATCGAGCGTATCGTATCGAAGATCCGTGCCAGGTGGGGCGAAGAGCAGATTCCGCCGGTCCGGACCGTTCGCATTCGAGCGCCGCGGTTTCGTCTCCGCGGTTCTGAAGGAGCCGGAATGAGCGAGCGCCTCTCGAGCCCGACCTATCTCGTCCGCCGCAAGGTCTTCACGCTGGCCGGCGGCGCGTTCCACTTCTACGACGGAGAAGGCCGGCTCGTCCTCTATTCCAAGCTCAAGGCGTTCCGGCTGAAGGAGGACATCCGCCTCTTCACGGGGGAGGACATGAGGGAGGAGCTGCTGGCGATCCACGCCCGGAAGGTCCTCGACATCTCCGCGACCTACGACGTGACGGACTCGAGGACGGGAGAGAGGGTCGGGGCGGTTCAGAGGAAGGGGATGCGGTCGCTCCTCCGCGACGAGTGGATCCTCCGGAACGCCTCGGACCAGGAGATCGGCCTCGTCCGCGAGGACTCGATGGGCCTGGCGCTCCTGCGCCGGTTCCTGACGAACCTCGTCCCTCAGAGGTTCGACATCCAGGTGATGGGGCAGAAGGTCGCCACCGTCCGGCAGAACTTCAACCCGTTCGTCCTGAAGCTGACGGTGGACTTCACCCTGGACCCGACCGGGCTCCTCGACCGGCGCCTGGGGCTGGCCGCCGTCCTCCTGCTCTGCGCGGTCGAGGGCCGCCAGGGCTGACGACGGACGCGGAGGAGAGACTTCAGCCCGATCGCCCGCCCCCTCTTTGGTCCTTCGAAGTCCGGACCGGGGCGGCAACGGGCTTCTCGATGAGCCGTCTCTCGACCGGCGAGGAGAGGACGATGGACGTCGACGTCGTGCCGAACGGGGTGAGCCGGTCGATGAGGGCCTCCAGGTGGGCGACGGTCGCGACGGCGGCCTTGATCGTGAACGAGTCGCCGCCGGTGCCCCGGTGGCACTCGATGACCTCCGGCATGCCCCGGACGAGGGTGGTGACGCGGGGGAGGACGTCGCCCACGACGTTCAGGCGCACGATGGCCAGGATCGGCAGGCCCAGCTTCTTCGGGTCGACGTCGGCCCGATAGCCCGTGATGGCGCCGGCCGACTGGAGATTCCTCACGCGTTCGGCGACGGCGGGAGTCGAGAGGCCGACGCGGCGGCCGAGCTCGGAGAAGCTGAGGCGGGCATCGAGCTGGAGCTCCCGCAGGATGGCCCAGCCCTTCGCGTCGAGGAGCCTTCTGGTCGGAAGCATTTTCTGACGATACTCCTTCCGAACGTTAAACGAATCTGCTTTTGAACCTACGTTTGAAATTCTCCGGAATTGTCCCCGTCACTACGATTCCTTTCGACAGGAGGACGAGACGTGCCGCCCACCACACCTCTTCACGAGCCACACAAGATCAAGACCGTTCGGCTGATCTCCTTCCCGACCCTCGAGGAGCGCAAGCGGAACCTCTCCCGGGCGCACTTCAACACCTTCAACCTGGTGCCGTCGCAGGTCGCGTTCGACATGCTCTCGTACGGGACGAGCGCCATGAGCCAGGACCAGATCGCCGGCCAGCTCGTCGGCGACGAGGCCTACGCCGGGGCGCGCAACTTCGAGACCCTCGTCGCGGCGGTGAACCGCGTCCTCGGGCACACCTACGTCTGCCCGACGCACAACAGCCTCGGCGCCGTGAAGCTCATCGTCGCGACGCTCACGCCGAAGGGTTCGTTCATTCCGAGCAACGCGCGCGGCCGCGTCGACGTCCACGCGCCGCGCGGGATCGAGATCGCCGACGTCCGCGACCGGTACGACAGCATCTTCACCGGTAACGTCGACCTCCCGCACCTCGAGGTGCTCCTCTCCGAGCGCAAGGCCGCCATCATCGGCCTCCAAGCTTTCGCCGACGGGCAGCACCCCTTCAGCCTCGCGAATCTCCGCTCGGTCCGCGCCACGGCCGATCGGCACGGCCTCCGCCTCGTCCTCGACGTCTCCCGTGTCATCGAGAACGCCTGGTACATCCAGCGGCACGAGGAGGGGCAGGCGGAGCGGTCGATCGCCGACATCGTCAAGCAGATCGCCAAGACGGCGCACGTCGTCCTCCTCGACGGTGCGCAGGACCCGAAGTCGAACACGGGCGGTCTCCTCGCCACCGACAACCCGGCCGACCACGAGCACTTCACGAACGAGGTCGTCGTCTACGAGGGGCTCCACACGTACGGCGGCATGGCCGGGCGGACGATGGAGGTCTTCGCGCGCGGCCTCTCCGAGATGTGCGCCGAGGACGAGGTCCAGTGGGTCATGCACCAGACGGAGCGGTTCACGGCGCGCCTGCGCGAGGGGGGCGTGCCGCTCGAGCGGGGCTGCGACGGCGCCTACCTCAAGGCCGACGAGTTCCTCCCGCACGTTCCCGAGCTCCCCGAGCAGTCTCTCGCGGCCGCGCTCTACCAGTCGGCCGCCGTCCGCACGGTCGTCCCCGGCAGGAAGGGCCACGACCACCTCCTGCCGGTCCAGATCCCGCGCCTCGCGATGACGGACTGGCAGCTCGACCAGGTGGCCGACGCCGTCCTCTCCCTCTTCCGCCAGCGCGAGAAAGTCGCCCCGCTCGACGTCGAGGCGGACAGCCCCTGGAACGACCAGCTCCGCTTCCGTTCGGTCTACGCCGACCTCACCACCTACGAGTTCGACTGCTACCCGTTCGTCATCCACACCACCGAGCCGATCGGGATGACGACCCGCGAGCAGCGCGAGAAGGCGGTCCGCGAAGCGGGCTGGAACACGTTCCTCCTCCGCTCGGCCGACGTAACGATCGACCTCCTCACCGACTCGGGCACGACGGCGATGTCGACCGAGCAGTGGGCGGCGTACGACGGCGCGAACGCCACCCCGGCGACGAGCGAGGCCTACCACCGCTTCGTCGACGCGATGAAGGAGATCTACGGCTACCAGTACATCCTCCCGACGCACCAGGGGCGCGCGGCCGAGCACATCCAGAGCGAGGTCCTCATCAAGCCCGGCCAGTACGTCCCGGGGAACATGTACTTCACGACGACGAAGGCGCACCAGGAGCTCCCGGGCGGCATCTTCGTCGACGTCATCGTCGACGAGGCGCAACAGCCCGAGAGCGAGTTCCCCTGGAAGGGGAACATCGACCTGAGGAAGCTCGACGCCATCGTGAAGGAGCACGGCGCCGCGAAGGTCGCGTACATCTCCTTCGAGCTCTCCGTGAACATGGCCGGCGGCCAGCCGGTCTCGATGGACAACATCCGCGAGGTCTACGCCTACTGCCGCCCGAAGGGGATCCCTGTCCTCTTCGACGCCACGCGCGCCGTCGAGAACGCCTACTTCATCCAGAAGCGCGACCCGAGGTACGCGGACACCCGGATCCGCGACATCCTGCGCGAGATGATGGCCCACGGTGACGGCTGCACGGTCTCGGGGAAGAAGGACTTCCTCATCAACATCGGCGGGCTCCTCGCCTTCAAGGACAACGCCGAGTGGGCGCGCCTCGCCGAGGAGAAGCTCCGGATCTACGAGGGGGGCGTCCACGACGGCGGCCTCCCTGCGGCCGACCTCGCCGCGATGGCGCGGGGCGTCGAGGAGATGCTCGACGACCGCTACATCAAGACCCGCGTCGAGCAGGCGGCCTGGCTCGCGGCCCGCCTCGTCGACGCCGGCGTGCCGGTCGTCGCCCCCACCGGGAGCCACGCCGTTTTCGTCGACGTGAAGCGCTTCCTGCCGCACGTCGACCAGGACGAGTACCCGGCCCAGCGCCTCGCCTGCGAGATCTACCTCGAGACGGGCGTCCGCGTCATGGAGCGCGGCAACGTGTCGAAGGGGCGCGACCACGACGGGAAGAACTACCGCCCGGCCCTCGAGCTCGTGAGGCTCACGATCCCGCGGCGCGTCTACTCGAACGAGCACATGCGCGCCGTCGCCGACGGCATCGCGCGGCTCTACAAGCGGCGCAACGAGATCAAGGGTCTCAAGTTCGTCTACGAGCCCCCGGCCCTACGCTTCTTCCAGGGGCGCTTCGAGCCCCTGTCCTGACCCTCGTTCCTCCTTCCAGGCGCGGGCGGGGTCCGACCCCCTGCCCCGCGCCGGGACGGGCCTTGACGACCAGGCTCTGTTTCCTGAGGGAGCGAAGGTGCGAGCACGGGCCGTGCCGACGAGTTCCTGCGGCTTTCGACGCCGAGGGGAACCGTACGGACGGCCTGGGCCCTCTTCCCAAGACCGCGAAACGTGTGTCACGAGACGTCGCGAGACATGCCTGGCACACGGCTGCCGGTACGGGAAGGTCGCTCGAGCCCGTGTCCCTGGCCGTGCGCGGTCGGAAGGCACGCGGCACAACGCTTGCGAGGCAAGAGACTGGAGACGAGACGATGAGCGAAGGAACCGGAAAGGCGCGTTGGAGAATGCTGGTCATTGACGACTCCTCGTTCGTCCGGAAGCTGACCAAGGCGGTCTTCGAGGAGATCGGCTTCGAGGTCCTGACGGCGGCGGACGGCGCCGAGGGAGCTCGGCTCGGGCTCAACGAGCTCTTCGACGTCGTCGTCGTGGACGGAGTCCTTCCGGGCCTCAACGGGCCGGACGTCTGCAGGAAGCTGGCGTCTCAGGCAACAGAGCTCCGCCCGATCATCATCTTTCAGTCGATGACGATGACCGACTACTCGTCGCGCCAGGCGGCCCTTTCGGCCGGAGCGAATATATGTCTGGCGAAGGAGGCTCTCGGAAACAACCTGGTGGACTGGGTTCGGCAGCTCTTGGACGCACGCCCGGTGATCGCGACCGCGGCGTGATGAGCTGAGTCGTGGCTCGCCCTCCTACTGTTCCGAAAGAACAGACTCGATCAGGCGCTCCAGCCCGGTCTCGATGACCCGGGTTGGCGCATAGAAGGCGACGCGGCCCTTCCGGTCGACGAGGGTGTACGTCGGGGTGTTGATGAACGGGTTCTGGTGACGGCGTATCGAGCGCCTCCTCGGACATGCCGGACTCGCAGCGATGGACACGGGCGCGAGTGACCTGCCAGAGGCCCGGGGCGATCTATAATGGAAAATCAAGACCTGACCCCACTTTCCGGTATACTCGGATCATGAGAATCAGGCCGCGCATCGCCGTCGCGCTCCTCGCGGTCGGATGCCCGTCTTTCGCCGTCGCTCAGTCCCGCCTTCCCGGCGACTGGGAACAGGAGGTCTCCGCCGTCGTGAAGGAGCCGGAGCGGGCGCGAAGAGTGGCGGAAGCCGGGCGGCAGTACGAGGCGAGGCGAGGCGGCAGGCGTACCTCGACGTCATCAAGGCGGCCGAAGGAGACGTGAAGGCGGCCTTCTTCAGCCAAACATCCTCGGTCGGCGAACGCCAGATCTCCGTCAGCCTCCTGCGGGACGAACGCCGGAAGGCCTCGCTGTCCGCCGTGGACGCTCTGCTGTCGGTGCGGCCCCTCGTGTCGATCAAGAAGAGGAAGGAGCTCTGGCCCGAGGGCTACTTCACTCCCGCCGCTGCGCCTCCCGTCTTTATCGGAAGGGTCCGTCAGGCGCTCCCGACCGTCGTCACGGATCCGGCGCGGCTGAAGAAGACTGATGGGGTCATGGCGACCTTCACGACGGCTGTGAAAGGTGTAGAGTCGACCCGCAGGAAGGCGACGGGCAAGTTCCAGAAGCTTCTCGAGAGCTACGACTCCGTGCGAGACGACTTCATCGACGTCGTGAACGACCTGGAAGAGACCCAGATGAAATCCGACAACGCGGTCGTCGGCGCCGCGAACGAGCTGCAGAAGATCCTGACGCCCGAGGAGTGGACCGCGCTCGTGGGCTCGCTGGCCCCGGCGCCCTGACGGCGCATTTCGGCACGGGAGGGAGTCCATGCATCCTGTCACCATTCGGTACGCCGTTCTCGTCGTCGCCCTGACGTTCGCGGGCCCGGCCTGGGGGCAGGACGCCGTATCCGTCCCTGCACCGGATCCGAAGCCCCACGAGCAGGTGGTGAAGCTGTGGAAGGCCCAGCTCTCGGAGAAGTTCCTTCTCAGGAAGATCGAGAGAGAGCAGGTCGTCTACAGGCTGTCGACCGACGACATCATCGCGTGCAAGACGGCGGGAGTGCCCGAGTCGATCATCGAGGCGATGATGAAGGCGGGCAGCCGGCCGGCGCCCGCCGCGGAACCTGTCGTGCCTCCCGCGGTGGAGATCCCGCAGGCGACAGCTGCGCCGACGGTGCCACCGGCCCCCGCGGTGCCGACCGCGGTGCCCGTGGTGGCTGCGAAGGCCGTCCCTTCAGCGGTGCCCGCCGTTACGGTCCCGAGCCCGGCCCCCCGGGTCGACCGGTCGTGGGACGGTCTCGTCCGGCGCAGCCCTGGCGTCGTCCTGTTCCGAAACCGCTGGGAACCGGGGAAGCTCTCGTTCCTCGAGGACGAGATTCGCTGGCTCGACGCGGGAGACGAGGCGAGAAACGTCGTTCTTCCGTTGGCGAAGATCCAGGAGCAGTTTCTCGTCTGTCCGAACGACGCTTCCTACGACGAGAGCTGTTTCGAGTGGGGCGTGAAGACTGCGGACGCAGAGTTTCGCTTTCGGGCCGCGGGAGGGAAGCGTGAGATGAGCCCGAAGCCGCTCGATCTCTTCGATGCCCTGAAGGCGATCGTCCCGAACCTCGCCGCCGAGAAGTACAGCGCGAAGAAGGAGTAGATCATCCGGGTCTCCGGAGCGACGAGCCGGCTTCCCGTGGCCAGGCAACGCAGGACACCCGCTTCAGGCGGCCCGGGCCGGTCCGCAGCGCGCCTCCTCGGCCTTGCCGCTCTCGTGTTTCTGACGGTCCTCCGCGCGGCGTGGGCCACCCGGCACGACGGTCTGACGATCGACGAGCCGTACCACCTCGTGGCTGGAGCGGCCTACGCCCGGCTCGGTGACTACCGGCTCAACCCCGAGCATCCGCCACTGGTGAAGCTCTGGCTGGGGGCCGTCCTTCCTCCGAGCGTTCTCCCGGTCCCCCCTTTCCGGCCGCTGTTCGAGAAGCCCGACGAGAGGGCCTTCGCCGAGTCCGCCGTCTACACGGACGGGGATCCGGAAGCGGTCCGCTCGCGCGCGCGGTCCGCAATGCTGCTCCTGAATGGGGCGCTCCTCTTCCTGCTCGGAATCGAGCTCCACCGCGGAATGGGGGAGATCCCGGCGCTTCTCTCGGTCCTCTTTCTCGCGATCGACCCGACGGTCGCCGCGCACATGCCGGTTGCGATGACCGACCTCCCGGTCGCGCTCCTCTCAGCCGTAGCCGTCCTGGCGAGCGCCCGGGCGGTGAGAACGGCGAAAGCCCGGGACGTGGTCCAGGCGGCCCTCGCGCTCGGCGGAGCGGTCGGCACGAAGCACTCGGCGCTCGTGGCGGTAGCCGTCGTGCTCGGTCTTGCCCTGTTCGAGGTCCTGCGCGACCGGGCCGAAGGCCCGACCCGCCGGCGTCGGGCGGCGGCCGCTGCCTTCGTTCTCGTCGGAGCCTGGGTCCTCCTGTGGGGTCTCTACGGGTTCCGCTTCCGCGAGAGCGGCGAGGCCGGCGACACGTTCAACAGACCCCTCGCCTCCAAGCTCGAGGACGTCGGCAGCCCGCTGGTCCGCGAGAGCCTCCGTGCCGCCGAGCGGTGGACGCTCCTGCCCCGGCCGTATATCTGGGGGCTGGCCGACGTCACGCGCGCGGCCGTCGAGGGAAGGAGCTTCCCGTTCTTCGCGTTCGGGAGCATTCGTTCGACGACGCCGGCCTGGTACTTCCCGGCCATCTTCGGCGTGAAGCTCCCTCTCGGCCTCCTGGTCCTGGTGGTCGGCGGTCTCGCCTGGGCCGCGGCAGGGCGGGCGGCGCGGTTACCGTCGCGCGACACCCTCCTCGTCCTCGGGCTTGCCGGCGCGGCGTTCCTCGCGACCCTGGCGGTGGCGAGGGCGGGCTATGCGGGCGTCAGACACGCCCTACCGGTCTTTCCGGCGCTCGCGGCCCTCGCAGGTGCCGCCGCGGCGGACCTCTGGGGACGTGACCGCCGGATCCGCGTCGCCGTGGCCGGCCTCTTCGCAATCGCGACAGCATCCGCGCTCCTCGTGCCGCGGCCGTGGGAGTTCCACAACCTACTGGCCGGGGGTACCGCAGACGCCTGGAAGCTCTTCAACAACGAGGGGATCGACCTCGGGCAGCGCTCCCTCGAGCTCGTCCAATACGAACGGGAGGTCCTCAGGCCGAAGGCGGAGATTCCGTTCGTCACCTATCCGATGGCGCCCGAGCAGAGCGCCAGGCTCGGACTTCGAGGCCGCGCCTGGGAGAGCGCGGACGGCTCGGGCACCCTGACAGGGACCTTCCTCATCTCCGCCGTGGAGGTCGCGCCTTCCCGCGCGTGGGACTACGAACCCTTCCGGCGGGTCGAGCCGATCGACCGGAGAGGGAACCTCCTCGTCTACCGCGGGACCTTTCGACTGCCGTGGCTGAAGGCGCAGGGGCTCTACTTCGAGGGCCTGTCCCTCGCGCACGGTCCATGGCGGAACGCCGCGAAGGCCCGAGACCGTTTCGCCGAGGCGGCGCGCCTCCATCCGGGCGCCTTCGCCGCGGCGCTCGAGCTGGGGAATCTGGAAATGGAGCTCGGACGCCCGAGGGAGGCGGTCGCGGCGTGGGAAGCTGCACTGGCCGCCGTGCCCGAGGACGACGAAGCTGTTCGCGCGGCACTTCGGGACCGGATCGACCGGCTTCGAAGGGCGCCAGGGGACCCCCCGCGACCCATCCGGAACCCGTGGCTGGAATGAGAAGGACGGGAGCCGTGCATCACGGTGCTTGCCCGTGCAAACAGGCTATGTTACACCTCTGCTGTGCCGACGCGACGGACGCGCCCTCCAGCGATCACCGGTCCCCGCTGGGGCGTCGAGCTGACGCGAATCGAGGTCCTTCGCCTTCGCGAGGTTCTCAAGCTCGCGGGCCTTTCGATCACACCTTCCCGCATCGCCGTACTTTGGGGTCTCCAGCGCGCCGGCGCCCCCGTCACGCTCGCCGAGCTGTCCGAGCTGTTCGAAAAGAAGGGGTGGACGCGGTCCACGGTCTCCCGGTCCGTCAACGACCTCGTCGGAGCCGGTCTCCTGACGCGCGAGACCGTGGTCGGCCGGGGCGTCCAGCTTCTGGCGGCCGCCCCTGAGCCGCGGCTTCCCGAGGGAATCGAGTACTACCTCTGCGAGGGGTGCTCGGTGAACGAGTGTCTCGAAGAGGCCCACGTCACCGCTTCGGGTCCCGGAAGCGGTCCCAAGGCCCTGCCGAGAAACCGCGTCGACGAGATGGTCGACGGCCTGTGCCGCCGCCGCGAGGAGCGCGAGCGGACGCTCCTCCCCACGCGAGCGCGCTGACCCGGGCTAGCAGATCCGCGGGAGCTGGTCGCCCGTCAGGAGGTCGACGATGCGCCGGCCGCCGACACGGCTCTTCAGGACGACCCGTCCCGGGTGCTCGCCCGTCACCTCGCCGACGATTGCTGCCTCCGCACCGTAGCGCTGGACACGCAGGAGAGAAAGCGCCTCGTCGGCCCGCTCGCGGGCGACGAACGCGAGGAGCTTGCCCTCGTTGGCGACGTAGAGCGGGTCCAGGCCGAGGATCTCGCAAGCCCCGCGCACTTCCTCGGCGACGGGGATCGCCGCCTCGGAGATCGTGACGCCGACGCCGGCGGCCTTCGCGATCTCGTTCAGGACCGAGGCGACGCCGCCCCGTGTCGGGTCGCGCAGGACGTGGACGTCGAGGCCGAGGGCTGCGAGCAGGGTCGCGACCATGCCGTTCAGGGGGGCGGAGTCGGTCGTGACCGTCGTCCCGAACTCGAGCCCCTCGCGCAGCGCCATGATCGCGATGCCGTGCTGGGCGATCGCGCCGGAAACGAGGATGACGTCGCCGGGTTTTGCCCGCCGCGGCGAGATCACGATGCCGTCGGGGACGAGGCCGACACCGGAGACGTTGACGAAGATGCCGTCTCCCTTTCCGCGGTCGACGACCTTCGTGTCTCCCGTGACGATGGAGACGCCCGCGGCCCTCGCCGCCTCGGCCATCGACCGGGTGATCCTCCACAGGTCCTCCATCGGGAGGCCTTCCTCGAGGATGAGCCCGGAGGACAGGGCGAGAGGCCGCGCCCCGCACATCGCGAGGTCGTTCACGGTGCCGTGGACGGCGAGCGAGCCGATGTCGCCGCCGGGGAAGAAGTAGGGGCGGACGACGAACGAATCGGTCGAGAACGCGAGCCGGCCGGCCGGAACGGGGAGGACCGCGCCGTCGTGCATCTCTGAAAGAGCGGCGTTGTCGAAGGAGGCCGCGAACATCTTCTCCACCAGCATCTGGGAGAGGCGTCCGCCTCCGCCGTGACCGAGGAGGATGTTGGGGGTATCGAAGACCGGAACGGGGCAGGAGAGCGCCAGGAGCTTCTCGCCGAGGTCGTCACTCATATTCCTGGTCGATCCTCACTCGCGGCCGTAGGAGTAGTAGGCCGCGCAGGCCCCCTCGGAAGAGACCATCGGGGCGCCGAGCGGTTTCTCGGGCCTGCATTCCCTGCCGAACGCGGCGCAGTCGCGCGGCTTCGCGAGCCCCTGGAGGATCGACCCCGCGATGCAGACCGCGGGCTCCTCGGCAGTGACGGTCTCGACGTCGAAGCGCTTCGACGCGTCGAACCCGAGGAAGCGAGGCGTCAGGGCGTAGCCGCTCTTCGGGATGACGCCGATGCCGCGCCACGGCCTGTCGCACGTCTCGAAGACCTCGGAGAGGAGCTTCTGCGCCGGGAGGTTGCCGGCGGGTGAGACGCAACGGGAGTACTGGATCTCGACGCCGTGCCGTCCTTCTTCCAGAGCCGCGAGGGTCATCCGGATGCCGACCATCAGGTCGAGCGGCTCGAACCCGGTGACGACGATCGGGATCCGGTATCCCTCGGCGATCGGGACGTACTCGTGCGTCCCCATGACGGTGCAGACGTGCCCCGCGGCGAGGAACCCCTCCACGAGACAGGCGGGGGAGGAGAGAAGAGCCTTCATCGCGGGCGGTACGAGGACGTGGGAGACGAGGACCGAGAAGTTCGGGAGGTCGAGACGTTCCGCCTCGAGAAGCGCGCCGGCGATGGCGGGGGCCGTCGTCTCGAAGCCGACGGCGAAGAAGACGACCTGTCGCTCCGGGAGCTTCTGTGCCAGTCGGACGGCGTCGAGCGGCGAGTACAGCATCCGCACGTCTCCGCCGCGGGCTTTCACCGAGAGGAGGTCGAGCTCGGAGCCGGGGACGCGGAGCATGTCGCCGAAAGAGGCGAACGTGACCTCGGGTCGCCGGGCGATGGCGACGGCACGGTCGATCAGCTCGAGCGGCGTGACGCAGACGGGGCAGCCCGGGCCGTGGACGAGGGTGACGAGCTCGGGGAGCATCCGGTCGAGACCGTACTTGATGAGCGTGTGGGTCTGCCCGCCGCAGATCTCCATGAGGGTCCAGGGCCGAGTGACGAGCGCGCGGATCGAGTCGGCGACCTTCCGGACGCTCTCCTCGTTCCTGTACTCGTCGACGAACTTCACGGGACGCCGGCCTTCGTCGGGCTCTCGTTGCCCTGGAGCTCGCCCATCTCCTCGAGCGCCGCCCAGATGTCGTTCGCGTGCTCCTCGTCGATCTTCGAGATCGCGAAGCCGACGTGGACGAGGACGTAGTCGCCGACCACCGCCTCGGGGACGTAGGCGAGGCAGATCTCCTTCGTAACGCCGCCGAAGCTGACGATCCCCATCGTCATCCCGATGGGGCTCTCGTCGATGCGGACGATCTGGCCGGGAACTCCGAGGCACATGGGAACCCCCTTTGCGAAGGCGGGAAGTATAGGGGGACGGGGTCAGCCTGCGGAGCGGTCCGCGGAAACGGGGACGGGCGCCTCGACCGGTTCGCGGTCGAAAACCGAGGCGAAGTGGACGACGAAGCGCCGGGCCACGTCGGCCACGGAGGGCGGAGTAAGGCCGCGGTTCGCCTTCTCGAGCGACGTGACGCCACCGTCGGAGATGCCGCACGGGACGAAGAGGTCGAACCGCTCGAGCCGCGTCGTGACGTTCAGGGCCACGCCGTGCGTCGTCACCCAGTCCGAGAGGTGGACCCCGATGGCGGCGAGCTTGTCGTTCCCGACCCAGACCGACGACCACCGTGCCGGGACGGCGCTGCGGGCCGCCACGACGCCGAAGTCGGCGGCCGTCAGGATGAGGACCTCCTCGAGGCGTTTCACGAGGAGCTTCACGTCCTTCTCGACCCCATCGAGGCGGAGGATCGGGTAGGCGACGAGCTGGCCCCGGCCGTGAAAAGTCAGCTTCCCGCCCCGGTCCGACGGGCGAAGCGCGACGCCGAGGCTCTCGAGCTGGTCGGCGGGAAAGTGAAGGTCGCCCGTCCCTGCGTTCCTTCCCACGGTGATGACGTCCTCGTGCTCGAGGAGGAAGAGCGTCTCGGTTCCTCCCGCCTTCGCCCTCGCTCTGGCGGCGTGCTGGAGGACGACGACGTCGTCGTACGGCCGCGGCCCGAGCGGGAGGAGGGAGACGACGTCGAGTGCGCGGCGCATTCAGCCGACAAGGTAACAGCCGGCCAGGAGCCGGTTCAGGGAAAGGTCGGCGAGATGGGCGGGAGAGTCCGGCCGCTCGCCCGCTTCCAGCGGACGTCCTGTCTCGGTCGGCGAGAAACGTCCTGCCGCGAGGGCTTCGGCGAGGGCGGCTTCGACGTCGCCCGTCGTCCTCGTTCCGTCGAGGAGGGGCAGTACGAACCGGTCGAGGGGCTCGACGTCGAGCGGCTGGTGGAGGAGGTTCGTTGCGAACTCGCCGCGGGAGGCCTGGTGACGGGAGATCGGCACGGCGACGGGCTTCACGGGAAGGACGGTGGCGATGGGGATGTCGAGAAGCTGCGGCGTCACGATCTTTGCGACGACGGCCTTGTGGAGCAGCTGCCCCAGGATGGGGTGCGGTGGCACCTCACCGCCCGATCGGCGGGCGCCCTCCGCGAGGATTCGCGTCACGGACTCGTAGTCGAGGGTTCCGGGCCAGACGTCGTAGAGGGCGTGAATCAGGGCGCGCACCCGCGGGTCCGCCGTGGTCAGGGTGCGTGTTCCCGCTGCTTCGAATCGCTCCTCGCCCGGAGCGAACGGGTCGGCCGCCTGGTCGAAAGGCCTGGCAGCCGCCCGGAAACGGAATCGCTCGAGCCGGTCTGGAACCGGGCCGGTGGCGAGCGCGAGACCGGCGTGGCAGAAGAGGCTCCGCCGGAAACGGGCGTTCCTGAGGAAGTCGAGGTACTGCTCGCGGTCGGTCCGGGTGGTCGCGATGCGGTCGAGGACCTCCCAGACCCTGGGGGGGAGGATCTCGTCCGGGGTCCCCCTGCGTTCTTCCGTCACGTACTGGAGGCCGTGCCGGGCGACGCGCTCCATCATTTCCGAGAAGTAGACGGGGTTGTTCTCCGCCTCGAGGTCGTCGTGAAGGAGAGACCAGTCCTTCGCCTGCTCGACGTACGTGGCCTGCTCGTCGAGGAGAATCGACCAGAGACTTCCGTCGGACTTCGTGGAGTCGGCGAGGAAGCGCATGAACCCGCGGACCTCGCGAAGGCGCTCCGCCGGATCCGGGATGTTCCGGATCCGGTAGAGCATCATTTCCCGGAACGTCACGCTGACGTGCCAGCCCGGAAAGACGTTGTAGCTGAGGTAGACGATGCCGTTCGGCGACAGCCGCTTCGAGCAGACCTCGAGGACGGCATCCTGGACCTCCGGAGGGACCCACGAGTAGAGGCCGTGCCCGACGATGTAGTCGAACGAACCGAAGCTCTCGTCGAGGTCGCGCAGGTCCATGGCGTGGAAGACGACGTTCGTCGCGCCAGCCCCGGAGGCGAGCTCCCGCGCCTCCTCGATCTGCCTCCGGGACAGGTCGACGCCGACGAACTCGGCGCCGGGCATGCTCCAGGCCATCGGGACGAGGTTCATGCCACGGGCGCAACCCAGCTCGAGGACGCGGGCATTCGCCAGGGGAGGCGGGTCGAGCCCTCGGAGCAGGGTGGTCACGGCGAGGACCTCCGGGTGCGTGTTCGAGAACGAGGCGGCCATGTAGGGCACGTCGTCGTAGCTCGTTCCGGCGAATCCCTTCATCACTCCCTCTCTGATCTGTTCGCTGCTGCTTGCGGAAAACGAAAGGGAAAGGGGGGCTCGAAAGCCCCCCGTGGATCCCGTCTCCCGGGGCGTAACGTGCCGTCGTCCGTCAGTCGAGCTCCGGGAAGGCCCCGCTCTCCAGGGTGGCCTTGACGACGCCCATGAACGCGTCGGCCTCGGCCCCGTCGACGAGCCGGTGGTCGAACGACAGGGCCAGATAGCCCATCGTCCGGACGGCGATCGTGTCCGTGCCGTCGGGCAGCTCGACGACCTTCGCCCGCTTCTCGATCGTTCCGATGTTCAGGATGCCGACCTGCGGCTGGTTGATGATCGGCGTGCCGAACAGGGAGCCGTAGACGCCGGGGTTCGTGATCGTGAAGGTGCCCCCCTGTACGTCGTCGGGGAGGAGCTTCTTGCTCCGCGCCCGGCCCGCGAGGTCGTTGGCGGCCCGGGCCAGGCCGACGAGCGACAGGTCGTCGGCGTTCTTGATGACCGGGACGATGAGGCCCCAGTCGAGCGAGACGGCCACGCCGAGGTTGATGTCGCGGTGGTAGACGATGTCGTCGCCCGAGACCGACGCGTTGACGGAGGGGCGCGCCTTCAAGCCGGCGATGACCGCCTTGAAGATGAAGGGCATGTAGGAGAGCTTCGTCCCGTACTGGGCGGCGAAGCGGTCCTTCACCTTCTCGCGCAGCTTCGCGATGGCCGTGTAGTCGACTTCGAACACGGTGGCGACGTGGGCCGAGGTCGCCTTCGACTCGACCATCCGCTGGGCGATCTTCTTCCGCATCGGCGACATCGCCTCGACGGAGACGTTCGCGCCGGCGGGGAAGGCGATGATGGGAATGGCCGGAGCGGGCCGGACGGGGGCGGCCGGAGCGGGAGGAGCCGCCGCTGCGACCGGGGCGACCGGCGCGGTATGGACGGCGACGGGGGCCGGGGCCGGAGCCGGCGGAGGCGCGGCGGCCGCAGCAGCTGCCGGAGCGACAGCAGGAACGGTTGCGACAGCGGGAGCGGGAGAGACAGCCGGGGCGGGTGCGACAGCGGAAGGGCCTCCGGCCTCGAGAAAGGCGGTGAGGTCGGTCTTCGTGACGCGCCCGGAGATGCCGGTGCCGGGCACCTGCGCCAGGTCGACGCCCTTCTCCTCGGCGATGATCCGCACGACCGGCGAAGAGCGGCGCTTCTGGAGCTCTTCCTTCGTTTCCCCTTCCTGGGGCGGGGTCGTGAAGTGAGGGGCCGCCTGGGGGGCCTTGGGCGCCGGGGGCGGGACCACCACGAGGGCCGCCGGGGCCGGAGCGGGCGGGGCTACGGGGGCGGGGGCCTCGACCGCAGGGGCCGGTGCAGGACCGGGAACGGCTGCCGCTTCCGCGGGCGGCGGGGCCGCCGTCGCCTCGCCCGCCTCGCCGATTTTCGCGACGACGGTGTTGATCGGGACCGTCGTCCCCTCCTGGACGAGGATCTCCAGGAGGATCCCGGCGGACGGGGACGGGATCTCGGCGTCGACCTTGTCGGTCGAGATCTCGAAGAGCGGCTCGTCGCGCTTGACGCTGTCGCCGATCTTCTTCATCCAGCGGGTCAGGGTTCCCTCGGCGATCGACTCGCCCATCTGCGGCATGATCACGTTCGTCGGCATGGTCCGATTCTCCGTCAGTCTTTCATCGGGTCAGTAGGCCGCGAGTCTACGCGCGGCGGAGAGCAGGGTGGAGAGGCTGGGCAGGTACGCCGCCTCGAGGCTTGGGGCGAAGGGTATCGGGGTGTCGGGAGCGGTCACACGGAGGACTGGCGCGTCGAGCCACTCGAAGGCCTTCTCCGCGAGAGTGGCGGCGATCTCGGCCCCGATTCCGAGCGTCCGTGCGTCCTCGTGGAGAAGCAGCGCCCTGGAAGTCCGCTTGACCGAGTCGAGGACCGTCTCCTCATCCATCGGCAGGAGGGTTCTCAGGTCGATCACCTCGGCCTCGACCCCCTCCGTCGCGAGCTCGGCGGCCGCGTCGAGGGCGAGCGGGACCATCGCCCCGTACGTCACGATCGTCAGGTCGCGACCGAAGCGTCGGATGGCCGCCTTCCCGAGGGGGACGACGCCGTCTCCTTCAGGAAGGACCTCCTTCGCCCGCCGGTAGAGGAGCTTGTGCTCCAGGAAGAGGACGGGATCCTCGTCGCGAATCGCCGCCTTCAGGAGGCCGCGGGCGTCGGCAGCGGTCGAGGGGACGAC
>CAVOJA010000164.1:0-13409 GCA_963696015.1 uncultured Holophagales bacterium
GTTATGTCCTGCTCTTCGTACAGTTGCGTTGCTAGAGCGGCGCCGGGTCGAGCCCGTGCTTGCAGGATGGACTCGACGTGCCGATACGAGCGCGCCCGCACGGCCACCGCCCGGGCGCAGGCGGCCTCCAACCGGTCGGCGCCGTAGGATTTGGCCAGGCGGAAAATACCCAGACACGAGCGGTAGCCTTGTTCCGGGTGCGGTCGGTCACTGAGGATGGCGGTGACCAGCGCGGCCGTGTGCGGGCCCGACGTCGCGGCCCAGTGAATGAGGCGCGACGGCGTCCACTCGCTTGGTGCCGGCGTGGTGGGCCTTGGGCATGTGTGCGGGATCGGTGGTGTGGTGGCCGCGCCGGACGCTGCGGAGATGGGAGGCCACCCGTTGCCCCCCGGGGAGGATCTCCACGGTCGTGGCCGTCACGCGCAGCTCCACGGTCTCATGCAGCAGACTGTGGTGGACGCTGTAGTAGTGGCCCTGGTGCTCGACGTGGTAGTCGATGTTGACGCGCGCCTGCTTCCACTCGGCCACCGCGAACCGCTCGGCCGGCAGCGGCGTGAGCGCGGGGCGGTCGAGCCGCTCGACAGCCGCCGTTCGGCGTCGTCGACGTCCCGCTCCCCGAGTCGTCCATCCACGCCAACGGGGTCCTCGCGGTCGCCGGCTGGGCCCTCGACGACCGGCGCGTGGAGCACGTCGACGTCTTCATCGACGGTCGTCTCGAGCGCGAGGCCGTCCTCGGGGTGAACCGCCCCGACGTCGCCGCCTACTACCCGAACGTGCCCGGCGCGACGGACTCCGGCTTCGTGATCTTCATCGACTCGACGCGCTGGACGAACAGTGTCTACACGCTCACCGTCAAGGCGACGGACGACCAGGGGCAGCAGGGCCTCCTCGCGACCCGCCGTTTCCAGGTGTTCAACAACGCACCCAACCTCCCGCCGTTCGGGGAGGTCGAGCACCCGCTTCTCCAGGCGACGTGGTTCGGAAACTGCCTGAGCATCCCTGGCGGCCTTCCTTCCGGAGGCGAGATCCGGGATACCCGTTACATCATGTTCGTCTCCGGCTGGGCCCTCGACACGTCGATCTACGCCGAGCGCGGCGGCGTCTCGCACGTCTTCCTCGAGATGGACGGAACCGTCCTCAAGGACACCCGCGGCGCGTTCGGAACGCTCGGCTGCCGGCGCGAGTATTACCTGAACAACGCTCTCGTCGACTGCTACGGCTTCTACCGGCCCGACGTGAACGTCTTCTATCCCGGCTTCCCGCAGTCGGCCAATTCCGGGTTCTTCTTCGCCGTCGACGTGGGGTACCTCCTCACCGACCTGGGATACAAGGAAGGGAACCACATGCTCCAGGTCAAGGCGGCCGACAAGGAGGACAACGTCACGCTCCTCAAGGAGCTGCCGGTCCACCTCGAGTGCGCCACGCAGAACCTCGATCCGTCGCCGCTGGGCTACGTGGACGACCCGTCGAACTACGAGTTCATCGGCGGGATCTTCCCGGTCTTCGGCTGGGCTCTCGACCTGGACGGCGTCATCCGCGTCAGGGTCCTGATCGACGGCGTCGCGCAGATCGACGCCGTGACCGGGCGCGACTACGCCGAATACGGCCTGCCGAGCCCCGACGTCGCCGCGATGTACCCGAACTACCCGCAGAGGACGAACGCCCGCTGGCGCTTCTATCTCGACACCACGAAGCTCGCGAACTCGGAGCACGACCTCCTCGTGGAGGTCATCGACGGCCGCGGCAACTACCGCTCGGCGGGAACCCGCCGCTTCATCGTCAACAACAACACGCTCGTCCGCTGAGGCTCAGGCCTCTCCCCGGACCTTTCGGCCCCGCCGTCGTGCGGGGCCTTTTCCTTTGTCGGACCCGGGCAGGAGCGGCGGGGCCGCGACCTGGGATGCGGCTGGCTGCGCCGCCAGCGCCCTGTCGAAGAAGGCGCGGACGGAGTCGCGCGGGCTCGGACAGGCGAGCTCGCCGGGGCTCTCGTCGTACCAGTGCAATGGCAGGAACTTCCTGTAGGGGTCCTGAAGGAACCGGCGACAGACGAGGGCGATGACGCCGACGTCGGTCTCCGATCGGATGACCCGGCCCGCGCTCTGGACGACCCTCGTCATCCCCGGGATGACGTAGGCGTACTCGAAGCCCCGGCCGTAACGCTCCTCGAAGTAGAGTCGCATCCGCTCCTGCTCGAAGCGGACCTGCGGGAGGGCGGGGGAGACGACGACCACGCCGTGGAGCATCGCGCCGGGGTAGTCGACCCCCTCGGCGAAGGGCCCTCCGGAGACCGCGAGGAGAAGGATCCGGGAACCTTCCTCCCGGAGCGCATCGAGGACGGAGTTCCTCTCCAGCTCGGTGGAGCGGTCCGACGGACGGAGGATGCGATGACCCGGCATGGGAGGCAGGAGTGCCCGCGCGTCGTCGACGAAACGATACGACGGGAAGAGGGCGAGGACGTTTCCGGGGCAGGCGTCGGCGATCTCCGCGACGAGCCGGGCGATCCGGGGCATCGCCGCCCCACGCTTCTTCCAGGTCGTGTCGACGTCCGGCGCGATCACGACGACGCGGTTCTCGCGCGGAAAAGGGGAAGGGAGGAGGAGGACCGAGGTCCGGTCGGGGTCGAAGCCGAGGAGGTCGCGGTAGAACTCGGGCGGGCTGAGCGTCGCCGACATGCCGACGGTGGCGAAGGCGGAGTCGAACGTCTCTCCCAGGAGGCGCGACGGGTCCTTGCAGAGGAACGCGAGGCGTGCGCCGCCCATCCCGCGGGAGGCGATGAGGTCGAACGCCTCGGCGAGACGGCCCGACGGAGCGGCTCGGCGCGCCACGTCGTGAAAACCCGCGAAGAGGAAGTAGAGGCCGAGGACGGGATCGTCCGGGACGCGTTCCCCGCCATTCCTCAGGTCGGCCAGGTGGCGGACGAGGAGTGACTCCATCGAGAGCCGGACGTCGTCGAGGCGCTCGAGGTCGAGGGGCACGAGCTCGGTTGGAGGGTTCCAGGGGTCGGAGGGGGGGGGCAGCCCCGCGCAGGCTTCCTGGACGAGGGAGAGGACCTCGGCTGCGGCTTCCTGCGCCGCGGCTGCGGTTTTCGGGCTCGTCGTGCCGATGACCTCGGAGAGGCGTCGCACTTCGGCTTCGGAGATCTCCGGGGACCAGATGGCCCGTCCGCGGTCGACGAGGTTGTGGACCTCGTCGACGAGAAGGAGCGCCCCGTCGAGGGAGGCCGGGTCGCGCAGGCCCGAGAGCGCGACGACGGGGTCGAACGCGTAGTTGTAGTCGCCGAGGACGACGTCGGCCCTCTCGGCCAGCTCGAGCGAGACCTCGAACGGACAGACCTCCTCGGCCCGCGACTCCTCGAAGATGAAGTCGGGCTCCAGGTGCGGGGTTACGGCGAGGAGCCGGTCGACGAGGCCGGACGCCTCGAGCTTGGCGGCGTAGTCCTTCGCGTAGGAGCAGTGGTCCTCGTGGCAGAGAACGATCCCGTTGGCGCACATCCTCTCCTTGGCCCGGAGGCGGACCGAGCGCGCCGAGGAGGAGGCGATCGCCTCCAGGGTCTTGCGGAAGATCTCCTGCTGGGTCGTCTTCGACGTGAGGACGTAGAGCTTGCGCCCTCGCTGCAGCGCCTCGACGAGCATCGGAAGGAGGGCCGCCGCCGTCTTGCCGATACCGGTCGGGGCCTCGACGAGGAGCTGCTCCCCGGCGCGCACGGCCCGCGCCACGGCAGCCATCATCTCGCGCTGCCCCGGTCGGAAGCGCCCGAACGGGAAGGCGAGCTCGTCCGCCTCGGCCGACTTCGCCTCGGCGAGCGCGAGCTCTTCGAAGAATTCCGCGAGGACGGCCCGGACTCTCGCGACGAGATCGGCCTCGACCTCGTCGGCGTCCCACGAAACAGGGACGAGACGCGTGTCGCCCGTCTCGATGTCGGCCAGGACGAGCCGTCCGCGGACCGCGCGCCCCTCCGTTCTCGAGACGGCGAGCAGGTACCACTGGAGCTGGCGCGCGAAGCGGTCGAGGCGGGGCGATCCGAGCAGGCGTGGCAGCTCCTCGGCGAAGTGGACCGACTTCACCTCGTCGACGACGATGATCCCGTCCGCGTCCTCGAACCGGCCGTCCAGGCGCCCCTCGAGGATCGCCGTGAAGCCGTCGACGGGAAACGTGAGGCGAACCGCCTTCTCCACCGCGTAGCCGGGAACCGTTGCGAGCGCGTCCGAGAGGACGCGGCGGTGGACGGCCTGACCGATCCATCTCCGTTCCATCGAATCGCCGCGGCCGTCCCCGATACGGCGGGCGACGGGTGCGAGGAGGGCGCCCGGTGAGAGCGTCACTGTCCTCGTGGCGAGATCGACCCGGATCGGCACGCTGCATTCTACGGACGGCGTCCCGTACAATAGGTCCCGGTGACGACGGAAGGGCGTAAACGCAGCCGCGCGTGGGTCGCGGCCGCCACTGTGATGGTGTTGGCGGCCTTCTGTAGCCGCGTCGAGGCCGTATCGACGAGGAAAATGGCGAACCCAGGGAAGCTGAAGGCCTCCCGGCCGGCGCGGGAGATGACCCTCTCCGAGCGGCTCGCCGCCGTCGCCCGCCGGGCGCCGGTTCGCGATCGCTCGCAGGTCGCCGTGGCGATCGCTCCCATCGGGCAGCCGGCCATTCTCTCGACGAACGCCGACACCGACCTGATCCTCGCTTCCACGACGAAGCTCTTCACGACTGCAGCCGCCCTCGACCGGCTCGGGCCCGGCTATCGGTTCCGAACGGCTCTTCTCCAGGACGGGGAGCTCCTCCCCGACGGAACGCTGGCGGGGCGCCTCGTGATTCGCGGCGGAGGCGATCCGGCAATTTCCGGGCGCCTCTACGAGAACGACCCGTGGGCCGTCTTTCGTCCCTGGTCTGCGGCCCTCGCGGCGCGCGGCATCCGCTCGATTCGGGACGGCCTTCTCCTGGACACTTCCTTCTTCGACGACGAGAAGACGCACCCCCACTGGCCGGCCGCCCAGGAGCAGCACTGGTGGCAGGCTCCCGTCTCGGCCCTTTCGTACAACGACAACGTCGTCCTGGTCCGGGTGACGGGGGCCATCCGTCCGGGCGCGAGGGCCAGCCTGGGGTTCTACCCGGCTCAGCCGTTCCTGATGTCGCTCGTCGGCCGGGTTGCGACGTATGGCGGACGGGGCGCGAACGTGGGAGTGTCGCGTCGCGCGGGGAGCGCGCGGGTCGTCGCCTCGGGAGCCGTCGGCTCGCGAAGGACCTGGTCGGGCGACATCACCGTGGTCGACCCGCCCCTCTACCTCGCCTCGGCTTTCACGAGGGTCCTGCAGGAAGAGGGGATCGGTGTGGACGCTCCTCCCGAGGTCCGGACCCAGGCGATCGCCGCCGGGAGGCCGCTTCCGGTTCTCCACGTCCATGAGACCCCGATCCTCCCGGTCCTGTCCGTGTGTAACAAGAGGTCGCAGTCGTTCTTCGCCGAGCAGGTCCTGAAGACGCTCGGCGCCGAGAGGCGTGGATCGGGCAGCTGGAAGGGCGGTCTGTCCGAGGTGACCGAGTTCATCCGATCGCTGGGCCTCGACCCGTCCCGCTACCGGATCGCCGACGGTTCGGGCCGCTCGCGCGAGAATCGCTCGAGCGCGTCGGCCTATCTCGACTTCCTCCAGGCCCTCGCGACGCGCTGGCGCTATTTTCAGGAGTTCGAGCCGACACTCGCCGTGACGGGCGACATGGCCGGGTCGCTTCGGCACCGGATGCTCGGTCCGGACACGCGGGGGAAAGTCTTCGCCAAGACCGGGAACATCGCGGGCGTCGTGACTCTCGCCGGATACGTCGAAGCCCGGAGCGGGCAGCGCTATGCGTTCGTCATTCTCGCCAACGGATGGTGTTCCGAGGGGCGAGGCCACGCCTGGCAGGATCGAATCCTCACCGAGCTGGCCCGCTGGGGTTGAAGGGCGTCAGAGCTGACGCATTCGGGCGAGGCGTATAATGACTGGCTCGCCGATGGACTACCGATCACTGCTCAAGAACGTCGAAAAGACTCTCTTCGCCATCGAAGGGGGCGACGACGTCGTCTCCACGGTTGCCGCCGTCGGTGAAGCCGTCGTCGGCAACTTCCGCTCCGAGCTCGGGATCATCGGGGGCCGCCTCTACCAGCTGGAAGACGACGACTACGTCCTCAAGCGCGGGTTCGGCCGCTCCCGGAAGGTCCCCGAGGGTCTCTCCGTCCCGAGGTCGTACGGGCCGATCCGCCGGGCCCTCGAAGAGGGGGTCGTCCTCGCCGACCTGAAGGACCCCTCGGTCGACCGCGAGTTCGAGGCACGCCTCGGAGTCTCGCGCTTCGCGGCGGTCTCGTTCGGCGACGGCGCTTTCATCCTCTCCTTCGACGTCCACCCCCGCGTCGCGGCCGACGACCTCCTCGTCTCGCTCGGGATCATCCGCGCCGTCCTCGATTCGAAGGTGAGGAGCGACAAGCTCGAAAGCCTGCTCGAGGAGGCCCGCCGCATCCAGCAGTCGATCCTCCCGCGGACGTTTCCCGAGGTCGGCGATTACGAGGTCTACGCTCTTACGGCGCCCGCCGACGCGGTGGGGGGAGACTTCTACGACTTCCTGAAGCTCGGTCCCGACGGATTCGGAGCGGCGATCGCGGATGCCTCGGGGCACGGTCTCCTCGCGGCGCTCCTCGTTCGCGACGTCTACGTGGGCCTGAGAATGGGGATCGGCGGCGACCTGAAGATCGCCCGCGTCATCGAAAGACTGAACCGGATCCTGAACAAGAGCCGTCTCTCCACGAAATTCGTGTCCCTCTTCTACGGCGAGTTCGAGGCGAACGGCGAGATCATCTACGCCAACGCGGGCCACCCCGGGCCGCTCCACCTGCACGCCCGGACCAGGAGCTTCACCGAGATGGAGTCGACCGGCATGGTCCTCGGTCCGTCCCCGAACGCCCCGTACACGCGCCGGGCCGTGAAGATGGAGCCGGGCGACCTCTTCTTCCTCTACACCGACGGCATCGTCGAGGCCCACGATCAGAGGGGACGCGAGTTCGGCCTGGACCGCGTCCGGCGAATCCTCCTCGACTACAGGAAAAGGTCGGCGAAGGAGACCGTGGAGAGGGTCATGTCGGCGGTGAGCGACTTCAGCGCGGGCCGGCCGGCGGAGGACGACCGGACGGTCGTCGTGATCCGGCGGACCGGGCGGCCTCGGCAGGCGACCCAGGCTCGCGTTCCCGCGCCGACGCTCTCGCCCCCGCTCGCTTCCTGACGACCGTCAGCCGAGCCCCTGCTGGGCCCGGTGGAGACGGAACCACTCCGACGTGGCGCGCATCCCCTCGGCCAGCGGGACCACTTCGGCCAGGCCGAGCGCGGTCCGCGCGCGCGAAGGGTCGAGGACGCTCCTTCGCTGCTCGCCGGGCTTGGCGGGGCCGAAGCGTGCAGGAGCGTCGGTTCCGCAGGCGCTGACGACCAGGTGGTAGAGCTCCGTCAGGCTCGTTTCCACGCCTGTCCCGACGTTGAAGATCCCCGGGACGCGGTGGAGGAAGGCCGCCTGGTTCGCCGCCACGACGTCGGCGACGTGAACGAAGTCGCGCGTTTGTCCGCCGTCGCCGTTCACGACGGCGTCCTGCCCCGACAGGAGGCGGTTCATCCAGATGCCGATGACGCCGGCCTCGCCGCGCCCGTCCTGCCTGGGGCCGTAGACGTTCGCGTAGCGCAGGATCGTGAGTTGATAGCCCGCATCCGGGGCGAGCGCGGCGAGGTATTTCTCGCCTGCCAGCTTGGCGACGCCGTAGGCCGAGCAGGGGTTCAGCGGGTGCTCCTCGTCGGCCCGCTCGCCGACGGGGTCGCCGTAGATCGCCCCACCGCTCGAGGAGAAGACGACCTGGGCCACGCCCGCGAGGGCGGACGCCTGCGCGACGCGGATCGTACCGAGGACGTTCACCTCGGCGTCGAAGACGGGGTCCTCGACCGATTTCCTCACGTCGACCTGGGCGGCGAGGTGGAAGACGGTGTCGACCCTTTCCTCGAGGAGCAGCGCGTCGAGCCCCGGGTCCCGGATGTCCCCCTTCACGAAGCGTACTTCCGGAGGGATCCGGCGCACGTCGCCCGTCGAGAGGTCGTCGAGGACGACGACGCGATGACCCAGGGCGAGGAGGGCGTCGGCGAGGTGGGAACCGATGAACCCGGCACCGCCGGTGACGAGGACCGAGCAGCCCTCGGAAGGCTGCGGAACGTGGCATGGCATGGTCGTCCGCGAGAATAGCGGTGTGGCGAGAGCGCGACAAGCCGAACGGCCGCCGAAGGCATTCTGGGAGAGACGCACCGAGGACCTGGCGCGCGCTCTCCTGGGTTGCCGGCTCGTCCGGCGTCCGCCGGGTCTTCCGACGCGGACGGCCGTCATCGTGGAGACCGAGGCCTATCTCGGCATTGCCGATCGTGCGGCTCACACCTGGAATGGCCGCCGAACGCCGCGTGTCGCCCCGATGTGGGGCCCGCCGGGCCACGCGTATGTCTTCAGGGTCTACGGGATGCACGACTGTCTCAACGTCGTCACGGGCGAGGCGGGAGTCCCCGAGGCGGTCCTGCTGCGAGCGGCCGTCCCGGTGGAGTGGTGGGAAGGACGGGAGGTGCCCCGCCGCGACCTGCTGTCGGCCTCCGGCCCGGGGCGGCTCTGTCGGCTGCTGTCGGTCGGTCGGGAGCTGTCTGGAGCTCCACTCTCGGGTCCCGACCTCGAGCTTCTCCTTCCCCTCCCTTCGGCTCCGCGGAAGGTCCTCTCGGGGCCGCGTGTCGGCGTGGACTACGCGGGGGAGGCGGCGGGCTGGCCCCTGCGCTTTGCACTGGCCGACTGCCCGGCGGTGACGAGACGGTCCCTGCTCAGGTCAGTCCGGTGAGGAGCGCCTCGGTGGTGGTCGGCACCTTCGTGAACCTCACGACCCGGTTCTTCCCGGTCCTTTTCGCGGCGTAGAGGGCCTTGTCCGCGCACTCGACGAGGCCTCCCTTCGAGGGCGCGTCGTCGGGGTAGACGGCGAGGCCGATCGAAACGGTGAGCGGAAGCGCCTCGGGGAGCCCGGCCTGAAGGGGCGAGGCGGCGACCGCGGCCCGGAGCCGCTCTGCGACGCGATGGCCGCTGGTCGCGTCAGTCTGAGGGAGGATGATCGTGAACTCCTCCCCGCCGTAGCGGGACACCGTGTCCATCTCGCGCACCGAAGTGAGGAGGCGGGCGACGACGGCCTTCAGAACGGTGTCGCCGGCGGGGTGGCCGTACCGGTCGTTGACCGCCTTGAAGTCGTCGAGGTCCACCATCAGGAGGACGAGCCGCTCCCCGCTTCTTTCGTGGCGCGTCACCTCCCGGTAGAGGGTCTCCTGGAAGTGCCCGTGATTCGCGACCCCGGTGAGCGGGTCGCGAAGCGAGCCGAGGCGCGTGGTTTCGTGGGCCCGGGCGAGGCGGATTGCATTGACGGCCTGGCTGGCGAAGAGCTCCAGCACGACCCGGTCGTCCTCGGTGACGGCGTTCCCGTCGGGTCCGGCCAGCTCGAGAAGGCCGACGAGCTGCTCGCCTGCGACGAGGGGCACGGAGACGACCTCGCCGTGAGCCGGCCTGGGAAGCAGAGAGGCGAGCGGGGCAGGGCTGTCTGCTCCGGCGGCCGTCCCGGCGATCCGTTCCGAGGGGAGGCGAAGAGGCTCGAGCTTCGGCCATAGATCGGAGAGCCCGACCTGAGCGCGTGGGACGAGGACTCCGTCGGCGCGATCGTGCACGCAGAGAAGAACCTGCTGGTAGCCGAGACTCGCCGCAGCAGCTCGGACGATGTTGGCCAGGACGGTCTCCACCGGGAGGTGGGCCCTGAGCTCCGTGGATGCGCTGAGGATCCGGTGGAGCGCCTCGGCGCGAAGGCGGAGCGCCTCGTTCGCCGTGCGGAGCCGCGTCCGGAGGGCCTGGTCCTCGAGGAGGAGCGCCTCGCGCTCCGAGGCGGCCTTGCGTTCCAGGGTCGCGGTTTCGCGCTCGGAGGCACGACGCCACACCCGGAACGCCGCGAACGCGCCGCCAGCCACCAGGGCGGGAGCCACGAGTGCCTGGAGCGAGGCGAGATCCACCGGAAGCCTCGTTCGTCCGTCAACGCCAGCGGATGAGTCCGCCGTCGTGCAGCTTCTCGAAGACCCTGCGAACCTCCCCCTCCGGGAAAGGGCTGATCTTCGCGATGGAGCGGACGTCCCACAGGCCGTTGATCCGGGAAAGGATGAACGCCTCGTTCGGCGTGAACGACCAGGACATGAGCTCTTCCATCGGCCGTGTCAGCGACGGGATGGCCGAGATGGCGATCGTGCTCGAGGGACTCGCGGACGGCGGGGCCGGAAGGCCTTCCTGCGAGGAAGGAGGGGATTGCACGGGCGACTGCGAGGTTCGAAACGGCACGGACTTCGGAGGCGCAGGGACGGACTGGCTCGAGCGGAACACGTTGGAAGGTGGCGGGACGGCAGGCCAGGGCACGGACGAGGGCGGCGCTCCCATCTCGAGGAAGGAGGACGCCGTCCGGTCCGTCGCCTGGAACGAGCCGGTCGCCGGCGGCCGCACGGGCGCGGACACGGGCGGTGCGGGCATGAAGCTCGTCGACGGGGGAGGAGCGGGCGGCGGGGCGGCCACCGGGGCCGCTATCGACGTCGTGACGGGCCCAGGAGCGCGTGCCGGATGTGCGCCGCTGTCGGGGCCGCGCCGCAGGAACCGGGTGAAGTCCTTCGGGGGCGCCGGCCGGCCATCCGGAGGCGGTGGCGGGATGTTCAGCTCGTCCGCGGTGTCGAGAATCCCCTCGAAGTGGGGCGTCGCCGCCTCCGCGAAGACCGTCTCGTAGGGATCCTCCGGCGTCAGCTCGGAGCTGCGGGGAGGGGCGAAGCCGGAGGAGAGATCGACGTGCCCGCTCTCGAGCAGGTCGAAGACGAGCTTGGCGACCGGGAAGTCGGGATTGTGCGTCGCCTCGGCGATCTCGGCCAGCGAGCGGACACCGTCGATGGCGCGAAGGATGATCCGTTGAGCCTCGCCGAGGTTCTCGACCGCGACCGGCGCGATGACGGACGGGACGTCGCGCATCGAGACGATCCGTTCCTTGAGCCGCTGCCACTCGTCGAACCGGCGCAGGCCCTCCATGACGATCCCCGTGACGTCGATGGCGATCGGGATCATCGGGCGCTGGGGAATCTCGCCGTCGATGAAGTGGAAGGCGCCCTCCGGCCAGAGGAAGATGTCGAAGATCGTCTCGCAGGCCTTGATGCGGATCAGCTCGACGAGATCCTCCTCTGCGATCGCTCCGATCATGACGAGGATCTTCCCCAGGAGGATCTTCGACTCCTCCTGGACCTCCATCGCCTTGGTCAGCTCCGCCTCGGTGATGTAGCCGTAGGAGACGAGGAAGTGGCCCAGGTACTCGCGTTCGATGGTCGAGGAGGAGGAGATGATCCGCCCGTTCTGGAAATAGACCCGCTTCTCTCCCGAGCCGCCCCGAATGGCCAGCGTACCTGTCTTCTGCCCCATGGAGAGCCATTGGAGCAGCTCCGACAACTGCATCGTCCGGAGGTTCCCGGTGATGGCCATCCGGTCAGCATTCTAAGGGGACAGCGGCGTTCCTGGGTGCCTTCCGGGACGGGTCGTCGCCCAGACCCGTCCCGGAAGGGGAAGCGCCGGACTATTCAGCGGGGGGGTTGTAGGCGGGAATTCCCGTGACGGCCTGGCCCAGGACGAGGGTGTGGATGTCGTGCGTCCCCTCGTAGGTGAAGACGGATTCGATGTTCGCGAGGTGTCGGAAGACGGGGTATTCGCCGACGATCCCGTTCGCACCCAGGATCTCGCGGGCCAGCTTCGCGCACTCGCGGGCCACCCAGACGTTGTTCCTCTTGGCCATGGAGACGTGCTCGGGCTTCATCGTCCCTGCGTCCTTCATCCGGCCGAGCTGGAGGGAGAGGAGCTGCCCCTTCGTGATCTCGGTGATCATGAAGGCCAGCTTCTCCTGGACCATCTGGTGGGAGGCGATCGGCCGGTCCATGAACTGCTTGCGGCTCTTGGCGTAGTCGAGGGCGCAGGTGTAGGTCGCCATCGCGGAGCCGATCCCTCCCCACGAGATGCCGTAGCGGGCCTGCGTCAGGCAGGAAAGGGGCCCCTTGAGCCCGTCGACCCCGGGGAGGACGTTCTCCTCCGGGATCCGGCAGTCCTCGAAGGCGAGCTGCGAGGTGACGGCGGCTCTCAGCGACATCTTCATCCTGTGCTCGGACGTCGTGAACCCGGGCGTTCCCTTCTCGACGAGGAATCCGTGGATCCTGCCTTCGTATCCTCCGACTTTCGCCCAGACGACGGCCACGTCGGCGATGGAGCCGTTCGTGATCCACGCCTTGGCGCCGTTGAGGACCCAGTGGTCCCCGTCCTTCTTCGCCACGGTACGCATCCCGCCCGGGTTGGAGCCGAAGTCGGGCTCGGTGAGGCCGAAACAGCCGATCGCCTCCCCCTTGGCGAGCGCCGGGATCCAGCGGTCCTTTTGCTGCTTCGACCCGTACTTCCAGATCGGGAACATGACGAGGGACGACTGGACGGACGCGAACGACCGGATGCCCGAGTCGCCCCGCTCGAGCTCCTGGGTGATGAGGCCGTAGGCCACGTTCGACAGGCCGGGCAGCCCGTACTCGGAGATCGTCGGCCCGAAGAGGTTCAGGGCGGCCATCTTCGGGACGAGCTCGAGGGGGAATCGTCCCTCGTACGCGCACTCCTCGATGATCGGCAGGACCTCGTTGTCGACGAAGTCGCGCACGAGGTCTCTCACGGCCCTCTCCTCGTCGGAAAGGAGCCCGTCGAGCTGGAAGAAATCGACACCCTGAAATGCCACGAGATGCCTCCTGCGACGCACTACGGCGGGGGCCGCGCGCGGACGGGAGGAATCTAGCACGCAGGCGTTGACGGGCCGGGCGGCCGGGGCGCATCCTGCCTGCCTGATGGCCGCTCCCGCCTGGAAGACCGCCGCCGACGTGGCCGAGGGTTTTCTGACCCTCAACAGCGTGATGCTGAAGAAGTTCGAGGCGCACGAGCTCGTCGCGCTTCAGACCGAGCTCGAACGGGCCGCACGGGAGACCCGCGGCACGGTCGTCCCGCAGGACGACGCGGACGCCAGCCAGAAGAAGAACCGGAGGCTCCTCCGGATCTCCCAGTCGCTCACGGTCATCCAGGCTTTCCGGATCCGCGGGCGATAGCGGTCGCAGCCCGATGGGGCGTTCGGCCCGGTGCCTGCTAAATTCGGCACCTATGTCGAACGGCCCCGCTCCCTCCATCTCCGGACTTCTCCCATCGGTCGGCGAGACGGTCACCTTGAAGGGCTGGCTCTACAACCGGCGCGACAGCGGAAAGATCCGCTTCCTCGTCCTGCGTGACGGCTCCGGATACCTCCAGTGCGTCGTCGTGAAGAAGGA
>CAVOJA010000165.1:0-11816 GCA_963696015.1 uncultured Holophagales bacterium
ACTCCTACCGCGTCGGGTACTCGAACTTCAGGACGTTCCTGATCGCCCGCGTCGGCATCGGGCGCCCGTTGGGCCTCGCACTCTTCGCGATCGACGAGTGGACCGCTGCGACCCGCCGCAGCGGGACCAAGCCGATCACGATCAACACCTACTGGCGCCGAGTCCGGTCCTTCTTCACCTACCTCGAGCGACGTCACGCGATCTCGAGCCCGTTTACCGGGCTTCGCCAGCCGGCCGTGCCAACGCGCATTCCCAAGGCGCTGCCCCCCGCTGATTGCCGGCGAATCCTCGATGCCGCGGCGAACTATCCGTGGCAGAACGCGTTCGACCGCACGCGTGCTGTTGCCATGATGGCGATCGCGCTTTTCGCAGGGCTTCGCAGGACGGAGATTCTGAAGCTCCAGTTTCTCGACGTGGACCTCCAGGTCGGGACTGTCCGCGTGAACGCCGGGAAGGGCCGAGGCGGCGGGAAGGATCGCGTCGTACCGATCGCCCCGGAGCTGCGTTCCGTCCTTACTGCATACCTCCGTGAGCGGCGGCTCCGCGGGATCACCGCGCCGGAATTCTTCTGCTCACTGAGGCGCGGTCGTGGCGTCGCGCTCGCAACCCTCCGCCGCATCACAAGCAAGGTCCAGAGGGCTTCTGGCGTCCGATTCACGCTTCACGCTCTGCGGCACTCGTTCGTCACCCAGCTACTTCGCTCGGGCGTCGCCCTGCACACCGCAGGCGCCCTCGCCGGGCATAGCCAGATCACGACGACCGCCGGATACCTGCGCGTCTTCGACGAGGACAAGGAGGATGCCGTGCGAATTCTTAAGTACTGACGGAGACCGCCAGGAAGGGACGTGGCTACGCAAGAACGGAAGGACTCGTTTCTCGTCTCGACTGCGGGACGAGGACGGCCTTCCGCCCGTCCCGGCACGTTCTTCAAATCAAGGTCACCTGGTTTGATGGCGATCCGGCGCGACTAAGGCGCTCCGAGTCCTTGCTTCGCCGTCTCCCTTACCCACGGGGAGGCGAACCGCAGGCCACCGACCCGTGACTCGTTCGTGCAGGTCACGGAAGTGGCCTCGAATCCGAGGCCGACGCCAGCGCTCAAGCCTCTTGTGTCAGCGAGACGCCCTACGCGTATCGGTCATGCCTCATCTCCGCTTCTGCATCTTCGCGCGCAGCCCACGTCACGTAGTGAGCCGCAATGCTCCGAAGGACCGCGGCGGTGCGGGGACAATCCAACGCGAGTGCATCGGCGAAACCTCTGTACCTCTGAGCGAGTTCACGCTCCTGTTCGCCGCCAGCCGACGGGTCCTTCGTATAGACCCCCCGGCTATTGATCACAGCGGTCCTGAAACCGGCTTCGATCTCCGTGCTCTCAGCGCTCTCGAGGATCTCGCGTACACCCGGGTGCGGGAAGATGCCGTCAGCACCGATCGGAGCCGCCGCGAGAATCTGGCCCACATGCAGGTCTCCTATCGTCCGCCGACCATTGAGAGCAGCCAAGGCCCGGGCTCCGCGCACCCAGGTTGCGAGCTCGTCCGGGTCCAAGGTGCCATCGGGTCTCAGACCGGGGATACGGCGCCACTGACTGAGGACTCTGTACGCTCGCTCGGCTCGCGCGCGATCCTCTGCATTGAATTCCCGGCGGGCCTCTCCCTCCGCGACAAACGCGAAGCCCAGAAGGAGGCCGAACAGATCTGGAGACCGTCCGAGCTCCCGGTTAAGGAAGATCGGCCCACCTTGCTGTTCGAGAAGCGGCAGCAGGGTCCATTCAAACGTGGCGAGTTCGCTCTCGGCGACCTGGCCTGACTTCCCTAGCTGATCGAGCAGGTTTCGAACGTTGTGGCCGACCATAGGAGGAAACGGCGCCGATCCAGGAGCGGCGCAGAGCGCCCCGAGTGCCTCCAAGATCAGACCGGACGGCACAGTAATCTTCCCGCGACCATGAGAGAGCATCCCAACGAGGTCGATCGCTGCGGCCGTCCGACCGGCCCCAATCAGGGCGCGGACCACCCGAACACACTCCTCGACGGTCGTCACGCCGAGCGGTCGAGCGAAAGTCCAATACTGCCGGCGCGTCTCATCGTCACAGGCATCTACGCGATCCCAGGTTGCGGCTTCGTCGGGAAGACTCAAGAGGAAGCTCGCGCGCTGAGTTGCCGTCAACTTCTCGGTGAGGGCGGCTAGCGACACGTCCGCCCACGTCTCGCTCGCGCGGTGCCGGCCGACTATGTAACCGCGTGCCAGGTTTGCGAGGGAGGAGTCCGCAGCCCCTAACCCGAGGAGCAGGAGCGCTTCCTCTTCTTCCGAAGCGAGCAGCCCCTCCGCGCCAACTGCATCGCCTACGAGGCCGGGTACCGCGGCGCGCGAAGCCAGGGCGATGACGCCATCAAGTCGACTTCCCTCGTGCACCTCCCTAACCGCGCGCAGTCGCCGCTCGTAGAGGAAAGCCTGCTGCGTACTCCAATCCTCGTCCTTACCGAGGAGGAGCCTAGGCATATGGTCAAACAACCATGCGTGGCACGTAGCGGGGTCCGCGGGCTGAAATCGTCCGATCAGGGGTTCAACGCGATCCACCTGCTCACTCGGCAGGGCCCAGGTCGCGTCAGAGAACTGCCGATGAGTCGCGACGAACTCCCGCAACGCCTCCCACAGCTTCTCTCGCGCCGACTCAGCGAGGGTCACTGGATCCATCACGGACAAGCGCGCCACAACGGCGTCGAAGCATTCGGGCGGTATGACGTCGAGATTCGAGATCACGTCGCTCCAGCGGGCACCGTCGGCAGCGACATCTTGCAGGACGCGTTCCGCGGTACCACGCACTGTCTGCTGATAGTCAGCGGCATTAACCTGCCGGTCCTGCTCGGGTGCCCATTCCCTCCAATGCGGCTCCGCATTCGGGAAGGCCGTGCCCATCGTCCGCGCCGGCAGAAGATCGAGAAGAAGGCGCCAGGCGACCTCCGGCTCTTTCGAACGGACACGGTCGAGTACCTTGAACCGTTGCTCTACGGATGCTGACGTCTGCGGAAACCAGGCGAGGAAGATCGTGTGGAGGCTTCCGAGTGGCCTGTTCAGCGTCCTTCCGCCCGGATCGAGGCGGCTGAGAGTCGCGAGAGCTAACGCTGCTCTCGGGAGATATTCGGCACTCCATGCCAGGACTTCAAGCGCCCAGAGCAGCCCCGTATGGGGGGAGGTACCGAACAGCGCGTCGCCCCCGTCGTCGAAGAGTCTGAGGAGAAGAGAGGGCGGGGACTTGAGGCCGGTCTCGACTCCCGCGAGGAACGCCTCTGGGGCACCTTCTGCGAGGCGCGGGAGGAAGGGCGAGAGGGATGCCCAGACCTTCCAGTCGGCGTTCGCCTGTTCCAGAAGACGGCGAACTATTTCCGCGGCGTACCCGGACCCGACGTTGCCTCGCGACCCGAGCATTGCCACAGAGTCTGCGAGGCTGTCCCGGAGCTCCGGTGAGGTCGGAGCCACCTTGCCGATGACCGGCGCCATGAAGCGCTTGTCGCTCGGCAGGTCATAACGGGGATCGGCCGCGCCGAGTACTTCGACAGCGAGAGCGGCGAATCGTCGGAGGTCTTCGTCAAGAGCGAACTTCTCGACAAAGGGCCAGGCATCCTCCTTCGAAGCGATCACCCAGACGCCGCCGATTCTGCGGATCGGGGGATCCTCGGCACTCGCCCACGTCATTGCGACGTTTCGGATGTCTGCGTAGGGGATTCCGGCCAGAGTGGCGAGTGCTGTTTGGTCGGCCGACGAAGTTTCAGACCACGAACCTGCAAAGACGAGAGGGAGGAACCGTCGGGCGACATCAGGGGCAGCCCAGGCTGGCTGCTGTAGTTCGGGCCGCACGCCGAGCTTGCGACGCAACCCTAGGAGCGATCGCCGCGCCAGCGAAGCGAGTGGTCTCGCCGCGCTCTCACTCTTCCCCATACCGACAAGCGCGTCTTTCGCAGGCGCCCAGGAGATTCGCGGGATCTGGACGGCCGACGCGGCCGCACTCGTTGCCCTGTCCAGCGGCACATACACGGCCTTGCCGTTACGCGTCGCGCGCCCGACGACTCCTTGCGCATCCGCGGCGAACCAGGGGACTAGGAGGAGCGGGCCATCCATCTCGGAGTACCGATCCCACGACTCCCGATCCCGGATCACGAGAGCGCGCCCGAGACATCGGTCTCTCGCATCGGGGGGCATCTGCATGATGCAGGCTGCGAGTACGGCGACCGCCTCCTCGAGCGACTCGGCCTGCAAGGCGAACGGCTGCGTTGCTTCGAGCCCGAGCCAGTCTTGTAGGGGCGATATCGCCTTCTCTCGGCCGGCGAGAAGGAGCATCGGTGAGAGGGGGGGCGCGGTCTCGGCACGCCAGTCCTCCCACCAGCCCTCAAGATCACTCGTGCCCGGCCCCCGCTTGCCGAACAGCCTTGAGAAGGCGACGTGGACACCCGGCGCCGTTTCGAGCCACCCCTCGAGATCGTCGGCATCGTAGGCCCGCACGTCTCGCCAGAGCCCCTCCAAGCGTTTGGCGGACGCCCACGCCTCCTTCTCAGTCCAGCGACGGAGAGTGACGAAGACGAACGTCGTCTCCTTTGGGTCTTCGTTTAGCGGCTTCTCCGAGCGCCGACGGTAGTCGTCGTCCGCTTTCCCTTTCCGGTCGCGGCTGACACCAGCTTCCCAGGCCGACACGCCCGGTGGAACCCACGCTGTCCCTTCTTCCGTCTCGACGCGGCCGTCCCAGCCCGGGTACTGGATTCCCTCTCCTGTCCGGAACGCCACGGCTTTCAGGGATGGCGTTGTCGTTACGACGAGGCGACGAAGCAGGGCAGGAAGCTCGACTCGCCCTTCTAGGTAGTCCGCTCTCGCATCGAGGTCGGTGGCGTCGATAAGAGTCGCGTGCTTCATGGGCGTCCAACCTCTGGAGAACCCACCGAGGCGCCAAGGATCTCCGACCGCCCCAGCCAGTAGCACGCGAGCGGAGCCGGGATCTTCACCGCCATCGCCTCGACGTTCTTGGTCGGAAGGCGCACGAGCCCGAAGTCGTCGGAATCGCGAGTGATGACGTACCCCTCCGAGACCTTGCGCTCGTCGCAGAAGGCCGTGAGGCCCGCCAGCTTTCGCGGTGTGACGTCGGCGCGGTGCTTCACCTCGAAGGGGACGAGCCGGCCGTTCACGTCGGCGATGATGTCGACCTCCTGCCCCTTCGGGCCTCCCCGCCAGTACGAGAAACCGATGCTCTGGGCGTAGTACCGCGTGAAGACGTGCTTGAAGAACGCCGTCTCGACCGCGAGGCCGAGGGCGGCCGCGTCTTCGAGGAGCGCCTTGCCGCGCAGGAGAACGCTTGGAGCGATCGCCGGATCGGCGAGGTAGATCTTCTGCTTCCCGCGGAGGATCTCCTTGCCGTATCCGAACGGCCGCAGCCGATAGATGAGATGCGTGTGCTCGAGGAGCTCGATGAAGTTGTTCGCGGTCGGCTTCTTGACCTCGAGACTCCGGCAGAGCTCCTGGACGTCGAGGAGCCCGCCGTCGTGGAGGCAAAGGTAGAGAAACGTCTGCTCCAGTTCGAGGATGCGGCGCACGCCGTAGAGGGCCGTCATGTCGCGCTTGAGCACCTTGTCGACGATGTCCTCGCGGAGGAGCTTCTGCGCGAGCGAGATGCTTTCGATCTGCGCGATCTGCGGGAATCCTCCCCGAATCAGATAGTCCTGGAAGGGTCCGACGAGATCCACGGCGAGCGCGCCGACTCGCGTGAACTGCGCGGGGGTCCAGGAGAAGAGCTCACGCAGCGAGGGCACATCCGGCAGCTTCGGAGTCGGGAGCCTCTTGATCTGGAGGAACTCGTAGAACGAAAGGGGCGCGAGCCGTACGGTGTGCCACCGTCCGGGACCGGATTCCTGCCCTTCCACGATGAGCGGAGTCGCCGAGCCGGTCACGGCGATGCGGCGCTTCGGTTCGAACTTCACCTGGTGCTTGATCCATGTCTGCCAGTCCTTGGCGTACTGGATCTCGTCGAGGAGGACGTACTCGACGTCGCGGGCCGAGGGCTCGTACTCCTTCCATAGCCGCATGAGCCCGTCGAGCCCGATCAGCTTCAGGAGCGGGTGGTCGAACGTCGCGTAGAGGATGCTGGTGGCCGGGACCCCCTTCGCGAGCAGTTCTTCTATCGCCTGGAGGAGGATCGTGGTCTTGCCGACCTGGCGGGCGCCGCTCAGGAGGAGCGCCCTCGGAGCAGGAGGCGCCGAAAGCCACGTCTCCACTTCGCGGAAGGCGGCGCGCCGCCAGCGAGGAAGTTCCGGCACGCGGTTGCCATCCCACCAGGGGTTGAACTGCCGGAGGACAGCGATGAGCTCGGCGCGAGGGGCGATCATTCTCGAAATCTACCAAGAGCGCCATCGTTAAGTCAAGTATACTTACCTTATCGGCTACATCTAAGCCGGTTCCACGAAATCTCAAGCGGCTCCAGAACCCCCGTTTCTTCGGTGGCTGCACTCGGCCTCTTCTAGGGATCTGGTCTAATCCGGGCGTTTTGCGGCGGAGGTAGCTCGAACAACCATGGGCGTCGGCCCGGTCGCCCCACAGCAGCGTGTAACTGAACTGCTCCGGCGGTGGAGCACCGGTGACGAGACCGCCTTCGAGGAGGCGGTCTCGCTGGTCTACGAGGATCTCTACCGCATCGCCCGACGAAAGATGGCCAACGAGCGCCCCGGACACACCCTCCAGCCGACCGCGCTCGTGAACGAAGCCATCGCCGGGATCATGAGCTGGGACGGATACATCTACGCCGACCGCGCCCACTTCCTCCGGGCGGCGTGTTTCGCCATGCGGCGCGTCCTTGTCGACTACGCCCGTAAGCGTGCCAGGGCGGTGCAGGCGGAGGTCTCGCTCGTCGAGGGTGATGTCGAAATCCCCGGGGAGACCGGAGCCTCCGTCGTCTCCGCCGCCGCGCTGAGCCAGGCGCTCGACCGGCTCGCCGCCGAGGACCCGAAGACCGCCGAAGTCGCTTCGCTTCGGCTGTTTGCGGACCTCACGCTCCAGCAGATCGCCGAGGTCACCGAAACGACCGTCCCGACCGTCCACAGGAAGTGGGTCTACGCCAAGGCGTTCCTTCGAAAGGAGCTCTCCTCTTGACCGACGCCCGCCTCGTGAAAAAGCAGGAGCTCCTGGCTTCTCTGGCTCTCGCGCCGACCGAGGACCGACCCCGACTCCTCGCCGAGAACTGCGGTGACGATCCGGGCCTGCGGGCCGAAGTAGAGGCACTTCTCCCCTACCTCGGCGCCCCGACGCCATCCCCAGCAGGAGACCTCGAGGCTGCCCTCGAGGAGAAACTCGCCGAAAGGTTCGTCGGAAAGGCCTTCGGGCCCTACACCGTCCAGCGGCTCCTCGGCAGAGGCGGGTTCTCCCGCGTGTTCCTGGCGACCCGGTCGTTCGAGGGGCAGGAGCGGACGTACGCCATGAAGGTGCCTCTCGGGGGCTCCTTCGCCGAGGAGGTAGCGCGCTACCGCCTCGAGATCGCCGTCCTGAGCCAGCTCCGCCACCCGAACATCGCGGGCCTGGTCGACGTGGTTCCTGGCCCGGACGACCGGCCACTTCTCGTCATGGACTACGTGGATGGGGCCCGGCCGATCACGCTCGCCGCCGCCGAAACCAGCCTTCCGATCCGACGGAGGATCGAGCTCTTCCTGAAGGTCCTCTCGGCGCTCAGCGCCGCGCACGAGCGCGGCGTCATCCACTGCGACCTCTCGGCTGGAAACGTCGTGCTGCGGGCGGACGGCGAGCCGGTCATCATCGACTTCGGCATCGCAAAGGTCTCGTGGGAGCGCTCTGGCACCGTCACGGTCGGCCCCCGGCCGCTCACGTACGAGTACGCCAGTCCCGAGCAGTACCGCGGAGAGGCCCTCACCGTCCGCACCGACATCTACTCCGCGGGAGTCCTTCTCTACGAACTCCTCGCTGGTGCCCTGCCCTACGACGTCGATCGGAAGGACACCGAGGCGTGCCGGCGGGCGGTCTGTGACGCGCCGGCCGAACGTGCGAGCCAGCGAGCGCTCCGGTCTTCGGGACCCGCTTCCGGGCAGGCCAGGTCAGTCGCGAAGGAACTCCGCGGGGACCTCGACGCGATTCTGGGCAAGGCGCTCGAGAAGGACCCCGCCCGTCGATACGAGTCGGCGAACTCCTTTGCAGAAGACCTCCGGGCCCATCTGGAGCTCCGCCCCGTCGTGGCGAAGGCGCCGGGCGGCTTCGAGCGGTCCTGGCGCTGGGCGAGGCGCCACCAGGCGATCTCGGCGACGGCGGCTCTCGCGATCATCCTCTCTGTCGGCTTCGGCACCTTTCACGTCGTCCGCCTCGAGCGGGAACAGGCGCGCGCCCGGAAGATCGCAGCGGCGTTTCGGGACGTCCTGCGGGGTTTCGACCCGGCGGCGGTGGCGAAGAACCCGGTGACCGTGCGAGACCTGCTGGACCAGGCCGCGGCTAAGGCGGAAGACCAGCTGAAGGACGAGCCGCTCGTCCGCGGCGCGGTCCTCGAGACGCTCGGGACGACGTACTCGTCGCTCGGGGACCTCGATCGGGCCGAAAAGCTCCTCCGGGAGGCGGTCAAACTTCGGAGGGGCGGGTCGCTCGCCGAGCGGGCGGAAAGCCTCATCGCACTGGGTGCGACCCTCCAGCGGCGGGGGCAGCTCAAGGAAGCGGAGCCGGTTCTCCGGGAGGCTCTGACGCTGCGGATCAAGGACCGAGGGGAGTTCGACAAGACGGTGGCCGAATGCATGACGACGCTCGCCATCGTCCTGAAGGACCAGGGGAACACGCGGGAGGCGATCTCGCTCATCGAGCGCTCGCTCGTGATCGAAGAGAAGGTCGCCCCAGGGAGCGACGCGGTGCTCGAGTCGCGTAACGAGCTCGCGAACATCCTCATCGAATCGACGAGCGACTACCAGAAGGCCATCGCTCTCCACGCCCAGAACCTCGTCGACCTGAGGAAGTACTACGGAGAGAGCCATCCGTACGTCGCGCTGGCTCTGAACAACATCGCCCGGGCCGAGACGGACTCTGGCCGCTACGCGGACGCGGACCGACACTTCCAGGAGGCGCTCGCGCTCCAGCGGAAGATCTACGGCGGACCACACCCAGAGACGGCGCTCACGCTGCACAACTACGGCTTTCTCCGCCTGGACGAGGGAAGACTCGAGGAGGCCGAGGCGCTGACGCGCGAGGCGCTCGAGATGCGCCGGAGCGTCCTGCCGAAAGGGCACTCGGACCTCGCGATGAGCCTCAACAATCTCGGCCTCATCGTGAAGCGCCGCGGGCATCTCGACGAGGCCGAAGCGTGTTATCGCGAGTCGCTCGAGATCACACGGGCGGCGGACGGCGAGGACAGCCTGGAGATACCCGTCACGCTCATGAACCTCGGCGGGATCTACCGCGACAAAGGCGAGTTCGCGAAGGCGGAACCTCTCCTCGAGGACGCCCTCGCCCGGGACAGGAAGTTCTTCCTCTCCCCGAACGTGGCCCTCGTGCGCGACATGACCTCACTGGCCCAGACGAAGACAGGGCTCAAGAAGTACTCCGAGGCGGAGGCGCTCCTGAAGGAGGCGACCGCCGCCCTCGGGAAGACCGGCGTCCCGCCAGACCACCGGGCGTACGCGGACGTGCAGGACGTCTACGCCGCCGTGCTCCTCAAGACCGGTCGCGTGGACGAAGCCCGGTCGGTCATCGAGACGGCGCTCCGGACCTTCGCGGCCAAGCCCGCCATCCGCGCCGGGTTCGAGAAGCTCCAGGCCTCCCTCCCGAGCCAATAGCGAGTATTTCGTCCGTCTCGCGAGAAAAACGACTCCATTTCCGCGCTCTACGGGGTAGCGGGCTGCGGACGTCCCGAGACATCCGCAGACGCGAGAAGGAGAGCGCCATGGAACTGACCACTGCGGCCGGACAGTCCGCCTCCCGCCCCACCCGTCTGCTGAACGCCACCTGCGAGGATGCATGGTTCCGCTGCCCGTCGTGCCGAACGGACCTCCTGCGCCTGCCGTGGGTCCTGGACCTGCCCGGGACGTCGGAGACCGTCACGATCGACGTCTGGCCGGCCGGCGTCCGCGCCCCCTACGAGCTGCCGGTCGTGCCCCGGCTCGGGGTCCGGCAGATCGCGGCGATCCTCGGGCGAACGATCCGTTCCACGTACGCCCTTACCCAGGACTTCGACGACGCCGGACTCCGCCTCCCGGGCCGGGACCTCTTCGTCCGGACGGTCCCCTTCTTCGAGTGGCTTCACAGCCACCCGCGGCTGCGGTCCCGGGCGGAGACGCTGGCCGACCGAGACCGGCGGCGGGCTCTCGAGTGGCGACCGGCTTCGCCCGGGTCCCCGTCCTGCTGAAAGAATGCAGGCGATTGGTCCGCAGTAAGCAGCGGCGCGCTGGCTCACGGGGTACCGGACAGATATATTACACGCGTCGAAAACATCGCTTAGCGACTAATTACTACGCGTCCACTATACTACTCAACGATGCCTACGACATCCGCCCTCCAGCCTCGCGATCCGAAAGAGAAGCTCCGCCGGCTCGCTCGGGGAGCGCGGGGAGGCCTCGTTTCAACAGCCACCGCCGCGGAACTTCTCGGGCTACCGCGCGGCGCCGCGAGCCTGACGCTCCTGCGCCTTGCCGACCGTGGCTGGCTGTCGCGCGTCCGCCGCGGCCTCTACCTCATCCTGCCTCTCGAAGCAGGCCAGGATGGTGGAGCGGTCGAGGATCCATGGGTCCTCGCCGACGAGCTGTTTGGCCCGTGTTACGTCGGGGGCTGGACGGCCGCAGAGCACTGGGGGCTCACCGAGCAGCTCTTCCGTTCGACGTTCGTGGTCTCCGCGGCCAACGTTCGCGAGACAACGCGGGCGTTTCTCGGAAGCGAGTTCCACGTCGTGCGCGCAAGCCGTGACCGGATCTCGAGCGTGCCGACGATCTGGCACGGGAAGGAACGACTCGCCGTCTCGGACCGCGAGCGCACGATCGCCGACGCCCTGGCAGCGCCAGACTGGATGGGAGGCGTGCGTCACCTCACCGACTGTCTCCGCACGTATCGAGCTTCGAAAGAGTGGGATCCAGCGCGGCTGGTCGCGCGAGTGGCCGAGACCGGGTCCGGGGCAGCGTTCAAGCGGCTGGGCTTCCTCGCAGAAAGACTCCTCGGCGGCGACGAGGCACTCGTCACGGAGGCCTTCAGCGACGCACCACCGGGAATGTGCGCCTCGACCCTGCCGTGCCCGAGCGCGGACGGCTCAGCACTCGATGGCGCCTGTGGGTGAATGTCTCCCTTCCGGACGAGGCCGCCAGCGCATGATTCGCAAGCAGGACATCCTCGACCGGGCGCGGGAGTGGCAGCTGCGTCCGTACATCGTCGAGAAAGACTACGTCCTCGGGTGGCTGCTCGCGGCGATCGCCCAGCAGGAGGAGGCCGCGGCCTACTGGGTCTTCAAGGGCGGCACGTGCCTCAAGAAGTGCTATTTCGAGACGTACCGCTTCTCCGAGGATCTCGATTTCACACTGCTTCCAGAGGCTGGGTACGATGCAGCAGCTCTCACGCAGACGCTTCGGGAGGTCGGCGCGATCGCCCACGAGCTGAGCGGCATCACCTTCCCGGACGACGCGTTCGCCGTGATCCCGCGGCGCGACAAGCTCGGCCGCGACACCTTCCAGGGGAAGATCGGGTACCGCGGTCCGCTCGCGACACCCGGGACTCCGCGGATCCTCTTCGACCTCACTCGTCACGAGCCGGTTCTCGCTGAGCCCGAGGACCGCCCGGTCTTCCACTCCTACCCCGATCAGCTTCCCGAAGGCACCCTCGTGCTG
>CAVOJA010000166.1:0-10737 GCA_963696015.1 uncultured Holophagales bacterium
GGAGTCCGATCTCCTTCGTCGCCGGCACCTCCGTTGAAAGCCTCGTCGGGGCCCTCTACGCCGACACGGGACGCGTCCTCGACGCCGAGTTTCACGCCATCTCCGTTACCGAGGAAGACCTCTTCGACGACCGTGCCTTCGCGGTCTTCTCGGGGGGGGTTCGTCAGGGGCGAACGCCTCCGCCCGTTCCTCGGGGCGAACCTGAAGAGTCGCTCGATCGAGCAGATGAAGGTCCCCTTCGCGGCGGTCGCCGTCGACGTCGCCACGGGGCGCGCCGTTTCCTTCCAGCGCGGAGCCGTCGCCCCTGCCATCCACGCCTCGTGCGCCATTCCGGGGGTCTTCGTCCCCGTCGAGATCGGCGGGAGGACCGACGTCGACGGCGGCGTCGTGAACCCCGTCCCGGCCGACGTGGCTCGATCGATGGGGGCCGAGGTCGTCATCGCCGTCTCCATCCCTTCATTGACCCGTTCCACCGTCCCGACGAACCCGCTCGCCGTCGCCGACCCGTCGGTGACGATCATGTCGGCGGAGATCGGACGGCTTCGCGCCCGCGAGGCCGACGTCGTCATCACGCCCGACGTCGGCGATGTCGCCTACGACGATTTCACCCAGAAGAAGCGCCTCATCACCGCCGGCGAGGACGCGGCACGCAGGGCCCTGGCGCAGATCCGCGCCGCTATCGCCTCCCGGACCCGGCGCGAGCCCGTCTCCTGACCCCTTCGGGCGCGGGAAGGGCTACGATCGGGCCGTGCTCGGAGGCCCGCCCCAACCGACGCTCCGCGACCTCTGGACTCCGGAGGACGAGGACGACGTCCACCTCTTTCTCGAGGCCGTCTCCCGTGCCGACCTGCTCGCCGCCCTTTCGGCGATCGAGGGAGCCTCTGCCGCCGACCGTCTGGAGGACGAAGCGCAGGTGACGGCCTGGGCCGCCGTCGCCGCCCGTCGCCTCCCGCTTCTTCCCTCGCGCGGGCCCTTCGCTCTCTCGCGTCTCCTGCGCGGCCTCCTCGTCGACGACCTCTCCTTCCGCGGCGACAACGACGACTACTCGGCCACCCGGAACTGCTGCCTCCACCAGGTCCTCGGACGAAGGAAGGGGATGCCGATCCTCCTGTCCTGTGTCTGGATGGAGGTGGGCCGGCGCGCCGGAGTCCCGGTCGACGGCATCGGGATGCCCGGGCACTTCCTCGTCCGCGTGGGCGGCTCGGTCGGTGTCCACGTCGACCCCTTCGCAGGAGGCCAGGAGCTCTCCCGCGAAGGGTGCCGGACCCTTCACGACCGGATTGCCGGACCGAAGGCCCGGTGGAGCGACGAGCTTCTCGGGGTGAGCACGCCGGATCAGATCCTCGAAAGGGTCCTCAACAACCTCGCCGCCTCGACCCGCGAGGAGCGAGACCCGGCCGGAAGCTATCGCGTGGCGACGTTCCTCGCGGCCCTACGGCCCCTCTCTCCCGAGAGGACGCTCCAGAAGGCGATGACGGCCGCGGCGATCGGCGTGACGGAGGAAGCCGCCACGGCCTTCGCGGAGGTGATCGAGCGCTTCCCCGATTCTCCCGAAGCGGAGCGCGCCTCGCAGGGCCTCGAGTCCCTCTCGGCCGGGACGCCGGTCAACTGAGCCCGCGTTCCGACGCCCCCCGGCTCCGGAGGACGACGGCGTCGTCGAAGACCTCCAGGGTCCTCCTGGCCGTTTCCGCCCACAGGAACCGCCCGGCACGCACCTGGCCCTCCCGCGTCAGCCTCTCGCGGAGCTCCGAATCGTCCAGGAGGCGCGCGAGCCGTTCCGCGAGCGCCTCGGCGTCGTGCCACGGGAAGAGCAGGCCGGCCTCGCCGACGACCTCGGGGAGCGAGCTCGCGTCCGCGCAGACCACTCGTCCCCCGGCCCACATCGCCTCTGCGGCCGGGAGACCGAAGCCCTCGTAACGCGACGGAACGACGAGGGCCGTCGCCCGCCGGTAGAGGGTCGCGAGCTCCGCGTCGTCGACGTACCCGGCGTACCGGACGAACGGAAGACGCGCGCCGGGGTCCTTCGGCCCGCACTCGACGAGCGGCACCAGTTCTCGCCGCCGGTTCAGGATCTTCATCGCCCGGTGGAGGGTCGCGAGGTTCTTTCGCGGGTCGCGCGCGCCGACGGCCAGGAAGAACGGCCCGTCGATGCCGAGCTTCTCGAGGACCGCAGAGCCCCCCCCCGACGGCGCCGGGAGGTCGTCCGCCCCGAGGAGGGTCACGCGGATCTTCGCCGGGTCGACGTGAAGGAGACGCTGGACCTCCCGCGCGGTGAACTCGGAGATCGTGATGACGAGGTCGGCCCGGCGGACCGCGTGCGCGTAGCGAAACCGGGACCTGGTCCGCTTGACGACCTTCCACCACCGGTGGTCGAGCTGGAGCATCGAAGCGACGTCGTTGATGGTCGCCACGATCGCCGCCCCGCGCGCGACCGGCTCGACCCCGTTCCACGCGTACCAGACGACGTCCGCCGACGTCTGCGACAACCGGGACACGGGCTCGATCGCCGTCCGGTCCGGGAGCGTCGGATCGACGCGCTCGAGGAGCTCCCGCGTCGCCCCGGCTTCACGCGAGCTCCGGACGAAGAGAGTGAACCTGACGTCCGGCCGGATTGCAGGAATCAGCCGGAGGACGTTGCGGACGCACCTGCCGATGCCCCGTCGATCCCGGAGCAAACGGGTGGCCTCGATGGCAACATGCCGGACGGGCGTTGCCGCCGGCCCGTCGGGCTCGCGTCCGAGAACCACGGATCGCACGAATCGAGTATAAGGCGGCGTCTACCTTCCGAATTCTGATCGGTCAGGACCAAGGATGCGGGCGGCGAGAAGAGCCGGCCCCGCGGATCGCGTCCGCCGATCGTCCGCGGAGCTCAGCGGCCCGGAACGGCCGCTCTCGCCGGCGGAAGGAAGAGGGCGTCGTCCAGCGTCGCCTTCTCGGCGTCGAGGTAGTCGACGACGGTCGTCCCGGGCCGGAGGGTGTCGACGATCGTCATCCGCGTCACTGTCGGAACCCCTCGGAGCGTCCCCCACTCGTCGAACGTCGCCTCGCGGGCGGTCTTTCCGGACGGCAGGAGGAATACGACCTTCCGCGTCCGGCCCTCATCGCGGTCGATCCAGACCCTCAGGACCGGAAAGGCCGGATCGCGGCCCTTCTTTCCCGTGAGGCGGAGAACGTCGCACGACCCGCCGCCGAGCGTCTCCGTCCGCTCGACCACGGCGTCGTAGTCGTCGACGAAGCGGGTGCGTGCCACGTCGGCGACGGCGAAGCCGCCCGTGACCCGGTGGCTTCGCGGCACCTTGATCGGGTTCTTCGTCCCGGGAAGGACGAGCCAGGCGTCCTTCCCGTTCACGAGGAGGATCTTGCCGCGGTCTTCCGGAGCGAGGAACTCGATCCGGATCTTCTCGGGACCCTTCACGAGGACGGCGAAGTCACCCGCGAAAGCTGCAGCTCCGGTGCGCGACGTCGTGACGCGGAGCTTCATCCGCGCCTCCGAGAGCGCGGTTCGGGGCGCATCGGCTCGCGCGAGGATCGCCGCCGCGTCTCCCGCGTCCGGACGCGCAGGCCCCGCGACCGCGGGGCACGCCAGGAGCGCGAGGAGGGGGGTGAGGCCCAGGGGCGCCACGGCGAGGCGCCGGTCAGACATGTGTCAGCGCCTCCACCGGGTCGAGACGCGCCGCGCGGCGCGCCGGCCACCAGGACGCCGCCAGGAGGGTGACGGTCATCAGGACGAAGCCGACGAGGAACGCGACCGGGATCAGCTCGACGTGGAGGACTCCCCCGTTCGTCGCGCCGGGGGGCGGCGGAAGGGTGATTCGGACGGCGTTGATCGCGGCTCTGATGAGAAGCGACCCGACGGCTCCGGCCATCGAGCCCCCGAGCCCCATGAGGAGTCCCTCGGCGAGGAAGAGGTTCCGCACCTGCCGGCGTTCCATGCCGATGGCGAGAAGCGTGCCGATCTCGCGCGTCCTCTCGAAGACCGACATCGTCATGGTGTTCGCTGCCGCGAGGATGACGACCGTCGCCAGGACGAGGCCCGTGAACAGGAAGATCGCGGCATAGAGGCGGCGAACGGCGACGTAGAACGGCGCGCTCTCGATCCAGGTCCTCACGCTCGCGCGGACCCCGCCTCGATGCAGCCGGGCCCGAAGCGCCCCGGCGGCCTTCTCGAGGTCGACCCCCGGCTTCAGCGTGACGGCGATCGACGTCGCCTTCCCCTCCGCCTTCAGGAGACGGGCCGCCGGAGCGTAGGGCAGGAAGAGGAGACGGTCGTCCAGCTCCTTGATGGGCCAGCGGAGGATGGCGACGACGGTCGCGTCGATGGCGTTCAGGCCGCCGTCGGGCGTCGTCGTCATGACCGTGACGAGGTCCCCGATCTTCACCCCGAGCGAACGCGCGAGACCCCCGCCGAGCATCACCTCGTCGGCTTCCGGATCGGCGAGGAAGGTCCCTTCGGCCACGGCCTCCGCCGTGATCGAGGCGCTCTTCTCGAGCGCGGGGACCGTTCCCGTCCCCATGTAGCCGATGCTCCTCTCGCCGTGAGCGGCGAGTCCGAAGAAGGCGAGCCGGGGCATCGCCTGGAGAACGTCCGGGCTCGTCGCGACGCCGCGGGTCAGCTGCTCGGCGTGAGCGAGAAGGAGCGTCGCGGCTTCCTCGTCGCTCTTGCCCGCCGCTTCGGCGCTCACGACCTGCAGGTGCCCCCCCTGGCCCCGGATCGTGATGTCCTTCAGGCCTCGGAAGGTCTGGGCGACGAACCCGGCCGTCATCGTGGCGGCGACGAAGCCGACCACGACGATGCTGCCGGTGAGGATGGTCCGGCGCCGGTGTCGGAAGAGGTTCCGCGCCGCGAGGCGCCACCAGCGGAGGCTCACGAAGGGACTTCCGCCGTCATTTCGTCGGAGACGATGAGGCCGTCGACGAGCCGGATCCGGCGCGAGGCGCGCTCGACGATGCGCGGGTCGTGGCTCGAGAAGAGAAAGGCGATTCCCTTCTCCGCGTGGAGAGCGTCGAACAGGTCGAGCAGGCGCGCGGCCGTCTCCGAGTCGAGGGAGGCGGTCGGCTCGTCGGCGAGGACGAGCGCCGGCTCGCCGACGATGGCCCGCGCGACCGCGACGCGCTGGCGCTGCCCGCCCGACATCGCGTCGGGGCGCCGCGCCTCCATGCCGGAGAGGCCAACCGCCGCGAGAGCCGCTCGCGCCCGCGTCCGGCAGGCGTCCTCGGGGAGGCCGCGGATCCAGAGCGCGAGGGCGACGTTCTCTTCGGCAGAGAGGACCGGGACGAGCTGGTGCGACTGGAAGACGAAGCCGAGCTTCTCGCGCCGGAGGCGGGCCCGGGCCCGGTCGTCCAGGGTCGAGACGTCCGCGCCGAGAAGCTCGAGGCGGCCTGCGTCGGGCCGGTCGAGGAGGCCGAGGAGGTTCAGGAGGGTCGTCTTCCCGCTCCCCGACGGTCCCGCGAGAACGGCGAGCTCACCCGGCGCGAGCGAGAGCGTGGCTTCGCGGACCCCGACGACGCGCTCCTGGCCCGAAGCGTAGACCCTCGTGAGGCCCGTCCCAGACAGCAGGGTCACGCTCACGTCCGGCGCCGAAGCCGACCCGCCGCCACGCCACCCAGGAACAGGAGGGTCCCGGTCAGGATGATCGCCGCGCCCGAGGGGATGTCGAGGGCGACGGAAAGGAAGAGGCCGCCGAGGACCATCACGAGGGACGCGCCGACGGACCCGAGGAGAAAGCCGGGCCAGCGAGTCGCCATGGACCGCGCGACGGCGCCGGGAAGGACGAGGAGGGCCGAGACCAGGAGGATTCCGACGACCTTCAGCGCGACGACGACCGTGAGCGCGAGGAGGACGAGGACGAGCAGGCGCATCCGGGCGACGTTCACCCCCGCCGCGAAGGCGCCGTCCTCGTCGACGGAGGCGAGGAGGAGCGGCCGGAAATAGAGGACCAGGAGCGTCAGCACGAGGAGCGACGCCGCGCCCAGTGCGAGGAGGTCTTTCGGGTCGACCGTCAGGATGTTTCCGAACATCAGCCCGAAGAGGTCGACGTTCGTCTCGAGGAAACTGATCGCCACGACTCCGATCGCCATCGCCGCCACGGTGAAGACGCCCACGGCCGTGTCCTCGGTCAGCTCCCCGTCGTCCGAAGCCTTCGCCGTCGCGAGCGCCACCGCGAGCGCCGCGACCAGGGCCCCGAGACCCGGAGGTGCACCCACGAGCGCCGCGAGGGCGACTCCGCCGAACGCCCCGTGGGAAATACCCGAGCCGACGAACGCGAGACGCCGGAGGACGACGAAGAACGAGAGGGCCCCACAGACGACCGCGACGATGAACCCCGCGGCGAGAGCCCGCTGAAAGAACGGGAACGCGAGGAACTCGATCAAGGGCGGGTCTCCTCGACGACGCGGCCGTCGATTCGGAAGACGGCGTCAGCGCCCCCCATCGCATCGCTGTCGTGGGTGACGTACACGATCGTCCGTCCCGCCGCCACCTCCTCCGCCGCGATCCGCCGGAGCGTCTTCATCCCTTCCGCGTCCAGCGCGGTGTCGGGCTCGTCGAGAAGGAGGAGAGCGGGTGTCCCGGCGATGGCCCGGGCCAGAAGCACCCTCTGCCGCTGACCGCCCGAGAGCCGGCCGACGGGGCGCGTCGCGAGATCCTCGCCGAGCCCGGCACGCGCCAGCGCCCGCCGGGCTTCCGCCTCGACGGCGCGAGACATTCCGAAACCGGGGCCTGGCGAAAGGGCGAGCCCGACGAGGTCGAGACCGGTGACGGGCGCCTGGGGCGAAAGCGTGGAACGCTGAGGCAGGTAACCGATACGGGGCCGTGGTCGCTCGCGCCCCGTCTCGTCCACGAAGGTGACTCGTCCGCTTTCCGGCGTCAGCAGGCCCAGGAGGACCCGCGCCAGGGTCGTCTTTCCACCGCCGTTCGGTCCGACCATCGCGGTCCGCCTTCCGGCAGGGATCGTGAATGAGGCCGAGGAGACCGCCGTCCGCCCACTGAAGGAGACGGTGACGTCCTCGAAGCGGACGGCCACGCTCACTCCTTCCCTCCGGGCGCATCGAGGAGGCCGCGGCGGAAGGCGGCGGCGTTGAAGCGCATCAACGCAGGATACGTCTCCCGCCCCGGGACGCCACCGATCGGGTCGACGAGCGTCAGCGCGAGTCCCGCCTCGCTCGCGACGACTCTCGCCGCCGCCGGAGGAAACTGCGGTTCGGTGAAGAGGCGCCCGAGCCCGCCGCGGCGCCCCTCCACGACGAGGCCCTTCAGCTCCCGCGGAGAGGGCTCCCGGCCCGGCACGGGCTCGATGGAGGCGGCCTCGACGAGGCCGTAGCGGTCGGCGAAGTAGATCCAGGCCCTGTGCGCCGAAACGAACCTCTTTCCGCGGAGCGGTGCGAGCGTTGCGGCAATCTCGCGGTCGAGGGCGACGTACAAGCCGGCGGTCTCTCGCGCTCGCTGGCGGTAGCTTTCGGCGTGGACCGGGTCGACGGCGGCGAGCGCCTCGGCGAGAGGCGCGAGGCTTCGGGCCGCCAGGACCGGCGAGAGCCACCAGTGGGGATCCTCGCCGAGCACGCCGTGCGCGTGACCTTCGTGCCCCCCTTCCCCGGAGTGCGCCTTATCGCCGGGAACGTCCTCAGGGCCGTGGTCGTGCCCCTCGTGGAGGTCGGCCGCCGGCATTTCCCGTGCCCCGGGTCCGATGCCGAGCGAGGCCGCGGCGTCGTGGACGCCCGCGTCGGAGGCACAGGCCGCGAGGACCCTGCGCATCCAGTCGTCGTAGCCGGCCCCCGCGACGACGACGAGTCTCGCCCCGACGAGCTTCCTGAGGTCGGAAGGCTCGGGCTCGAAGACGTGGGGAGAGGTCCCGGGCGGTATCACGGTCCGCACCGTCCAACCGGGCCCGGCCACGCTTCGGAGAAGGTCTGCGAGGGGAGCGATCGTCGCCACCGCCACGGGCCGTCCGTCCGCAGCGGGCCTTTCCCCGCCGCCGCATCCGGAGAGGAAAGCGCAGAGCAGGAGCGGCGCCAGAGCTCTGGCAGGCAGCCTCCTTACCACGCCGAGTCCACTCCGGCTTGACCCCGGGAGTCGAATCGAACGATGCTCCCGTCCGAGGAGAACGACGGACCTTGGAGAACCGGCAGGATCACCCCCACGAACACGGGCCGGGCTGCGGTCATCGGGCCGTTCGGCATGGCGATCACGCGGATTATCTCCACGACGGGCACCTCCACTCACCTGGCGGTTCCGGAATTGCCGAGCACATCCTCGAAGTGGACAAGGGAAGGCCCAACGCCTGCGCTCCCGTCGAGTGCGCGGCGAAGCACCACCCGGGCTGCGGGCATCCCGCCATCCCGCACGGCGATCACGTCGACTACCTGGTGGACGGGGCCCTCCACCACCTTCACGGGGATCACTGCGACCTTCACGGCACCCTCTGACGTGGCCGGTCAGGACGTCCCTGCGCTGCGCCGCCGGGCGAGCGCCCGCGAGAGGATCGCCCTTACGGGCCCCTCGAACGTGAACGACGAGGTGATCTGCAGCCTTCTCTCCGCGGCCTCCGAGGCGTTCCACGCCTCCAGCGCCTGAAGCCGTTCTCCGAGCCACGACTCGCTCAGCTGCCGCGACGCCGCGATCCTGAGCAGACGAGCCTTCTGCTCGCCCGCGTCCCCGATCTCCGGGTGGTGGTTCACCGCCCAGATCCGCGGTGTGCCGTCGTCGAAGCGTTCCACCTCGGCCATCGTCATCGCCTCGCCCCGGTCGCCGTGCGGGTTCGCCTCGTGCGCGAGGACCTCGACGCCCCGTTTCCCCGTCGGGAGAATGTCGAAGAGCCGGCTGTCGAGGACCTGGATCCGCCCTCCCGCGCTTGCGTGGTAGAGCCCCCGGAACCACGCATGGCTCCGGGCCTCCTCCGTCAGGAGATTCGTGACGACGCCTGCGCTCTTGCCCTTCTCCGGAGAGCGCGCGACGGCCTCGCCGAACCCGGACCAGCGCGCGAGGAGACCGAAGGTGTGGCAGATGCCGAGGAGTGCGGTCGAGGATTCCCGCCTCACGGCGTCGAAGAAGCGCCAGAGCGGGGCCTCCCACGAGGGGTCTTCCCGGATCCCCTGCGCATACGGCGAGACGCCGTCGTTCTCGCGTGGGTCGAGCGCGCCCGGCCCGCCCGTGCCGACGACGAGGGCGAATCGCGACGCCGAGGACGGAACGGCGGCGCCGAGCCTCACGTCGTACGAGACGACTCGGAGGCCCGGCGTCCCCGGGCCGAGACGTCGTCTTTCCTCCTGTCCGATCCTCATCAGCCTGTCGACGACGGAGGCGTGCCCGAGGTTCGCGAATCCGTGGTGCATGTCGAGCACCGCGACGTCGAGGAAGCTCCTCACCGCCGGCGGCTCGTCGTCCGGCCGGTCCACCCTCGCATAGCTCACGCGAGGGTCCTCGACGACGAAGAGCGGAAGGCGGTCGTCGTCGGGGTTCGCGTGCTGCCGAGCCGCTCCCGGAGCCGGGTGGCCGCTCAGCTCCCCTCCTCTTTCAGCGACCGGGTCATCAGGCGCGAGACGGCCTCCCGGGACGCGGACGTCCCGGAGAGGATCGCTGCGACCGTCTCGGAGATCGGCATCTCCACGTCGACGCTCCGCGCGAGCTCGACGATCGCTCCGGCCGTCGAGACGCCCTCCGCCACCTCGCCGCCGAGAGACGAGAGCGCGTCCTCCACGCTCCTGCCCGAGGCGAGCGCGAGACCGACCCGGCGGTTCCGCGAGAGGTCGCCCGTGGCGGTCAGGATGAGGTCACCGACCCCCGCGAGCCCCGAGAACGTCTCGGGGAGCCCTCCGAGACGCGTGCCGAGCCGGCGGATCTCCGCGAGGGCCCTCGTGAGAAGCGCGGCGCGCGTGTTCTGGCCGAGCTTCAGACCGTCCACGATCCCCGCCGCGATGGCAACGACGTTCTTCGTCGCTCCCGAGATCTCGACGCCGACGACGTCGGTCGAGCGGTAGAGCCGCAACGTCGGCGACGCGAGCCCTTTCTGCACCCGGGCCGCGACGCCGGCGTCCGAGCAGGCGACGACCGCCGCCGCCGGGAGCCCTCGTGCGACCTCGACCGCGAAGGTCGGCCCCGACAGGACCGCGACCAGCGCGTCCGGCCCGAGGATGTCACGCATCATCTGGGTCGTCCGGCGATGGGTCCCGATCTCGATCCCCTTGGAGGCCGAGACGACCGGCGTCCTCCCGCGGAGGAACGTCTGGAGGCGTGTCAGCTCGCTCGCTGTCCACTGGACCGACACAGACCAGAGGATTGCCTCCGCGTCGTCGAACGCCTCCTCGGGGCTCATCGTCGGCTCGACGAGCGAAGGAAGCGGCTCGGCACCCGGGAGGGAGGGATGAGCACGGGACCTCGCGATCTCCTCGACGATATCGGCCCGATACCCCAGGAGGCTAACGCGGAGGCCCGCCCTCGCCCCGTGAAGGGCCAGGGCCGTTCCCCAGGCCCCGGTCCCGACGATCGCGATCTTCCTCACTCTGCTCCTCCCCTCTCCATCAGCCAGCCGCGGATCATCGTCAGCGCGGCGGACGTCGTCCAGCGACGCACCATAGCGCGGTCGCCCGGAAGGACAAGCCGCTCGTGCCGCCGCGTCCCGTCCGCGGCGTCGAGGGCGAGGTGGACGGTGCCGACCGGCTTGTCGGGTGTTCCGCCTCCGGGCCCCGCGACGCCGGTGACTCCGAGCCCCGCCGAGGCGCCCAGGCGACGCCTCACCCCGGCGG
>CAVOJA010000167.1:0-48190 GCA_963696015.1 uncultured Holophagales bacterium
CTGAGCATTTAAATATCTTTGTTGGTTTGACTGATGAGGCTCAAAATGCTGAGATTATGGTTGAAAAAGAAGAAGACCAAAAAGAAAAGGTTCTTGAAATGACGATTGAAGAATTGGATCTTTCTGTTCGTTCTTACAACTGCTTGAAGCGGGCAGGTATCAATACGGTTCAGGAATTAGCTAATAAGACTGAAGAAGATATGATGAAAGTACGTAATCTAGGTAGGAAATCTCTTGAAGAAGTAATCGGCCAGGGTCATGGCCTCCAGCGCCGCCAGCACCAGCTGGTTGATGCGCTGCCAGTTGCCGCGGATGGAGCACACCGATTCCTGCACGCACAGCCCCTCGCTGCTGCCGCACTCGGTCAGACCCACCGGCCCCTCGAAGCTGCGCACGATCTGCGCCACCGAAATCTGCTCCGCCGGGCGCGCCAGGATGTAGCCGCCGCCCTGCCCGCGCGCCGAACGCAGCAGGCCCGCCCGCACCAGCGTCTTGAGCACCTTGCTGGTGGTCGGCAGCGCGATGCCGGTGCACTGCGCCACCTCGGCGGCCGAGTGCACCTCCTGCGTCGCGACCGCCAGATGGCCCATCACGACGGTGGCGTAGTCGGTCAGTTTGCTTACGCGCAACATGCGGGCTGGGCTCGTGTATGAGGTCGGGTCGGGGCGGAACGTCACCCCCATAACCGGGGAAGGTGATGCGGCTCCGCGTCCTTGGCTCGGATCAGTTGTCAAGAGTCTAGCAGCACGGGATTTCCCGGCAAAGTCAATTGACCATCCTGGTCGTCTTTAGGAACCCGAGGGGGGGCGTCCTGACGTCAGCCCCCGACGGGTCTTGAGTCGGGACTGCCGACGCCCACGGTTCCCTGCCAGAGGAAGAAGAAGCGTTAGAAGGCGGTCCGCGGTCGATCTCCGGGGCGCGGAAGGGAGTGGGAAACCCGGCCGAGTACCAAGATGATGAAGAGGGCTGGGAGGGAAGGGGTTCCTGGTCGATCTCCGGGGCGCGGAAGGGAGTGGGAAACCCGGCCGAGTACCAAGATGATGAAGAGGGCTGGGAGGGAAGGGGTTCCTGGTCGATCTCCGGGGCGCGGAAGGGAGTGGGAAACCCGGCCGAGTACCAAGATGATGAAGAGGGCTGGGAGGGAAGGGGTTCCTGGTCGATCTCCGGGGCGCGGAAGGGAGTGGGAAACCCGGCCGAGTACCAAGATGATGAAGAGGGCTGGGAGGGAAGGGGTTCCTGGTCGATCTCCGGGGCGCGGAAGGGAGTGGGAAACCCGGCCGAGTACCAAGATGATGAAGAGGGCTGGGAGGGAAGGGGTTCCTGGTCGATCTCCGGGGCGCGGAAGGGAGTGGGAAACCCGGCCGAGTACCAAGATGATGAAGAGGGCTGGGAGGGAAGGGGTTCCTGGTCGATCTCCGGGGCGCGGAAGGGAGTGGGAAACCCGGCCGAGTACCAAGATGATGAAGAGGGCTGGGAGGGAAGGGGTTCCTGGTCGATCTCCGGGGCGCGGAAGGGAGTGGGAAACCCGGCCGAGTACCAAGATGATGAAGAGGGCTGGGAGGGAAGGGGTTCCTGGTCGATCTCCGGGGCGCGGAAGGGTGTGGGAAACCCGGCCTCGGGTTTCCCACCAACAGTTTAGAGCAGGGGGGCCATTTTCTCGCGGAAGGCGAGGCTCGCCTCGCGTCCACGGAGAGCGGCGACCGTCTGCTCGAGGCTTCGGATGAGCTCCCTCACGACGTCGAGGCCGCGGCCCTTGTCGACCTCTCCGAGGGCGGAGCGGTAGAGCCGGTCGATCGCGGGGTCTCCCGGGGCGAGAGCGGCGCTCTCGGCCTCCTGCTTCACCTTCGTGCAGAGGATCTGGAGGCTCCGACGCTCGTCGCCACGAGTGACCGCGTTGAAGACGCCGCTGTGCGTCGTGACCACGGGACCGGCGGGCGACGGGGCGAGCGCCGCGGCCGGAGGCGCAGGAGCGGACGCCGACCGGGCGTCGACCTTCGATCGGATCCCCACGAGGTCTGCGGTGATGAGGCCGTAGAGCGTCTTGGCGACGTCGAAGGCCGAAATACGTGCCGCCCGGGCGATCTCCTCGATGGACTTGAAACCGTCGATCCCCGTGACGACGAGCCACTCCATCGGCGTCAGGGTCACCGGCTCGCTGAGCCCTTCCCGGCAGACGAGCTGGGGAACGGATTCGGTCGAGGGGATCTTCTTCGAGAGGATCTTCCACTCGTCGCTCCGCCGCGCCGCCTCCATGAGGAGGTTCGTGTTCGAGCGGGTGATCGTCCGTCCGTCAGGCTCGATGCCGGCGGAAAACTGGAACTGGCCTTCATTCCAGAGCGCGAGGGCGTAGATGGCGTCCTCACCCTCGATGTCGTTCACTTTCGCGTGCGTGATCTGACCGTTCTGGATGTAGACGGCACCCTGTTCTGCGCCGCGGTTCAGGGAGAACATCCCGGTCTTCCCCGAGACCGCGACGAGCTGCACGATGTCGGCGAGGGGGAGTTCTTTGAGGGAGCCTTGGAAAGACATCTCTGGGCAGTCTCGCGACGCGAGACGATAGCACCCGCTCCCCGGATGCTCAACCGCCCACGCGGCGCCGGACGGGAGAGGGCGCGGTCGAGGACAGGGCGGCACGCCGCCCGGCTGCCGTCCGGAACCCGTGTGTGAGGGCGGCCGCCGTCGCGTCGGCAGCGTCGAGCGCCAGGCGCGAGTAACCCGAAGGGGAGCCGAGGAGTGAGAGGACCATCCTGCGGACCTGCTCCTTTTCGGCCTGGCCCGTGCCGGTGATGGTCTTCTTGATCTCGGCGGGCGTGACCTCGTGGATCGGGACCGCAGCGCGGGCGAGGGCGAGGAGAAGGACCCCCCGTGCCTCGCCGAGGGTGATCAGGCTCTGGGGGTTCACGCCCGAGAAGACCCGTTCCACGGCCGCCTCATCCGGGTGCTCGCGCTCGACGACGGCGAGGAGGCCGTCGTGGATCGCGAGGAGCCTCTCGGCGAACGACGTGTTCGTAGCAGGACGCAGGACCCCGGCGGCGACGAGCCGGGGCGGTCCGTCGAAGCTGACGAGAGCCCAGCCGGCGGCGCGGCTCCCCGGGTCGACGCCGAGGATCCTCACCGCCGGGCGGGGCTCAGAGCGTGAGAGGGATTCGACCGCACGTGCCTTGCCTCGCAGTCGGGGGGGCCGGGGGGCGGCGAACAGCGCGCCCCGGAGAGCTCAGGTGTCCTCGAGGTACTGGTCGTCGATGTCGCCGCTCGACCAGACCTTCTGGACGTCGTCGTTGTCCTCGAGCATGTCGAGGAGCTTCAGGAGCGCCGGGGCCTTTTCGCCGACGGCGACCATCGTCGACGGGATCATCTGGAGCTCGGCGGTCTGGAGAACGAACTTCTTCGCCTCGAGCTGCGCCTTCACCGTCTCGAAGGAGGCCAGGTCGGTGATGATCTCGTAAACGTCGGAATCCTCGGCCTCGAAATCCTCGGCACCGGCTTCGAGCGCCGCTTCCATGAGTGCGTCCTCGGAGGCGGTGCCCTTCTCGACCGCGATGTAGCCCTTCTTCGAGAACTGGAATGCGACCGATCCGGTCGCGCCCAGGTTCCCGCCGTACTTCGAGAGGAGGTGGCGGACCTCGGCGGTCGTCCGGTTCTTGTTGTCGGTCATCGCCTCGATCAGGATCGCGGCGCCTCCGGGCCCGTAACCCTCGTAGGTGATCTCCTCGTAGGTGACGCCCTCGAGCTCACCCGTCCCCCGCTTGATCGCCTTGTCGATGTTGTCCGACGGCATCGAGGCCTTCTTGGCGGCGAGGACCGCGCTTCGAAGCCGCGGGTTCGAGTCGATCACGCCGCCACCAACCTTGGCGGACATCGTGATTTCCTTGATCAGCTTCGTGAAGAGCCGGCCCCGCTTGGCATCGGCGGCGCCCTTCTTGTGCTTGATCGTGCTCCACTTGCTGTGACCGGACATGGCTCACCTCGAGGAATTCGGGCCGCTGGGGCCGGGATTTAGAAGCCCTGAAGTCTATCAGGAGGCTGGGTCTCCGGGTGGGCCGCCAGGGTCCCGTCGGACAGGAGCGCAAGACGGGCCCGGAAGCGGCTCCCGGCCGGAGGGCATCCTGCCGTCAGCGCGGCCTCGACGTAGGTCTCGGTGAGGCCGACGCCCCCGTTGAGCGATACGAGGTCGGCGCAGCGTCCGTCGTGGGACCGGGCGAAGGTGCGGCGAATCCTCGAGTCGAGGTCGCGCAGGCGCGCGGCCCGCCGGGTCACCACGGTCCGCGGCACCCCGTCCGTCGCAGCGAGCCCCGCGGCGAAGGTCCCGGATCGGGGAGAGAACGGAAAGACGTGGAGCGAGGCGAGGGGCAGGTCTCGAAGGAGCACCTCCGTCTCGGAGAACTCGGCGTCCGTCTCTCCGGGAAAGCCCGCGATGACGTCGGTCGCGAGGTGGACGCGCGGGTTCCCCCGCCAGGCGCGGTTCAGGAGCGCGCGGAAGCGGACGGTCGTCATTCCGCGTCTCATCCGGCGCAGGACGGCGTCGGAGCCGGACTGGAGCGGAAGGTGGAGGTGGGGAACGACGACGCTTCCGGCGGCGACGAGGTCGACCAGGGCTTCGCCCGCTTCCATCGGCTCGAGGGAGGAAAGCCGGACCCGGCACGCAGGAGGACGGGATTCGAGTCTCTCGAGGAGCGCGACCAGGCTTTCTCCCCGATCACTTCCGAACGCCGCCAGGTGAACCCCGCATAGGACGACCTCGGGGATCCCCTGCGCACCCAGGGCGTGGACCGCCTCCTCGACCTCGGCGGAAGGGGCGCTTCGCTCGCTCCCGCGGAGCGACGGGACGATGCAGAAGGCACAGCGCCGGCCGCATCCATCCTGGATCTTCAGGAACGCGCGCGTGCGCCCCGGTCCCGAGGTCCACGCGAGGGGAGAGCGAAGGACCTCGTCGGTAGAAACGCCGAGCGCGGCGATCTTCCCGGGGATGAGCCCCGCGAGCACCTCCTCGATCAGGCGGACGAGAGCGGCAGAAGATCCGTGCCCTGCAACGAGATCGACCTCGGGACGCCGCGCGAGGCCGTCCGGGTCCCGCTCGGCGAGACATCCCGTCACTGCCAGGAGTGCGGCGGGATGCTCCCGGCGGAGGCGCCGCATCAACCGGAGCGCGTCACGATCGGCGCGCTCCGTAACGGTACAGGCGTGAAGGACCAGAACGTCGGCGAACTCCCCGGGCCGCACTCGGGAAAGGCCCGAAGCCTCGAGAATTCGTGCCAGACGGCCGGCCTCGATCTGGCTGACCTTGCAGCCGAGAACACGAACGTCATAAGCTCGCAAGGAGCGTCCGGACAGCCGGTTCGTGCCGGTAAACGTCGTTGACAGGCCCACTTCCGGGGCGATAATAGGTGACTTTCCGGAGGAGACTTCGGAGTGCGGGGGGGACCGGGCCACAGGCCCCACGACGTATGGCGAAGACGATTCTCCTGATCGAATACGAGCCGAGGTACCTGGACCGTATCAAGGGCTATCTCGCAGGGAAGGACTTCGACCTCGTCGTCGCCAAGGACGGCGAGGACGGTCTCGAGGCATACAGGCGTGGCCGGCCCGACCTCGTCCTGATCTCGACGGTCCTGCCCAAGCTCCGGACGCGCGATGTCATCCGCGGAATGCAGGCCCTCGGGCCGACGCCGCCGGTCCTCCTGATGGCGTCGGGCTACAAGGGAAAGGACAAGAAAGCCGACGCGGCCCGGGAAGGCGCCACGGGAATCCTGGAGAAGCCGTTCGCCGAGGAAGCCCTGTTCGCCGAGATCTCCTCGGCGCTCGGTGCGAAGAGCCACGATCCGTTCCCGGGAACGAGCGGTCAGCCGCTCCTCTCCGCGGACGACATCTTCTCGGACGTCATTTCCGGTGTCGAAGCAGAGGAGAAAGAGGAGAAGCTGGAGAAAGCGCGTCCCGCCCCGGCCGGAACGGATCCCGGGATCAACCGGAAGCTCGAGCAGACGCTTTCGGGCATCCTCTCCCGTCCCAACCTGAAACCGACCCCGGCGTCCGGGTCGATCCCGAGGGTCGTGGCGGAGACCCCCGCCCCGGCTCGCCCTGCCGCGGTCCCAGGGCCGCTCTCCGACCGGACGCTCCGTGTCGACACGGGATCCATCCCTCACCCCATTCCGGCCCCGAAGCCGAGGGTCGATACCGCAGTCGACCGGATGCTCACAGACACCCTCTCGGGATTGCGCCCGATCAAGCCGGCAGACAAGACGGACAAGACGGACAAGTCCTCTGTCGCGCCGGCGCCTGCTCCGAAGCCCGTTTCCGCGCCCGCTCCAAAACCGGAACCCCTGCCCGCCTCGAAGCCTGTGGCAGAGCCGGCCCCGGTCGCGGTCCCCAAGGGCCGGCCGGGCACGGCCAGCCCGGGAGGCTTCGGCCGCTACCAGCTTCTCGAGAAGATCGCGGCTGGCGGCATGGCGGAGGTCTACAAGGCCCGGATGCGCGGGGAGGAAGGCTTCGAGAAGATCGTTGCCATCAAGCGAATCCTCCCGCACATGGCCGATAACGATGACTTCATCACGATGTTCGTCGACGAGGCCAAGCTGGCGGCACAGCTGACCCACAACAACATCATCCACATCTACGACCTGGGCAAGGAAGACGCCTACCACTACATCGCGATGGAGTACGTCGAGGGCAAGGACCTCCGCTCCATCCTGAAGACGGCGTCCGAGAAGGGCTACCCGCTCCCGGTCGACCTTGCGCTCTTCATCGCTTCGAAGGTCGCCAACGCCCTCGACTATGCGCATCGGCGGATGGGGCTGGACGGCAAGGAGCTCAACCTCGTCCATCGTGACGTTTCGCCCCAGAACGTCCTGATCAGCTTCGAGGGGGACATCAAGCTCTGCGACTTCGGCATCGCGAAGGCGGCGACGAAGGTCCAGCAGACGCAGGCCGGCGCCCTCAAGGGCAAGCTCCAGTACATGTCCCCCGAGCAGGCGTGGGGGAAGAAGGTCGATCGCCGGACGGACATCTTCTCGCTCGGCATCGTCCTCTTCGAGATGCTGGCGGGCGAACGGCTCTTCAGCGGCGACACCGACCTGACGATTCTCGAGCAGGTGCGGGACGCGCGCTCCGAGGCGCCGTCTATCAAGAACCCCGACGTCCCCAAGAAGGTCGACCAAATCGTCCTCAAGGCGCTCGCGAAGAACCCGCAGGACCGCTACCAGAACGCGTCGGAGATGGAGAAGGACATCAACTCGGTCCTCTACTCCTTCCAGCCCGCTCCGGGCCCGGCGGACCTCGCGATCTACATGCACCGTCTCGTCGAGGCGACCGCTGCCACCTCCGAAGCCCAGATCGACGCTGCGTTCGCGCAAGTCGCCGCGGCGCCCGCCCCCGAGGAGAAGAAGAAGGGGAAGGGCCTCGTCATCTCCAAGAAGGAGAAGGCGGCCGAACCCGCCCCCGTCCCAGCGCCGGTCGAGGTGTCGCAGCCCGCGATCAGCATCGGCGAGGAGCCTTCGAAGAGCCGTACCGGTCTCTTCGCCGGCATTGGCGTAGGAGTCATCGTCCTCGGCGCGGCCGCCTACTTCCTGATGCGCGGTAAGGCGCCGGAGCCGGCCCCGGTCCCGACTCCTGTTCCCGCCGTCGCCCCCGCCACGACCGGGGCCGCGCCGGCGACGACGGAATCCCCTTCGGTTCCCGAGAAGGTCATCGACCCGAAGGCCCTGGAGGCCGAGCTCCGCAAGGCGACCGCCGAAGAAGCCAAGAAGCTTCGCGACGCGGCACAGAAAGCCGCAGCGGAGCAGGCCAAGCCGGCGGCGCCGGGCGCCGCTCAGCCAGTCGCTCCCGCCGTCTCGCTGGCGCCGGGCCAGCCGCTCCAGCCGCCGAAGGCTGCGCCCGAGCCGACCCGGGTCCCGGAGCCGCCGAAGGCGGCCGAGCCGACCCCCGTTCCGCCCAAGCCGACCGCCGAGGCCGTCGTTGCCGAAGCACCCCATCCGGTCGTTCCGGCTGCTGCGGCTCCACAGGCCCCCGCGGCGGCCGCCGGGGCCGTGCGCGAAGGCGACCTGGTCGGGCCAGGGGTCGGTGTCGTCGAGCCGCAGCTCGTCAAGCTCGGCCGATTCCCGGTGATGCCGCCGCAGGCAAAGCAGATTCAGAAGAGGAGCGGCGCCCCGTCGGGCCTGGGCACGGTCGCGATCATGGCGCTCGTGACGGAGACCGGTCAGGTGACCGACACCCGCATCGTCCGCAAGTCGAGCTTCGAGTTCGTCGACCAGGCGGCTCTCGCCGCTCTCAAGGGATCGCAGATCCAGCCTGCCACGAAGGGTGGCGTCCGGGTGAAGATGTGGAAGACCTTCGCCATCGCCGTCAGGCCGTGAGGCGGACGGCCGCGAAGAGACCAGGCGGGACGTGACGAGAAGTGACGTGGCGCCCGAAGCGCCCTGAGACAACCGGATTGGGAATTCGAGAAGGAGTTTCCGCATGAGTCTGAACGACGAACAGAGGAAGTTTTACGAGAACACGCTCCGAGTCACCAAGAAGGAGATCAGCGACCTGGAAGCCCAGATCCAGGAAGAGCTGGCCAAGGTAAAGGAGCGCCTCGCCGAGCTTCAGAACGGTCAGAAGGCGGCGCGCCAGATGTACGCCGCGGCCTGCCTTCGACTCGGCATTCAGAACGACCTCGAGGAGTCCGAGGAGTCCTGACGGGCGCCCGGCGCCCGTCGTCCAAACGGTCGCTGACGGGCTCCGGCACCCACCCCGCGTGAAGGTGCCGGAGCCCTCGCCTTCTCCTGCACCCGTGCCCTCTCCTGCCAGGCTTTCCCTCGGGCTCGGCTGCGCGCTGATTGCCGCCGCGACGTCCGCTTTCGCGTCCCCGCAGCGCATCGTCGCGCTGGCCCCGTCGTCGGCCGAGATCGTCTACGCCCTCGGAGCCGCGGAGAGGGTCGTCGGAGTGTCGGATTTTGCGGCCGACCTTCCCGAGTCCAGCGGGAAGGCGAAGCTCGGCGGCTTCGCCCCCGACCTCGAACGGATCGTCGCCCTCCGCCCCGACCTCGCGGTCGTCTCCAGGGACGGCACGGACCGGCGTGCCGCGGATCGCCTCGCCTCGCTCGGGGTGCGCGTCGTGGTCACGGACGCCACGTCGCTCGCCGGCGTTTTCGAAGACATCCGAAGGGTCGGGTCCGCGCTCGGCACGACGGTCGAAGCCGCTCGACTGGTGGCTTCGCTGGAGGCGCGTGCCACGGCGGCCGAGGCGCGCGCCTCCACCCGGAGGGGCCCCCTTCGCTGGAGTGCGCTCGCGCTGATCTGGCCGGACCCACCGGTCGTGGCCGGTCCGGCGACGTTCGTCGGGGATCTCCTCGCCCGGGCGGGCCTGTCGAACGTCGTACCGGCGTCTGCGGGCGAGTGGCCCCGCGTCTCGCACGAGACACTGGTTGGATGGAACCCGCGCGTCGTCGTCCGGCCGGAGACGCTCGAGAACGGCGCCGCCTTTCGGGCGGCCTTCGTGCCGGGCGGCCGGTGGTATCTCCTCCCGGCTGTGCGGGAGGGACGCGTCGTCGTCCTGCCGGGCGCATGGCTCGAACGCCCGGGCCCGCGCCTCGTCGACGCGCTGGAGGCCCTCGTAGAGAGGCTGCCGGGGGTGGTGCCGTGAGGCGCACCGGCCCGCTCCTCCTCGTCCTACTCCTTCTCGCCCTCGCCGTGCTCCTCGCTTCGCTCGGCGTAGGAAGCGTCCGCTTTGCGCCGACCGATGCGCTCGCCGCGCTCGCTGGGACGGGCGATCCGGCCACCGTGACGATCGTCCGTGATCTCCGCCTGCCCCGGGCACTCCTCGGCCTTCTCGTCGGCGGGGCGCTCGGCCTGTCGGGGGCGGCCCTCCAGGCCCTCCTCGGCAATCCTCTCGCGGACCCCTACCTTCTCGGCGTCTCGGGGGGCGCGGCTTGCGGCACCCTCGTCGCCGTCACCCTCGGAGCCGGAGCCGGCGGCCTCCTCGGATCGTTCGCCCTCCCGATCGCCTCCCTCGCCGGAGCCCTGGCGGCGGTCTTTCTCGTCGGTCTCGGTGCGTCGGTGGGAGGAAGGCTCGACCGCGGTCGTCTTCTCCTGTCGGGCGTCGTGGTGAATGCGCTCGCCTCGGCCGTCCTTCTCTTCCTCCTTTCCTTCAGCGACGCGGCGGGCGCCCGGGGCTTCGTTTTCTGGATGCTCGGTTCGCTCTCCGGCGCGACGGGTGACGCTGTCCTCTCGCTTCTGGCGTATTCGGCGCTCGGCCTCGTCGTCCTCCTCCCCCTGGCCCGCGCCTTCGACGCGATGACGCTCGGCGAGGAAACCGCCTTCACGCTGGGCGTGCCGGTGGAACGGGCCAAGCGGATCGCGTACATTGCCGCCTCGCTCCTGGCGGCAGCGGCCGTCGCACACGCCGGAATCATCGGATTCGTAGGCCTCCTCGTCCCCCACGTCGTGAGACGCCTGACCCACGGCCACAGGGCGCTCCTCCTCGGATCATTCCTGGGTGGAGGGATCCTCCTCGTCGCCTCCGATCTCCTCGCGCGGACCCTCTTCGCCCCGAACGAGATCTCGATCGGAGCCGTGACGGCGCTCCTCGGTGCCCCGGCGTTCCTCGTCCTCCTCCGGAGGCGGGCCTGACGCCCCTCGCCCTCGAGGGCGTCTCCGCCGGCTACCTAAGGGGGCGCGACGTCCTGAACGGCGTCACGCTCGGCTTCGGAGAGGGACGGCTCGTCGCGCTCCTGGGCGAGAACGGTTCGGGAAAATCGACGCTTCTGAAGATCCTCGCGGGCCTTCTCGTCCTCTCCCGCGGCAGGGTCCTCCTCGAGGGCGCGCCGCTCGGGAGCGTCCCCCGCCGGGCTGCGGCGCGGGTGCTCGGCTACCTTCCGCAGGGGTTCGAGCCGTTCTTCCCGGCGACGGCTCTCGACGTCGTCCTCCTCGGTCGCACCCCCTTCCTCGGCCCGTTCTCGACGCCGTCCCGCGGGGACGTCGATATTGCCCGTGCCGCGCTGGAAGAGGTCGACGCCGCGGGACTCGAGGAGCGCGACGTGCGGAGCCTCTCGGGAGGCGAACGGCAGCGGGTCTACCTCGCCCGCGTTCTGGCGGGCCAGCCGCGCGTTCTTCTCCTCGACGAGCCGACCGCGAGCCTCGATCCTCGCCACCGCTTCCTGGTCCTCGACGTCCTCAAGCGCCGCGCCGCCGCGGGCGCGACCTGTGTCTTCTCGACGCACGAGGTCGACCTCGCCGCCCGGACGGCCGACGACGCCGTCCTTCTCTCGGGCGGCGCGGTCCTTGCCTCCGGACCGGTCCGCCTGAGCGTCACGGAGAAGTCTCTGTCGGAGCTCTTCGGCGTCCCGGCGTGCGTCACGCCGCTCGCCGACGGCACGCCCCTCGTCACGCTCGGGACTCCGACGGGCGGTCTGCCGGCGGGGAGAGGGTAAGATCGCCCGTCTATGGCCCTCTGGTTCCGGAAGGACAAGGCCCCCCGCGCGCTGCGGGACATGGGGAAGTCGACCTCCCTCGGCGAGGGGCTCTTCCTCAAGTGCGACGGCTGCCGCGAGACGCTCTACGCCAAGGAGGTCGAGCGGAACCAGCGCGTCTGCCCGAAGTGCGGGTTCCACTTCCGCCTCCTGGTCGAGGAGCGGCTGAAGCTCCTCTTCGACGACGGGGCGTTCCAGCCCCTGTTCGCGGACCTCCGAGCGACCGATCCTCTCCGCTTCCGGGACACGAAACGCTACCGCGATCGCCTCCGCAGCTACGAGGCGTCGGCTGGCCGGACCGACGCCATCGCGGCCGGCGAGGGGAAGCTCGAGGGATCGAGAGTTCTGGTGGCGGCCCTCGACTACGCCTTCATGGGAGGGTCGATGGGCTCGGTGGTCGGCGAGGTGCTGACGCGAATGGCCGAGAGGGGACGCGAAGAGAGGGTTCCTCTCGTCGTGGTCACCGCTTCGGGTGGAGCGCGGATGCAGGAGGGAATCCTCTCTCTCATGCAAATGGCGAAGGTCTCCGCGGCGCTCGGCCGTCTCGCCGAGGCGCGCGTCCCCTACCTCACGGTCCTCACCGATCCGACGACGGGCGGCGTCACCGCCTCGTTCGCGATGCTCGGCGACGTGACCTTCGCCGAACCGAAGGCGCTCATCGGGTTCGCCGGTCCGCGGGTCATCGAGCAGACGATCCGGCAGACCCTCCCGGAGGGGTTCCAGCGTTCCGAGTTCCTCCTCGACCACGGCTTCGTCGACGTCGTCGTCCCTCGCAAGGAGCTGAAGGCGGCGCTCGCGAACGTCCTCCGGCTCCTGGCCGCGTGAACCCGGGGCCCGGCCTTCGCTGGCTCGACGCTCTGGGGCCGCAGAAGATCCGACCCGGCCTCGCGCGCACGCGCGCCCTCCTCGCCGCGCTCGGGAATCCGCAGGCCTCCTTCCGGGTGCTCCTCGTCGGCGGGACGAACGGCAAGGGGTCCGCGGCAGCGGCGGCCGCGTCGATCCTCGAGGCGGCGGGCCTCCGTGTCGGCCTGACGACTTCTCCCCACCTCGTCCGCGTGACCGAGCGGGTTCGCCTCTGCGGACGCGACGTCTCCGAGGCGCAGCTCGACGCGGCCCTCCGGCTCGTGGCCGCCGTCTCCGGCGAGGACGCGCTTCGCCCGACGTACTTCGAGGCGCTCGTCGTCGCCGCGTGCGAGCTGTTTCGCCGCGCGTGCGTCTCCGTCGGTGTCGTCGAGGTCGGGATCGGAGGACGGCTCGACGCCACGAACGTCCTCGAACCCGAGGTGTCCGTCGTCACGAACATCGAGGAGGACCACCTCGAGACGCTCGGTCCGTCGCTCGCGGACGTGGCGCGCGAGAAGGCCGGGATCTTCCGCCGGGGCCAGCCGGCGCTGACAGCGGCGACCGGAGACGGCCTCGGCGTACTGCGGTCCGAGGCCGGACGGATTGGCGCGCGTCTCGTCGAGATCTCTCCGTCGCCCGCATGGGACGACGTGTCGCCTCTCCCCGGTGCGCACCAACGCGCGAACCTCGCCCTCGCCGTCGCCGCGGCGGGCGCCTTCGCCCCTCTCGACGGCGCGACCGTCCGGCAGGGAATCGCCGCGATCCGCTGGCCCGGGAGGCTTCAGACCGTCCCGCGCCCGGGCCTTCGCCCGCTCCTCGTCGACGGCGCCCATAACCCCGCCGGAGCGGCGGCCGTGGCCGCGTATCTCGACGCCACCGGGCTGTCGGGGCGGATCGACCTGGTCTTCGGCGCCCTCGGCGACAAGGCGTTCGGGGAGATGTTCGCTCCCCTGGCCTCGCGCGCCCGACACGTCGTCCTCGTCGCCCCCGCCTCGCCCCGTGCCGTTCCGGTGGATGCCCTCGCCGCGAGCCTCGGGCGGCCGGGGCTCCCGCGCGCCGCCTCGCTGGCGGTCGCCCTCGCGGCCCTCGAGGGAAAGGGGGGAGACGCACCTATACTCGTGGCCGGGTCGCTCGTCCTCGCCGGCGAAGCCTTGGCGCTCGTCGAGCCCCGGGACGCCTGAGGCGGACGGCTCCCCGGAGGACCTGGATGATCGAAGGGAGGCCCGTGGGGGCCGTTGCCTACACCAAGAGGGACCTCGAGGCCTTCGAAGACGCGCGGCTCGCGATCTACGCCTCGCGCGCGGCCGGCGCGGCCCGTCGCCACCGCATCGAGCCCGAGGCCGACGGGACCGACTACCGGACCGAGTACCAGCGGGACCGGGACCGGATCGTCCACTCCAAGGCCTTCCGTCGCCTCAAGCACAAGACGCAGGTCTTCATCCCGTTCGAGGGGGACCACTACCGGACGCGCCTGACGCACACCCTCGAGGTGACGCAGGTGGCGAGGACGATCGCGCGGACGCTCGGCCTGAACGAGGACCTCGCCGAGGCGTGCGCCCTCGCGCACGACCTCGGCCACACCCCGTTCGGCCACTCCGGGGAGAAGGCGCTGAACCGGATCCTGACGGGAGGGGAACCGGCCGTGGTGCTGTCGGCGACGGCCGTCGCGGGAGTCGGGGCCTTCAAGCACAACTACCAATCGGTGCGTGTCGTCGACCTCCTCGAGAAGCGGTACGAGGAGCCGGGGCTGAACCTGACGGACGAAACGCGCGAGGGGATCCTCAAGCACACGACCTGGAAGCGCGATTTTCCGTTTCCGGTCCTCGACCCCGAGGGGCTCCATCTCGGCTCGGGCTGCCACCTGGAAGGGCAGGCCGTCGGCTGGGCCGACGAGATCGCCCAGCAGGCGCACGACCTCGAGGACGGCCTCGGCCTCGTCGGGATCGGCAAGGCGGAGGAGATCCCGCTCGCGCGGGAGATCGTGGCGGGGCTCGGCGCCCGCTGGCGGGACGCCTCCGATCCGGCGGTCCAGAAGGCGCTTCTCATCCGAGGCCTGATCCATCACCTCGTCACCGACCTCATCGTTGCCTCGCACGGGGCGATCGAGAAGTGGCTCACTGCGCGGAAGGTGACGATGCCGGCGGAGTTCGCCGCCCACAGGAGGAAGCTCCCCGGCTCCCTCGTCGCCCCCTCGCGCGAAGGGGAGAAGCGGTACCTCGAGCTGAAGGAGTTCGTCTACCGCCACATCATCCACAGCCAGGCCGTCTCCCAGCACGACTCCCGCGCGCAGCTCGTCGTGAACCGCCTCTTCGACGCCTACGCGAAGAACCCGCGGCTCCTCCCCGACGCCGTCCTCCGGAGGGTGGCCGAGCTCTCGGGCCTCCCGTTTCTCCGGGAGGTCCCGCTCAAGAAGGTGGAGGGGGTCATCGCGGGCCGTTGGCGAGAGGAGCCGCAGGTCCTCCGCTGCATCGCCGACCACATCGCGGGGATGACGGACAGCTACGCCCTCGCCGAGTACGACGCCCTCTTCGCGCCGTACCCGCGGCGGCCCGCCGGGGCGCCGGCGGGTTAGGATTCGCCGATGCGAATCGCGTTCGGCTCCGACCACGCCGGCTTCGAGCTCAAGTCGCTCCTGGCGCGCCGCGCCGCGGAGCTCGGGTACGAGATCCTCGACCTCGGCACGACCTCGACCGCCTCCGTCGACTACCCCGACTTCGGCTTCGCCGTCGGCGAGGCCGTCGCGTCCGGGAAGGCCGAGCGGGGCGTCGTCGTCTGCGGCACCGGGATCGGCATCTCCATCGCGGCGAACCGCGTCCGCGGCGTGCGGGCCGGCGTCGCGACGGAGCTCTTCTCCGCCCGGCTCATGCGCGAGCACAACGACGCGAACGTCCTCGGCCTTGGTGCGCGCATCACCGCCGTCCCCCACGCGATGGCGATCCTCGAGACCTTTCTCACGACACCGTTCGCCGGCGGGCGCCACCAGAAACGCGTCGACACGCTCGACGCCCCCCCGCCGCGCGCCGAAGGAGACCCCCGATGAGCACGACCCTCACCCAGAGCCCCCGCCTGATGGGGCGCTCGCTCGCCGCCGTCGACCCGGAGATCGCCTCTGCCGTCGACGCCGAGTTCGCCCGCCAGCGCGACGGCCTCGAGCTGATCGCTTCCGAGAATTACGCCTCCCGAGCCGTCCTCGAGGCGATGGGCTCGGTCCTGACGAACAAGTACGCCGAGGGGTATCCCGGACGGCGCTACTACGGCGGCTGCGAGAACGTCGACGTGGCCGAGTCGCTCGCCATCTCTCGCGTGAAGAAGCTCTTTTCGCCCGCGAACCCCGACGCGATCCACGCGAACGTCCAGCCCCACTCGGGTTCGCAGGCGAACACCGCCGTCTACCTGGCGTGCCTCAAGCCCGGCGACACGCTCCTCGGCATGTCGCTCGCGCACGGCGGTCACCTGACCCACGGCCACCCGCTCTCGATCTCGGGCAAGCAGTATCGCGTCGTCTCCTACGGCGTCACGCGCGAGACGGAGACGATCGACTACGACGAGCTCGCCCGGATCGCCGAGGCCGAGAAGCCGAAGCTCATCATTGCGGGCGCCTCGGCCTACCCGCGCGTCCTCGACTTCCCGAGGTTCCGGCAGGTCGCCGACTCGGTCGGCGCGCTCCTCATGGTCGACATGGCCCACATCGCGGGTCTCGTCGCGACGGGCCTCCATCCCTCGCCCGTCGGGCACGCCCATTTCGTCACCTCGACGACGCACAAGACGCTCCGCGGGCCGCGTGGCGGCCTCGTCCTCTGCACCCCCGAGTGGGCCAAGGAGATCGACAAGGCGGTCTTCCCGGGCCTTCAGGGCGGCCCGCTCGAGCACGTCATCGCCGCCAAGGCCGTGTCGTTTCTCGAGGCGCTCTCGCCCGAGTTCACGACCTACCAGCAGGCGGTCCTCGAGAACGCGAAGGCCTTTGCGGCCGCCGTGGCCGAGCAGGGTTTCCGGATCGTCTCCGGCGGGACCGACAACCACCTCTTCCTCGTCGACCTCGGCCCGAAGAAGCTGACGGGCAAGGTGGCGGAAAAGGCGCTCGACCACGCCGGGATCACCGTCAACAAGAACGCCATTCCGTTCGACCCGAACCCGCCGATGGTCACGTCGGGCCTGCGCCTCGGGACCCCCGCCGTCACCACGCGCGGCATGGGTCTGGCCGAGATGAAGACGATCGCCGCCTGGATCGGCGAGGTTCTCGCCGAGCCCGAGGACGACGCGGTCAGGGCCTCAGTGAAGGCCAAGGTCGAGGCGCTGACGGCCGCGTTCCCGATCTACTAGTTTTGCTGGGGGAGCCGGGACCGCCCGGGTCCCGGCGCGTGACGTTCGGGGGAGGCGCGATTCGCCTCCTCCGGTCCCCCTCGGTCCCCTCCGCACCGGGAGGGCGGCGCGCTGCGCGACCGACGGAAACCCAGTTCGGTGCCAGGCGTGCAATCGTGTATTGTCGATAACAATACACGATTGCACGCCTGGCACCGAGGTTCGGCATCGAGGTCCTGGAAGTTCAGCCCCGGGTCATCCGAAGGAGCTCGGAGACCAGCGTCTCGATGCCGGCGGAAACCTCGGAGATCGGGCTGTCGAGCATGTAGGCGGGGGTCGTGACGAGGCGCCTCTCCTCGTCGACGACCGTCTTGCCGCCGCCGCAGGAGACGTGCTCGCCCCCCATCTTCTCGATCGCGGCGGCCGTCCCGGGATCGGTCCCGATCGTCAGGCGGGGCTTCTCGGCGCCGAGGAGCCTCGCGAGCAGGACCGGGGCGATGCAGAGGGCGCCGACCGGCTTGCCCGCCGAGTGGACGGCGCGGACGACCCGGGCGACCTCCGGGTGAACCTCGCAGGCTGCTCCGCGAAACGCGAAGTCGCAGAGGTTCTTGGCGGCCCCGAAGCCACCCGGGAGAACGAGGGCGTCGAGCCCCGCGGGGTCGAAGCCGGCGAGGCTCTTCGCCTTCCCGCGCGCGATGCGAGAGGCCTCGACGAGGACGTTCCGGGTCTCGCCCTCGGCGGGCTGCCCCGTCAGGTGGTTCACGACGTGCTTCTGCGCGACGTCCGGCGCGAGGCAGACGGCCTCGGCCCCGGCCCGGTCGAGGGCGAGGAGCAGGAGGACCGACTCGTGGATCTCGGCGCCGTCGTAGACGCCGCAGCCCGAGAGGACGACTCCGACTTTGGGCTTCATGCTGCACCTCCGGTGTCGGCCGGAGATCGTATCGGGAGATGAGCCGGAAGGGGAGTGTTCCGCCCGCCGGGCGCGCGAGGGGGGAGCGGGTCAGGCCTGCGGAGGGGCCGGCCTCGCGCGCATCGTCCGGGAGACCCGCCAGCGGATCCGGAAGAGGGTGCCGAACGCTTCCAAGCCGCCGCCGAAACCTACGCGGGTGTCCGGGGAGTTGAACCAGAGGACCGGGACTTCCGCGATCCGGTAGCCGAGCCGTCGGGCGAGCAGAAGCACCTCGACGTCGAAGGCGAAGCGGTCGACCGTAGTCCGTGAGAAGACTTCCCGGGCCACGTCCCTGTGGAAGAGCTTGAAGCCGCACTGCGTGTCCCGGATGCCCGAGACGACGAGGAGTCTCACGAGGAGGTTGAAGAACCGTCCGCTCGCGACGCGGAAGAGGGACTGCGGTTCCTTCACGAGCGTCGTGTCGACACCCCGGGAGCCGATGGCGACCGGGGCTCCGGCGTCGAGGAGCTTGTCGACCTCCTCGATCGGTGTCGAGAGGTCCGCGTCGGTTACGAGGACGTGCTCGCCCAGGGCTGCCAGGACGCCGGAGCGGACGGCGGCCCCCTTGCCGCGGTTCTCCGGCAGGCGGATGACTCGAAAGGGGAGCCCGAGGCCGGCAGCGGTCTTCTCGGCCACCGCGGCCGTCCGGTCCGAGGAGCCGTCGTCGACGACGAGGACCTCGGCCGACAACGGCGGCGTGCGGGAGCCGAGCCAGTCGGCGATGCGTGCCAGGGCCACGGGGAGGCGCTTCTCCTCGTTGTAGGCGGGAATGACGAGGGAAAGGGCCGGGGGTGTCATGACGCAGACCTCGCTTCGTAGACGATCTGGTATCCGAACATCGCCGGCCAGGCGGCTGAGAGGAGTCTCGCGGCGGCGCGGACCGGGGCCGCGAGAGGAGGCTTGCCGAGAATGGGCAGGGCGAGCTCGACAGGCATCGCGGTCGGAGTCTCCCGGAGGACCTGGAATCCGTTCCGCTGGAGGAGCTCCCGTCCGGTCCTCCGCGTGAAGAACCGAAGGTGCGTCCGATCGAGGATGCCGCGGTCCGACGGCGGGAACCGTCCGAAGAGGAGTCCGAGCCGGACGGTGACGTTGGCGACGTTCGGAAGCGAGACGAGGAGGAGGCCCCCGGGTTTCATGATCGGCCGGATGAGCGAGAGCGCGAGGTCCGGCTCGGGAAGGTGCTCCAGGATGTCTCCGGCGACGACGACGTCGAAGGGCTCCTTCCACGGCCCGGAGAGGCCCGCGACGACGTCCTCGACGAGAGGATCGTCGAAGAAGGACGCCCCGTCCCTGGCGGATTCGGGGTCGAGCTCGATTCCGGCGAGGTAGCGGCAACGAGCGCGGATCCTGCGCGCGAGGTGTCCGGCGCCGAAGCCGACGTCGAGCACGGACAAACCTGCGCCGAGCGCGTTGATCCGGGAGAGGAGAACGTCGTGGGACGAGCCCCGGATCTCCTTCCACGGATACCGCGAGCGCGGCAGCTCTCCCGTGTACCTCACGCCCTGGAGACCTGCGCGATCGGGATTCGGCGACCGCTGCCGAAGGCTTTCGTCGAGACCTTCAACCCGGGCGCGGCCTGCTGCCGCTTGTACTCGGCCCGGTCGATCTGTCGGGCGATCCCGGCGGCGAGCGCCGCGGGCGCTCCCACCGCGCGAGCCGCCGCGGCGGGGGTCTGGTTCCGCTCCACGAGACCCTCGAGCACCCGGTCCAGGACCTCGTAGGGCGGGAGCGAGTCCTGGTCGGTCTGGCCGGGCCGAAGCTCGGCCGAAGGGGCCTTCTCGAGCGTCGAGACCGGGATGACCTCGCGTCCGGCCCGGCGGTTCAGGTGCCTCGCGAGCGCGTAGACGCGCATCTTCGGGAGATCGGAAATCGGAGCGAGGCCGCCGGCCATGTCGCCATAGAGGGTGCAATAGCCCACGGCCAGCTCGCTCTTGTTGCCCGTCGTCAGGAGCAGCGGCCCCAGCTTGTTCGAGAAGGCCATCAGGAGCATCCCCCGAATGCGGGCCTGGAGGTTCTCCTCGGTCACGTCGTCGGGGCGTCCCGCGAAGAGCGGAGCGAGCGTCGCCGTGGCGGCGGTGAAGAGGGGCTCGATCGGGACGACCTCGAGCCGGATGCCGAGGGCCACGGCGAGCGCGCGTGCATCGGTGATCGAGCCCTCGGACGAGTAGCGCGAGGGAAGGGCGAGCCCGGTGACGTTTCCCGCGCCGAGGGCGTCGACCGCCAGAGCGCCGACGAGAGCCGAGTCGATGCCGCCGGACAGGCCGACGACGGCGGCCTGAAACCCGCACTTTCTCGCGTAGTCCCGCATCCCGAGGACGAGCGCGCGACGGAGCGACTCGAGAGGCTCGCCCTCGGCGTCGTCGGGAAGGTCCGCCGGCTCGGAGCCGGCGACCGCCGTGACGCTCGACCCGTCGAGGTCGACGACGACGAAGTCCTCCTCGAAAAGCGCGGCGCGGGCCCGGACGCGGCCACGTCCGTCGAGAACCATCGACCCGCCGTCGAAGACGAGCTCGTCGTTCCCGCCGACGAGATTCACGTAGACCACGGGGACGCCTCCGTCGCGAGCGAGCCGCGAGAGCATCCTCCGCCGGAGACGGGGCTTTCCCTCGGAAAACGGCGAGGCCGAGACGTTGACGATCAGGTCCGCCCCACGCGCAAGAAGGGTCTCTCCCGGGTCGTCGCGATAGAGGCGGCGCTGGCGGAAGAAATCCTTGTCGTTCCAGAGGTCTTCGCAGATCGTCAGGCCGATCCTCCGGCCGCCGAGCCGGACGAGCGTCGGGGCCTCGGCGGGCTCGAAGTGGCGCACCTCGTCGAAGACGTCGTAGGACGGAAGGAGACATTTCCTGGCAACGGCGGCGGCCCGGCCGTTGCGCAGGAGGACCGCGGCGTTGAAGAGGGGCTTTCCGGTCTTCGACGGATTCGGGAGAAAAGTCCCGGCCAGCAGGGCGGTCTTTCCCGCCCGGCGCGCGAGCTCGCCGAGAAGGCGGGCCGCTTCCGCCTGGAACGAAGCGCGTTCCAGGAGGTCGCGCGGCGGGTAGCCGCAAAGCGCCATCTCGGGAACGAGGAGGAGGTCGGCCCCCGCCGCCTCGGCCTCTCTCCAGAGGAGCTCGATCTTCGCGCCGTTCCCCGCGAAGTCGCCGATCGTGGCGTTCATCTGGCCGAGGGCGAGGCGCATCGGGCGGATGGTAACGCCCTCTCTCCGCCGGTTCAGCGGGTTGCGACCAGGGTTGTGCGGGAGAGGAGGTCGGAGAGCGTCCGCCCCTTCCGGTCGAAGGCGACCACGAGGAGGGGAACGCCGGCGAGCGCTCCCGTCAGAAGCGCCCCGAGAAAACGGAGGGACGAGGCCGCGAGGGTCGGCGATCCGCCGTCCGCAGCCGAGACGCGAAGGTCGGCGAGCGCCATTCCGGGCGTGGCGCCCCAGAAGAACGGTACGAGGACGAGCAGAACGAGCGCCGCGAGGAAGAGGAAGGCGCCGAGGCCGAGGAGAGCTGCCGGAGGAAAGCGGAGCTGGAGGAGGATCGCCCCGGCGGCAAGCTCGAGGGCGCCGAAGAGACCCAGGATGACGACGTCGGCGAGCCCAGCGGCGAAACGCCGCGCGAACGCGACGGGAACCTCGGCGCCCGGCTCGTCGACGACCTCCTCGGGCTCGTCGAAGCTCGCGACGGCCGAGGACGCGGAGGCGACCGCCGCGGGTGGGGGGGCGGAGCCGGGAGGCGCCGCGGAGGGCGAGAGAGGCGCCTCGGAGACGTCTGGGAAGAGGTTCATCGTCTTCCCGCGCCCCCTGGCCACAGGAGCGGGATCTCCCCCCAGCGGATGCTCGGCGAGCGGATCGCGGCCCTTGTCCGTCATCGGTCGTCGCTCACGGGCGGGGCGAGACGTGCTTGACGTAGATTCGCGCGAGGAGGTCGCTCGTCCCCCCGGCATAGCGCCGCGAGAACTTCAGATGCCGCTGCGTCTCGACGTCCTGCGGGCGGAGCGCGGCGGCCTCGCGAAATGCCTCGCCCGCCTTCTTCGTGCTTCCCGACTGCAAGTTGAGGATTCCGTCGTTGAAATAGCTCTTGAAGAGGTATTCCTCCACGTCCTTGTTTTTCGGATCCTGCTTTCGAAGGTCCCAGAGGAGCCTGAGGGCGCTTTCGTAGTCCTGCTCGTTGTAGGAGCGGATCGCCGACCCGAGGGCCGAAACCGAATCTCGGGCGCGTGAAAGCGCCTGGCTGGCCTCGGCGTCGTCGGGCCGGGCCTTGACGACGAGGTCGAGAGACTTCACGGCGTCGATGTAGCGGCCGGAAGAGAGGCTCGCCAGGCCCGCCAGCCGAGCTTCGTCCACCTGGGCGTCGCTGACGGCCGGACCGGCCGCAGGGCGAGGCTCGGCCGACGACTTGAACTGGTCGATCAGGACGAGGGCCTGGTCGTGCCGCGGATCGCTGGACGGAATCGCGGTCAGAATCCCGAGCGCGTCGTCCACCTTGCCCTGCTTGAAGAGGGTCTGCGCCTCTTCGAGCGGGTCCCTCTGCGCGGGAGACGCCGCCGCGGGCGGCACCACGGCCGCGGCGACCGGAGGAGCTTCTACCTTCGGCCTGAAGAGGAACCAGGCGGCCGCCGCGACGCCGACGAGAACGAGCACCGCGACGCCGATCAGGACCCGCCCGTCGATTCCGCCGCGGCGCGCCGGCGCCTCGGCCTCGCGCCGCGAGGAGCCGACCCTGGCCCCGGCGAGGGCGGAGTCCTCACCCGACCGCCCGTCGAGGGAGGGGAGATCGTCGGCGAACGAGGGCCGGACGGGGGACTCGAGCTCGTCGCCCATGTACGGCGCGTCGGGTAGGGACACCGCGGAAGAAGGGACCTCGCCCGTGGAGGGCACAACGAGAACCGCGTCGATCTGGTTCAGGTAGTTCCGTGCCGTCGCGTCCGACTCCGAGAGCGTCAGCACCTGGAGGAAGGCATTCCGTGCCGACGGGAGGTCTCCCGCCTCGTAACGCTGCACACCCTCGGTGAGAAGGACGTCGAGCTGGCGCGCGGCCTCGCTCTGCTTCTCGCGGGCGGCGTCGATCCGGCGGGACGCCTCGTCGTTCGAGAGGTCGATCAGGAAGACCCGGCTCCAGAGGTCGATGGCCTCCTGTAGGTGGCCCCGGGCCGCGGCGTCGTCCCCCTGCCTCAGGAACTGGGAGATGCGGGGGTCTGCGGGTGCGGCGGATCCTGGAGCGGGCCCTCGGTCGGGGAATGGGAGGACGGGCGCGGGCGACGCGAACGGGTCGGCGGGAAGGCCAGCGGATCCGAACAGGTCGGTCGAGGGTTCCGGCAGGGCGAATGCGTCACTCGCGGGAGCAGGAGACGCGAAGGGGTCGGCCGGGGGAGCGGGCGAGGAGAACGGGTCGCCTGCGGGGGACGGGGCCTCCGAGAACGAGAGCTCCGGGGGGAGCGCGCCGGAGCCGTCGAAGCCGGGTGCGTTGGAATCGAAGGCGGGGGAGGGCAGTGCGGTCGGCAGGTTCGGGAAAACCGGGGCCCCAGGGGCCGAGGGCGCGAACGGGTCAGGGCCCAGGTCTTCGAACCCGAGGTCGTCGAGACCCGCGCCGGTGGAGCTGGGCGGCGCGACCGAAGGAGGAGGCACCGGCGGGACCGCCCAGCCTGCGGCCGGCGTGGCCGGCCCGGCGGCGCGAGCAACAACCTGTGCCGGTGCAGGCCGTGCCGCCGGGGGCACGGAGCCGAAGACGTCGAAGTCCGCGAGGTCCACGACGGTCCCCGCGGCGACGCCTCGAAGCGACGACAGCAGCCGCCGGGCGGGCGCGAAACGCGCGTCCATCTTCAGAATGAAGTCACAGCCCAGGAGCGCGTCCTCGTTCCGGCCCGCCCTCGCCATGTCGAGCGTGTGACGGAACGTCTGGAGGACTTTCTCGCGGGCATCGGCAGAGAGGGACGGACTCCCCGGGTAAGAAGCGGGCTCGGGCATGGGAACCTCTCGAACTCAGCGTAACAAGCAGTCTTTCCGGCGGCAAGCTCCGTGCGCCCCCGGGGTAAGATCCCCGGTCCCGATCCGGGAGAGGTTGAGATGAACACGTTGATCGAATGCATCCCGAACATCAGCGAAGGGCGGCGCCCGGAAGTGGTTGCGGCCGTCCGCAACGCCGCGGTCGCGGCGGGCCCCGGAGTCCTCCTTCTCGACTGGACCTCCGACGCCGACCACAACCGTTCCGTCCTGACCTTTCTAGGGGACGGGCCGGCCCTCGTCCGGGCGATGGAGGCGATGGTCGCCGAGGCCCTCGTCCACGTCGACCTGACGAAGCACGAAGGGGCGCACCCGCGGCTCGGGGCCGTCGACGTCATTCCGTTCGTTCCGATCCGCGGGGCGAGCGCCGCCGACTGCGTCGCCCTCGCGAAGGAGCTCGGCGCCCGGCTCGCCGAGCAGCATGGCTTGCCGGTCTACCTCTACGAGGACGCCGCCTCGAGCGAAGCCCGCCGGAACCTGGCCACGATCCGCAAGGGAGAGTTCGAGGGGCTCGCCGATAAGATGAAGAGCCCCGAGTGGAAGCCCGACTTCGGTCCGGACGCGCCCCATCCGACCGGCGGGGCGACGGTCGTCGGGGCGCGCTCGCCCCTCGTCGCCTACAACATCAACCTCGGAACGGCGGATCTTTCGATCGCCGACCGGATCGCGAAGTCGATCCGCCACCTCTCGGGCGGCTACCGGTTCGTGAAGGCGATGGGGGTCAGGCTCGAGGCCCGCGGCATCGTCCAGGTCTCGATCAACATGACGAACACCGAAAAGACGCCGCTCCACCGCGTCTTCGAGACGGTACGGTCCGAGGCCGAGCGCTTCGGCGTCCCCGTCGTCGGCTCCGAGATCATCGGCCTCGTCCCGCAGGCGGCGCTCGTCGGGGCCGCCGAGCACTACCTGAGGCTCGAGTCGCCCGCCTCGTCGCAGGTCCTCGAGAACAAGCTGCTCGACGTCGCCCTCGCGGCGAAGGAGTAGGAGCCCGTTACCTCTTTCGCTTCGCGGGCATCTCCCGCCCGGCCTGCCGGAGAATCAGCTCGTTCACCTTGCCGTCGGACCCCTTCACGAAGGTGATCCGCGCGTCGACGACCTTCAGGAAGAACTCCGTTTCGGAGAGAGAACCTCCTTCGCCCTGCCGTCGGGACCCGCGACGAACTCCAGGCGCGTGAGCGAGCCCTCGTAGAAGAATTCCGTCTCCGACGACGGCTTCACCTCGAGACGCGGCCCGCTCGAGCGCTGCGAGTAGATCTTCCCCCCCTCGACGGTCACTGTCCGCGTCGTCTGCGGGTCGAAGCGCTAGAGGGGGGCGGCGGCTTTCGCAAGGGAAGAGATGTCGCCGGGAAGCTCCTCGCCCTTCTCGACCGCCTTCCGGAGACGAGGGACGTACCGTCCGCGCCGAGGCCAGGGGCGCACGGCACCTCGAGTGTTCATCAACGTCCTCGCCCCGGGGTCTTTCAGCCCTCCCGTGCCTCTTCCGTCCAGTACGGCGTCTCGAGGCCGATGTCCCTTTGCGAGACAAAGCCTTCCGCTCCGCCGGTCCTCTCGTAGTGCCGGAGCGCGGCGACGACGTGTTTCCCGCCGACCAGGATGATCGGGACGTTGGCGGATGCGACGAGGATGTTCACGAGGTCGGTGACGTACCAGATGTTGCCGAGCTGGAGGTCGGCGAGGACCGTCAGGACGCCGAACGGCACGAAGAAGAGGGCGCCCAGCGACCGGAGGCCCATGATGAAGCGAGGCTTCCTCGAGATCATGTTCGCGCTGATCTCGGCGAAGACGATCATCCCGATCAGCGTCGTGAACGCGAACAGGGCGTAGCTGACGGAGAGCAGGCCTTGGACCGTCGCGTCGAAGCCCGAGCCCGGGGTGAGGTGGCGGGCCGAGGACATGAAGACGACGAGCTTGTCGTGCTTCGTCACCTCCCAGGCGAAGACCTCGGGGACGGTCCAGAGGCGTGCCATGACCGTCACGAAGCCCGCCATCGAGCAGATGACGACCGTGTCGAAGAAGACGCCCATCGACTGGACGAGACCCTGCTCGACGGGGTGCCGGTTGTCGGCGGCGGCGGCGGCCATCGTGATCGTCCCCTGGCCCGCTTCGTTCACCATGAGCCCGCGCTTGATCCCCTGCTGGAGGGCGACGCCGAAGGTCCCTCCGAAGATCGCCTCGGGCGAGAACGCCCCCGCGAAGACCGACCCGAAGAAGAACGGGACGAGCCGCCAGTTGACGGCGACGAGGACGAAGACGACCCCGCAGTAGAGGACCGCCATGAACGGCACGCAGAGGTCCGTGAAGCGGATGACGCGCTTGAGGCCCCCGAGGACGAGCGAGGCGACGGAGACGATCAGGACGGCGCCGATGGCGAAGTAGGCCGGCGAGGTCCTCCCGTACGTCGTCCCGGCGAGCGTGCTCGCGACCGATCCGAGAGCCGTGAAGAGGTGGAACGTCTGGCTAGGGACGTTCAGCAGGGCGTACGTGATGAAGAGCGTCGCGAGCGTGACGCCGACCCAGCGCCGGTTGCCGAGGATCCGCATGCCGTAAAACGGCAGGCCGCCGAGGAACTCGCTCTCCTTCTTCTCCTTGAAGAGCTGCGCGAGCGTCGCCTCGGCGAAACCGGTCGCCATACCGAACGTGCCCGCGACCCACATCCAGAAGAGCGCCCCCGGGCCCCCGACGGTCACCGCGCCGGTCACACCCATGATGTTCCCCGGGCCGGCGCGCATCGCCGAGCTGAGCATGAAGGCGGCGAAGGGGCTGATGCCGGTTTCCGACGCCTTCCGGTCCATGACGATGCGAACGCTTTCCCCGAATCGCCGGAGCTGGACCGTTCTCGTCCGGAACGTGAACCAGATTCCCGTGCCGAGGAGCATGAGCATCGCCAGCGAGAACTGCCCCAGGACCGGGATCGCCGCCCAGGCAGCGATGTTCTTCGGGAAGTCCCACAGGAGGTCGGAGATCGGGACGAAGAAGGCGAAGAGGTTGTTGACGACCTCGAAGATGTGGTTCATCCGCCTCTTTCCCCGGTCCCGCGCCGCGCGGGCCGCTCCCGTCCCCGAGGGACCCCGCGTTCTACCACGGCGCCCCCGCGTTTTCGGGACTCGCCTCCCGTCGCGGGGCCCGGAGACATGTCAGCGCTTCTCGAACCAGCTCGTGGGGCCGACGAGATGCAGGTCGCGCTCCTCGCCCTCGAGAGAGATGCCGGCCTTGAGGATCCCCACGCGGACGAGGGCTTCCCCTTTCGGTCCCTGCGGGGTCGTCCGGAGCCGGGCCTTTACCTCGGTCCCCTCCCAGCCGACGGAGAAATCGTCCACCTCGAGCGTTCCGCCCGCGAGGGAGAAGCGGCTACCGCCCTCGATCTTTCCGACGGTGACGAGCTTCTTCTTCCCGCCTTTGAGCGGCTCGTCCTTCGAGAGGAACGCCGCGACCGGGCGCGAGTCGCTCGCCTGCAGCTTCATGGTCCCGCGGACGGCGAAGGCATCCCCGATCTCCAGGTGGGCCTTCGGGAACGTGATGCTCGCGTTCCAGTCGGGTGCCGTCGCCGCCTCGTGCTGCGACGCGAACGTGAAGCGGGCGAGGGAGATCTTCATCCCGTCCACGTCGAACGTCCGCGTCAGGAGGTCCCCCCGGGGGACCGTCAGGAGGAGCTCGAAAGTCCCCTTCACGTCGACGCCGCCGGTGTCGAGGGAGAGGCCGTCCGTGGCCACCGTCCTCGAGCCGCTGCAGGAGGAGCCGCTTCCTTGAACGTCGAACGCCCCCTCCACCTTCGCGCTCCCGCCGCGGACCTTCAGGCCGCCTCCCACGGGCAGGAGACTGTTCGCGAAGTCGCGGCGCGGAAACACGGCGCGGCCGAGCTCGAGCCGTCCCGAGAACTGGGTCGGGGGAATGGTCGTGAGAGACGCCGGCGTCGCCGCCACGATGCGGAGCCCCTGTCCCGGCATGAGAGGCTCCGGGGTGTCTCCTCCGTGCAGGTCGTACTGGTCGAACGAGACGACGAGCCGGGCGTCCGCGCCCCCCGAAACGGGGACGACGTCGAGCCGGGTCCGCGCCTTCCCCCGGACCGTGAAGCCGGCGAACTCGGCCTGGCGGTCGCCCGAGGAGAGCTCGATCCAGCCGCCCGGGGCGAGCCGCCCGCGATCGACCGAGAGGTGCGCCGAGAGGTCGGCCGTTCCGCCGGTGAAGCGGATCCAGGGGGCGTTGCGGAGGTAGGCGTTCAGGTAGCCGGCCCCGGAGGGCATCCGGGCATCGAGTTCGACGCGGGCCTGGATGAGAGAGAGGATCCCGAGCCCCCTGGTCACCTTCGGGTCGTAGCGAGCCAGCTCCCCGAGGACGCGCATCTGTACGTTGGTGAACGTCTCCTGGGCCCCGTTCTCGAACCGCGTCCTGTCGAACCTCACGTCGGCGAAGGGAATGGCGATCGGCCCCCCGCCGTAGACCGTGACGCTCGCGACGACGGTGCCGTCCCCCAGGATGCGCCTCTGGCCGATCCAGACGTCGCACACCTCTTCGAGCCGGGAGCGGGTGAAGACGATCGTCATCCCGGCCTTCTTCTTCGCCGTCGCTGCCGGCCGTGCCGGCGCACCCGAGTACGGCTCCCACGGAACGCCCTCGATCCGGGGGAAGCCGTTGGGGAGACTCGCGGCCTCCTCGGTCGTCTTCGGGCGCTTCCGGAGGCGGAACTCGACGCCCCGGCACCGCAACCAGACGATGTGGACCCTTCGGGCCAGGAGCTCGAACGGGTTGACGGCCCCCCAAGACCCGGTCGACCTTTCCCTCGAGCTGGTCTCCGCGCCCCTGGTTCACGACCCGGAAGCCGCGGACCCGCACGACGCCGGGGACGATCGGCCAGACGGACTCGAACGGGATGCGGAGCTTCTGCGGGTTCTTGTTGACCCAGCGCTCGACCTGCCCGCTCCGGACGAGGGTGAGGCCGGCGGCGACGTAGACGATCTCCAGGACGCCGAGGACGGCGAGGACGGCGAGGACGGCGACGAGGGCGCGACGGAGCCGGGAGCGGTGCGGGGCCGGCGTGACGGGCTCTTCGGGGAGAGAGGACATGTCGGGCGATCCTCTGCAGGGCGAAAAAGCAGCCTGTCCGAGCGGGGAACGCTGTCAATCCTCCCTTTCGGGCGACGAACGGTCGCAGCGGAACGGCGCGGCCCCGTCAGTCGGACAGCTCGGCCCAGCGCGCGTAGAGCCGGTCGACCTCGGCCTGCGCCTCGTCGATTTCCCGCGCGAGGGCGACGAGGCGGGGCCCGTCGCTGACGACCTCGGGCCGGTGGCACTCGACCTTCAGCGCCTCGAGCCTCTCCTCGGCCGCCAGGATCCTCGGCTCGATCCCGCCCAGCTCGCGCTGTTCGAGATAGCCGAGCCGTCGCTTGCCGGGTTTCTCCACGGGGGCCGACCCATCCGGGGCGGAATCCCGTTTCGCGTCGCGTTCCTTCGTCACCTTCGCTACGGCCGCCTGCGCGCTCTCGCGCCGCTCCTTCCGCCACCGTTCCCACTGGTCGAGGCCGGCGAGCGTCGTCACGCCGCTCCCCCCTTCGGGGTCGAAGGCGAGGAGCGAATCGGTGGCGTGGTCGAGGAACGCCCGGTCGTGCGAGACGAGGAGGAGAGCGCCAGGGAAGTCGGCGAGGCTCTCCTCGAGGACGTTCAGCGTCGCGAGGTCGAGGTCGTTCGTCGGCTCGTCCAGGACGAGGAGCGGGGCGGGGCTGAGCATGAGGCGCGCCAAGAGGAGGCGACTCTGCTCGCCGCCCGACAGGCGCGAGACCTTCATCTCCGCCTGCTCGGGCGCGAAGAGGAAGCGGTCGAGCCAGCTGCGGACGTGAAGGAAGCGCCCGCGGTACTCCACCTGGTCCCCCTCCGGGCAGACCGTCTCCTTTACCGTCGCGTCCGGGTCGAGAGAGTCGCGCCCCTGCTCGAAGAAGGCGACCGAGACGCCGTCGGCCCGCGTCACCTTCCCCGTGTCGGGCCGCTCGACGCCGAGGAGGACGCGCAGGAGGGTCGACTTGCCGCAGCCGTTCGGGCCGATGAGCCCGACACGGCTCCCCGGACCGAGGAGGAGGTCGAGCCCCGAGAAGAGCGTCCGGCCGCCGTAGGTCTTCGAGATTCCCTCGGCGACGAGGAGCCGCTTCGGGGCCAGCCCCGCCCCGGCGAAGTCGATCTTCGCCGTCCGCGCCACGTTCCGCTCGGCGATCGTCTCGATCTCCTCGCCGAGGGCTTCGGCGCGCTCGATGCGCGCCTTCTGCTTCGTCGCCCGGGCCTTCGGGCCGCGCCTCAGCCACTCCGTCTCCCGCCGGAGGACGTTGCGGAGCGACGACTCGCGGCTCTCCTGGGCGGCCAGGAGCGCCTCCTTGGCCTCGAGCCACTTCTCGAAGCCCCCGGGCACCGAGAGGAGGCCGCCGGGATTGCGCCGGTCGAGCTCCAGAATCCGCGTCGCGACGCGGGTGAGGAAGAGCCGGTCGTGCGTGACGGTCACCGTGGCGAAGGGCGCGCGCGAGAGGAGCTCCTCGAGCCAGACGATGCTCTCCACGTCGAGGTGGTTCGTCGGCTCGTCGAGGAGGAGGAGGTCGGGCTGCCGCACCAGCTCGCGCGCGAGGGCGACGCGTTTTCGCTGTCCGCCCGAGAGAGTGGAGACGAGTCTGTCGGGGCCGATTCCTCCCGCCGTGAGCGAGAGCTTCGCGAGCGCCTCGTCGGTCTTCAGCTCCGCCTCCCACGCGACCTCCTCGCCGTGGGAGACGTGGGCCTGGGCCCCCTCGAGGACGACGGACCGCACCGTGGCGCCCTCCGCGAAGCTCGGAATCTGGGGGACGAGGCCGACGCTGACGCCCCCCTGGAAGATGACCGACCCGTCGTCGGGCGGAACCTCCTGGGCGAGGATCGTCAGGAGCGTCGACTTCCCGGCTCCATTTGGCCCGATCAGGCCGATCCGCTCGGCGGCTTCGATCCCGAAGGAGAGCGCGCTGAAGAGGTTCCGGGCGCCGAACGCCTTCCCGAGGCGCTGCGCGGCGACGAGCGGTGGCACGCGGCGACCTTAGCAGAGGCGCGGGAAGGAGCACCGGAATGGAATCCGCGCTTTACGAACGGCCGGAAGGCGTCGTATACGCTGCACCTCGCGCGCCCCGTCGCGCCTCAAGGAGACATTTCATGATCAAGGCCCTCGGTTACGGAAACGCCGCCCCCACCGCACCCCTCGCGCGCCTCGAGATCGACCGCCGCGACCCCGGCCCGAAGGACGTGAGGATCGAGATCCTCTACTGCGGCATCTGCCACTCCGACCTCCACACCGCCCGCAACGAGTGGCACGGGACGACCTACCCGTGCATCCCGGGGCACGAGATCGTCGGCCGCGTCTCGGCCGTCGGCGCCGAGGTGAAGGGCTTCAAGGCAGGCGACCTCGCGGGCGTCGGCTGCATGGTCGACTCCTGCCGCACCTGCCCCGACTGCCAGGACGGCTACGAGCAGCTCTGCCGCAAGGGGGCGATCCTCACCTACAACAGCCCCGACGCTCACCTCGGCGGGATGACCTACGGCGGCTACACGAACGTCATCGTCGTCGACGAGGCGTTCGTCCTGCGAATTCCCGGCGGTCTCGATCCCGCCGGCACCGCACCCCTCCTCTGCGCCGGCGTCACGACCTACTCCCCGCTCCGTCACTGGGGCGCGGGCCCCGGGAAGAAGGTCGGAATCGTCGGCCTCGGCGGTCTCGGCCACATGGGCGTCAAGCTCGCCCACGCGATGGGCGCGCACGTCGTCCTCTTCACGACCTCGGCGGGGAAGGTCGCCGACGCGAAGAGGCTCGGCGCCGACGAGGTCGTCCTCTCGAAGGACGCGAAGGCGATGAAGGCGCACGCCGGGAGCTTCCACTTCATCCTCGACACCGTCGCGGCCTCGCACGACCTCGACGCCTACACCGCGCTCCTCGGCCGCGACGGCACGCTCTGCCTCGTCGGCGCGCCCGAGCTGCCGCACCCCTCGCCCGGCGTCTTCAACCTCATCAACGGGAGGAAGAGCATCGCCGGCTCCCTCATCGGCGGCATCGCCGAGACCCAGGAGATGCTCGACTTCTGCGCCGAGAAGAAGACACCGGCCGACATCGAGATCATCCCGGTCCAGAAGGTGAACGAGGCCTACGAGAGGATGCTGAAGGGGGACGTCAAGTACCGCTTCGTCATCGACATGGCCTCGCTGAAGTAGACGGACGCCGAGGACACGCCGCCGCGGACCGCGCGGCGGCGTGTCCTCGGCGGGGCGCCGGGCGGAGAATCCCGCCATGCCGCACCTCGTCCTCGAATACTCCGCGAACGTTCCGGACCACCCGGACCTGAGGCGCGTCCTCCTCGACCTCCACGAGGCCCTCATGGCCTCCGCCCTCTTCGAGAGGAAGGACATCAAGAGCCGCGCCGTCCGGCACGACGTCTTCGCCGTCGCCGACGGCGCCGAGGACAGGGCCTTCGTGGCGCTCTCCATCGCGATCCTCGAAGGGCGCCCCGACGAGGTGAAGGCCGCGCTGTCCGAGGCGGCGCTCGACGTCCTCCTCCGCGCCTTCCCGAAGCTCGTCGGCGGGGGACGCGGGGCGCTCTCCGTCGAGGTGCGGGAGCTCCACCGTGCGAGCTACCAGAGGATGCGGATCCGGGAGGATTGACCCGGACCCGCGCTCAGAGGAGCGCGAGGATCCGCTCGCGCGGCGGGATCCCTCCGCACTCGACGGCGGCCGTCCCCCACGCCACGGCCGTGACGAGCGACGACTCCATCGGCGCCCCGCCGACGAGAGCGTGGACGAGGCCGGCGGCGAAGACGTCGCCCGCGCCCGTGCTGTTCGTCGCGGCGACCTCTCGCGCCGTTACCCGGTGGCGCCGGTCGGCCGAGTACGCCTCGGCGCCCTCCGGCCCCCGCGTGACGACCACCCACCGGAGCGTCTCGCCGGCGGCCCGCCGGCCCGCCTCCCACGGCGCGGCGCGTTCCTCGTCCGAGAGGTCGGCCGCGGAGGCGACGAGAACGTGGGCGGGGCGGAGGCCGGGCGCGGACGGGGGGACGTGCGCCACGACGAGGGTCGACCCGAGCCTCTCCGCGAGGATCCCGCCGAGGTCGAGCTCGCGGCTCCTCACGTAGATCGCGTCGGCCGGGAGCGCCCGGAGCCGCCGCGGCGGGCCGTCCTCGCGGCAGCGGTGGAGGTTCACGACGGTCCGCTCTCCGTCCGGATCCGTCAGGACGAGCGAGCGCGTGCTGGGGCCCGGGAGCCGTATCACCTGGGACGTGTCGATTCCGGCCTCCTCGAGCCGCCTCATGATCGAGCTGCCGTCCGCATCGGTCCCCACGGCGGAGACGACGGTCACCGTGTGACCCGCGAGGGCGAGCGGGATCGCGGTGTTCGCCGCGCCGCCCCCAACCCGTCGGCCCCTCTCGCGGCCGTCGAGGTGAAGCCCCCTGCGCAGCGGCTGCCGGAGCTCGACGACCTCGTCGATGGCGACCGACCCGACGACGACGATCCGCGGCATTGCGGTGAAGAGGCTACGCCTCCCCACGGCGACCGACGGGACGCTCCTCACGAGCTGGTCCCTCCTCGAGAACGGGATGCCCCTCTTCACGATGCCGCGCGTCGCGGTCGTCCGGAGCTTCGTGATGAACCGACTGATCCACAACCGCGCCCAGCTCTGCGTCTACCTCCGCCTCAGGGACGTCCCCGTCCCGGCGCTCCACGGCCCCTCGGCGGACGAGAGCTGAAATGGATCGGGGAGGCTCACCACGAGCCTCCCCGCGGCCTGCGGCCCGTCAGACCTCGCCTTCGAGCATCGCCCGAAAGTACGACTGCGGGTGCGCGCAGACGGGGCAGACCTTGGGCGCCTCGAGCCCCTTCTCGACGTGGCCGCAGTTCGTGCAGTACCAGTAGACCTCGCTCCCCTTCCTGAACACCGCCCCGGCCCTGAGGTCCTCGAGCGCCTTGCGGAAGCGCGCCTCGTGGTGCTTCTCGACCTCGGCGAGCTGCGTGAAGAAGCGGGCGACGGGGACGAACCCCTCCTCCTCGGCCTCCTTCGCCATCCTCACGTACATGCCGGTCCACTCCATGTTCTCGCCCGCGATGCACTGCTCGAGGTTCACGTCGGTCGCAGCGAGCCTGTCGAGGAGCTCGAACATCCGCTTGGCGTGCTCCTTCTCCTCGTTCGCCGTCGTCTCGAGGACGTTCGCGATCTCGAGGAGACCCGCCCTGCGGGCCTCGCCCGCGAAGAACGTGTACTTGTTGCGGGCCTGCGACTCCCCCGCGAAGGCTTCCTCGAGGTTCTTCTCGGTCTTCGTCCCCGCCATCTTTCCGGCCATCGTCCTGCTCCTTCGTGCCCGGCGCCTCCTGGCCACCCTCGCGGCGCGGCCGGGCCAACGAGACAGGTTACCGCAGCGCAGCACGAGGTGGCGGGTAACATCGCCGGGCGATGAAGACCTCCCGGCTCCGCAGCGTCGACGTCCGCCGCGTTCGCCACCTCCTCTCGCGGGTCAGGCCCCACCGGACGGTCCCGGCGCGGGTGGAGGCGCTCTCGGCGAGCCTCCTCGGCTGCCGGTACGAAGCCCACGGCCTCGTCGGCTCGGCCGAAGTCCCCGAGGCTTTCGTCGCACCGCTCGAGAGCTTCGACTGCGTGACGTACGTCGAGACGGTCCTCGCGCTGGCACGCTCGAGAGATCCGGAAGGTTTCGCCCGCGAGCTGCGGCGAGTCCGCTACGACGGCGGCGAGGTGGCATGGGAGCACCGGAACCACTACATGACCGAGTGGGCCCGCCGGAACGGCCGGGCCGGGATCGTGAAAGGGGTCTCCGCGGGGCCTCTCGCGCTGCGCAAGGCGAAGCTCCTCGATGCGGTCCCGGGCCTGGCGCCACGCCCCGCCCGCTTCGCCTGTGTCCCGAAGGCCCGCTTCGCGGCCCTGGCGCCGCGCCTCGCGAACGGCGACGTCGTCCTCTTCACCTCGACGAAGGCGAACCTCGACGTCTTCCACTGCGGCTTCCTCGTGAAGGACGGCGGGGCCTGGAGGCTCCGTCACGCGTCGCGGAGCGCGGGGCGCGTCGTCGAGGAGGACCTCTTCTCGTTCCTCCGGGCCAACCGGATGGCCGGGCTGATCCTCGTGCGGCCGCTCGAGGCGACCTCCGGAGGGCCCGGAAAGGAACGCCCGTGAGCGTCCTCTTCCCGAAGCCCGCCACCACGGAGCGCCTCTCCGCACTCCTCCAGGCGGCCGAGAGCGACGTCCTCTTCCTCGCCGACCCGCGCGTCGCCGTGACGCCGGGCCCGAGGATGTTCGAGCGGATGGCCCGGGTCCTCCGCGACACGGGGGCGGGGTGGATTTACTCCGACTCGGCCGGCCACCCGCGCATCGACTACCGCGCCGGGAGCATTCGCGACACGTTCGACTTCGGCCCGGTCGTCGCGCTCTCCGTCCCCCTCGCGCGGGAAACGGGCTTCGACGCGAGCCTCCGCTGGGGCGCCCTGTACGACCTCCGCCTCCGCCTCTCCGAGCGCGCGCCCGTCGTCCGGGTCCCGGAGCCTCTCTACGCCTCGGGGCCGCTCGAGACGCGACCGACGGGAGAGGCGCAGTTCGACTACGTCGACCCGCGGAACCGCGACGTGCAGGTCGAGATGGAGCGGGTCGCCACCGAGCACCTCCGGCGGATCGGCGCCCTCCTCCCGCCCGTCTTCTCTCCGGTGCCCCCGTGCGACGAGCCGTTTCCCGTCCTCGCGAGCGTCGTCATCCCGGTGCGCAATCGGGAGCGGACGATCCTCGACGCCGTCGCGAGCGCCCTCTCGCAGCAGGCGCCGTTCCCGTTCAACGTCGTCGTCGTCGACAACCACTCGACCGACGGGACGACGGAGATGCTCCGCGGCGTCCGCGACCCGCGACTCGTCCACGTCGTCCCCGAACGGCGCGATCTCGGCATCGGCGGCTGCTGGGACGCGGCGGTCGTGCACCCGCGCTGCGGCCGCTACGCCGTCCAGCTCGACTCGGACGACCTCTACGTGAACGAGGGCGTCCTCGACCGGATCGTCGGCGAGCTCGAGCGCGGGCCGTACGCGATGGTCGTCGCGTCGTACACGATGGTCGACTTCGCGCTGAACGAGATCCCTCCCGGCCTCGTCGACCACCGGGAGTGGACGCGCGAGAACGGCCGCAACAACGCCCTCCGCGTGAACGGCTTCGGGGCGCCTCGCGCCTTCGACGTCTCCGTCCTCAGGCGGGTCGGCTTTCCGAACGTCAGCTACGGCGAGGACTACGCCGTCTGCCTCCGGGTGAGCCGCGACTGCGAGATCGGGCGCATCTGGGAATCGGTCTACCTCTGCCGGCGCTGGGAGGGAAACTCGGACAGCGCGCTGCCGCTCGAGACTCAGAACCGCTACGACGCCTACAAGGACTGGCTGCGGACCGTGGAGATCGCGGCCCGGCAGCGGATGCTCGGAGGGTTCTCCTGAAGCCCGATCTCGCCGAGAGCGCCGCGGAGCTCGTTCGCGAGCAGGAAGCGGAGTGGCCTCTCCTGCGAGCGGGGCTCGACGGCCTCGCGGGGGCCGGGACGCGTCCCGTCTTAGCGGAGGGGGTCGAGGTCCTCCTCCGGCACGTCCCGCACCGCGTCGCGTCGACGACGGCGAAGGTCGACGCGGCCTCGATCGCGGAGCGTCCCTGCTTCCTCTGCGCGGAGAACCTCCCGCCGGAGCAGCGGGGCGTCCCCTTCGGCCCCGACCTCACCCTCCTCTGCAACCCCTTCCCGGTCCTCGCGCGCCACCTCACCGTCGTCCATCGCGAGCACCGGCCGCAGCGGATCGCAGGCCAGGTCCGCGTCCTCCTGGACCTCGCGGAGGCGCTCCCGGGCTCCTTCGCCCTCTACAACGGTCCCCGCTGCGGCGCCTCCGCTCCCGACCACCTCCACTTCCAGGCGGGGTCCCGCGAGGGGCTCCCGCTCGTCGGCGAGGTCGAGGGGAGGACCGGGCCGGCGCTCGAGTCGCGCGGGGTCCGTGCGTTCCTCTTTCGCGGCGAGCGAAGCCGCGTCCTCGACGGGACGCACCGGGCGCTCGACCTCCTCGCCACGGCGACGGGGCAGGAGCCCGAGCCCTGGTGCAACGTCTCGGTGTGGCACGAGGCGGAAGCGGGATTCACGCTCGTCCTCTTCCCGCGGGCGAAGCACCGCCCCGAGTCGTTCCACTCGGGAGACCGGATCGTCAGCCCGGCCGCGATCGACCTCTCGGGGATCCTCGTCACGCCGTTCCGGAAGGACTTCGACGGCCTCACGGGCGAGGAGGTCGCGTCGATCTACCGGGAGGTGACCCTCGCCGGGGAGCCCTTCCGCGAGGTCGTGGCGGGGCTGGGGGGGCGCCCGTGATCGTCTCCGTCGGCCTGATGGAAGGCCTCCCTTCGGTCGAGGTCGAGCTGGCCGGGACGTTCGTCGACGCCGCCGGCGTGGAGCTCGGCTCCGGCCGCCACCGCTTCGACGCGGAGGTGACGCTCGCGCCCGTCGACCTCGCGTCGTGCGAGTTCGCCTTCGACGCCGTCACGATCGGCATCGGTTTCCACTGGGAGCGGACGGAGCGGCAGGTCTTCCGGGGTTCCCTCCGCCTCCTGCGCCGTCCCGCGGGCCTGACGGTCGTGAACGAGCTCCCGCTCGAGGAGTACGTCGCGAGCGTGATCTCCTCGGAGATGAGCGCCACGTGCCCCGTCGAGCTCCTGAAGGCGCACGCCGTCATCGCGCGGAGCTGGCTGAAGGGCCCGGCCGCCCTCGGCGTCGCCTCGCCGCACGCGGTGCCTGAGGGCGAGGTCCTCCGCTGGTACGGCCGCGAGGCGCACCCCGACTTCGAGGTCTGCGCCGACGACCACTGCCAGCGCTACCAGGGGATCACGAAGGCCGTCTCGCCGACCGTCGCCGAGGCCGTCCGCGCGACGGGAGGGGAGATGCTCCTCTCGGGCGGGGCGATCTGCGACGCCCGCTACTCGAAGTGCTGCGGCGGGCTCACCGAAGCCTTCGCGACCGCCTGGAACGACGCGGAGGTCCCCTACCTCGTCTCCTTCCCCGACGGCCCGGTGGGCCCGGTCCCGGCGGACCTCGAAGCCTTCATCCGCTCGAGCCCGCCGGCCTTCTGCAACACGACCGACGCCGGGCTCCTCGCCCGGATCCTTCCGGGCTTCGACCAGGAGACGCGGGACTTCTTTCGCTGGAGCGTCTCGTACGCGCCGGAGGAGCTGGGCGAGCTCGTCGCCTCGCGTCTCGGCGTGGACCTCGGGCCGGTCGTCGCGCTCGAGCCGCTCGGTCGCGGCCCGTCAGGGCGGATCTGGCGCCTGAGGGTCTCGGGCGAGCGCGGCGCGCTCGTCGTCGGAAAGGAGCTCGAGATCCGGCGCGCCCTCTCCCGGTCCCACCTCTACAGCTCGGCGTTCGTCGTCGACCGCGACGCCGCGGGCCGCTTCGTCCTGACGGGCGCGGGCTGGGGGCACGGGGTCGGCCTCTGCCAGATCGGGGCCGCGGTGATGGCCGACAGGGGCTTCGGCTACCGCGAGATCCTGGGGCACTACTACGCGGGGACGACGGTCGAGCCCGTGGGCTGACCGCCGCCCCGGGGAGCGCGGACCAGGAGCCTACTCGACGACGCCGTCGCGGAGCGCCTTGTTCAGGTCGTCCCAGCTCTTCCGGAGGAACTTCTCCTCGTCCTTCGTCAGGATCCGGAAGGGGACGTGGACCTCGCTCGCCGCGAGCTTCGTCACGAGCCAGTGCTGCCCCGTCTGGATCCCGCCGGGGACCTTGAAGAAGAGGCGCCCGACGCAGGCCCGGTTGGAGGTCAGGTCGACCTGGTCGAAGGTCGGCGGGGCCTTGGGCTTGCCGAGGTCGGAGAAGAAGAGGAGGGCGCAGGCCTTGTTCACCTCGGCCGGGAAGGAGTTCAGGTTGTCGCGCGTGACCTGTGCCCGCTTGTTCAGGGCGGGGAGGTAGCCGGCGCTCGCGTACTCCTTCTGCGTGGCGAGCGGGAGCGTCTTGCCGTCCGGGGTCTTCAGCGAGATCGCCTCGCGCGTCAGGTCGTACGACTTCACGCCGGCGCGGACCGTGATCCCGACGTCGAGCATCATCCACTCGTCGCCGACCGAGCCGTTCGCGACGCGATAGCCGAGGGTGACGAAGCCCTCGTCGTTGTAGGCGACGCGGACGAACTCCCCCTGGAGCGAGAAGGCCTGCGGGACGGGGGCCACGGGCACATTCACGTCGGAGATGGACGTCGGCGTCTGTGCGACGGCGACGGTGGGCGCGAGGCACGCCGCGAGGGCGAGCAGGGAGAGGCATGCGATCGAGATGGTCCGCTTCATGGGAAAGATCGCTCCCTCAGGTCGGCCGCCGCCACGGGCCCGTCGGGTCCGACGGCTCCGTCGTCGTTCTCGTCGACCGGTGCAGGAGGGGATTCTCGCACCGACCCCCACGACGGTCCGGCATTGCGAGGGACTTGCCGAATAGCGAGACCGCGACGGATGCGTGCGCGTGAGCGGCGGCCGGCCTACCCGTCGGCTCGCGGGATGTCGACGGGCCGCGCGAGGGTCCATTCGATCGCGGCGGGAACCGACGCCGGGGCGAGGCCCTTCCAGTAGACGGTCCAGCCCTGGACGCGCATGAGGCCGTCGCAGAGTCTCGCGTACCAGTCGCCGATGGGGTTCGTCCGCCGCGCGCGCCAGAAGACGACCGGGGTCCCGGCGACGAGCGCCTCCCAGAGGTCGCGCGCGATCCCCTCGCCCTGCGCCTCGGCGGAAACGGCGAACTTCGTCAGGTAGGCGCCGAGGGGAGCTTCCTCGAGGATGACGCAGCCCCGGTAGGTCTCCTCGAGGAGGACGAGGCTCGGCGTCCGCTCGAAGAAGGTCTCGGCCGGCGGGCGCCCGAAGCTTGAGGCGAGGAGCTCGCGGAGGCGCGGCACGTCGACCCCCTCCCACGCGAGGTGCCGGGCGATCCGCGCGCCGCGGCGGAGGAGGGTGCCGGCGCCCTTCACCGTGAAGAGCTCGCGCAGGAGGTTCAGCGGCGACGCGACGGCGACGGTGAAGGGGAGCGGCGCCGCCTCCTCGCAGAGCCTCTGCGAGGCTTCGAGGATGATCGACTCCTTGCGCGAGAGCTCCCCGCTCGCGAGGAGCCCGGGGACGTCGGTGGCGAGGTTCACGATCGGGACGAGGGCGCCCCCCTGCCGGAGCCCCCCGGGACGGTGGAGGAAGAGGAGCTTGCGGGACTGGAGGTCGCGCAGGAGCTGGCCGAGCCCCCCGAGGCGGTCCGCGGGCTGGTCGTCGCCAGCCGGCTCGAAGACGACGACCGGGACGGCGCCGTCGCGCGCGCACGTCGTGACCCGGGCGGCGAGGTTTCGCCGCCTCGCCCGGACCACCTCGACGTGCAGGCCCTCGCCTTCGAGGTGACGGCGGAGGGACCGGCCGTGGGCGACGGCCTCGGCCGGCTGGAAGATCCCGAGGACGACGGTCGGGAAGAGGTCGAGGGCCGCGAGGAACTTCAGGTCCTGGACGACGGCGTCGACGGCGTCCGCCATGACGTTCGCGTCGACCGCGATCGCGGCGAACTGCTCCCGGGGTTTCGCGCGGAAGAGGTCGATGTAGAGCCGCGCCTCGGAAGGGCGCCCCGTGCTCTCGAGGAAGCGGAGGACGACGTCCTGTGGAGCGAGCTCCGCGGGGGCGGCCGGTCCGGGGCGGTCGGCGCTCATGGGGGCGGAAGGATACGGGGTTTCGCCGCCGCGGGCCGGCGGGGCGTCGGCATCGCGGCGACGGGAGGGCCGGGCCCTGAAACCGGAAAGCCCCGGCCGCCTTGCGGCGGCCGGGGCCCGAAAACGGGAGAGATCGGAGGGTCAGGCCTTCGGGGTCTCGTCGTCGGCGTTGACGAACTCGCGGGAGAAGGACTCCCAGGCGGCGTCGTCGAGGCTGGCCGCGGAGCCCTTGCCGGGGAGGCCGCCGTCGGCCATGACGGGGACCTTCGCCATGGTCTGCGTGGGGACCATGAAGTCGGCGAGGCGCTGGAGCTCTTCGCGCAGGAAGGCTGAGGCGGAGGCGCCGATGCGCAGGGGGGAGATGGCGGCGTGGTGGTCGCGGGTCCAGATGGAGGCGAGCCAGCCGGCGCCGTAGGGGTCCTTGACGACGGCGGAGGGGTCCCGCTGGGTCGTTTCGTTGGCCGACATGAAGGTGCCGGAAGCGGGGGAGGGGACGACGAGCTTGCGGCCCTTGACGGTGAGTGTGAACAGGGGGGCGCCGCGCTCGACGGTGGAGCCCTGGGCGGGGACCTCGACCTTGTCGATGGGACCGACGGCCTCGGCGAGGAAGTCGTCGATGCCGACGCGGAGGCGCCCGTCGGAGGTGATCCGCATCCAGGTGTGGGCCGTGTCGAGGAAGACGCCCTGGGGAGGCTGGGGCACCTTCATCGCCACGATCGGCAGCGGCTCGGGGGCGGCGGACGTCCGGCGCTGGCGAGCCAGGACGAGGCTGTCGACGGCAAGCGCGAGGACGATGGTGAGGATGACGAGCAGTGCGACCATGTTGTGCCTCCTGCGGGGTGGTTCCGATTTCTCTCGGCCCCGTTTCACCAGGAGACATCGCAAGGCCGCTGCCAGGTCACGATGGGACCGCCCAACTCATTTCCTTCGAGTGGGTTGGGTGTTTGTGCGCGCTCTTTGCCCGGAAGGGCTCTGGTGAACTCCTCAACGCCGGCGTCCGCTCGTCCAAGCGGCCCAACCCGATCTGGTGCAGTGAGTTGCGCGCTGCCTCGTGGCCCGGAGGCGGAGGTGTCTGGGGTGTTGAGATTCGCAGCACCCCTGTGAGGCCGACCTGGATTTCGCCCGGCGCCTTCCTCCGGCGTTCAGACGGAGGACTTCGGGACCGGGTCGGCCGTCGGGCGCCGCTCGAGGGCCACGGTGATCCCGCTCCCGAGGAGCCAGTGCCGGAACGTGTCCTGATATCAGAAGAGGGTATCGCCGACGGAGACCTCGTCCTCGAAGAACTTCGCGGTGTCCCGAAGCGCGGTGTGCTCGTCGCACGGGGGCCGTAGACGCCGGGGTCGGTCGCGTTCGCGTCCTTCTCCTCCGCGGTCGAGCGGATCCGCGAGAGGCGGTCGAGGTGGTTCCGCGTCAGCTGCCCGAGCTCGAAGACCTGCGTCCCGTACGGCCACTCGGGGGTGCCGAAGGTGTCCAGGGTATTCGGGTCGAGGAGGTCCTGCCTGAGGAAGAACGGCGTCGTCAGGCGGTGCTCGCGGACGTGCGCCGCGTCGCCGCACTTCCAGGTGCCGGAGGCGTGGACGAGAGGCACGACTCGTCGACCTGCCCCCCTCGATGAAGAGGACCCATCGATGGAGGCACGCGCCCGTCCCGCGGCGGAGTAAAAGACGCCCGGCGTCCCTTCGTTGCAGACGGCGTCCGGGTGGCGGGCGGGGTCGAGGTCGGCCCTCGAGAGGACCGTCCCCGCGTTGATGAGGCCGGCGGCGCCGGGGTTCGGCGCGCAGGGGCTCGTGACGGAGACGCTCGCGGGAAGGGTCAGATTGCTGGCCGCGAAGGGGTAGACGACCGGGTCGCCCGTGCCGTTGTCGATGAAGGCGGCATGGACGTCGACCGTCCCCTCGCTCGGCGCCACCTCGAGCGTCGCCTGCTCGGGGATCGTCGTTCCGGGGACGAGCTCGGAGAGGGGCGGCTGCCAGAAGGCGCGCAATCCGAGGCGGACGGCGCAGGGACGGGTCGCGACCGCGGTACCGGCGCGGTCGCGGAGCGTGAGGTCGAGGAGAGCGCCCGCTCCCGCGCGTCGCGCCGTCCTGCGATACCGTCACTGCGCCGGAACGTCGGCCCCCGGGGTCCGGACGCGCGACGTCGCAGGAGGCTCCCTCATGGCGGATGGAATCCCGTACGCGGACCTCGTCGGCGCCGCCGACCCGATCGAGCTCCTCTCCTCGACCCCGCGGCGCATCGCCGGCCTCGTGAGCGGCTGGTCCCCCGCGGACTGGTCGCGCAGCTACGCCGAAGGCAAGTGGTCCGCCGCTCAGATCGTCCTGCATCTCGCCCAGGACGAGATCGCCTTCGCGAGCCGGGCGCGTCTCGCGCTGACGGACCCGGGCTACGTCCCACGTCCCTTCGACGGCGCCGATTGGGTCGCGCTCGAGTCGCCCGCGGAGCCCGTCGTCGCCCTCGCCGCGTACCTGGCCCTGAGGGCGCTCAACATCAGGCTCTACCTGAAGCTCACCGAGGAGCAGCTCGCCCGTCCGATCTCCCATCCGGAGCTCGGCACCATCTACGTCGGGTGGATCGTCCGCGTCCTCGCCGGGCACGATCTCCATCACCTCGGCCACCTCGAGATGATCGCCGGACGTTGAGGTCCGCCGGGACCGGACTCTCTCGGGAGCGCGGCCTGGCCGGCGGCGCTCAGAGGGCGGCGGCGACGAGCGCCCGCGCCTCCTCCTGGATGAGGCGCAGGTGGTCGCGGCCGAGGAAGCTCTCGGCGTAGATCTTGTAGACGTCCTCGGTGCCCGACGGGCGCGCCGCGAACCAGCCGTCGGCCGTCGTCACCTTCAGCCCCCCGATCGCGGCGCCGTTGCCGGGGGCCTTCGTCAGGATCGCGGTGATCGGGGACCCGGCCAGCTCCTTCGCCTTCACGTCCTCGGGGGAGAGCTTGCCGAGTCGCGCCTTCTGCGCGGGTGTGGCGGGGGCGTCGACCCGCTCGTAGACCGGCTCGCCGTACCGCGCCGTCAGCTCGCGGTAGACCTCGCCCGGGTCCTTGCCGAGGACCGCGGTGATCTCCGCCGCGAGGAGCCCGAGGAGGATCCCGTCCTTGTCGGTGGTCCACGTCGTCCCGTCGCGCCGGAGGAACGAGGCGCCGGCGCTCTCCTCGCCCCCGAAGCCGAGGTCGCCCGAGAGGAGACCGGGGACGAACCACTTGAAGCCGACCGGCACCTCGACGAGCGTCCGTGAGAGCCCGGTCGCGACGCGGTCGATGAGGCTCGAGGAGACGAGCGTCTTGCCGACGCCAGCGTCCTTCCTCCAGCCCTTCCGCGCGCCGAAGAGGTAGTGGATCGCGACGGCGAGGTAGTGGTTGGGGTTCATGAGCCCGGCCGGCGTGACGATTCCGTGTCGGTCGGCGTCGGCGTCGTTTCCCATCGCGACCTGGTAGCGGTCGCGGATCGCGATGAGCGAGGCCATCGCGGACGGGGAGGAGCAGTCCATCCGGATCCGGCCGTCCCAGTCGAGCGTCATGAAGCCGAAGGCGGGGTCGACGCGCGGGTTGACGACGGTCAGGTCGAGCTTCCAGCGCTCGGCGATCCGGGGCCAGAAGTCGACGGCCGAGCCCCCGAGCGGGTCGACGCCGATGCGGACGCTGGCCGCGCGGATCGCCTCGAGGTCGACGACGGAGGCCAGGTCGTCGACGTAGGTCGTCAGGTAGTCGTGCGCGACGGTCGTGCCGGCCTTCCGTGCGCGGGAGTACGGCATCCGCTTCACGCCGTCGAGAGACGCCGCGAGGAGGGCGTTCGCGCGGTCCTCGATCCACCTCGTCGCGTCGGTGTCGGCGGGCCCGCCGTGCGGCGGGTTGTACTTGAAGCCGCCGTCCTCCGGAGGGTTGTGGGAAGGCGAGATGACGATGCCGTCGGCACGCGGGCCGTCGTGGTCGCGGTTCCAGGCGAGGATCGCGTGCGAGATCACGGGGGTCGGCGTGAAGCCGTCCGTGGCGTCGATGCGCACCGTGACGCCGTTCGCAGCGAGGACCTCGAGGGCCGTGCGGAACGCGGGCTCGGAGAGGGCGTGGGTGTCCTGGCCGAGGAAGAGCGGCCCCGACGCCCCGTACACGGCCCGGTACTCGCAGATGGCCTGTGTCGTCGCGAGGATGTGCGTCTCGTTGAAGCTCGACTTCAGCGAGGAGCCCCGGTGCCCCGAGGTCCCGAAGGCGACGCGCTGCCCGCGCTCGGCGGGGTCCGGCCGCTCCGTGTAGTAGGCGGCGAGGAGGCGCGGGACGTGGACCAGGTCAGCGGCTTCGGCGGGCCGGCCGGCGCGCGGATGGCTCATCGACACCCTCCGACGGGGCACCGTATGCGCCCGCCGGGGCGGAGTCAACGTCCGCGGCGACCCGGCCGCCCGGTGGAACAGCTCGCCGCCCGGCGGCCTTCCGCCTCAGCGGGGCGGTGCGAAGCGGGCGTCGCTCAGGGGCGGGTTGACCTCGACCGTGTCCACGGCGATCCAGAGGACCTGTGGCCGGCCCGCGGCCCGGACCTCGACGAGGTGGGGAAAGAGGATCCCTCTCGTCTTCCGGAAGTCGCCGAAGGTCGTCTGGATCCGGACCCGCTTCCCGCGCGCCAGCCGAGTGGCTTCAGTCCTGACCAGGTTCGCGGACTCCACGTCGAGCCAGGCGGAGAGCACCCCGCCACTCTCGAGCGTGACCTCGAGCTTCCAGGCGTCCCGGCCGTCGACGGCCTCGCGGCCGACGAGCTCGATCTGGCTTCCCTTTCCCTTCCAGTCGACGAGGGGGCCGTCGATGTCGGCTTGCTCTCTCGCATCGACCAGGACCTCGTCCGGCAGGGGCTGGGGGCCCGTCTCGCCCTCGAGCGGGGCGACCTTCCCTCCCCGCTGGCCGTCGGAGGCGAGCACGCTGGTGACGCCCTGGACGGTGAGCTCGAACCGGATCTTGCCCGGCCGCTTGATCTCGCGCGTCACGAGCCCCACGCGGCCCGCGCCGGCGTTGACGCGCCCTTCCTGGCGGAGCGTCCGGAGAGCCTTCAGCTTCTTCATCCCGCTACGGGCCGTCACGTAGCGCCCGACGATCTCGTCGACGGTCGGGAGCGGTACGGGGCTCGCGGAGGGCGCGCTCTGCGCGGGAGGGGCGGCGAAGGAGCCGGGAGCGGCCAGCAGGGCCGCGACGAGCGCTGCCGTGGCCAGGCGCCAGCGGGAGGTTCCGCCGTTCGGGCTCATCTCGGGACTCCTGCGGGAGTGCGTGAGGCCGGGTTCGCTGGCTGGCTGATGCTGCCTCCCGTGTCCGGCCAGGTCGTCACGCCGAAGCCGAATCCACCCCAGTAGACGGGGTCGCGGGCCATCCGGTCCCGCTCCTCCTGGGCTCGCTTCTCGGCTTCCTCGGCCCGCAACCGGTCCATGTTGGCGGCGAAGGCCGCGTCCGAGGCGGCTATCGCCGCGTCGTCGCGCGCCTGTTCCCTCGCGGCGTCCGCTTGAACGAGCTGCACCTCGGCGGGCGTCATCCACTCGCCCTCGTACCGGATGAAGCCGCGGGCACGGTAGCTCTCCTCCTCGGTGAGCCACCGGCCGTCGACCCGCACGAACCCGAGCGCCTCCCGGGCCTCGGGGTCATCGGGCGCGACCGCGAGGACCCTCTGGTAGGCCGCTCGCGCCTGGACCGGGAGCCCCTACGTCGAAGCCCACTGGGCCAGGCTGCGCCAGCCGTTCACGTCCTGCGGTCTCAGCTTGCCCGCTCGCGCGTCGTACTCGTCCAGGGGCGAGGCTTCCTTCACGATCTCCTCGACCCGGTCCATCGTGATGCCGATGGTCCCGTCTCCGAAGTCGAAGACGATCCGTTCCTCGGTCTGCTCGACGATCCGGCCGGTGAAGCGGCCTCCACCCTCGAGATACACGACGTCCGCGACGAGGAGTCCGGGCAGCAGGGAAAGAAGGAGCGGCAATCTCCTCACGGAGTCCCTTTCGACCCGGTCAGTCTGGGATCGGCCGGCTGCCGTTGTCAATCGCCGCGGGGTGGAACGGGCGCTACCCGGGCCCGCCGTGGACGACCCGCGACGGCGGACCCGGCGGGGGGCGCCGCGCGGAAGTGGACGCGCGGCTCACTCCCAGTCGAACTCCCAGGCGCACTCCGGGTGTCCTTTCGAAGTGCACCGGTCGTGACGGGAGCGGAGGTCGCGGGCTCCGGAGATCGTGCCGATGTAGCGGAACCACCCGGTGATCCGCCCGCAGACGGCCGGGTCGCCGGGGAACTCGGTGACGTGGATCGGCGCGCTCTTGCCCTTCGCCTCCACGCGCTTCTTTCCGGCGTCGAAGATCCGCGACCACATCATCCGGGCGATCTCGAGGGCGTTCGCCACGGAGAGGACGAAGAAGAAGGACTTGAAGATCGTGGAGATCCCCTCCTTCGCGCCCGCGGTGCCCGCGCGTTCCGTGAACGACTCGAGGGGCTCGCCCCCCGGCCTCGGCGGCCAGGGTGGTGAGGAGGTTCGCCACCGAGAGCGGGACCCTGTCGGAGGCGAGGATGAATCCCTTCACGAACCGCTGGAAGAACGGCTCGGGAAGCTTCCGGTCGATCCCGTCGCGCGCTTCGGCGGGGAGCTCCTGGTCGATGAAATGGCAGAGTCCGAGGATCGGGTTTCTCTGACGAGAACGTCTTCCGGTCTCGGGGTCATGGCCCCTCCTTTCCACGGTCGGGCTGCGGCTGCCGCCGGGATCTTCGGGCGCGGCGGCGGAACGCCGGCGAGGCGCGCGAGGTCCCGATGACCGCAGGCGCAAAGGTATCAGTCTCGTCGACGGGACGAACGCGAGCGCCGGCATGGGAGGCGACTCGTTAACGCGCCTTTCGGGACGGCTCGTCCGTCCCGGTCCCCGCGAAGAGGACCGGTACGAGGACGAGGTTCAGGAAGGTCGACGTCAAGCGCCCGCCGAGGATCACCTGGGCCATCGGGCTGTTGATCTCGTTCCCCGGCTTGCCGGCTCCCAGGACGAGCGGGACGGGGGCGAGGGCCGCGGTGAGCGCCGTCATCCGGACCGGCGCCATCCTTCCTCCGAGCCGCGGAAGACGGCCTCGCGCAGGGATACCCCCTCGGCGAGGAGGCGCTCGTAGCGGGAGACGAGGAGGACGCCGTTCCTCCCGGCGACGCCGAAGAGCGTGAAGAAGCCGACGGCCGTGGCGATCGAGAGGACGTTCCCGCCTGCCGCGACGGCGAAGACGCCGCCGATGAGGGCGAGGGGGAGGTTCACGAGGACGATCGCCGTGTGCCGGTGGCTGCGGAACGAGAGGTAGAGGAGACCGTGGATCCCGGCGAGGGCGAGGAGCGACAGGAGGAGGAAGATGCGCGCGCTCTCCGCCTGGCCCCGCCCGAAGAGCGGGAGGGAAAGGGACGCGGAGAGGACGGGCCCCGAGCGCTCCGTGCCCGCCGGGTCGCGCTGCGTCTGGTCGCCGGCGCGGACCTCGGACGAGAAGAGGAGGCGGGAGGCGAGCGTCCGCTCGGCCTCGGCCGCGCGCGCCCCGGCCTCCCGGCGCCGCACGGAAGGGCTCGCGGACGCGTCGAGGTCCTCCGCCCCCGCGGGCAGGGCGGAGCGCGCCGGCACGGCGCCGGCGGGAAGTTCGGTCCACGGTGCGAGGGACGCCCGTGCGGTGTCGCGCTCCACCTCCGCGGCCGCGAGGTCGCCGCGGGCCTTGGGAGCCTCGAGCTCCAGGAAACACCGGCGGTTGGGTCCTCAGGGACGCCGTCGAGGCGGCGAGCTCGTGGGCGTGCGCCGGCTCGGAGTCGGAGTGCAGGTGCCCGTGGAAGAGCGCCACCATCGCCTTCGGCGCTGCGGAACCGTGCTCGTGGTCAATCTCGTGCAGCACCAGCGCGGCCGAGCTGGCCGCGGGGAGACGCCACCCCACGAGGAGGAGCAGCGAGGCGCGAAGCCGGCGTCCGTTCAAGCGCCGGATGGCTGGCACGGCAGAGGTGGGAACGAGGACCCGACGCGGATCGTCTGGACGA
>CAVOJA010000168.1:0-24697 GCA_963696015.1 uncultured Holophagales bacterium
GGGGATCCGGGTGGAGGCGGGCGGGGCGCCGGAGATACGGACTCCACGGTGATGGGGACGACGGCGGGAGAGGGCGTTGGGATCCGTCTCTCCAACGGCAGCGCGGCGCGAATCGAGCGGACGACGGCCTCGGGAAATTCTGGAGCCGGGATCCTGAACGAGGGGTCGCGTTCCTCGCTCCGGTTCGTGACGCTCGCGGGAAACGGCAGCGATGGGCTTCGGAGCACGTCGGGCGAGCTCGTCCTTCGAGACGGGATCGTGACCGGTCAGCCCGTTCCCGTGCGCAATTCGGACTCGCAATCGCAAGCCGTGGATGCGCGCCAGCAGTGGTGGGGAAGCGCCGACGGACCTTCGGGTCTCGTGGGACGCGTCGAATACGACCCCTGGCTGGGCGGGCTGCCGACACCCGCGTTTGCGGTGACGTCGCTGGAGGCGTCGACGCGGGCGTTCCCACCCGGGACCTCGAGCGGTCGACTCGACTTCGAGCTTCCCTCGATGGCCGCGTGGGTCCTGCGCTTCCTCGCGCCGGACGGGTCGGAGGCGAGACGCTTCGAGGGCACCGGACGAAACGGGACGGCGACGTGGGACGGAACGGGCGCTGCCGGTGCGGCGCTGGCGGACGGTGAGTACCGCGCCCGTCTCGAAGCGACCGAGGACTCGACGGGACGCGTGGCCGCGCCGCTCGTCGGACGGATCTTGCTCGACGGCTCGCTTCCCGTGGCGGTCCTCACGGCGCCCGCGGGTGTCGTGCGCGTGCGGGCCGGCGACGAGGTGGCGATCCTCGGGAGCGCCGGAGGTACGGGCTTCCAATCCTACGTGCTCGAGGCGGGACCGGGGGACTTCCCGGCGTCCTGGACCGTCGTCGACCGCGGTGTCCTTCCCGTCGCGACCGGAACGCTCGGGAGCTTCACGACGGCGCTCCTTGCGCCGGGTCGTTACACGCTTCGACTGTCCGTAGCCGGAGCCGCGGGTAAGGTCGCTGCCGCGACGGCACGAATCGACCTCTTCGAAGAAGGGGCGTGCCCATGAGGACGGGCCGGCGGCGAACGCGCCGCCGCCTCGCGAGAAGCGCGAGCCTTGCGGCCGCGCTTCTCGCGCTGCTTTTCGTGGCGCCCTCGGCGCGCGCGGAGACGACGCTCGGCACGGGGCAGCTCCGCCTCGTGGGGGCCTCCTTCGACGTGGAGCCGGTCGCTCAGGCCGTCCCGGTCGGAGTTCCGGCGGTCCTTCGGACGCTCTTCGGCGGCGACCCGGCCGGTCTCGCGCAGGCGGGCTTGCGCGTCTCGGCCGAGCTCTCGGGGCCAGGTCTCGCCGCGCCGGTGACGCTCACGACGGCGCCCGGTGCCGACCTGCGCCTCCCGGCGCTCCAGGTGAGAGGCGAGTACCGGCTGGAGGCGATTCGCCTGACGGACGGTTCCGGAACCTCGGTTCCGGCCGCGCATCCCGTTGCGACGGTGGTCGTGACGGACGTCCTCGTGTCGAGCATCACGTCCCGCGTCCTGACGCCCGCGGAGCTGGCGGACCGCGGGATCGTCGTCGACGACCGGAACTTCAAGGCGTTCTCGTTCGCGCTCGGGCTCGCGATTCAGGGACGGACCATCGGAATCGAACTGCCGGCCCTCGTCTGGAACGGCACGGAGTACCAGGCGATCGGTCCGCCCCGCATCGAGGTGGAGGGTCCGCCGCTCGAACGGTTCCAGCCGCCCGCTGTCGTTGCCGTACCGCTCGTCGATTCGTTGGAGATTCCTCCTCCTTTCGAGCAGGACGAGTTCGCCGAGGACGCCGTCGTGACGCGCCCGGTCTTCGGTCTCCTCGTGTTTCCCGGGAACGTCCGCTTCCTGAACCAGTTTCTCTCCGTCGTCCTGATGGTTCAGAACGGCAGCGCCGAGGGCTCGGGGCTCGTGCTGAAGGACGTCGCGACGACGGTGAGCCTTCCGGCGAGCGCGCTCCGTCTCGCCGGGACGACGCCGGCGGTTGCGGACGGTCAGCCGATACCCATTCGCCACCCCGGACCGGACGGCGTCCTCGACACGCCCGACGACCTCGTCGTTCTCGCCGCCCAGCAGGCAGGCTCGGCGGAGATGGTGACCGAGGGGCTGAAGGTCGGTACGCACGAGGTCGTCTGCGAAATGGGCGCGACGCTCGACGGTCTCGCGAACCAGCCACCCCGGAGGCTCTCGGGGCGAGCCCGCGGGAGCGTCGTGATTCGCGACCCGAGCTTCGCGTTGACGTTTCACCACCCCGAGGTCGTGCGCAAGGACGAGGAGTACGAGGTGCGGGTCACCGTGGCGAACACGTCCACGGTGCGGGCGAACGGGGTCTCACTGGTCCTTCCTGCGGCAAGCCTGACGGGAGCCGTCCCGCTCGACGTGCCGCCCGGGGCCGACCCTGTCGCCGCCCTGGGCGACATCCTGCCCGGAGACGCCTCTGACGCCCGATTCCGCCTTCGCGCGACGCGGACGGGCCGGGTCGTCGCATCGGCCTTCACGTCCGACGGGGCGGTCACCGGTGCGCTGCAGTTCCGGACCGGCGTGACGAACGAAGGCCTGCCCCTCTCGCCCGATTCGTTCGTCTTTCCGTCCTTCGTTTCCGCGCTACCCGCGCCGTTCGTCGACGCGGCGACGCGGCTGGTCGGCATCGCACACGGCCTCGCCACCGCGGACGGGACGGTGCCGGGGAGCCTCGCGCCGTCCGACTTCTCCGACGGGTCGGTCCAGGCGCGCGCCACCGAGCTCGTCGCGTCAGCGCGAAGGGTGCGCATCGGTCAGCCCGTTCCGTCGGGCGTGGCGGACGTCTTTCTCCGCTGGCTCGGGAGCCGGGACGAGATCCCGGGCTTCGACCTCGTCCGCCGGGTCAATTCCCGCGGACGTGAGCTGGAGGCGGCCGCGGCCTCCAGCCTCGAGGAGCTCCTCCAGGCCGCCGGAAGAACTGCCTTCGACCAGGCGATGCTCGACGCGGCGGCGGCGAACGCGGAGCCGGTGTCCCCCGCGCGGATTCCGGCAGGGCCTGCGATCCTCATCCTGGAGTCGACGGATCCTGCCGATCCGGCCGCACGGCTCCGGCTGACTGATGTGCAGACCGGCGCGGAAACGTCCGGCGGCCCCGAGGAGGCGACCGCCCTGCGGGAGGTGCCCTACGCGGCGCTCCTTCGTCTCGGGGTGCCCGGGGGCGGCGAATCGAGCCTGGTGGGGCGTCTGCCGGCATCGGGGCTCGAGGTGGCGATCGAGGGTCGGCGAACCGGCTCGGTGGGGCTCGACGTCCTCTTCCCAGACGGGCAGGGAGGCTTCTCCCGCGTCCGGTTCGGCGGCATCCCGGTGCGGGAAGGGTCCCTCACGACGACCCGGTTGACCATCGGGGCGCCCCAGCTCGTCCTCAGCTCTTCGATCGACGGGACGAAGGTCGCGAGCGCGTCGTCAGCCAACCCCTCCCCGTTCGCGGCCGTCGCCGCGGTCCAGGACATCGACGCGAACCCGCTCGGGAAGGTCGTCACGCTCCTTTTTAACCGCGCCGTCGACGAGGGAGCAGCGTCCGAGCAGCGTCTCTGGCGCCTTCCGACGACGACGCGCGGGGGAGCCGTCCTGGAGCGGGTGGTGGCCGGGGTATCGACCTCGACCGACCCGCGCCTCGTCTCGCTTTTCGCCAGCGGCGTCGTCAGCCCCGTCCGCCCGGGGACGGCGCGCGGAGACCTCGTTCCGTCGGGCGCGGGGGAGAGCTGGAGCGGCACTCTCGCGATCACCCCTCGCCTCGCGGTGGAGGGGGGCGAGATCGAGGGCCGTGTCCTCGGGCCCGACGGGGCACCGCTGCCGGACGTCGCGGTTCTCCTCTCCGAAGCGGCGACGGACGACCTCTCCGGACGGAGCTTCGAGGCGACGACGGCGACGACGCAGACCGACGCCCGCGGCTCCTTCGCCTTCGACTTCGTGCGCCGCCAGGACGGCAAGCCCTTCCGCCTCGACGCGATCGATCCGGCGTCCGGGGCCAGGGGCTGGGCCGCCGGCTCGATCCGCCAGAACGGCGACCTCGTTCACGTCGACGTCGCGCTTCTGGGGCGGGGGACCGTGCGTGGCGTCGTCGTCGACGGCACGGGAGCTCGTGTCGCGGGAGCCATCGTCCGTTGCAGCTCCGCGGTCGACTCGTACCGAGGCTCGCAATTCAGCACGGCCGACGGGTCGTTCGTCTTCCCGTCGGTTCCCGTGGGAACGCTTCAGCTCCAGGCCGAGGATCCGCGCACGAGGGAGTCGACGTGGGCCGGGGCGCGCCTCGATGCCCCCGGAACCTCGACCGACGTGACGCTCGTCCTGGCGGCACGCCCGCGGGCACGGCTGTCGGGCCACGTCGTGCGTGGCGCCGGCGCGCCCATCGCGGGCGCCTGGGTTGCGGGCTACGGCGAGACGGGCGAGTATTTCGGCGCGCGAAAGACGACGCTGGACGGCGCCTTCCTGTTCGAGTCGGCTCCCGCGGGCGCCGTCCGCCTCGAGGTCTTCGACGGGATCTCGCGCGAGCCCGTCCTCGTGCAACCCCTCACGCTCCTTCCGGACGGCGTCCACGACGTGACGCTCGTCGTCGAGGTCGTGACGCCCCGGTTCGGGGCCGTGGGCGGAGTCGTCCGGCAGACGCTCGGAGGCGTCACGACGCCCGTGGCGGGGGCTCCCGTCTGGGTGTCGAACGGCGGCCTGCGGACGACGAGCGGCGCCGACGGCTCGTACCTCATCGACGACGTGCCCGTCGGGACGACGAACGTCCTGGCGCTTCTCCCGTCCTCCGGGCGGAGTGTCTCCACCTCGACGACCGTCCTCGAAGGCGTGACGGCCTCGGCCGACCTGCTTTTCGCCGACGCGAGCCTGGGAAGCGTTCGCGGCACGGTCGTCGATCAGGCCGGTCAGCCGCGAGCAGATGCTCTCGTCGAGATCTGGGACGTGGGCCCCCCTCTGAGGCTCGTGTCGGGAACGCGGAGCGGAGGGGACGGCGCCTTCGAGCTGCTGGGCGTACCGCCCGGTTCGTGGCGGGTCCAGGGGACGTCGACGGAGACGAGAAACGGTGCGACCTCGCGCAACGCGGGCTCGACGACGGCGAACCTGCCGGGGCCCGGGGCGTCGGCCACGGTGGGCCTCGAGCTGCGTGGCTTCGTGGACGTGACGGGGCGCGTCGTGGCGCGGGTCCGCGACCGGAACGGAGAGCTGGTGGAGAGCCCCGTCCTCTGCACGGTCGAGGTGGCGGCGGGGCATTTCTCGGGCGCGTTGTCGGGGGATCCCGAACCCGGTGGCGACCCGGAGGCGGGTCGCGTCTTCGCCGACGGGCCCGGCTTCGCGGGTTCGGTGCAGACGGATCCGTCCACGGGGACGTTCCGGTTCCCGTTCGTCCACGGCGGGCCGATCCGTCTCGTCGCGACGAATCCGTTCTACGGCGAGCGCGGCGCCGACCTCGGCTTCGTGAAGGGAGACGCCGCCCGCGGACCGGTCGATCTCGTCTTCGACGGGAGCCTCGGCGTCGTCGACGGGTTCCTCTTCGACGCGGCAGGGGCGCCCGTCGCCGGAGCGCCGGTTTCGCTGAGCCCGCTCGGCACACAGTTCGGCGACCCGCTCGAGGCGACGACGGGACCGGACGGCGGGTTCCTCTTCCCGCTCGTCCCCTTCGGCCTGAACAACCACGTCGTCTTCTCGGGGACTCTCGGCGGAGTGGACCGCTGGGCCGAGGCCCGGGCCGGCGTGACGGCCACCTCGCCGCGGGCGCGCGCCACGCTGCGCGTCGTGCCGGTCGGAGAGGTCACGGTCCGCGTCGTGACGATCGTCTCGGGGGCGATCTCGCCGGTAGCCGGCGCCCAGGTCCGCGTCGAGGAGACCGAGGGGCCGCGGCGCGCCTTCGACGGCGTTTCGGACGCAGAAGGCATCGCCTCTTTCTCGGGTGTCTCTGCAGGTCCTGTCGCGGTCCGGGCCCGAAAGGACCTCGTGGCAGGACGGGCCGCGGTGCTCGGTGCCGGAGAAGGCTTCCGGGTCGACGCAGTCGTGATGCTCGCGCAGACGGCAGAGGTGACGGGTGTCGTCCGGCAGCCTTCGGACGGTGCCGGGATCGCTGGCGTCAACGTCCTGGTCGACGCCGGACCGTGGAGGGGGATTCTCGGCGCGGCGACGACCGACGCCGAAGGCCGCTTCCTCGTCGAGGGCCTTCCCGGCGGAGACGGGACCGTCTACCGGATCCGGGCGGAGGACCCGCAGACCCTGCGGGGCGGTTCATCCCCGGTGTTCGTCCTTTCGCCGGGCGAGGTGAAGGAGCTCGACGTGACGCTGCGCGCGATCGGGAGCGTGACGGGCGTCCTCCGGACGTTCGACGGGACGAGGACTCTCGCCGGGGCGGAGGTCGACGTCTCCTCGCACGCCGAGGACGGGCACGACAGCCCCGCGCTTCGCGTCTCGACGGGAGAGGACGGGCGATACCGTGCCGACGGAGTTCCCGAGGGAACGATCCTCGTTCGCGCCCGCGTTCCGCTGTCGGGCCTCTCGGCGCGGGCGACCGGTTCGCTCACCGGCGAGGGCGCGACCCTGACGCTCGACCTGTCGGCCTCGCCGACGGGCCGCGTGCTCGGCGCGGTGCTGGCCGTTTCCGGCGACCCCCTGCCCGCCGGCGGCCTCGCGCCCGAGGTCCGGCTCGAAGCGGGAGCGACGCGGGAGACGCGCCTCTCGGCGGAGTACGACTTTGCCGAGGTCGACGCGACGGAACCGTTGCTCCTCCAGGCTTCGGAGCGGGTCGAGCCCTTCCACGGAGGCCTCCTGCGCGGACGCGCCGTCGCCGGCCAGACCCTCGTCGCGAACGTCCGCTATGCCCCGTTCGGAACGCTGCACGTGCGGGTGGTCAAGCCCGACCCCGAACACTACGGCCTCTTCCTTCCCGCGCCCGGTATCGTCGTCCTCTCCTGCGGAGAGCCCTACGCGTACAGGTTCCCCTGTGGTGCGCCGGTCCGCGCCGACGCCGCGGGAACCGCCACGTTCCCGAGCGTGGGGGGCGGAGCGCCGGGACGCCTCGTCGCGACCGAGGAGGCGACGGGAGCGAGCGGGGCCTCCGGGGTCGCTCCCTTCGCCGCGGACGGCGAGACGCGTGACGTGACCGTCGTCGTCGAGCCCCGCGGTCTCGTGCGCGGGCAGCTGCTTCTCCCAGCGGGGGCCGGGCCGGCCGGCGACGCGAGCGTCGTCCTCCAGCAGCAGGACTTCCGCGGTTTCTGGATCACCGTCGCCTCGACCGTCTCGGGGACCGACGGCCGCTTCGAGCTGCGCGACGTCGGGTTCGGCAGCCTCGTCTTGCGAGCGGAAACGACGACCGGCCCGCTCGCGCGAGCGGAGATGGCCCTCTCGCTTTCCGCTGCGACTCCGGTCGTCGACACGGGCGACCTTCTCCTCGACGGCGAACGACCCCGGGTCGTCTCCCTTTCGCACGCCGATGGCGCCACGGGCGTCGGGTTGACGCCGGTTCTCGAAGCGGTCTTTTCCGAGCCGCTCGGCGCCGCTCTTTACGGACGGCGGCCGCAGGAGTTCGTCGAGCTGAGCGGGCCGTACGGGATCGTGCCGGTGACCGTCGCCCTCGACGCCGGCGACACCGTGATTCGCGTCGCACTGACAAACGGGGCGTCGCTCGCCGGAGCGACGACGTACCAGCTCCGGATCCTCGGCTCCCTTCCCGATCGCTCCGGTCTGGCCCTCGGCGGAGACGTCGTCGTTCATTTCACGACGGCCGATCTGACGGCGCCCACGGTTCTCACCTCCACGCCGCTGCCGGGCCAGATCCAGGTCGCGACCGACGTGAACCCGGTCGTCGTCTTCACGAAGGCGCTCGACGCGGCCACGGTCGCCACCGGTGTACGGCTCGAAAGGCGCGACACGCCGCAGGGGCCGGCCGCCTGCGCGCCCGCGCTGCGGGCCGACGGGCGGACCGTCGCCCTCAACCCCGGCGCTCCGCTGGCGGAGGAAGCCGATTACGAGATCGTCGTCGACGGCATCGCCGACACGGCGGGGAACTACCTTCCGGCGACCGTCCGGATTCCGTTCCTGACGCGCGACGACCACGCTCCCGTCGTGACCCTCGACGTTCCGGCGACGCCTGCGCCCCTGGAGGGAAGCACCCAGGCGTTCACGCTGCGCTTCGTCGACGACGACCTGGCTCGCGTGCGGCTCACGATCGTGGCGGCGACCGGCTCGACGACCTGCGGCGAGAACGATCCGGGTCCGTCGGTGCGGGCCGTCTCGTTCTCCTGCCGTCTCCCGCTCATCTCGGCAGCGGGCGGGACCAGCGTCGTCCTCAGAGCCGAGGGGAACGATCGGTCGGGAAATTCCGCGCTTCCGGCGGACAGGGTCCTCACGCTCGCTCCCGACGCGCCGCCGGTCCTGACGGTGACGAGCCCCACGGGCGGCACGCGGTTCCTCTCGGGAACGACGGTCCGCGTCGTCGGGAGCGTCGAGGAGGACGACGGGCCCGTTACCGTGACGCTGAGCTTCGGCGGGGCGAGCCGCACCACGAGCGGACCGGGGAGCTTCTCGGTGACGCTTCCGGTCCCGATCGTCACGGCGCCTGCGACGCTGGTCCTCGCGGTTTCCGCCGTGGACACGGCCGGGAACGCGGCCCGGCCGGTCGCGATTCCGCTCGGCGTCGACCCGGACGTCACGTTCCCGTCGATCTCGATCGCCGCGCCGGAGGCGGGAGGCGGCTTCATCGGCGGACGACCGGTCTCCCTCGTCGCCTCCGCCACGGACGACGCCCCGGGCGTCTCCCTCCGCTGGCGGGCCGGGGGCGGAGCGTGGAGTCCGCAGGCAGGCGAGGCACTCTCGATGCTCGTGTCGACACCCGCCGTTCTGACCGAAACACCGTACCTCCTCGAGCTCGAGGCGCGTGACGGCGCGGGAAACGTCACGCCGGCGTCCCGGAGCGTCCGCCTCCTGCCCAACCTCGCTCCGATCTTCTCCGTGACGGCGCCCAGCCCGGGGTTCCGGGTGACGGCGCAGACGAGCTTCCTCGTCGCGGGGACGGCCTCGGACGACGGCGGTCTGCCCACGGTGACGGCGACGTATGGAGGCGCGACCAGGACGTCCACCGCCGCGGCCTTCTCTTTCTCGTTCACCGCGCCCGCGGTCTCGACGCCCACGGAGACGACGGTCCGCGTGGTGGTGGCCGACGCCGAAGGGAACACCTCGGCCCCCGTCGACCTCCCGGTCACCGTCGTGCCCGACGCCGGGGGCACGCCGACGATCGTCCTGTCTCCGCCCGCGCCAGCCGTCCTCTTCGCGGCGGAGGACGTCTCGGTGGCTCTGACGTACGCCGACAACGTCGGCCTCGAGGCGGCGACGGCCGAGGTGACGGGTGGCCTCACCTCCGACGGCCGGCTGAGCTTCACGCTCGCCGGGACGAGCGCGGAGAAGGTCGTGCCGCTCGCCACAGCTGCCGTGCCGTTCGGCACTCCGGCCCGAATCGTGGCGACGCTTCGCAACGTCTCGGCGCGAACGGCGACGCTCGACGTGGCGCTCCCGGTCGCCTTCCACCGGCTGGAGACGCCGCTCCCCGCGGACCCGATCACCGAAGGAAGTCTCCTGTCGCTCACGTTCCGCGTGACGCCGGAAGGGCGTGCGCGCGCGGCGGCCCTGAGGCTCGAGATCGGGACAGAGACGGCGGCGGGCTTCACGGCATTCGCGTGCGCCCAGCGCCCCGCGCCGCTGGCCGAGCTGGAGGCGCTCTCCGTCGGCGTCCCCGCCGGCCGCAGCGGCCTCGTCCTTCGCTCCGTCCTCGTCGAGGCCGACGGGAGCGAGGCTCCGGCGGCCGACACCGACGGGCGCGCCCTCTTCGAGCGGCCGCTCGTCACGGCGGCCGACACCACGGCCCCCACCGTCGCCATCGTGGCGCCCGCGGAGGCCGATCCGTTCATCTCGGGTGCGCCCGTCCTCGTGGACGTGACGGCGGCGGACGACGTCCGGCTCCGGTCGGTCGAGGTGACGTTCGTCGGGGTCACGAAGGCGTGCGCCGCCTCGCCCTGCCGGGTCTCGTTCTTCGCACCGCAGGCCACGGCGCCGGCGAGCCACCCGATCACCGTGTTGGCCAGGGACGCCTCGGGCCGGAGTGCGAGCGCTGCGGTTTCCGTCACCGTGACGCCGCCGGCAGGGGCTCCTGCGGGCGCGGTGGCCCGGAGAGGAGACGGGCGGAAACCGCGCGTCGCCTTCGTGACGCCGGCACTTTCACCGGCGGCGGTGCCTCCGCGCTCCACGTACGTGCCGTGGGTCGACGCCTCCGACGAGGACGGGATCGAGACGATCGAGCTCTTCCTCGGAGACGAGTCCGCGGAGCCGTGCCTCGTGCTCCGGATGCCGGAAGACTCCTGGCCCCCGCGGAAGGGCTGCGCGATCCCGGATCTCCCCGAAGGGACTCGGCTCGCCCTGGTGGCGCGCGCGACGGACGGCGTCGGTGAGAGCGCGGAGGCACGAAGCGTCCTTGTCGTTCGGGAGGGGCTCCGGGTTCGTGGTCCGGCCCTGCTCGCGGCGCGCAGCGACGAACTGGCCGACGCCACGCTCTTCGTAGAGGGCGAGGTGGAGGTCGAGGGGGAGCTTCTCGTCGGCGAGCTGCACCTGCGTGCCGGCGCGGTCCTCTGGCCCTCGACAGCTGGCTCCGCGCCCGACGCGATCCATATCCGCGCGAGCGGAGACCTCGTGCTCGACGCCGGCTCGAGGGTCGACGTGTCGGCGAAGGGGATCTGGCGCGCCTCCGAGCTCGACCCGAGCGCGGCTCCCGACCGGGAGGGCGACGGCGGTCCGCACGGGGGAGACGCGGGTACCGACGGAGCGCTCCGGGCTGCCTACGGGTCGGCGTCCGAGCCGGTCCTTCCCGGCGCACGCGGGGGTATCGCAGGGACCTTCGGTGGCGGCGTCGTCTCCCTCTTCGCGAAGCGGATCGTCCTCGCGGGCGTCGTCGAGGCGAACGGAGAGGACGGAAACGCGGACCGGCCGGCCTGGCGAGGCCTCGGGGCTGGCGGCGCGGTCTTCCTCGTCGCGGAAGAGATGGTGACCGGTCCCGTCGATATGGACATGAGGGACGTCGGGGACCGCCGGTGGGGATTCCTCTCGGCGCGCGGGGGCGCCCCGGCGCCGTTCGAAGCGGTCCCCTTTGCAGGGGCCTGCGCTGCGGGTGGGCGTCTCTCGCTCACGGCACCGCATCTCGTCGTTCCGCTTCTCGATGTGTCGGGAACTCGGGTGCCCGCCCAAACGGTCTCGGGAAAGCCAGGGACGATCTTCGTGCGGGACGCGCTGAGGCCGGACGGCGTGCTGCTCGTCCCGCTGGCCACGGGCGGCGAGACCTCGGCCTCCGGGGAGGCGCCGTGACGGCTGCTCCGGCCCGCCTCGCCCTGGTTGCGGCACGCGTCCTCGCGGGGACGATCGGTCTCCTTCTCGCGGGGCCAGCGGCGGCGGACGACCCGTTTCTCGTCACCCCGGCGTCGGGCGGGCAGGCCGTCTTCGCTTCGGGCGACGTGGAGATGACGGCCGGCGCCCGGGTCGATTCCGTCGGGCTCCTGGCGACCGGCGGAGGACGCGGCCAGGGGCACGTCGTTGCGGGCGGGACGGTTCGCCTTTCGGGAAAGGTCCGCGTCGACGGGGACGTGCGCTGCGGCCCTGGACGAGAGGTGCGCAGGGACGGCTCGGCCTCGGTATCAGGCAAGACGGGACCGCTCGCCGAGCCGCCGGCGCCCCCCTCTCTCGATCTCGGAGCGCTCGAGGCGGCCCTCGCCACCGCGAACCACAACGTCCGGATTCCCCGGACATCCCTGGGTCGCGCCGCGCTCTCGGGTCCCGCGGGTCGAACCCTCGTCGTCGGCGACGGCGATCGGCTCGACCTTCCGGAGGGGACGTACCTCCTCGATGCCCTTCGCCTCGAAGGGAGCGCCGTCGTCGCCGTGCGCGGGCGCGTCCGCATCCTCGTCACCGGGCCGGTCCGCCTCGCCGGGCGAAGCCGCCTGAACCCCGAGTCGGGTCCGTTCTTTCTCCGCCTCTGGTCCTCCGGCGCCGACCTGTCGCTCGACGGAATCTCGTCGGTGCGGGCCTTCGTTCTCGCGCCGCGCGCCGCGGCCGTCCTCGGCGGCGACTCGACCCTGACCGGGGCGCTTCGAGCGGCGTCGGTCCGCCTCGAAGGGCAGGCGCGCGTGACCCGGCTCGTGGAGGACGGCTCGCCTCTCGCGGCCGCCTTCACCGAGTCGGGACAGCCTCTCGAGGATGGAGCTGCCTTCCAACGGGCCGTTCGTCCCGAGGTGAAGCCTCTTCCGCGCGTTCCCGTCCCCGAGATGACGATTCTCCTGAACGGGGCGTCGTTTCGGTCCGGCGATCTCGTCACCACCGCGGGAGAGCACCGGCTCCTGGCGCGGCTGCGCGACACCTGGGGGCGCGACGCGGAGCCCTCGGTCTCGTTCCGGATCGTTCCGAGCGGAGGCGAAGCTCCGCGCGTCGTCATCGTCTCGCCGGCGGCGGGAGCGCTCCTCGGCGCGAGCCCCGTCGACGTATCCGGCACCGCCGGGACGGCCCTCTCGGTCGACGTGAACGGCGTCGTCGCGTCGCTGTCGGATGGGACCTTCTCCGCCCGCGGCGTTCCGCTGTTCGAGGGGGCCAACGTCCTCGTCGCCACCGGACGCGATCCGCAGGGCCGCGTCGGGACGGCCCGATCGACGGTCGTCCTCGACACGGTCCCTCCGGCGATCGGGCTCTTCGAGTCGGGACTGTTGCTGACCGACGGCCGGCTCTTCGCCCGCGCCGCGGTGCCCGTCGTCTCGGTCGTCGAGGCGCATCCCGGTCCGACCGTGGCGACCCTCGACGGGGTGCCGTTCGTCTCGGGAGCGGCGGTCTCTGGGGAGGGACCGCACCATCTCGCCGTCGTCTCGGAGGATCGTGCGGGAAACCGCGCGACCCGGAGCGTGCGCTTTACCGTCGACACGACGCCGCCCCCGCTCGCGATCACGCAGCCCGAGCCGGGAAGCGTCGTCGGTACGCTCCCCGCGGCGCTCTCGGGAACCTGCGGCGACGCCGTCCGCGTGTCGTCGGCGGGGCGCGACGTCACTCCCGTGAACGGGTCCTTCACGTTCCCGGCGTGGCCGTTCGTCGAGGGGCGGCCGACGGTCCTCGTCACGGCGGTGGATGCCGCCGGGAACGAGGCGCGGGCGAGGGCCGAGTACGTCGTCGACGTCGCGGCCCCCGTCATAGCCCTGTCCTCACCTGTCGAAGGTGCGATCCTCGGACCGGGGCCGATCTTCGTGAGGGGAACGGCCACCGACTCGACTCTGGGCGAGGTCACGGTCGAGGGCCTGTCGGTGGCCGTCGGGAGCGACGGCGGCTTCTCCGCGGGCCCCTTCTCGCGTCCCGACGGCGCCGCGGAGTTCGCCGCAAAGGCGACCGACGCGGCCGGCCGGTCGTCGACGGCGACCGTTCACGTCACGATCGACACGGTGCCGCCGGTCGTCACCGTCCGCATCGCCACGACGGGAGCACCCCTCGTTCCCGGTGCGCTCCTATCGACGCCGCCGGTCCTCGACGTTCTCGTGACCGACGCGACGACGCCGGACCGGACGACGAAGGTGGTCCGTGTCGACGGCGTGCCGTACGGAGGCGGACCGGTTGCGGGGGAAGGGGCTCACCGCGTCGACGTCGTCGCGACCGACGGCGCGGGGAACGTCGCGACGGCATCCATCCCCTTCACGCTCGACACGAAGCCCCCTGCGTTCCGAAACCTCCTCCCGGCCGACGGCTCCGTGGGTCGCCAGGTGACGGTCACCGTCTCGGGGAGCGTCAGCGCCGATGCGGTGAGCGTCACGGTGAACGGCCTCGCGGCGACTCTCGCCGGAGGGGCCTTTTCTCTCGCGGGAGTCGCGCTCGGGGAAGGCGACAACGCCGTCGCTCTGCGCGCGGTCGATGGCGCGGGGAATGCCGGCACGGCCTCTCTCCGCCTCGTCCTCGACACCACGCCTCCGTCCATCGTCATCGTTCAGCCCGCGCCGGGCACCCTCGTCGGCGCACTCTCGGTCGCCGTGTCCGGGACGGTCTCCGACGCGAACCTCGACAAGGTCACGGTGGACGGCGTGGACGCGACGGAGTTCGCAGGCTCGTTCCGGCGCGCCGCCGTGCCGCTCGTCGAAGGGCCGAACACGCTGACCGCGACCGCGCGCGATCGCGCCGGCAACTCCACCTCGACGACGGTCGCAGTGATCGCGGACACGATGGCCCCGGTGGTCACGATCGGCTCACCCGTCGGGGGTGCGATCCTCGGCTCCTCTCCTGTCGTCGTCACGGGGAGCGCCTCCGACCCCAACCTGGCCTCCGTCACCGTCAACGGTGTCTCCGCCTCTCTTCTGGCGGAGGGCCGTTTCAGCGCCGAGGTGCCTCTCCCCGAGGGGCGCTCGACCCTCATCGCCAAGGCCCGCGACGCGGTCGGTCACGAGGCGGCGGCCAGTGTCGTCGTCACGCTCGACAGCGCGGCGCCCGTCGTGAAGATCGTCTCGCCGCGCGACGGTTCGCGCTTCAGGACCACTCCGCAAGACGTCCTCGTCCGCCTCGCCTCGCTCGAGAACCTCGAGGAGGTCACGGTCAACGGCCTCGTTGCGACCCGGAGCGGCGACGACTTCGTCGTCGACGTTCCGCTCGTCGAGGGCCTCAACCCCCTCACGGCCCGTGCGCGGAAGACGACGGGAAAGGAGGGGACGGCGAGCGCGACGGTCACGCTCGATACCATCCCGCCCGGCCTCGTCTCCTCCGTCCCCGCCGACGGCCAGGGGAGCGTTCCCCTCTCGCCCGAGATCCGCCTCACGTTCAGCGAGGAGCTCGACGCCGCAACGGTTACGACGGCCGCGATCGTCCTCCGGACAGGTGACGGGGCGCCGACCGCGGTCGCCGTCGCGGTCGACGGGGCGGGCGTCACGGTGACTCCCGTCTCGCCTCTCTCCGATTCGCGCCTCTACGAGCTCTCGCTCGCGGCGTCGATCGCCGACCCCGCCGGGAACCCGCTCGTGCCGGTGGCCGTGCGGTTCTCCACGGTCGACTTGACCGCTCCCTCGACGCCCGTCCTCGACCCGCAGCCGTCCCTCTTCTGTGCCGTCACGCGAGACGTGACGGGGAACGCCGAGCCGGGCGCGACGGTCGTCGTCACGGGCGGCGCCGCGGTCGCCCAGGCGATCGTCGGCGAAGACGGCAGGTTCTCGGCGAGCGTTCCCCTTCTCGACGAGACGCACCAGACCCTGTCGGTCGTGGCCCGCGACGCGGCGGGAAACGTCTCTCCTCCTGCGACGGTCTCCTTCACGACGGACTGCACGCCGCCGCACGTCGTCGACGTCGTCCGTACGGCGACCGATCTCGCGATCACCTTTGACGAGGCGGTCGACCCGGCGACCCTTCGTTCCGGCGACACCGTCCGTCTCGACGAGACGACGGGAAGCGGAGGGGTGATCGAGGCTTCTCTCGCTCCTTCCGCCGACGGGCTCGTCCTCACCGTCACGGCCCCGGGAAGGGACCTGGGCGCCCTTGCCTTCAGCCTCGCACTTTCGTCGGGCGTCCACGACCTCGCCGGAAACGCGCTCGTTCCGTTCGTCCGCGACTTCGCGCCCCTCTCGGTCGCGACCGTCCTCGTCGGCGAGCTCTTCGACGACGCGACGTCGCGCCCCCTCGGGACCGGCTCGGCCACGCTCCTCGCGGCGGGCGGCGCCGCGCTGGCGGAGCCGCTCCCTCGGGCGTCGGTGACCGTCTCTGGTCTTTTCGCGCTTCCCGCGATCGACGGCGACGCGCTCGTTCGGCTCTCCGCGCCCGGGTATCTCGACGCCTGGAGGCGGACGTCCGTCGTCGCGACCGCGGGCATGGCTCCGTCGGAGACGCTCTTCGACGCACGGCTGACGCCCGTTTCGCCGGCGGCGACGGCGACGCCGAAGGACGGCGGGACGCTCTTCACCGAGGGTGGCCAGGGTGGAACGCCGGGCGCCGCCGCGAACGTCGGGCGGGTCACGCTCTTCGCGCCGGCGGGCTCGATTCCGCCGGGAACGGTCGCGACACTGACGTCGCGATCCGCGCAGGGCCTCCCCGTCCTGCCGCCGCTCGGCTGGTCGGTGGCCGGTGCCGCTCATCTGCGGCTGAGCGACGCTGCAGGAGAGCCAGTCGTTCCGTCTGCGCCCCTCACGCTCTCCCTCCCGGATCGGCACGGTGCCTCCTCGACCACGCCCCTCACCTTCGCGCGCCTCGACGCGACCGGCGTCGTCTGGATTGCCGAAGGGACGGCCTCACCCGCCGAAGGGGCGCTCGAGGCGTTCGTGTCTCACACCGGCGACTGGGCCGTCTTCGTTCCCGATCCGTCTCCGACGGCGCCCCCCGCGCCGTCTCCGGGTGCGCCCCTCGAAGGGACGATTCTCCCTGCGAGCGACCCGCTCGAGTCGGCCATGGTCGTCGCCTCGCCCGCCGACGTCCTCGCCTCGCAGACGGCGGAGGTCTCTCTCACCGTCTCCTCGCCCGTGCCCGTCCCGTCGGGCTTCCCGATCCAGTGCCTCGTGACGGAAGAGCTGACGCTTCTCGACGGCTCGAGCGTCGCGGCGCCTTCGTTCCTCGCGGACCTCCTCCTCCAGCGGCGGGGTGACGGGACGACCGGTCTCTCGATCTTCGTCCGCGCGAGCGACGCGGCCCGGCGCGCGGCCCTCTCCATCGGCTGGGAGCGGTTCAAGGTGAAGAAGTTCCCTTTCGAGGTCCGGCAGGGAACGGTCGTGACGCCTGCGGGCGGCACGGTGTCGGGGCCGTCGGGGTGGTCGCTCGGGATGCCGGCGGGCGCGGTGGCGGCGCCGGTGTCGATCACGCTGACGCCCCTGGCGCCGACCGACCTGCCGGTGGCGATCCCCGAGGGGTTCACGCTTCTCGGCAGCGTTCGACTCGGCTCTGGCGGAGCGACCTTCTCGCTTCCGGCGGCGCTCTCTATGGAGCTGGCAGCGCCACCGCCCGCGGGCCAGGAGGTCCTCCTCGTCGCGCTCGAAGAGCGGTCGGGGCTCGTCGTCTCACGGCCGGTGGCGCGCGCGGCGTGGGACGAGGTGACCTCGAGGCTCGCAACGCGCCCGATCGATCGCGCAGTCTTCCCGTGGCCCGGCGTTCGCGGAGATGGGACATATGCGTTCGTCGCCTCCTCGGAGCCGATCGCTTTCGTCTCCGGGCACCTCTTCGGCCTGGACGGAACGCCCCTCCCGAACCTCGACGTCCGCGTCGCCAGCTGGCCCCTCGTCGGCGTCACGGAGGGCGACGGGCTTTTCGCCCTGGCGATCCGGGCGCTGCCGGAGACGCTCGGTGCCGTGGAGCCGTCGACGGGCGACCTCGCGGCGCTCACCGTGACGCCGCCCGCACCGGGCGCCGAGATCCTCGGCGTCGAGTTGCGCGTCGTCGCGACGCCCCCCTGGGTGACGACGGTCGCGCCCGCCTCGGGGGCGGTCGTCCTCGTCCACTCGCGCTTCACGGTCGAGCTGTCCGAGCCCCTCGATCCGCTCTCCATCACGCCGGAGAGCGTCGTCCTCGCGGCCCTCACGGACGGCGGCCCCGCCGTCGCGGTGCCGGCAGGGGTCGAGGCTTCGCCCGGAGCGCGCTCCGTCGTCGTCGTTCCCGATGCAGCGCTCCCCGGGAACACGTCCCTCGTCCTCACTCTCCATTCGACGCTACGCGACCTCGCCGGGCGCGGCCTCGTCGACCGCGTCACCCGCTTGCCGGGCGACTTCGTCGCGACGTTTACGACGGAGGACCTGACCCCCCCCGACGGCAAGCCGTGGCTCGTGACCATCGGCCTTCCGTCGGACGACCCGCAGGCGCCGACCGTCGAGATCGTCGGCGCCGCCGGCTCCGTCTGCCCCGGCTGCCACGTCGTCGCATACAACGACACGACGCAGGCGACGGCTGCGACGGACGCCCTCTCCGACGGCTCGTTCCACCTCACGCTCGCCGCTCGCGCCACCGACGCGATCCGCATCGAGATCGAGAAGGCGAACGGCACGAAGCAGACGCTCCCTCCGGTCCCCTTCACCGGCGACGGGGGCCGGACGGCAATCGTCGGAACCGGCGGCGGAACCTGGCAGACACCGGACGGCTACCGCCTCTCCGTTCCACAGGGCGCCTTCACCGTCCCTGTCACCGTCTCCACGGCCGCCCTCCCGCAGGCGGGCCTCGACGCTCTCGTCACCCCGCCGCGGGACGTCGTCTGGATCGACTCCTTCACCCTCGGCATGGAGGTAGACGGCCAGAGCCCGACGGCACGCGCCGGCCTCGACCTCTCTTTTGCGGCGCCTCCCCCGGGCGGCGCCACCGACCAGTTCCTCCTCGCCCAGGTCGTCGAGGTCCTGGGCGAGAAGCGTCTGATGGTGGTCGACCTCCTGAGCCGGAGGGGCGACCGCCTCGTCACGGACCGAAGCGGAGAGGCGCTCCAGGCGCTCGCGCGGCAGGGGCTCGCGACGATCGTCGACGTCGGAGCCTCAGGCGCGTCGCGGTCGGCCCTCACTGTCGTGCCGAGCGCCGTCGTTCGGCCGCTCGACGGCTTCGGCGGCGGCCAGCTCGACCACCCGTCGACGTTCTTCGACGGTGTCGTGAAGAAGGGGACGTACGCCCTCTACAACACGGCGACGCTCATGGCGGTGGTGGCGGGGAGCTTCTCCGGAGCCACGCTCTACGCCACCTCGAGCGAGAGCGATTTCGTCTTCGCGGGGACCGAGGTCCTGACGCGGGACCTCTATCGCCTCGTGACGCCAGCGGGTCGGCCGTTCACCCTCACGCTGCGCGACGTCGATTCGGGCCTTGCCCTGTTCCAGGGCGAGGTGACGCCGGGCGCCGACCCGAACCAGGTGACGCCCGTCGACCCGCCGATCCGTCCCGACCCCGAGCCCCCTGCGGTTCTCTCGGCAAGCCCGGCGTTCGTCCATCGTTTCCTCGCGCCTGCGGCGAGGCCCGACGCCCCACCGACCGACGTCGCTTTCGGCATTCAGGCAGTGACGACTTTCTCTGGTGCGAACGTCCGTGTGACGCTGACCGGCGCCACGGGTGCGGTCTCGCCCGGGGCCAGGGTGCGGCTCCAGAACGTCTCCCTCGAGCCGGGAGAGCCGGGCGCCGGCGACCTGATCTTCGTGACGGCAGGGCCCGACGGTTCGTTCCCGGCGCTCGAGATCGTCGCGGCCACGGGCGACCGCCTCTCTCTCGCCGTCGACAACACCGACGTGCCGGTCGGAGCGCCCATCGTCGTCCGCTTCGACAAGCTCGTGAAGAGCCTCTCCTCCGCGGTCTGGGGCGACGTCATCCATCTCACACCCACGGATTCCGGCGCGAGTCCGGTCGAGCTGCGGTTCGAGCCGGACGAGGTCGGCGGAGCGACGCGGCAGGTCACGGCGATTCCGGTGACGCCCCTGGAGCGGGGCCGGCGCTACGTGCTGAGCGTCGAAGGAGCGATCGACACCGGCAGCCCCGGCAAGGCGATGACGGCGCGGTTCGAGGTGGGGCTCGGTTCCCCCGCTCCCGAACCCGTGGCGACCGAGACGACCGGCTTCGTCCGGAAGGTCCTCGCGGTCGGCGGTCTCCTCTTCGAGACCGGCGAGAGCAACGACATCAAGGTGCGCGACATCAGCCGTCCGCCGCTGGGGAGCCTGGCGGGCCCGTGCGCCTCGGTACCCCTTCCCGGACCCGGCCGCGACCTCGCGCTCGACGTTTTCGGCCGCCTCGTCTGCGTCGGCGGCGGCACGGACGGCTACGGCTTCCTCAAGGTCTTCGACATCCTTCCAGGGTCGGGCTGCGCGAATCGCCTCGACGAGGCGGGGGCCACCGTCGTCTCCACCCAGCTCGGAGGCGACAACGCCGAGTACCCGGCGGGCGGAATCCCGAGACGCGTCAGCTTCCACCAGCCGATCGAGAGGGACACTTGGGTGGCGGGACGGACGAACCCGCCTGACGGTTTCACGAGTGGCAGTCCGCTCGGAGTGCGCCAGCCCTATGACCTTTCCGGCGTCGTCCCGGCCGGGCCCGATCCGCTCCGACCGCGGATGGTGAAGCTGACGAACGTCACGACGGGCGAATCGAAGTCGCAGCGCGTCGAGCCGGGGACCGCGCTCTCGCTGTCGCTCCACCGCGTCTCCCGCGGCGATCTCCTCGCGCTCGAGCTCGGTACCTTCTCGATCGCCGTCGTCGACGTCCTCGGCTACGGTCTCGCCATCGTCGACCTCGAGGCCGTCTATGCGCCGGGAGATTCCTCGGTACCTTCACCGACCGATCCCTCCCAGACAGCAGAGCTCCTCCTCGCCTACGACGGCACGAGCTCCGGGGGCGGCCTCCCCTGTCAGCCGTCGAAGTGCGACGTCCTCCAGCGCTGTACCGCCAGCGGACCGACCTGTGAGCTGCTCGCCTCGCCTCCTCCGGGCTACGAAGGGCTGGGCCTTCAGCCCATCACGAGCCTCGTCGCCCTCGCCGACGCCGTCGTCATCCCGAAGAAGGTCCCGGGCGAGGAGTTCCGGGTGGTGGGTGCGCTCAACGGGTACGGCCTCGCCGCCTTCAGCGTCGACCTTCTCGCTCGGGCTCGCCCGGATCCCGGCGTGAGGATCCGCGAGCAGCACGTCGCAGGGCTCCTCGGGCACCTGCCGCTCAAGCGGGCCGGGAGTGGCGTCGCAAGGGCCGTGGGAGTCGCCCTGGCCCCAGGAATGACCCGGCCTCGTAACGCCGGCGCCTGCTCGGTGCAGTGGCCGGCTGACCCATCCGGTGAGGCGTCCCCGCGGGACCTCGCCTTCGTCGCGGCCGGGGAGAATGGCGTCTGGGTCGTCGACGTCTCCGACCCGGCGTCGATGAGCGTCGTGGGTCGCCTCGACACGACAGGAGGCGCCCTCACCGTCTCCGTGGACGCTCGGCGCAAGCTCCTCTATGTCGGGGATGCCGGGGAGGGCGTGAGCGTCTTCGACGTCTCCGATCCGTGCGGCGAGACGGCGGACGGGCTCGCCAGCGATCCGCGCCTCGTCGCCGTCTTCCAGCTCGGCACGGGAGATCCCCGCACGGGCGTCTCCAACGTCCCCGTCGAGATCGACCCCGACACCGGCTTCGCCTACGCCGCGGCTAACCAGACGACCGGCACGGCGGGTCTTCTCGGCACCTACACCCTCGCCGCGCCACCGCTCTACGCCGTCGCCGACACGGACCTGAACGGCTCCTTCGAGATCGTCTCCCGCGTCGTCCCGCTCGGCGTCGAGAACCCCTCGAAGGAGAGCGCCTTCGAATCCGTCGGCATCGCCGACCCGGCTTCGGACACGCCTCCCTGGCCGCCTCGCGAGGACGGCACGACCCACGATGCCTACGTCCCCGACACCTTCCGGGTCCTCGCCTTCCTTCCAGGAGGAGCGGGAGCGACCGTGGAGGCCGAGGTCACCTCCACGAGCCCGGAAGGCCTCGATCTCTTCCCGGCCGCGCCGGGCTTCCCGAAGAGCGGCTACACCGCGGAGCGGAGCAACGCCATCGTGCTTCGCCGCCAGAGCGACGATCCGTCGCAACCCGCCTTCAACCGCTATCTCTCCGACCCGATCGTCGTCCTCGCCGACCCACGCGCCCAGCTCGAGTACGTGCGGACGTCGGAGGAGACCGGGCGCCCGAGCTTCGCCGGTCACCGAAACCCCTTCGCCTGCCGCAACTGTGACGTCGCGGCCGACGTGAAGGACGGGCTCGTCTCCGAAGACGCTTCGCCCGCCGGACCGGCCAAGCGCCTCGAGCTATGGTCGGGCGACCGTATCCGGCTCGCCCTCGCCCCGTCTGTGAGGGTCCAGCTTCCGCATCTCGCCGAGGTGGATCTGCGCGCCGCGGGCGTCGTCGTCGACTCCGTGCGCGGGGACCTGACGCCGGGAGTCCGGCAGCGTCCCGTCCTTTCCGACAGCAGCTTCCTCGGCGTTTCGACGCACTCCCTCGAGCTCGTCCTCGACGCGGTCGACGCGGAGGTCCCCGGTCGCCAGCTCTCCTTCGTCGCGGATCGCACCTATGCGAGCCAGGTCCTTCACGACGGCCCGCTGGGGCGGAACTGGGACTCGGCCCTCTTCGAGAGGCTCCGGCCGCTCCCTTCGGGGCACGTCGACTACTACGACGGAAGCGGACGGCGCCTCACCTTCGAGGCGGTCGCCGGCACCTTCTTCAGTCCGGCCGGGGTCGCCGCGGTGCTGACGCTCGGCAAGGACGGCCGCTACTACCTCGTCGAGCCCGACCGAGCGATCACCGTTTTCGACGAGTACGGCCGCAAGCTCGCCTTTCAGGATCGCCGGGCACAGAGCCTCTCGGGGCCCGAGGGAAATCGGCACCGGCTTTTCCACGACGCGCGAGGCCGTCTCGTCGATGTGAAGGACGATCTCGGGCGCGCCATCGTCCTCGAATACCATCCCGTGACGGGCCACCTGAAGTCGATCCGCGACTTCGAGGGGCGGCAGGTCGAGTACGACGTCGACGCGGCGACGGGAACGCTGACCGACGCCCGGGGCTTCGATCCGGCCAGCGCGAAGAGCAGGAGGCCGCACACCCACTACATCTACAGGAGTGCGGCGGGGGGTTTTCGGGCATCTCTCTTCTCTGCCGCCGAGCTCGAATCGGAAGTCGACGGGAAGGGGGGAGTTCCCTACCACGTCAACTGGGACGGGCTCGCTCCGGGTGCCGTCGCGAGCGTCCAGCTCTTCGCAGACGGGGGCACGACGCTGTTCGTCCTGAACCGTGGATCGCGTACCGCCCTCGTCACCGATGGCGGGGGCCACGTCACGGAGTACAGGCACGATGACGACGGGCACCCGCGCTTCGTCACCGATCCGAAGGGCTTTCAGACCGAATTCGCGTACCTCGTCGGGAACGGCCCGGGCGGCGTCGCGCGAACGGAAGGCCCCCTGACGCTCGTCAAGCCGCCTCTCGGAAACGCCGTACAGCTGGAGTACGAGCAGGCGGCCCGTTCCCGGTCCAGCCAGTTCAACCTGAAGAAGGTCACGCGCAATGCGATGACCGGCAGGACAGACCTCCCGCTCGTCACCGGGATTCCGGAGTACGACGGATACAACCTGCCGAAGAAGCTTGTCGCCACCGACGGGAAGGTCACGGAGATCCGGCGCGACGAGAAGGGAGACCCGGATCTGGTTCTTCTCCCAGGAACCAGCCCGATCGACGTGGATGCGGACGCCTACGGCCGGGTGACGCACGTGGCGGGCGCGTCCCGCGTGGTCGACCTCGACTACGACGACGAGCCCGGCAAGACCGGTGGCCTGCACCTCGCCCAGGTCGGGGGAGGCGAGAGCGTGACCCTCGGCCGCGATTCGAGAGGAAACGTCGAGACGATCACGGACGGATCGCTTCGCCAGACACGCCTCACCTGGAACAAGCTCGACCAGGTCGAACGCGAAGAGCGGGGGGCGGGCGCCTCTGGGGCCGAAGCCAACGTCGAGTACGACGCCGTCGGCCTGCCGGTCTCTTCCACCGTGAGGCTCTCGGCGCCGGATGGCGAGCCGCCCGTCTACACCAGGTCGGACTACGGGTTCGACTCCCTCGGCCGCCTCCGGACTCTGACCTCGCTCGACGCGGGGACGGTGACCATCGGTTACGACACCCGAGGCAACCTCGCCTCGGTGACAGACGCCAGGGGAGGACAGGTCGGTTTCACGTATGACTCGCGAAGCCTGCTCGAGACCGTGATCGATCCCTCCGGCGCGGTCACGAGACTCGAGCGAAACGCCAACGGCACCCCCGAGTCGGTTCAGGACCCCCGAGGACGCGTCACGCGCTTCGCCTTCGACGGCCACGAGCGGGTCGTCGGAACGAACGACAGTGCCGGAGCGATCACGTCCCTCGTTCGCGACGCGGCGGGCCGGGTGCGAGAGTCGAGGGTCTTCGACAAGGATGAAGCGGGCAACGCGCGGAATCTCTTCTCGTGGACCGAGTTCGAGTACGACGCGGGCGGTCGCCCCGTGAAGAGGAAACGGAAGCTGTTCGAGATCCCAGCGCCGAATCCGGTCGCCATCGACGTCGTCACGGAGTGGTTCCGGGACGGCGCGGGCCGCGTCATCGAGGAGAAGGACCCCCTCGGCCGGATCACGAAGACGGACTACGACGGTGCGGGACGCGTGTGGCTGGTCACGGATGCGGCCGGAAACGAGCTGGTCCTCGAATACGACGCCGGCGGGCGGAAGCTGAAAGAGACGCGGCGAGACAAGGAGTCCGAGGATTCCTACGTCGAGCGAGCCACCGAATTCACCTACGACGAGCAGGGCCGCCTCTGGTTAGTGACGGCACCCGGAAATCGGGTCACCGAGTACGGGTACGACGGCCGGGGCCTGAAGACGAAGGAAACCGACCCGGACGGTGGCCTCACCCGCTTCGACTACGACCTCGCGGGCCGGCTCAAGAAGCGGACCGACCCGCTCGGCAACGCCACACGCTGGGAATACGACCTGCGCGGAAAGCTCCTGAAGGTGACCGACGCGAAGGGGAATCCGACCACCTACGCGTACGACGCGCGCGGCCTTCTCCTCGCCGAGACGCGCGGCGCTCCCGTCGACCATCCGCCAGGCACCTCCAACCTTCCGACCTGGCGCTTCACCTACGACGTTCGAGGAAACCGTGAAACGGCCACCGACCCCAACGGGACGGTCCAGATCTTCTCGTACGACGACGCCGGGCGGCTCATCGGCCGCACCGTTCAGAAGGCGCCGGGAGTAGCGTGGATGCGT
>CAVOJA010000169.1:0-23590 GCA_963696015.1 uncultured Holophagales bacterium
GCCACTCCGCCGTCCAGGTCTTCGAGCTGTTGCTGATCACGATGCCGCTGGCCCTCGGCGTCCTGGTGGCCGAGCGAATGTTGGCAGAGAGGACGACGGCATTCGAGGCCCGGGTCCTGGGGCTCGTCGCCGCCGGGCGTCCGGTGACGGAGGTCTTCGGGGGAATCGTCGCTGGGATGGAGGAGCTGACGAAGGGGCTCTGCTCGATCCTGACGATCCAGGACGGCCGGATGGATGCCGTCATGCCGCCGGCGCCGCGTCATGGCCTCACGCTCTGCTGGTCGACGCCGATCCGCGATTCCAGCGGCGGCGTACTCGGCGTCTTCGCCCTCTACACGCGTGAACGGCGGGGGCCGGACGGCGGCGAGGTGGCTCTCGCCGAACGGGCGGCCGCGCTGGCCGGCATCGTCGTGGAGAGGGAGCGCCGGGTCGAGGCCCTTCGCCGGAGCGAGGACCTGCTCGCGTCGATCAACCGAAACGTCAGCGAAGGGCTCTATCGCAGGGCCTCCGGCGGGGAACTGGTCTACGTCAACCTCTCTTTTGCCCGGATGTTCGGGTACGACTCGCCGGAGGCCGTTCTCGCGGAACCGGACGGAATGCGATTCGTCGACCCCGAGCGGCGCGACGAGGTGAGAAGAGCGCTCGCCGAGCACGGACGGGTCCAGAACGAGGAGGTCCGATTCCAGCGCCGGGATGGCTCGGACTTCTGGGGGCTCGTCTCCATCACGGGAGTTCCTGGCGAGGAGGGGGCTCTCTCGCACGAGGACGGCGTGATCGCCGACGTCACCGCGCGGAAGGTGCTCGAGGAGCAGTTTCGCCAGGCGCAGAAGATGGAGGCCGTGGGGAAGCTCGCCGGGGGGGTCGCCCACGACTTCAACAACCTCCTCACGGTGGTCCTCGGTCACGCCGAGGAGATCGGCGTCACTTGCGCGCCCACCGACCCGGTACACGACCACGCCCGCGAGATCGAGAGCGCAGCCCGGCGAGGAGCCGGGCTCACGCGGCAGCTCCTCGCGTACAGCCGGCAGCAGCTGCTCCGGCCCCAGGTCCTCGACCTGACCGAGGTCGTGGACGAGCTCGGAGGGATGCTGCGGCGGCTCATCGGAGAGGATGTCCGGCTCGTCACGCGGCACGTCTCGGGCCGTCTCTGGGTTCGGGTCGACAAGAGCCAGCTCGAGCAGGTGATCGTCAACCTCGCCGTCAACGCGCGCGACGCGATGCCCTCGGGCGGGAGGCTCTGCGTGGAGACGTCGGCCATCGAGGTCGGGGGGGCGGAGCTGGGTGTGTACGCCGACCTCCAACCGGGACCGTACGCGGCCGTCTCCGTTCTCGACGACGGGGTCGGGATGTCAGCGGAAACGCAGGCGCGGGCGTTCGACCCGTTCTTCACGACGAAGGGGCCGGGGCAGGGCTGCGGCCTCGGGCTCTCGACGGTTCTCGGCATCGTGAAGCAGAGCGGCGGCGCCGTGTGGCTCGAGAGCACGGAGGGGCGCGGAACCGTCGCGTGGGTCTGTCTCCCGCGGCTCGGAGAGCCCGGCGCCGGGGTGAAGGAGGTGGCCGGGGAGGCACCGTCCGGCCCGGTCGGGGGGACCATCCTCCTGGCCGAAGACGAGCCCGCGCTCCGCATGCTGGTGCAGGAGGTGCTGGGGCGCGCCGGCTACCGCGTCCTCGCGGCCGAAAACGGAGAAGAGGCCCTCGCCGCGAGCAGGGGCTATGGCGGGACCGTCGATCTCCTCGTCACCGACATCGTGATGCCCAATCTCGGCGGGCGCGAGCTCGCGGCGCGCCTCCTCGCGGAGCGACCGGGACTCCGCGTCCTCTTCATGTCGGGCTACCCGAACGACGCGCGGGAGCTCGGCGAGCTCGCCGGGTCGACCGGGGACCTTCTCCGGAAGCCCTTCTCGCTGAGGGAGCTCGTCGAGCGGGTCCGCGCGGCTCTGCCGCCGAGGGCCGCGGCGACGTTCGCCGATTCCTCTGCGGGCTGAGGAGAAGCCCACCCGGCGAGGACGAGGAAGGGCGCCCCCTTCAGCCGGCGTCGTCCGGCGGCGAGGCGGGAGCCGCGCCCGGACGCCGCTTCTTGCGCCGGTTCCGCCAGCCCTTCAGCTTCAGCCAGACCCGCTCGACACGAGGGTGGTGCTGTCGCCAGCGGCGGACCTTCCTCTGGAACCAGCGGCTCTCGACGTAGAGGAGCACGCCCCCCGCGACGCCGAAGGGCCACCCCTGAATGAACGGGAGGAGCCCTCCCACGAGACCGATGGCGAGCATCGACCAGCCGAGCGTCAGGAGGGCGAGCCTCACGAGGTGGTGGCGATTCCGCGCGAGGCCGCGGCCGCTCGGAGGCGGCGGGTCCGTCACTTGCGGACCGGGAAACGTCCCTCTCGGGCCTCCCGGACGATCCTCTTCGCCTCTTCGGGGAAATCGGCGTCGAGCATCCATTCGAGGTATTCGGGGTTCTTCGCTGCGACGCTGGCGAGCGTCTGGCCCCGCTTGCCACCGAAGTTGAAGACTGCGGCGCCGTCCCGCCAGACGAAACGCTTGTCGGCGTCGACCCAGCGCCCCTCGACGGGGGCGGTGAAGGCGGCGAGGGCCTCGATCCCGCGCGGCAGGTCGTCGTAGCGCCTCAGCTGCCCCGCGAGGACCTCGGCGGCGGCGATCGAGTCGGCGAGGGCCGAGTGGGCTCCCGTGTGCTCCCGCCCGACGAAGGTGCGGACGGCGGCCGAGAGGTCGCGCGGCTCCTTGCGGAAGTAGATGACCTGGGCGTCGACGACGCGCCGCCCGTCGAAGGAGAAGGGGACCTTGACCCGGTCGAGCTCGCGGCCCAGGAGCGGGATGTCGAAGCCGCGAAGGTTGTAGCCCGCGAGGTCGCAACCTTCGAGGAACGCGGCGAGGCCGGGGGCGACGGTGGCGAAGGACGGGGCGTCCGCCACGTCGGCGTCGGTGATCCCGTGAACGGCCGTGGCCTCGGAAGGGATCTTCACGCCGGGATTCACGCGCTGCTCGAAGACCGCGATGCTGCCGTCGGGAGAGACCTTCAGTGCCGCCACCTCGACGATCCGGTCGGTGAGGCGGTCGGGACCGGTCGTCTCGAGGTCGAAGATGACGAGCGGGGCGCCGTCGCAGAGGTTCCTGAGGAGCTCGAGGGTCTCGGGGGGGAGGGATGCGGTCACGCCGGGATCATCTCAGACGCCGGCGCCTCGAACGTCCAGGCCGAACCGGCCGGCGCCCCGGGCGGGTCGTCCCAGACGATCCGGACGGCGCGGAGAAACGGCGCGGGGCCGGTGCCGGGGGCTCCGGTGGCAGTCGCCGGGTCGTAGAGCGGGTCGCCCAGGAGAGGGTGTCCGATGGCCGCGAGGTGGACGCGCAGCTGGTGCATCCGTCCGGTCTCCGGTGAAAGCTCCAGGAGGGCGTCGGCTCCGCGGGACTCGAGGAGCCTCCAGCGGGTGAGCGCGGGCCGGCCAGCGGGATGGACGGCGGCCCGGGCGGGGGGCGGGAGCGGCGGGACGAAGGAGAGCCCCTCGCCCCGCAGGAGCCGCGCGGCGCGATCCGGGTCGTACGCCGCCCGGACGGCACGGGCCATGAGCCAGGGCCTCCCGGTGCGGTGCTCGAGAACGGGGTCGTCGATCGTCCCCTCCGGCTCGGCGGGGATGCCGCGGACGAGCGCGAGGTAGGTCTTGGAAACCCGCGTGGCCCACGCGTCGTGGGCGGCGCGAAGGGCCGTCTCCCCACGGGCCAGGAGAAGGAGGCCGGAGGTGATCCGGTCGAGGCGGTGAACGAGGTGGAGGTCGTTCCCCAGCGCCCGTCGCGCCTCCTCGAAGAGGCCGCCGAAGCCGTGGGCGATCTGTCCCGCCTCCTTGTCGAAAGCGAGGTACTCCTCCGCGCCCGGCGGGACGGGGAGCGGGCGGAGCGTCACGCGGCGCGGCTGCGGAAACGGAACGCCGAGAGGATGACGGCGAGGTTGCCGGCGAGGTTCGCCGACATGCCGAGGACGATCTCGAAGAGGCCGAACCGGATGCCGTAGGTCAGCCAGATGACCTGGCCGAGGAGGAAGAGAAGGTAGGTGACGACGGAGACGTCGTCGCTCGACCGCCTCTTCCAGATCCGCACCGCCTGGGGAATGTAGGCCGCGCCGCTGGCGACGCCCACGGCGCCGACGAGGGCCTTGAGGACAGAGTCGAAGCTCTCCATGCGGCGGGGAGCCTACCCTGAGGGCGCAACGGCCTACAATAGAGGCGTGAGGCTTCGACCCATCCTCGCCGCGTTCCTCCTCGCCGGGCTGGCCCTGTCGGCCTCGGGGGCGGAGCTCTACGGAAAGCCGCTCCGGGGGCTGACGCCGGTCTCCATCGCCGAGCTGCACCAGAAGGCCTCCGCGTACGACGGCAGGACGATCCAGGTCCGCGGGACGGTCCGTTCCGAAAACGGCGCGCTCTCCCTCGTCGAGGGAGCGGCCTCGCTGCGGGTCACGATGAGCGAGGCTGGCGTGGCTCTCCCGCCGAACGCCTCCGGCGCCGCGGCGACGGCCGAGGGGGTCTTCCGCGCGAAGGGGACCGGCGGTGGGCCGGTGCTCGAGGCGACGGGGCTCGAGCTGACGCGCTGAGCTGGCTCGGCGCGGCCGGGCCGTCTTCGAGTTTTCCGAAAGTCCGTAAACTCCACGTCGGCATGCGCCTCGGCATCGACTTCGGGACGACCCACACGGTGGTGACGATGGTGGACCGCGGGAACTACCCCGTGGTCGCCTTCGAGGGGGGAGACCCCTACCCGTCGCTCGCCGCGCTCCTCCCGTCCGGCGAGCTGCGATACGGCTTCGACGCCGTGGCCGTGCGGCACGAGCCGGGCGTCCGCGTCGTCCGCTCGTTCAAGAGGCTCCTCGCCGACGCCGGACCGCGCGCCTCGGTCGAGATCGGGGGCTGTCCCGTCCTCCTGATCGACCTCCTCACCGGGTTCCTTTCGCAGGTGAAGGAGGACCTCCTCACCCGTTCGAACGCCACCGTCGCGGAGGGGGAGCCTCTCGAGGCGGCGATCTCGGTCCCCGCGAACTCCTCGAGCGGGCAGCGCTTCCTGACGCTGGAGGCGTTCCGCGCGGCCGGCTTCACGCCCGTGGCCCTCCTCAACGAGCCGTCGGCGGCCGGTTTCGAGTACGCCCACCGCTTCCGGTCGACGATCACGGCGCGGCGCGAGAACGTCCTCGTCTATGACCTCGGCGGTGGGACGTTCGACGCCTCGCTCCTCAGGATGACGGGGAAGACGAACGAGGTCGTCACGAGCGAAGGGGTGAGGCGGCTCGGAGGCGACGACTTCGACGAGGCGATCCTGGCGGCAGTGCTGGCGCGCTCGGGCGGCCCTGAGCCGGATGCCGATTCGCGCGACCTTCTCCTCGAGGAGTGCGCGCGGCAGAAGGAAGCCGTCGGGCCGAACACCCGGAAGCTCGTCCTCGACCTGTCGCCCCTCGACCTCCCGCCGATCGCCCTCGCCATCGAGGACGTGTGGGAGGCCTGTGCTCCTCTCGTCGAACGGACGATCGCGGCGACCGACCCGGTCCTTCGGGCGGGGGCGGTCGAGGAGGGGGAGCTGGCGGGCGTCTACGTCGTCGGCGGAGCCGGGGCCTTTCCGCTCGTCGGCCGGCGGCTCCGGGAGCGGTTCGGGGAGAAGAGGGTGAAGCGCTCACCCCACCCGTTCGCCGCGACCGCGGTCGGCCTCGCCCTTTTCCTCGACGGCGACGCGGGCTTCTCGCTCGCCGACCGCCTCACGCGGCACTTCGGCGTCTTTCGCGAGGCCGAGACCGGGGAAGAGGTCGTTTTCGACCCGATCTTCCCGAAAGACCTCCCGCTCCCGGGGGCGGGCGGGGCTCCGCTCACGGCCGTCCGGCGCTACCGGGCCGCGCACGACGTGGGGCACTTCCGCTTCGTCGAGTGCAGCCGTCTCGTCGAGGGGCGCCCCGACGGCGATGTCACCCCGTGGCACGACGTGAAGTTCCCCTTCCTCCCGTCGCTCCGGGGAGTGCCGCTCGACGGGGCCGCCGTGAGGAGGCTCGCCGCGGCCGGGCCCGAGGTGGAAGAGGTCTACTCCTGCACGGACGGCGGGGCGGTGGAGGTGACGATTCGCGTTCCCTCCGACGGCTTCTCGACGACCTTTCGTCTCGGTCGGCCCGGCCTCTGAGTCGCTCCGGTCTCCGCTCGCCGACGCCTGGCGTCGGTTGGCCGAATCGGGGAAGCCTGGCGTCCTCCGGGCACGTAACTTCGGGCAGAGGCTCCCTCGTGGGGAGCGCGGAGGCAGGCCATGAACATGAAGAACCCGAAACTCCCGGCGGCAGCGGGCGCGGTCCGGCTCGTGTTCGGAATCCTCGTCATCGTCGTGGGCCTCCTCTTCACGCTCGACAACTTCGGCCTCGTCTCGGCGAGGTTCCTCCTCCGCCTCTGGCCACTCGCCCTCGTGGCGGTGGGGCTGACGAAGGTGTTCCAGCGGCGGGGCTTCTGGAACGGATTCTGGGGGTGGGTCCTCGCCCTGGCGGGCACCCTCCTCCTCCTCGACAAGCTCGACGTCCTCCGCTTCCCGGTCTGGAAGCTGGCGCCCCTGGTCCTCGTGGCGCTCGGCATCCGCCTCGTCCAGAAGGCCGGCGGCAGGACCTTCCCCGACCGGACGATCGAGAACCGGACGGCGGCGACGCTCGACGAGACGGCGTTCTTCGGCGGGTGGGACCGCTCGATCACGACGAACGAGTTCCTCGGAGGCGAGATCAACGCCCTCTTCGGGGGCTTCGAGCTCGACCTGACGAACTGCCGGATCCCCGACGACCAGGCGTCGGTGACCGTCTTCATCGCGTTCGGCGGCGGCGACATCCGCGTCCCGCGTGACTGGGCCGTCGACGTGAAGGCCTTCGCGATCTTCGGCGGCACCGACGACAAGAGCGCGCACCCTCCCCTCGACGGAGACGTCCCGCCGAAGAGGCTCGTCATCGACGGCTTCGTCGTCTTCGGCGGCCTCGACATCAAGAACTGACGTGCATCCCATCCTGGCTCGCCGGGAGAGGCTGCTGGCCTACCTCCTCGCCTGGGTTCCCCTGGCGGCGATACAGGCCTACCTGCTCGCGCTTCCGGGGAGCCTCTCGATCGGCGAGGCGGCGGCGCTCGCCGCGCCGCTCTCCCTCGTCTACGCGTTCCTCTGCCTCTCCTCCTTCTACGCCTGCCGCAGCGCGCCGCTGACGCGCTCGCGGACCGGCTCGGTCCTCGGCGTCCACGTCTTCGGGGCGCTCATCGCCGCTTCGCTCCTCACGCTCGCCGGCTCGACGCTCGCGAGCCTCCTCGGGACCTTTCCCCAGCTCTCGACCCTCCCGGAGCGGTTCGGCCAGGCGGTGCCGCCTCTCTTCGTCCTCGGGGTCCTCCTCTACCTCCTCGCGGTGACGTTCCACTACATCCTCCTCTCGCTCGAGTCGTCGCAGGCGGCCGAGCGGCGGGCGATGGAGGCCCGCGTCCTGGCGCGCGAGGCCGAGCTCGAGGCGCTGAAGGCGCAGCTGAACCCGCACTTCCTCTTCAACGCGCTCAACTCGGTGAGCGCGTTGACCACGACGGCCCCGGCGCGGGCGCGCGAGATGTGCATCCTCCTCTCCGACTTCCTCCGCCGAAGCCTGGCCTCGGGCGAGCGACCTCTCATCCCGCTCCGCGAGGAGCTGGCGCTCGCCCAGCAGTTCCTCGCCGTCGAGAAGGTCCGCTACGGGCGCCGCCTCGAGGTCGAGGAGCTGGTCGACGACACGCTGCTGGCCACCGCCATCCCGCCGCTCCTCCTCCAGCCGCTCGTCGAGAACGCCGTCCGCCACGGCATCGCGACCCTCATCGAGGGAGGAACGGTGACGCTTCGCGTGGAACGGGCGGGAGACGGCGTGCGCGTCGCCATCGAGAACCCCTACGACCCCGAAACGCCGGCCCCCGCCGGGAGCGGCCTCGGCCTCTCCATCGTGAGGCGGCGGCTCGCGGCGGCATGGGGGCGTGCCGCCGAAATCGAGGAGCGGGGCGACGGCCGGCGCTTCTCGGTCGTCCTCGTCGTCCCGGGGGCGCCGCCGGAGGTGACTTGAAGCCGCTCCGGGTCGTCGTCGTCGACGACGAGGAGCTGGCCAGGAGCCTCGTTCGCGAGCACCTCGCAGCCCACCCCGACGTGGAGGTCGTGGCCGAGTGCGCGAACGGGCTCGAGGCCATCGAGGCGGTCGCCGCGCTCGCCCCCGACCTCCTTTTCCTCGACGTCCAGATGCCGCGCCTGACCGGATTCGAGACCCTCGAGCTGCTCGAGCCGCGCCCCGCCGTCGTCTTCGTCACGGCGTACGACCGGCACGCCGTGAAAGCGTTCGAGGTGAACGCGGTCGACTACCTCCTCAAGCCCTTCTCGAAGGAGCGTTTCGACGCGGCGCTCGCGAAGGCGCGGACCCTTCTGGGCTCCGGGGCGAAGGGGCCCGACCCGTCGACCCTCGCCGCCGCCGCGCGCCCGGAGGGGGCGCCGCTGGAGCGGATCGCGGTAAAGGAAGGGACGCGCGTGACGCTCCTCCCCGTGGACGAGGTCGAGTGGGTGAAGGCCGAGGACGACTACGTCCTGATCCGTTCGGGAGGAAGGAACCATCTGAAGCACCAGACGCTCGCCGACCTCGCCGCGCAGCTCCCGGCCGCCCGCTTCGTCCGCGTCCACCGCTCTTGGGTCGTGAACGTCGGGAAGCTCGCCTCCCTCGAGGAAGGGAAGACGGCGGTGATGGCGGACGGCGAGCGGGTTCCGGTCAGCCGGGCGGGAGCGGCGCGCCTGAAGGAGCGGCTGCCGAAGAGCTGAGGACCTTCACGACGACGACCGTCCGGTCGTCCTCCGGGTCGTCGCCCCCCGTATGCGCCCTCCAGGCCGCGAGGACCGACTCGAGGATGTCGTGGGGTCCCTTCCCGCCGCACGAGGAGATGGCGCGCTCGAGCCTCCCGAAACCGAACGCCTCGCTCCCGTCGGGCGCCATCGCCTCCACGACGCCGTCGGAGAGGAGGACCCATGCCTCGCCGTCGACGAGCGGAACGGACACCGTCACCCGTTCGACCGGCCGACCCGCGCCGAGGGGCTTCGACGGGTTCTCGACCGAGGAGACGGTGCCGTCGGGCGCGACGCGGTAAGGGTAGATGTGCCCGGCGTTCGTGAACTGGGCCGTGCGGCCTTCGAGGTCGAATCGCACGTGGGCGAGGGTGACGAACGCGCGTCTCTCCGTCGTCCGGCGGACCTCGTCGTCGAGGTGGGCGAGGAGGGTCGGAGTGTCGGTCCCGCCGCGCGAGAGGGCCGAGAGGCTCGCGAGGGCGGAAGCCATCACGATTCCGGCTGGGAGCCCGTGTCCCGCCACGTCGGCAATGACGACGGTCAGGCGCGTCTCCCCCTCGCCGAGGAAGTGGTAGAAGTCGCCGCCGATCGCGGCGGCGGGCCGGAAATCGGCGGCCAGCTCGACGCCGGGGAAGGAGAAGTCGGGCGAGGGGAGGAGGCGACGCTGGAGGTCGCGTGCGATGGCCAGCTCGCGCCCGAGCGCCTCGGCCTCGGCCCTTGCGGCTACGCTCGCCTCCAGGTGCCCGGCCATTTCGTTGAAGCTGTTCACGAGCCCAGCGAGCTGGTCGTGCCCGCGGAGCTTCTCGCGGACGCCGAAGTTCCCTTTCTCGATCTGGGCGAATCCGTTCGAGAGCCGCCGGGCGGCGTGGGCGATCCGGAAGACGAGGAGCGAGGCGACGAGGAGGGCGAGGACGTAGACGACGCCCGTGGTGATGCCAAGCCCCTTGAGGACTGCGAGAGCGATGGAACCGGCCCCCTCGCCGGAGCTCGAGAGCTTCGCCTCTCCGAAAAGCCTTCGGAACTCCGCGGACATCGACGTCCTCACGAGGAGGGCGGCCCCTTCGTCCTGCGTCGTCGCCCCGGTCTTCGCGGCGAGGACCGGTAGGTCGAGCGGCAGGAACCAGACGACGAGCCCTCCGTCGCCCGGGCCGGGCTCCTTGACGAGACGCGCTTTTCGCTCGTCCGTGTTGAGTGAAGAGACGCGCGTCGTCCGCCCGGGGGACGTGATCGTCACTCTCCCCTTCGTTCCCTCCACCTGGGAAGCCTTCGCTTCGGCTGTCGCTTCGGTCTTCCCGAGCCCGAACCTGACGTTCAGCCCCGCTTCCTTCGAGAGCTCGTCCTCGAGCGTGGCGTCGGCGCCGCGGTAGATGAAGAGCGTGCCCGCCTTCGTCCGCCGCGCCACGAGGAGGAACGACTTCTCCCCGTCCTGGACGAAGGCGCGGAGCCCCTTCTCGGGGACGGCGATCCTCCAGAGCTGCGTGCCGAGCGGGCCGTCCCCTTCCGCGTCGCCGCTGGCGGGCAGGAGTGCCCACCCGTCGAACGAGCCGCTGCCGGTGGCCGGCTCGGGGCGGCGAGCCCGCTCGCGCCCCGCGAACTCCGACGCCTTCGCTTCCAGCGCGTCGAGCCGCGCGAGGAGCCGCGACTCGGCCCGGCGCGCCCCGGACTGGCCCGCCAGGATGTAGAGCGCGGCCGACACGAGCCCCGCCACGAGCAGGAGCGGGAGGACGCCGATGAGGAGGTAGGAGACGAAGAGCCGGCTGCCGACCCTCCAGAGGAGGCCGCGCAGGAGGTGGCGCAGGGCGCTGACGGCGAAGACGGGCGCGGCGAAGACGATCGCCAGGACCCCAACGACCTGGACGAGCTCGAGGAGACCGTCCTCCCCGCCGAGGTTGGCGAAGAGAATCCCCGCGAGGAGCGCGAGGCCCGAGACCTTGAACGTCCGCGTGACGGTCAACGAAATCCCCCGCGGCGGTCGGCCGCCCCTTTCCGGATCCAGCGAGATTACATCGCCGCTTCCGCCGCGCGCGCCGGCCTAAGATGCCGGGGGACACCGCGGCATGAGCCTCATCGAGATCCTCGCACTCGTTGCCCTCGCGCTCGACGTCGTGGCGCTCGCCCACGCGGTGACGCGGTACCTCGGGGTCGCCTCGACCCTCGCGTGGATCTTCTTCATCCTCTTCCTCCCGGGCGTCGGCCCGCTGGCCTACTTCCTTCTCGCGAGCCCCCGCATCCGGACGACGCGCCGGCGCAAGCGGCTCGCGGGGCAGGCGGTGCGCAACGCTATCCGCAGGAGCCTGGGGAGCGAGCCCCTCCCGGCGGAGGTGGACCATGCGTCGCCCCTGGCGCGCTCGGTCCTCTTCCTCGGGATGCGCCTGACGGGCCTCCCGCCCCGGGCGGGAACCCACGTGGAGCTCCTGCTCGACAACGCGCGTGCCTTCGAATCGAAGACCGAGGCCATCCGGGGGGCCGAGCGGTCGGTCTGGGCCGAGTACTACATCGTCGAGGACGACGCCACGGGAACGGGCTTCCTCGCCGACCTCGCCGAGCGGGCGCGCGCAGGGTGCGACGTGCGGCTCCTCTACGACGCCGTCGGCTCGTTCGACCTCCCGGAGGAGAGCCTGACGGCGCTTCGCGCCGCAGGCGGCAAGGCCGAGTCCTTCCTGCCGCTCAATCCGCTTCGCAGGCGCTGGTCGGCGCACCTGCGGAACCACCGCAAGCTCCTCATCGTCGACGAGCGGATCGGCTTCACCGGCGGAATGAACGTCGGCGACGAGTACGCGGGAGGGAGCTGGATCGTGTCCGGCGCCGGCCGCGGCCACCGGAACCGCCCCTGGCACGACGCGCACCTCCGGATCGAAGGGCCCGCCGTCTTCGACCTGGCGACCGTCTTCGCGGAGGACTGGACGTTCGCCGCCGAGGAGCGGCTCGTCCCGTCGAGCATCCCGCTTCCGACGGACGGCGGGTCCGTCGTCGCCGTCCTGCCGAGCGGCCCCGACCAGGCCGCCAACGCGAACGCGCACGTCTACTTCTCGGCCCTTTCCGGCGCTCTCGAGCGGTGCTGGCTGACGACACCCTACTTCGTCCCCGACGAGCCGACGGTACGAGCCCTGTGCAACGCCGCCTACCGGGGGATCGACGTGAGGGTCCTCGTTCCGGCCGAAAGCGACGTCCCCGTGGCCCAGGCGGCCGGCCGCTTCTTCTACGGCACGCTCCTGCGCTCCGGGGTGCGGATCTTCGAGTACCTGCCCGGTGTCCTCCACGCCAAGACCGTCGTCGTCGACGGCTCGTGGGCCCTCGTCGGGTCGGCGAACCTGGACTTCCGAAGCTTCTCGCTGAACTTCGAGCTCGGCGCCCTCGTCTTCGACCGCGCCTTCGCCACGCTCCTCGAGGAGCGCTTCACGGGCGACCTGGCCCGGAGCCGCGAGGTGACGCTCGCGTCGGTCGAGCGGCGCGGCTTCCTCGAGCGCGCCCGGCTCGGCCTTGCACGCCTCCTCGCGCCGCTGCTTTGAGGACCACCACCGCATGAGACACCGCCCGCTCCTCCTCGCGTTCGCCTCCGGGCTCCTCGCCGCGCTCCCGCTCGCGGGGGCCGACACCCCAATCCACGAACTCCAGGGGACGGGGGCGTCGAGCCCGCTCGTGAGGCAGTCCGTGACGGCGACGGGCGTCGTCTCGGCGCTACGGACGAGCGGCTTCTACCTCCAGGCCCCCGACCCCGAGGCCGACGCCGACCCGGCGACGGGCTGCCGCGTGAGGGCGAAGCGCCAGGCGCAGGCGGAGGACCTCGCCACGCTCCTCGCGCGCCTGCAATCGGACGCGACCGGTGCGCCCTCTTCGCCGTCGGCGACTTCGACGCCTTCGAGTTCAGCGACGGCCTCGCCGACGTGTTCGGGACGGTTCGCGGCGCTCCCGTCCCGGCAGGCGAGGTCGTCGTGAGCCGGAGCGTCGACCTCGTCGAGCCCGACTTCGTCGAGCCCGACCTCGTCGATCTCTGCGCCGTCTATGCCTTTCACCCACCAGCCGAGCGCTACTCCTTCTCCTTCGACGGAAACGCCCAGCTTCTCGACCACGTCCTCGTCTCCGCGGCCAGGGTCCCTCGGGTGACCGGCCTCGCCTTCGCGCGCTTCTCGAGCGATTTCCCAGAGGCGTGGCACGCTGACGCGAACCGTCCCGAGAGGCTGACCGACCACGATGCCCCGATCGTGAGGCTCCGGCTCGACACGACCGGGCGACGTCCGGCGACGATCCCCCGGAGAGATCTCGAACAGCCAGCTCCGGTGCGTAACCCGCGTCCCTGAGGTGAGCATGAGCGACGACGTCCTCGAAACTCTCGAATCCGCTCGGCGCCGCCGCCCCGGGGCCCGCGAGGCCGAGACCGCGCTCCGGGCGGCCGCCTCGTTCGAGCCGCGCGACGCCGCGACGCTGGCCCGGCATCACGACGCGCTCCTGTTCCTGCGGGCCTACCCGCATTCGCCGCGCGTCCTCGCCCTCGCGGACGAGGCGCTCGCCCGCACGAGCGACCACGTGGCCCGCCTCTCGGACTTTTCCGTCGACCTCACGGCCCTCGACGACCCGTCCGTCGCCGGTCTCGCCGGTGTCCCCGTCGCGATGCCCTTCTCGTGGGCCGCAGCCTCCTGGCTGGCGCGCCGCGACCCGGAGCGCCTCCGCGTCGACTGGGACGCCGAGGACCTTCCGGACCGCCTCGCCGCGTTCCTGCCGAGGTTCGTCCCTCTCCTCGCGGAGCAGGCGCGCGTCGACGCGAACGTCCCGTTCCGTGACTACGTCGACGCGGCCCGCGGGGCCACCCCCGACGCCGCCTGGCTGGTCGGGTGTCTCGCCGCTCTCCCGTACCCCGACTCTGTCAAGGCCGAGCTCTGGGAAGCGACCAGTCTTCAGCTCTCCTGGCAGCCCAACCCGGCCGACTCGCGCGGCCTCGCGCGGTTTCCCTCACCCGCTCCCTTCTACACCGACGCGCCGCTCCTTTCGCGTCGCGACGTTTCCGTCGCCGCCGAGCTGGGAGCGCCCCCTCCGCCCCTCGTCCGCCTCTCGCACCGCGACGGCACAGTTCTCCTCGACGCGGCCCGTGCGGCGATGGCCGCCCGATACCGCGAGCTGCCGGCCTTCTCTGCGGGCGACCCGTCGGCCGTCTTCCGCGCCGACGTCGGCCGCGGCGTTTCGATCTTCGTCACCGGCGTCGCACGCGAAGCGCGCCTCCCGCTGCGTGCCGGGTTCGGCACCCTTTTCGCGCGAAACGGGGTTCTCGTCGGCTACGGAGACCTTCACGCGGCCCTCGGCCGCGCCGACGTCAGCTTCAACGTCTTCTACGCCTTCCGCGACGGAGAGTCTGCCTGGCTCTACGCCCGTCTCCTCGCCGTCTGCCGCGCCATCACCGGCGCCGCGCAACTCTCCGTCGACCCGTACCAGATCGGCCTGGGGAACGAAGAGGCGATTTCCTCCGGCGCGTTCTGGTTCTACCGCAAGCTCGGCTTCCGCTCCGCCGACGCCGCCCTCGAGCGCCTCTCGACCCGCGAAGAGTCCCGCCTCACTGCGGCGCCCGGCCGGCGCTCCTCCCGCGCGCTCCTCGGCCGTCTCGCGGCCGCGCCGCTCCTCTTCGACGTTCCCGGCGAGACTCCGCCGCTTCCGGACGCGTACCTTCACGCGGCCCTCGGCCTCGCCGCGGCGCGCCGTTTCGCGGACTCGGGCCTCGATCCCGACGCCTACCTCGCCCGCGCCGCTCGTCGTGCCTCGCGCTCGCTGGGCCTCGCTCCGCTCGAGCCCCCGGTTCGCGCGGCGCTCGGGGGCCTCGCGCCGGCTCTCGCCCTCCTCGACGACCTCGGCTCGTGGTCTCCGGCGGACCGGCGTTCCCTCGCGGCCCTCGTCCGCGCGAAGGCCGCCCCGGACGAGCTCCGCTACGCGCGCCTCTCCTCCAGGCTCCCGCGCCTCGCGGAGACGCTCGTTCGCGCCGCAGCCGACGGGCGCTGACGAGGGCCCGCGTGGTCCGGGGCGCGTGCCGACCGGATCGCGCTTCCGGCCAGCTACGAGGTCCAGCGACCGGCGACGAGCGCGCCGCTCAGGGCTACGAGGAACGTCAGGACTCCGAGGTCGAGCCCGCCGACCGTGGGAACGGGCGGTCCGTCTGAGAAGTCGGGGGCGGCTGCCGTAACCGTCGCCGTCGTGGTCGTGTCGGTGGAGTTCGGATCGGCCGTCGCCGAGGTGACGGTCGCCGTGTTCGAGAGGACGGTTCCGGCCGCGGTCGCCCTGTCGACGGTGGTGACGATCCGGAAGGCCGCCGAACCGGCAGGGAAGGAGGCGATGGAACAGGAGACCGTCCCGTTGGATCCGACCGCAGGCGTGGAACAGCTCCAGCCCGCGGGCGCGCTGAGCGAGACGAACGTCGTCGACGCCTGCAGCGCGTCGGAGAGCTGCACGGTCTCGGCGGCGGCCGTCCCCGCGTTCGTCACGGTCACCGCCCAGGTGAGCTTCGCTCCGGCGGGGACGGGGTCCGGCCCGCCGGTCTTGGCAACGGAGAGGTCCGCCATCTGGAGCTCGAATGCGCCGACGTCCGCCCGCGCACCGGAGACCCGCTCGAGCCCTTCTCCCCGCTGGTCGTACGCGAGCCCGGCCGGGTTGCTCCCCCTGTCGATCGCCGGGCTCCCGGCGAGAAGCGCGTGCGTGAGCGTTGGGCCGCCATTGCTCGCCAAGGCGACGAGCATCGGGTCGACGGGAAAGGCCGCCGAGCCGACGATGTTCCCGTCTGTACCGTTCGTCAATTCGCTGTAGGCGCCATCGCGGATCAGGTTGTTTGCGGCGGTCGTGATTCCGTTCATGTTCACGAGGTCGGGACCGCCCTGCGCGGCGTTGCGCGCGATGACGCAGCTGGCGAGCGTGCCGAGGGTAGCGGGGCCCTCAGACAGAATGTAGATTCCACCGCCGAAGCCGGCTGCCATGTTCCACGCGAACGTCGAGTTCGTTATGGACCGAGACCCATCGGAGGCACCCACCAGGACCATGCCCCAGCCATGGTAGGCCGCCGCATGATTCCCTGAGATCGTGCAGTTCCGGATGGTCAACGGACCAGCGGCCTCGATTGCGCCGCCGCCGCTGCCGGCCCAGTTGTAGGAGAGCGTGCTGCCGGTGATCGAGAGCTCCCCGCCGGCGTCGATCGCGCCGCCGCGGCCGTCGGTCTGGTTGAGAAAGAGCGTACTTCCGACCATCGAGAAGGTTCCGAAGCTGAGGATCGCGCCGCCGGAAGACTCGGCGCCCATCCCATTTGTGTTCACCCAGCCGCGCGTGAGCACCAGATTCTCGAGGGTGAGGTTCGCCCCGCTTGGACGACGAGGAACCGAAAGGCGGGAGTCGTTCCGCTCGTGTCGCGTCTGATGGTCCCGGTCCGGATCGTGAGCGCCCTGCCGCGATCGGGCCCGACCACCGGCAGGCCGTTGGGACCGTCGAGCGTGTCGTCGACGGCGGTGAGAACGAACGTCTGGCCGCCGAGGTCGATCGTGTCGTTTTCGCTGTTCGCGTTGGCCGTGTTGATGGCCGCTCCGAGACCCGCAACATCCGCGGGCGTGAAGGTCGCCGCCGAGACCGAGCAGGTCATCACCATCAGAGTCGCCTCGACCGCCGCCAGAAGGGCCTTCCGACTGCATTTCGCCAGGCCGCTCACATCTACCCCCTCGTCCCGATGGTCTCGATGAACGTCGTCGCAGGCGACAACCAGCCCTTGGTCGGATCTCGTTCCGGAACGTGCGAGCCTTGGCATCACAGGCCCGGCCTGCCGCCCGCCCCCCTGCGACGAGACAGCCTCTCGAACCAGGCAGACACACGGACGATCTGCCGGAAGAGCGAGCGGGATTTGAACCCGTGTTACCGCCGTGCGGGGGGCGCGGGGGGTCTCCCCCCGCCTTCAAAGACAGCCCGGCCCGCCGCCCTCTCGCGGCGGTAACCGCACCGAACTCAGAAGCTGGAAGAATCTCGGATCAGGGTTGGTAGCGCATACGGGATTTGAACCCGTGTTACCGCCGTGCGGGGGGGCGCGGGGGGTCTCCCCCCGCCTTCAAAGACAGCCCGGCCCGCCGCCCTCTCGCGGCGGTAACCGCACCGAACTCAGAAGCTGGAAGAATCTCGGATCAGGGTTGGTAGCGCATACGGGATTTGAACCCGTGTTACCGCCGTGCGGGGGGGCGCGGGGGGTCTCCCCCCGCCTTCAAAGACAGCCCGGCCCGCCGCCCTCTCGCGGCGGTAACCGCACCGAACTCAGAAGCTGGAAGAATCTCGGATCAAGGTTGGTAGCGCATACGGGATTTGAACCCGTGTTACCGCCGTGCGGGGGGGCGCGGGGGGTCTCCCCCCGCCTTCAAAGACAGCCCGGCCCGCCGCCCTCTCGCGGCGGTAACCGCACCGAACTCAGAAGCTGGAAGAATCTCGGATCAGGGTTGGTAGCGCATACGGGATTTGAACCCGTGTTACCGCCGTGAGAGGGCGGCGTCCTGGACCCCTAGACGAATGCGCCGTTCCGGTCCCGATCGGCGGGTCTCCCCGCGCGAGGGCGCAGTTTGTACCACGGCTCCGCGGCCTTCCGCAAGCAGACCCCTGAGCAGCAGGCCCCTGAGAGCACGGACCCATGCAACGCCGCCCCCGGCCGCTCCGGCCCCGCGGGAATCCCGGGGCCGGAGCGCGAAGAGTTCAGTCGGCGGCACGGGCCCAGCGAATGATCTCGGGGAGCGTCGGTTTTTTCCCGTACATCAGGATCCCCACCCGGTAGACCCGCCCCGCGAACCAGGCCACGCCCCAGATCGACAGGAGGAGGATGCCGATCGACAGGGCGATCTCCCACGCCGGGGGCGGCTGGACCGAGATCCGCATGAACATCAGGAGCGGGCTCGTGAAGGGGAAGAGGGAGAGGACCCGGGCCAGCGTCCCGTCCGGCGAGTTGAAGGCGAAGAACCACATCATCGACGCCAGCACGAGCATCATTCCGGGGATCATCACGAGCTGCTGCGCCTCCTGCTCCGTGTTGAACGGGGCGGCGAGGGCGGCGTAGAGGCCGGCGTAGAGGAAGTAGCCGAGAAGGAAGAAGACGACGAAGGCGAGGATCGTCCCGCCCGGGATGCTGGGAATCGCCCCGCCCGCCAGGCCCATGAAGCCGACGATGCCGGGGAGCGTGATGGCGAGGGCGAAGAGTCCCCATACGGCGTACTGCGTCAGGCCGACGAGTCCGATGCCGACGATCTTTCCGAGCATCAGGGTCGTCGGCTTCACCGACGAGATGATGACCTCGACGATGCGGTTGTTCTTCTCCTCGAGGACGCCGCGCATGATGAAGGCGCCGTAGATGAAGATGGAGATGTAGATCAGGAAGAAGAGGACGCCGGAAACCGCGAGGTTGACGCCGACGTTCTTGTCGTCCTCCGACGTCACCTTCTCCGACGCCTCGCGCGGGTCGAGCTTCACAGTGAGGCGCGCTCTTTCGTAGACTGCCGGGTCGACCCCCTGGTCCTTCAGCCGTTCCTTCGTCCCGGCACGCGCGAGAGCGCGCTCGACCGAATCGCGCAGGATCATGTCGGCCTTCACGGAGCGAGCCCGCCACTCGACCTGCCCGGTCTCGAGGCCGTCGGCCGGGATGACGATGTAGGCCTTGATCTCCTTCTTCTGGACCCGCTCGTTCAGTTCGGTGCGGACCTTCGGGAGCGCCTCGGCGGTCGCCGCGACGTCGAAGAAGGTGATCTTCGCCGGCGTGCGGCGGGACGTCTCCTCGACCTTGCCGTCCTTCTCGTCGACGTCCGAGACGGCCTTCTGCTCGGCGACGAGCGGCTCGTAGAGCCTCCCCGTCAGGTCGACGACGCCGATCTTCCCCTCGGGGATGAGCGTCGTCGCGAGGAGGACCTGGAGGTAGACGAAGACGAGGCCGAGGGTCGGGATGAGGATCGTCCCGATCCAGAACCCCTTCGTCTTGATTTGCTGGAGGTACTCGCGGCGGATGATGTGGAAGAGCTTGCTGTTCATCGCCGTCGCCCTACCGCATCTCTTCCGAGGTGGGGGCCTGGAGGCCCGATTCCTCGACGGCCTTGATGAAGATCTTCTCGAGCTCCGGCTCCGGCTCGACCGGAGGCGGGAGCGGGACCCGGTCGCGGTAGGCCGTCTTGATCTCCTTCACCGTCCCGTCGAGGAGCTTCTGCCCGCGATAGATGAGGGCGATCCGGTCGCAGAGCCTCTCGGCCTGCTCCATGACATGGGTCGAGAAGACGATCGTCTTCCCCTGCTTCTTGAAGTCGACGAGGAAGTCCTTCAGGAGGACGACGTTGATCGGGTCTAGGCCCGAGAACGGCTCGTCGAGGATGAGGACCTCCGGGTCGTGGACGATCGTCCCGAGGAACTGGACCTTCTGCTGCATTCCCTTCGACAGCTCCTCGGTCTTCTTCGCGAGCCAGGGGCGCAGGTCCATCACGTCGATCCACTTCTCGAGGCGGGAGAGGGCTGTCTTCCGCTCGACGCCCTTGATCGCCGCGAAGAAGAGGAGCTGGTCGATGACGGTCATCTTCCGGTAGAGCCCGCGCTCCTCGGGGAGGTAGCCGATCCGCTCCTGCATCTCGTCGGCGAGCGGCTTGCCGAGGACCCGGATCGTCCCCTCGTCGGCCTTCGTGATGTTCATCGTCATCCGGATCGTCGTCGTCTTCCCGGCCCCGTTCGGCCCGAGGAGGCCGAACGTGACCCCCACGGGGATCTCCAGGTCGAGCCGGTCGACCGCGGTGTACTTCCCGAAGCGCTTCGTGACGCCCGAGATCGAGACGGCAGAGGTCATCCTGGGTGGCCCTCCTGAGCCCCTCGTTACGTTGCAGCAGCCGGGGAGTTTACCGGCCGGCCTTTCGGCCACCCTGACCGGACATCACCGTCGGGCCGGGGCCACGACGTTTCCAGGGAACCGCCACATGGTAGACGAGGCGCCTTGACCGCCGTGAACCGGGGTGGTAGCTTTCCCGGCCCGCGGAGGCCCTCGGGTCTCCAAGGTCTTTCGAAAACGTGCGCCCATAGCTCAACTGGATTAGAGCGTTTGACTACGGATCAAGAGGTTGGGGGTTCAAGTCCTCCTGGGCGCACCACCTTATTACCGAATGGCTTAGGGGCCCTTCCGGCACGGCCGTCGAGGCGCCCGAAATCGTCGATTCTCCATTCCCAGAAGATTCTCCTGGACCAGGTCCTCGAGGTGGTGGACGGTCTCGTCGCCAACGAGGTGCCCGGCGGTGGGCCGGAGGGCGAACGGCAGGCGTCGCGGCCCGCGGCGAGAACGCCGAGAATCCGGCTCGACCTCCGCGGTGTGAGGACACGAACGGGGTCTGCGACCGGGCCGCGAATCCGGGGCGGTGAGGAGAAATGACGCGGGCAGCAGTTCGCCTGTCGGTTCGAACGATCCTGGCCTTCTGGCTGCCGCTCGCGGCCACCTGGCTGATGATGTCCGTCGAGGGGCCCTATCTCTCGGCGATCGTGGCCCGCCTGGGCGAGCCGGTCCCGAACCTCGCGGCGTTCGGCGTCGCGTTCACGCTGGCCTGGCTCGCGGAGTCGCCGATCATCATGCTGCTGACGGCGACGACGGCCCTGGCGAGGGACCGACCGAGCTTCGTTGCGTTCCGCCGCTTCGCGTTCCTCCTCAACGCTGCGGTGACGGCCGCTCTCGTCGTCATCGTCCTCCCGCCGGTCTTCGGCCTGCTCTCGGAGCGGCTCCTGGCGCTCCCCCCGGACGTCGCCCGCCTGGCCCACAGGGCCACGGTCCTCCTCGTCCCGTGGCCCGCCGCCATCGGCTACCGGCGCTTCTACCAGGGGGTCCTCGTGCGGAACCACCTGACACGGAGGGTGGCCTGGGGAACCGTCGTCCGTCTCGTCGTGATGTCCGTCACGGCTGCCGGCCTGGCGGTGGGGACGACGCTCCCCGGGGCGCTCATCGCGGCGCTGGCCCTGAGCGCCGGCGTCGTGGCGGAAGCCGCGGCGAGCCGCTTCATGGCCCGGCAGCTCGTCGCGGCCCTCCTCGCAGGAGACGGCTGCGGGCCCGTCCCCGGGCCGCGCGAGCTCGCCCGCTTCTACTTCCCGCTGGCGCTGACCTCGATGATCTCCATGGCGACGGGCCCGCTGCTCGTCTTCTTCATGAGCCACGGCCCGAACGCGGTGCCGTGCCTCGCCTCGTGGCCGGTCGTCAGCGCCTTCGTCTTCCTCTTCCGTAGCGGCGGCGTGGCATTCCAGGAAGTGGGCGTGGCCCTCAGCGGCGGAGCGGGGGAGCACGCGGCCCAGGTCCGCCGCGCGGCGACGCTGCTGGCCGGCGGCGCGACGTTCGTCCTCGCCCTGATCGTCTTCTCGCCCCTCCTGACCCTGTGGTTCCGGGACGTCGTCGGCCTCGGGCCGGAGCTGCTGCCGTTCGCCGTCCTCCCCACCCGCCTCCTGGTCCTCCTGCCGGCGCTCGAATACGCGCTCTCCGTCCAGCGCTCCCGGTGGGTCCTGGCGCGGCGGACCCGCCCGATCACGGCCGCGACCGCCATCGAGGGGGTGAGCATCGTCCTCTGGATGGGGCTCTTCGTCGTCGTCGGTGTGTGGACGGGCACGGTCGCGGCCGCCCTGTCGCTCACGCTCGGGCGCCTCGCCGCCTGCGGCTTCCTCCTGGGGCTGGACCGGACGAGCTGGGGACGGAGGGCCGGGTGAGTTCCGTCCCCCTTGCTAGACTGCCGGTTCGTCTCCTGACACGGCGGCGCCCGCAGGGCGGCAGGGGGTGCGGATGAGCGGACACCTCTCCCGGGCACGGCAGTACCTGCTGTCGGGAGTCTCGTACGCGATTCCGTTCGTGGCGGCCGGGGGGATCCTGATCGCCACGGCGATCGCCTTCGTCCCGATGACGCCGGCCGGGCCGGATTTCTCGAACGCCCCTCTCCTGAAGACGCTCCTCGATGTCGGGATGGCGGCGTTCGGGCTCCTCGTGCCGGTCCTCGCGGGGTACATCGCGTTCGGCATCGCCGACCGGCCCGGCCTCGCCCCGGGATTCGTCGGCGAAGCGATCGCGGCCCAGGTGGGCGCGGGGTTTCTCGGCGGGATCGTCGCGGGGCTCCTCGCGGGTTTCGTCGTCCTCGGGGTGAAGCGGCTGAAGGTGCCGGCGTTCCTGAGACCCGTGATGCCGATCCTCGTCATCCCGGTTTTCTGGTCGGTCGTCGTCGGGTTCCTGATGTACCGCGTCGTCGGCGGGCCGATCCAGCAGCTCATGGCGTCGCTCACGGCGTGGTTCCGGGCGATGAGCACCGGGTCGGGCGTCGTCCTCGCCCTCGTCCTCGGGGCGATGATCGCGTTCGACATGGGCGGCCCCGTCAACAAGGTCGCGTTCTTCTTCGGCGCGGCGATGATCAAGGAAGGAAACTTCGCCGTGATGGGCGCCTGTGCCGCCGCGATCTGCGTCCCGCCGCTCGGCCTCGGGCTCGCGACGCTCCTCGGCCGAAAGCTCTGGACCGACGAGGAGCGCGATGCCGGGTGGGCGGGCCTGGCGATGGGGATGATCGGGATCACCGAGGGAGCGATCCCCTTCGCGGCGTCCGACCCCGTCCGGGTCATCCCGACGATCATGGTCGGGTCGGCGGCGGCGGCCGTCGTCGCGACGCTCGGCGGCGTCGGCGACCACGCGCCCCACGGCGGGCCGATCGTCCTGCCGGTCGTCGACAACCGGCTCGCGTACGTCGCGGCCATCGTCGCCGGCTCGGTGACGGTCGCCCTCGTCATCAACGCGCTGAAGAAGCTCGCGGCGGCCCGGAAGGGCCGGGAGGCGGAATGAAGATCGTCGCGGTGACGGCGTGCCCCACCGGGATCGCCCACACCTACATGGCCGCCGAGCGGCTCGAGAAGGCCGCGAGGAAGCTCGGGCACGCGATCGAGGTCGAGACGCAGGGGGCGATGGGAATCGAGAACGGCCTGACGGAGGCGGACGTGAAGGGGGCCGACGTCGTCCTGCTCGCCGCGGGAATCCCGGTCCGCGATCGCGAGCGCTTCGCGGGGCGGCGGGTCGTCGAAGCCTCGGTGCGGGTCACCGGCCGCCCGGCGAGTACGCCTGACCATCGCGTCGGCGATCGCCACGTAGTAGTCGAACACTTCGGCCTTGGTCGTGCCGGTGGCGGGATAGAGCACCTTGTCGGGGTTGGTGAAGTTCCACCCGGCCGTCGCGCTCCACCACAACAGGCTATTCCGGCCCGCCTCCGACGGCGGTACCCGCTGTTACCGTGACCATGCGATCAATCTGGAAGGGCTCGGTCTCCTTCGGTCTGGTCAACGTGCCGGTCAAGGTCTACAGCGCGACCGAGGACCACGACATCAAGTTCCACCAGGTGCATGCCAAGGACAACGGCCGCATCCGCTACAAACGGACGTGCGAGGTCTGCGGCGAGGTGGTCGAGTACCGCGATATCTCCCGCGCCTACGACTCCGACGACGGGCAGACTGTGATCATCACCGATGAGGACATCGCCACGCTGCCCGAGGAGCGCAGCCGCGAGATCGAGGTCGTCGAGTTCGTGCCGGCCGATCAACTCGATCCGATGATGTACGACAAGAGCTATTTCCTGGAACCGGACTCGAAGTCCACGAAATCGTATGTGCTGCTGGCCAAGACGCTGGCCGAGACCGACCGGGTGGCGATCGTGCATTTTGCGCTGCGCAACAAGACGCAGCTGGCGGCGCTGCGGGTCAAGGATTTCAGCAAGCGCGATGTCATGGTGATCCACACCCTGCTGTGGCCCGACGAGATTCGCGACCG
>CAVOJA010000170.1:0-109519 GCA_963696015.1 uncultured Holophagales bacterium
GTGAAAAGGTGGAGCGGCTTGCCGAGCGCTTCCTCGGTCCGCTCGCGGAACGGGGTCAGGTCGTCGAGGATCCAGATCGCGCGACCGTGCGTCGCGATGACCAGGTCGCCCTCCGTCGGTGGAATGACGAGGTCCATCACCGACGCCGTCGGGATCGTCTTCGAGAGGTGCAGCCACCCCTTCCCGCCATCGAGCGACGTGTAGAGACCCGTCTCCGTCCCGAGGAAGAGGAGGTCCTTCTTCACGGGGTCCTGCACGATCGCGAGCGCATACCCCTTCACGCCCGGGGTGACGAGGCTCCTCCACGTCTTTCCGTAGTCGTCCGTCCGGTAGGCGTAGGGTGCGACGTCGCCCCAGCGGTGGTTGTCGAGGACGGCGAACGCCGTCGCCGCGTCGTGCCGCGAGGGCTCGATCGCCGCCACGTGCGCGTTCTTCGGCGCGCCCGGCGGCAGCGCCCTCTCCACGGACGTCCAGGTCGCCCCGCCGTCGCGCGTCACGTGGATCCTCCCGTCGTCCGAGCCGGTCCAGATCGTCCCCTTCGCCGCCGGGCTCGGCGCGATCGTGATCAGCGTCGTGTAGTTCTCGGCCGCCGTCACGTCGAGCGTGAGGCCGCCGCTCGTCGCCTGCTTCTGCCACTCGGGATTGTTCGTCGTCAGGTCGGGGCTCACGGTCTCCCACGTCTCGCCCCGGTCCTTCGAGCGGTGGACGAACTGGCTCCCGAGCCAGACCGTCGCCGGCTCGAACGGGTCGACCGCGAGCGCCGCGTTCCAGCTGAACCGCAGCTTCGTCCCTTCGGGCGCCTGCGGCCTGGCGTCGCGGCGTTCGCCGGTCGTCACGTTCCAGCGCATCAGGTTCCCTCCTTGCGAGAGGGACCACCCGCGCGCCGGGTCCTCCGGGTCGGGGAGCGTCTCGAACCCGTCCCCCCCGCCGACTACCTTCCAGTGGTGCGCCCGGATCCCGCCCCGCTGCCACACCGAGGACGGTCCGCGCCACGAGTTGTTGTCCTGCAGGCCTCCGTAGACGTTGTAGGGGGTTTGGCCGTCGACGGCCACGTGGTAGTACTGCGCGAGCGGCAGCGTCCCGACGAAGCGGAACGTGTCGCCCCGGTCGCGGCTCTCGTACATCCCGCCGTCGTTGCCGAGGAGCATCCGCCGCGGCTCCTTCGGGTCGATCCAGAGAGCGTGGTGGTCCACGTGGACCTGCTGGCGCCCCGTCCCACGGAGATTCTCGAACGTCTTCCCGCCGTCCGTCGAGACGCGCAGCTGGGTGGCGAGCGAGTAGAGGCGATTCGGCTGCTGCGGGTCGACCCGGATATCCGCGTAGTAGAAGGGGCGCGGGTTGGCCGAGGGGGAGTCGTTCACGACCTCGAAGCGCCGTCCGCCGTTCTCCGAGCGGAGCAGGACGCTCTTCTCGGCCTCGACGACGGCGTAGACGACCTCCGGGTGCCCGTCGCAGAACGCGAGCCCGATCCTCCCGAGCGGCCCCTTCGGGACACCTTCCTTCTCGCCGAGCTTCGTCCAGCTCTCGCCGCCGTCCCACGTCACGTGGAGCCCCGACCCGGGGCCGCCGGAGCGGAAGATGTACGGCGCCCGGCGGAAGTCCCACATCGCGGCGAGGAGGTGATCGGGGTTCCCCGGGTCGAGCGCGAGGTCGGCACAGCCCGTCTTCTCGTCGACGTGCAGGACCTTCTTCCAGCTCTTCCCACCGTCCGTCGTCCGAAAGACGCCGCGCTCCGGTCCGTCGGTCCAGGCGGGCCCGACCGCGCAGGCCCAGGCCGTCTGCGGGTCGCGCGGGTGGAGGAGGATCCGGTGGATCCGCTCCGTCTTCGCGAGGCCGACGTTCGTCCACGTCTTCCCCCCGTCGCGGGTCAGGTAGACGCCGTCGCCGTGCGAGATGCTGTTTCGCAGGTTCCCCTCTCCCGTGCCGACCCAGACGACGTCGGGCGTCCGCGGGTCGACGGCCAGGGCGCCGATCGCGTGGACCGGCTGCTCGTCGAAGACCGGCTCGAACGTGAGCCCGCCGTTCGTCGACTTCCAGACGCCGCCCGACGCCGCGCCCACGAAGACGATCCGCGGGTCGGGAGCGAAGGCGTCGATGGCGGCGATCCGGCCGCTCATCCCCGCCGGCCCGATGCTTCGGGCCTTCAGCCCCTCGAGCCGCGCGGGATCGACCGCCGCGATCGCGGCGGTCGCGGTGAGAAGGACGGCGGCGAACGAGACGCGAGCGAGACGACCGGCCATGAAGCCTCCACGCCGGGAACCGGCGGGGAGACGTTAGCAGGACCGGGGGGGCCGCGGCGACGCCGACATCCTCTCCCTCTCCGCCGTTCCCGCGGCCCTGACGGTCCCGGCGGCCGGATGGCTCGCGTACGAGGCGTCCGGCCGGAGGGCGTCGGTTCTCGCCGCAGCTTTCGTCGCTTTCTCGAGCCGATCGCTGGCCCTCTCACGCTGGGGATACACGCCCGCGACGCTCGTTCCCCTCGCCCTCGCGGCCGTTGCCGCGACACTCGCCGCCCGCCGCAGACGAAGCCTTCCGCTGGCCGCCCTCTCCGGAGTCTTCGCCGGGCTCGCGATGCACACGCATTCCTCCGCCATCGTCGTCCCGGTCGCCCTCGCGGCCTGGAGCGCCGGGACCTGGAGGGAGCCAGGGGCTCGCGGCCGAGCCGCCGTCGCCGCGGGTGCGGCGCTCCTGGCGGCGGGACCGTGGCTGATCGGATTCGTCCAGCACCCCGGGTACTTCGGCGGGCGTCTCCGCGACGTCAACGTCGGCAATCCGGTCCGCGACATCGACACGAGGCACGCAGGCCCCGCGACCCGGCTCGCCCTCAACGCCATCGACGACACCGGCCTCTTCGTATTCACGAAGGACCCGAACGGCCGGCACGGCTTCCCGGAGCGGGCGGCCGCCCCCGTGACGATCGGGTTTGCCGCCCTGGTCGAGTTCGCCGTCCTCCTGGGGCGAAGCGTGAAGGACGCCGGTGCCACGCGAGCGATCCTCTGGCTCTCTGCCGGCAGCCTCGCGGCCGGAGTCCTGTCGGACCCGGGCGGTGCGCCGAACACGGTGCGAGCGTGCATCCTCGTCGCGACCGGCTTCGTGGTCGCCGCGTGGGTCGTCGACGGAGTCGCCTGCCGTGTCGCTTCGCGATCAGGGACTCGCCCCGGAGTCCTTCTCCTGCTCGTCGGGGCCGGCTTCTTCGTCCGGGAGACGGTTCCCTTCCTCACGGAATGGGCGGAGCACCCCCTGGTGAGCGTAGGGTTCTGCCCGGAGGAATCCGCTGCCGGCCGGCTTCTGAGGCGACTCGGGCATGCGCCGGTCTTCCTCGAGAGGAGCTCGGCCCTGGCCACCGGGGTCGTCGAGGCTCTCGCGGCCCCGCCGGACGCGCGGATCGCGGTGCCTGTCCTCCCGATGACGACGTCCGCACAGCTTCTCGCCAGCCCGCCACGGGTGTCTTCCTTCTGGCTCGTCGCGAGCAGGCCCTTTCCCGAGCCCCTCGCGGCTGCCGGGTGGACGATCTCCGCCCCCGTTCGGGTGGGATCGGGGCACGCGTTCCACGTCTTCCGCGTCCGCCCGCCGGGTCCGCCTCGCTGACGCGGGCGGCTCTCGGCGGGCGACTCGACCGAGGACGAAAGCGCGCCCGCGCCGCGTCTACTTCGTGACGGCGGTCTTGGCGCGAGTGACCGACTCGATGACGACCGGAGTGAGCGGAACGTTCTGCATCCCGCCCTTCGTCCCCGTCGGGACGGCCTTGATCTTGTCGACGACGTCCATTCCCTGGACGACCTTCCCGAAGACGCAGTAGCCGATCCCGTCGCGGGAGGTGTCGCGGTAGTCGAGGAAGGCGTTGTCCTTCACGTTGACGAAGAACTGCGCCGTCGCGCTGTTCGGCTCGCCCGTGCGCGCCATCGCGACCGTCCCGACGAGGTTCTTCAGCTTGTTGCCGGCCTCGTTGACGATCGGTGCGCGCGACGCCTTCTTCGTCAGATCCTTGTCGAGGCCGCCCCCCTGGACCATGAACCCGTCGATGACCCTGTGGAAGATCGTCCCCGGGTAGAAGCCCTCGTCGACGTACAGGAGGAAGTTCCTGACCGTCTCCGGCGCCTTGTCGGGGTAGAGCTCGATGGTGAAGCTCCCCATCGACGTCTTCACGACGACCGACGGGTTCGAGGAGGTCTGGGCCGGTGCGGAGACGACCGCCAGGAGCGGCAGGAGGAGGAGTACGCAGGTCAGCGTCTGCTTCATGGTGGAAAGTTCTAGCACAGGTGCTCCTTCACTTCTTCAGGTTCGCGAGGCCGGCCCAGCGGCGGTCGACCTCGGGCTTCGGCGGCTCGGGGCGGGCCGTGGGCTTCGGCGCCGGGGTTTTCGACTCCGGCGGCCGGCCGCCCGGCCTCGCGCCCCGCTCCGTTCCGCGCCCCGGCGCGTCGCCGCGCGGCGCGGCGACGGCCGGCTCTCCGAGCCTCATCGTCAGCGAGATCCGCTGCTTGGCGAGGTCGACCGCGAGGACCTTTACCTGCACCCGGTCCCCCGGGTTCACCACCTCGCGCGGGTCCTTCACGAAGCGCGCCGACGAGAGCTGCGAGATGTGGACGAGCCCGTCCTGGTGGACGCCGACGTCGACGAACGCGCCGAAGTTCGTGACGTTCGTGACGATGCCGGGGCAGGCCATCCCCTCCTTCAGGTCCGAGACCTGATTCACCCCCTCGAGGAACGAGAACGGGACGAAGCCCTCGCGCGGGTCGCGCCCCGGCTTCTCCAGCTCCTTGACCACATCCTCGAAGGTGAAGGCTCCGAGCGATTCCTTCAGCTCCCTCGAGCTCTTCACGAGTGCGACGCCGGGACCGACGAGGTCGGTCACCGTCTTCCCGAGGCCCGCGGCGAACGTCTCGAGGGCCTCGTACCGCTCGGGGTGAACCCCGGTGTTGTCGAGCGGGTTCTCTCCGCCCGCGATCCGGAGGAAGCCCGCCGCCTGCTCGAACGTCTTCTTCGAGAAGCGCGGCACCTCCAGCAGCTCGGGCCGCGAAGAGAAGAGCCCCTTCGTCTCGCGACGCGCCACGATCGCCTTCCCGAGCGCCGGCCCGATTCCCGAGACGTGCGCGAGGAGGTGCGGCGAGGCGGTGTTCAGGTTCACGCCGACCTGGTTCACGGCCGAGTCGACGACGGTGTCGAGCCGCTTCTTCAGGGCGTGGGGGGAGACGTCGTGCTGGTACTGCCCGACGCCGATCGACTTCGGGTCGATTTTCACCAGCTCGGCGAGCGGGTCCTGCAGGCGCCGCGCGATCGAGATCGCGCCGCGGATCGTCAGGTCGAGGTCGGGGAACTCCTCGCGCGCCGTCTCGCTGGCGCTGTAGATCGACGCCCCCGACTCGTTCACGAGGACGACCGGCACGTCCAGCCCCGCCTCGCGAAGCGCCTCGCGGACGAACGCCTCCGCCTCGCGCCCGCCCGTCCCGTTCCCCACCGCCACGCAGCGGATCGCGGCCGTCTTCACGCTCTCCACGAGCGTCCGCCGCGCCCGCTCGCGCGAGTCGTCCCCCTGCAGGTGGATCACCGTCGACGCGACGTACTTTCCCGAGCCGTCGACGACGGCCAGCTTGCAGCCGGTGCGAAGCCCGGGGTCGACGCCCAGGACCGCCTTCGGGCCGAACGGCGCCGCGAGGAGGACCTTGCGGACGTTCTCGGCGAAGACGTGGATCGCCGCCTCGTCGGCCACGTCCTTCAACGCCGTGTGGACCTCCGCCTCGATCGAAAGGAGGACGTGCGCCTTCAGCGCGAAGCGCGCCGCCTTCTTCAGGAACGGCTGCGCCGGCGTCGCAGCCCCCGCGCCCGCGGTCCGCTCGAACTGGGCGAGCAGGCGCTCCTCGAAACCGGGGTGCTTCGGCGCGTCGCCGAGCGAAAGCGTCAGCTCCTTCTCGAGCCAGCCGCGCCGCATCGCGAGGTAACGGTGCGACGACTCGGGCTTCATCAGCGAGGCGACGGAATCCCGGAAGTCGAAGTACGTCTCGTACTTGCTCGCGGGCTTCGGCTCCTCCCCCTTCGAGGAGGAGAGGCCTCCCCTCTCGAACGCCTCGCGGCGGACGTACTGCCGGAGCTCCTTCGTCTCCGAGAGGCGCTCGATCACGATCTCGACGGCCCCCTGGAGAGTCGCGGGGACCTCGGCGAACCCGGCTTCCGGGTTGAGGAAGGCCGCGGCCTTCTCCTCGGGCGCCTCTGTCGTCGGGCTGCCGTGCCCGACGTCCCAGAGCCAGTCGGCCAACGGCTGAAGCCCCGCCTCGCGGGCGATCACGGCCTTCGTCTTCCGCTTCTTCTTATAGGGGAGGTAGAGGTCCTCGAGCGTCGCGAGGTCGAACGTCGCGAGGAGCCGCGCCTTCAGATCGGGGGTCAGCTTTCCCTGAGCCTCGATCTCGCCGACGACGAACGCCTGGCGCTTGACGACCTCGTTCCACGCCTCCTTCGCGTCGAGGACGGCCAGCACGGCCACCTCGTCGAGGCCCCCCGTGGCCTCCTTGCGGTAGCGCGCGATGAACGGGACGGTGCCCCCCTCGGCCCCGAGGGCGAGGACGGCGGCGGCGGAGCGGGGAGAGATGCCGGGGTGCTTTTCCTGGAACCAGGTTTCGAAGTTCACGCCGGATGATCGCAGAGATCCCGGCCCGGGTTCTGTGCCAGGCGTGCAATCGTGTATTGTCGAAGACAATACACGATTGCACGCCTGGCACCGTGATGCGATTGCGGGACGCAGATCTCGCGGGCATTCCTGGCAGACCCGCTCGCGCCCCTGGACGCGGGCTGCTCCCACCGGCTGCGCGGCGCCGGCTTCGGCCTCAGAGCGCGACCCCGTTCGGAGATGTGACGGGAGGGCCGAGACGACCTCCGTCAGGGCTCGATCTTCGTCCCGAGGACCTTCAGGAACGCCGCGAGCCAGGCCGGGTGCGCGGGCCACGCAGGCGCCGTCACGAGGTTCCCGTCGACGTGCGCGGCGTCGACCGGGATGGCCATGTACGTGCCGCTCGCGAGCGTCACGTCGGGGCCGCACGCCGGGTAGGCGCTGCACTCGCGCCCGCCGAGAACCCCGGCGGCCGCGAGGAGCTGCGCGCCGTGGCAGATCGAGGCGATCGGCTTCTTGGCCGCGGAGAAGTGGCGGACGATCTCGATCACCTTCTCGTTCAGCCGGATGTACTCGGGCGCGCGTCCGCCCGGGACGACGAGGGCGTCGTAGTCGGCGGCCTTCACGTCGTCGAACGACGCATTCAGGGCGAAGAGGTGCCCAGGCTTCTCGGAGTAGCTCTGGTCCCCCTCGAAGTCGTGGACGGCGGTCTTCACTTTGTCGCCCGCCTTCTTGCCGGGGCAGACGGCGTGGACCGTGTGCCCCACCATCTGGAGCGCCTGGAACGGGACCATCACCTCGTAGTCCTCGACGAAGTCGCCGACGAGAAACAGGATCTTCTTCACGCTCATGAGTCCTCCGCTCGGTTCGGATCTCGGGGCGCCTTGGCGCCGCCGTCGATCCTAACGCCGGGACGCATCGCTGCAGCGAACGCCCTGCGCAGCGCGCGCACGGCCCTACCGGCCGGACCGGACGATCTCGAGAATCCGCTCGCCGTACCGCTCCATGCGCGAGGGCCCGATGCCGCCGACGGCCGCGAGCTCGGCCTCGGTGCGTGGCTTGCGCGCCGCGATGTCGAGGAGGGTCAGGTCGGTCATGACCCGGAAGGCCGGGAGGCGGTGCTTCTTCGCCTCTTCGAGGCGCCACCGGCGGAGCGCATCGACGAGCGCGGGGAGTGCCCCCGGCGCCTCGGGTCCCGCCTTCGCCTGTCCCCTCGCCCGGCCTCCCCGCGTGGCGGCCGCCGCTTTCGCGGCGGGCTTCGGCAGGGCCGCCCTCTTCGGGATCGCGGCCTTCCCGTGCCTCTTCCTCGCGGCGGTGGTCGGCGGGACGGCCACACGGGCTTCGATGGCAGCCCCGGGCCGGCTCCCCTCTCCCGTGAGGAAGACTCTCCGGAAACGGATGATCCGCCCCTCCTTCTCGAACTCGTCGTCCTCGATCCGCGCGAACGCCGCGCGCACGAGGCCGCCGAGGAGCTCTTCGAACGCCCGGCGGTCCACCGCCGGGAACTGCCTCACGACCTCCGCGTGGAGCTGCCCGGTGGTCTGACCGTCGCGCTGGCGGAGCAGCTCGAGGGCGCGGCGAAGGGCGGCCTCCTCCATCGGGCTGGTCTTCCGCGTCGCCGTGGCGATGCCGTCGGCGGGAGCGCAGACGTCGCACTGGCCGCACGGGGCGCCGTCGTCCTCCTCGTCGCCGAAGTGCCGGACGAGCTGGAGCATCCGGCAGATCGGCCCGTCGGCAAACCGGCGCATCAGGACGAGCTGCGTCTTCCGGTGCTCGCGCTGCTCCTCGTAGGCGCGCTGCCAGCCCTCCCTCCCGCGCGACACGTCACCCTCGGGCGTAATGACGGCCCCACCGAAGGTCCAGAGCTTCTCCAGCGCCTTCTGGAACACCTCGGCGTCGAGGGAGACGATCTGCTGGAGCCCGTCCGTCGGAACCGGCTCGTCCTTCAGCGCGCGGAAGATCTCCTCGACGACGGGCGTCTCGGGGTAGTCGCGCCCGAGGAAGAACTCGTGCGTCCGGATGTCGCCGTACGAGTGGAGGAGAACGGCGCGCGAAGGGAGGCCGTCGCGCCCCGCGCGCCCGATCTCCTGGTAGTAGCCTTCGACGCTCCCCGGGAGTCCCGTGTGGATCACCGTCCGGACGTTGGGCTTGTCGATCCCCATTCCGAACGCGATCGTCGCGACGATGACGTCCGCGCGTCCCTCCAGGAACCGGGACTGCACGTCGTCGCGGTCCCGCGCCGTCATTCCCGCGTGGTAGGCCACCGCGCGCAGCTCGCGCTTCAGCTCCCCCGCGAGCGCCGTCGCCTCCTTCCGCGTCGGCGTGTAGACGATGGCGGGGCGCCGCGCCGCGTCGGCGAGGACCCCCCTCACCAGCTCGCCCCTGCGGCTCGGTGGCACTTCGGCCACTTCCACCGCGAGGTTCGTCCGGCGGAAACCGTGGATGAAGCGCCCCGCGTTCACGAGGCCGAGCTGCGCGCGGACGTCGTCCTGGACGCGGGGTGTCGCCGTCGCCGTCAGGGCGATGACGGGTGCGGGGCGCAGCAGCGGGAGCCTCGCGCCGAGGAGCCGGTAGTCGGGGCGGAAGTCGTGCCCCCAGTGCGAAATGCAGTGCGCCTCGTCGACGGCCACGAGCGCGGGAGTCCGTTTCGCGAGCATCTCCGGGAACCCGGGCACCGAGAGGCGCTCGGGAGCGATGAAGAGGAAGTCGAGCTTCCCCGCGAGGTAGTCGAGGCAGACCTGTCGCGAGACGGCCCGGTCGCGTCCCGAGTGGATCCGCTCGGCGGCAAGGCCGAGCGCCTGCATCTTCGCCACCTGGTCTTCCATGAGCGCGATGAGAGGGGAGACGACGAGTGTCGTTCCACCCCTCGCCAGCCCCGGCAGCTGGTAGCAGAGGGACTTCCCCGCGCCCGTCGGCATGACGAGAAGCGCGTCGCGTCCCTCGACGACGGCCCGGCAGACCGCCTCCTGGTACGGCCGGAACGCGTCGTGTCCGAACACCCCCTTCAGCAGCTCGCCGAGCCGCTCCGGCGGGACCGGTCCCCGCGGCGGCCGAGGCGCCAGGCTCTCACCGGCCGCGCGCTCCGCGACGCTCACAGCCCCCGTCCTCGCCCCCGGCGGTCCCGAACCTCCCGAAGTCGGAGTCCCCGAAGTCCCCGATTCCGTGCCAGGCGTGAAACCGTGTATTACTGTCGTAATACACGGTTTCACGCCTGGCACGATCCCCGCGGTGTCGGTTCCCGGCGCGCGCCGGAACGCGTCGCCGACGACCTCCGTCACGTACTTCTCGATGCCCTTCATGAAGGTCTCGAGGCGCCCCTCGCCTCGCTGCAGGCGGGCGAGCTCGGCCTCCCAGCGTCCGGTCAGGGCGGGGCTCTTCACCGACTCCGGAACCAGGGCGATGAGGCGGATCCCCTTCTCGGTCGCCGAGAAGGCCTTCCCGGTCCGCTCCGCGTAGCCGCGCGTCAGGAGCGTCTCGAGGATCTCCGCCCGCGTGGCGGGAGTCCCGAGGCCGTTCTCCTTCATCGCGTCGGCGAGCTCCTTCTCGTCCAGCGTCCTGCCGGCCGTTTCCATGGCCGTCAGGAGCGTCGCGTCGGTGAATCGCTTCGGCGGGCGCGTCTTCCGCTCCACGCTCGCAACGTCGACGACCCTTTTCCGCTGTCCCGGGGCGAGGCCCGGGGGCAGTTCGGCCTCCTCGCCGTCGTCGTCCTTCTTTCGCGACGCGGGCTCGGGCTCCACGACCTTCCACCCCGCCTCCACCACCATCGTCCCGCTCGAACGGAAGCGGTCGACGGCGCGGACCGGCTCGCCCGCCACGTTCCCGACGGCCGTCACGACGGTCGTCGTCGCCGCGACGTGCTCCCCGTGCCACGCCGCGAGGAGCCTCCTCACCACGAGGTCGTAGAGCGCCTGCTCCTCCCGGTCGAGGTCCCGCGGAGCCGTTGGCGTCGGGACGATGGCGTGGTGGTCGCTCACCTTCGCGTCGTCCACGTACCGCCCGCCGAGCGGCGTCTCGCCGGTCCCCTTCGCGAAGAGCTTTCCCCAGGCCGGCTCGAGGGCGAGGATCACCCGCGGCAGCGTTGCGGCCACGTCGCGCGAGAGGTGCCGGCTGTCGGTACGCGGGTAGGTGATCGCCTTCTTCTCCTCGTAGAGCCGCTGCGCCACCTCGAGCGTCTTCTTCGCGCTCCATCCGAGGAGTCGGTTCGCGTGGCGCTGGAGCTCCGTGAGATCGAAGAGGAACGGAGGCGGAACGCGCCGCGTCTTCGACTCGACCGACTCGATCGCCGTCGCGCCCGTTTTCACGCGCTCGACGATCGCGGCCGCTGCCGCCCCGTCCTTCGGAAGGCGCTTGCCGCCATCCTCCTTCATCGCCGGGTCGAACCAGGTTCCCCGGTACCGCCCCGTCTCCCCTTCGAACGTCGCGAGGACCTCGAGGTACTCCTCCGGAACGAAGGCGCGGATGGCCAGCTCCCGTTGGACGAGCATCGCGAGGGTCGGCGTCTGGACCCTCCCCACGGAGAGCTTCTCGTCGGTGGCCAGGGTGAACGCGCGGGAGAAGTTCATCCCGACGAGCCAGTCGGCCCGGCTCCGGCCGCGTGCCGCGTCGGCGAGCCGGTCGTAGTCCCTCGCCGGCTTGAGCCTCGAGAGGCCCTCGCGGATCGCCTCCGGCGTGAGAGACGAGATCCAGAGCCTCTTCACCGGTTTCGCGCAGCCGGCTGCCTCGTAGAGCTGCCGGAAGATCAGCTCCCCTTCGCGCCCGGCGTCCGTCGCGCAGACGACTTCCGTCACGCGCGGGTCAGCGAGCACCTTCCGCACCGCCTCGAACTGCTCCTTCACCCGTTCCTGGACGACCAGGGGCCACGCCGCCGGCAGGATTGGCAGCTCGTCGCGCCGCCAGCTCTGCCATTCGGGACGCATCTGCCCCGGCTCGGCCAGCGCGACCAGGTGCCCGATCGCCCACGTCACGACGTGCCCCGGGCCCGCCAGGCAGCCGGTTCCCCTCTTCGTCGCCCCGAGCACCGCCGCGATGTCCCTCGCGACGGACGGTTTCTCGGCGACGACGGCAATCAAGGCGGGTTCCGGCATGGAGGGGAGGAGTATGTGACAGGCGGTGAGGGGACTGCGGGAACCACCCCTGGGCGGTCTTCACGGCTGGAATGGGCCGGCCCGACGGACACCGGGAGGCTCGCGACCTCATCACCTCGTCACCTCGTCTCCCTGCGAAATGGCGATGTCTGCCCCCGCTTCCGGGGATATTCTCGCCAGGCGGAGGGAACGCTCCTGGCCCGACTCGTCATTCTCGGGGCCGGAATCGCGGGGCAGACGGCTACCCTGCACGCCCGACGCAAGCTCGGCCGCGACCACGAGGTCGTCGTCGTCTCTCCCAACGGCGAGCGGAGCTGGGTTCCTTCGAACATCTGGGTCGGCGTGGGCGTGATGACTCCAGAGCAGGTGACCTTCCCGCCTCGTCCCGTCTACGAGAAGACCGGGATCGCCTTCGTGCAGGGCAAGGCCGTGAGCGTCCACCCGGCGGGGGACGGCGACTCCGGCAGGCCGTACCTCGAGGTCGAGCTCACCGAGCCCGGGAAGGCCGGCCAGGAGGAGCGGGTCCCCTCCGACTAGCTCGTCAATGCTTCCGGTCCGAAGCTCGCCTTCGACGCCACGCCCGGCCTCGGACCGCAGAAGAACAGCCTCTCCGTCTGCACCTTCGACCACGCCGCACACACCTCGAAGGCGTTCGACGAGACCGTCGCGCGGATGAAGGCCGCAGAGAAGCAGCCGCTCCTCATCGGCACCGGGCACGGCAACTGCACCTGCCAGGGGGCGGCGTTCGAGTACGTCTTCAACGTCGAGGTCGAGCTCCACCGGCGCGGCGTACACGACAGGGCGCGGGTCGTCTGGATCTCGAACGAGCACGAGCGGGGCGACCTCGGGATGGGCGGCATGTTCCTCAGGCGCGGCGGCGAAGTCACACACCGCCGCGTCTTCACCGAGTCGCTCTACACCGAGCGCGGCATCGAGTGGATCACGCGGGCCGACGTGAGGGAGGTCGCCCCGGGCGAGGCGTCGTACGAGACGCTCGACGGCGACGAGCGCTCGCTGAGGTTCGACTTCGCGATGCTCCTTCCGCCGTTCTCCGGCGTCGGCCTGAAGGCGTTCGACCGCACGAGCGCCGCCATCACCCCGACCGTCTTCGCCCCGAACGGGTTCATGCTCGGCGACGGCGACTCCGCGAAGAAGCCCTACGAGGAGTGGTCCCCCGACGACTGGCCCCGGACCGACCAGTCGCCGAAGTCCCCGAATGTCTTCGCCGTCGGAATCGCATTCGCGCCGCCGCACGCCATCTCCAAGCCGATGACGCGCCCGAAGGGGACGCCCATCTTCCCCACGCCGCCCCGGACCGGCATGCCCACGGGAGTCATGGCCCGCGAGGTGGCCTTCAACATCGTCGACATGATCGAGGGGAACGCGACGGCGCCGACACGCCAGGCGTCGCTCGCCCACATCGGGGCGGCGTGCATCGCGTCGGCGGGCGCCGGCCTCTTCCGCGGGACCGCCGTCTCGATGAGGCTCTTCCCCATCATCCCGGCCTTCAAGAAGGACCCCGACACCGGGCGCGACCTCGACTGGACCTTCGGCGAGATCGGCCTCGCGGGGCACCGGATCAAGCGCCTCCTCCACTTCGGATTCATCTACAAGGCCAGTGCGACCCCCATCTGGGCGATGGTGCCGGACTGAGCGCGACGAAGCCCCCCGCCAACCGAGGACTCCCTTCGAGCAGACCTACGACCCGCCCGTCCCGACCGCGTTCACGAAGAAGATGCGGACGAACCTCCTCTGGCGGCTCGCCCGGTTCGCCGTCATCAACGTGAAGATCCTGAGGATGGTCCGAAGGCACTCACCGGCCCCCCCCACCGCGGTGCCAGGCGTGCAATCGTGTATTGTCTTCGACAGTCGGGATAGATCTGGGGCGCGCGCACGGTAGGTGGAGGGCGTCCCTTCGGTAGGCGTGCGTAGTCGAGGTGAATCGTGCCGCCGCGCGACCACAGGCGGACGCCACGGGTAGGCACGACGATCCGGCACAGTCCGAGGGAAGGGCAGCCGCCCGCGCCATTTGAGGCGGGCGACTACCGCAGGAGGAAGCGCGTCTCGGAGGGATGAGCCAGCGTGGTAGCCAGCGGCGTCACGGCGGCGGGACTGGATCCTTGGCGAGCCGTGCCAGCGTGTCCTTGTAGGTCCACGGCATCCAGTCACCGGGGTTGTCGGCGAGGCGCTCGTGGTGACGCTGCAGTGTGACGAGGTCGTCGAAGGGGTCGACGCCGTTGAGCTCGGCAGTGTGGATGAGGGCCATGAAGGCATCGCCGACGTGGGCGCCGTTGAGGGTCTTGTAGAAGAGCGAGGTCTTCCGATGACAGATGGACATCTTGAGGGCACGCTCGCAGATATTGTCGTCCAGGGGCGCCCCGGGGACGCGCAGGAAGAGCGTGAGGCGTGACCAGTGCTTGCGCATGAGGCTCCACCACTGCCCCGGGGCGAGTGGTCCCGCCCTCACGCCGCCCGGAACCGTTCCGGTCGCCCTTTGGGCTGGCTCAGCCCCTGCTGTCGCGGACCCGTCCTCATGCCTGTCCTTGCCCATGGATCCCCTCTCCTGGCTCACTGTACGTCCCCTCTTTCGTGTCCAGGAAAACCGGGAGCGCCCCACATCCGCGAGCTGGCAAAGGACGCCAGCGTCGCTCCCGAGACGAGGCCCTCCGCCCCCTCGCCGTCGACGGCATGGACACGCCCGCGCTCGGCGAGTGGATTCTCTGGGTCCAGAAGTCCTCGAACGCGAAGAACCCCGGCTCGACGCTCGCCGACGGCCGCGTCGATCCGGCGCGTGGAATGGCGAACGACCCGAAGTTCCTGAAGTCGGCGATCTCGCACACGCAATACACGATCGTCACGCTGAACGCGTCCTACCGGTTCCGGTACAAGAAGTCCCATGACGCGCTCGAGAACGACCCGAACCTCCCGGGCCTCCTGAAGCAGAAGTTCGCCGTCGACGACTACGCCTAGCCCCGGACGCGGCCGTCGAGCCGGACGATTCCGGCGGTCGCCGTTTCACCCTCGAGGTGCTCCGGACGACGCCCGAATCGATGCAGAGCAGACAGGCGGGCGAATTACCTGACGCCGGAGGAAGAGCCGCGCCTCACGGCTTGGGAATCCGGATCCGGCTGATCATGAGCGAACCCGAGAGCGCGAAGACGAGGACCAGGGGATGGAGGTGGAAGCCGGCCAGCTGGACGACCCCGAACCACAGGTTCTGACCCACGGCGCCGGACTTCGCGGCGAACGCCATTAGGAGGACGAGGAGGACGGAGGTCGGTATCGGCGTTCCTTCGAAGTGCTTCACCTTGCCGGTCCGCTCGGACAGGGCCGCGGCGGTGACGTTGTAGCGGGCGAGGCGCGAGACGCCGCAGGGGACGAAGCCGGCCAGGACGATCCGGTCGTCCAGGCCCTGCATGCCGCAGCCGTACGCGAGGATCGCGGGGGCCACGCCGAAGGAGATGACGTCGGCCAGCGAGTCGAGCTCCTGGCCCATCGGCGACGACTTCTGCCGCCACCGGGCGATGCGGCCGTCCAGCACGTCGAAGACCAGCGCGGCGACGACGAGCGCACACGCGATATAGACGTGGTGGACGTCGCTCGTTTCCAGGTAGGTCATGGTGGAGAAGAGGGCCCCGACGCCACAGACGGCATTACCGAGGGTGAACCAGTCCGCCAGGTGGAACTCGTGAATCATCGAGAAGAGCTTGCGCGGCGTCCTTGCCGTCGTCGCATCCGCCCCCCCTCTCGCCGGCCCGCGTGTGCAGGCGCGGCGAGGATACGGGATTCGGAAGAGCTCCCCTGGCCGGGCGCGTCCGCGCGGCTGGCGGCGCTTCAGGTTTCCAGGTGCAGGTCGACGATGGCCGGCGGAACGAGCTCTCGGATGAGCGGCGCGAAGAGGCCGATGAGGAAGAGGACGAGCCCGCCACCGGCGGCGGCGGCGAGGCCGAGCATCGTCGGGATTCGCGCGAGGCGAACCCGGTCGTAGTTGTTCACGCGGGCGACGAGATCGCCGGCAGCAACAGGAGCCTCGGTCGTCTTCTTCTTCAGGATGAGCCGCTCCTCGCCCACGGCTTTCAGGAGCGGCTCGTCGGCGACGTACACTTCGACGCGGTCGGAGGCCGTGGCGAGAGGCGGCGAGAAGGCGGTGTTGGTCCAGTAGGCGTCGGCCGGCTGCTGCCAGAGATGCAGGAGGCCGTAGCACGCGCCGCCGCAGGCGAGCAGCCCGATCAGGATGGCGAAGGAACGGAAGTGGTTACGTTTCACGGTGCACCTCCCCAGGTGTCCGGCTCGGCCGGTGGGAGGGGCTCGCTCACCCGGGAGCCGTGGGGAGCCGGTGAGACCAACGGCGACCGCGGCGGGCAAGGTTGCCGGAGAGGGTGTCGAGGGCTCCGGCGGCACCTCGATTGTATGCCCTTCGCGGCGCGCTGGCGGTCCCTCAGAACTCGATCGCCACGCCTCCCACCGCGTACGCGAACCAGGCGAAGCTGGTGACCTCGTCGTTGTCGGCCCCGCCTTGAGGGTGCGCGCGCCGACGAAGAGGTCGACCTTCGGGGAGACCTTCGCCTCGAGACGGAGGGCGACGCCTTCCGCGCGGCCCTGCTTGGCCGCGGCGGCGTCGACGTCGAGGTCGAGCGCGAGGGCGTCGGTCCTCTGCCATCGGACACCGCCGTAGACGAGCGGCACGAAGCCGACGTTCGACGTGGTGCTCTGAAGGCCCGAGCCGGTCCGCTCGATCTTCGCGTCGCGGACCTTTCCGGTGAGGTCCGCGCGGAAGGAGACGGGACCGGAGCTCTTGAAGCGGTAGACCCAGGAGAGGCGGTACGAGTCGAAGACGTAGGGGACGTCCAGCGGCTGGCCGCCGGGGAACGTGGTCCCGTTGAAGTCGATGGGAGAGTGTCGGGAGTCTGGGACGCGGTGGTCCTCGTGGTCGCGGCGAGAACGCGCAGGGAGGTGCGCATCGAGACGTCGGCCCAGAGCGTTCCGCGGAAGGCGGCGAAGGGGCCCTGGGTGGATTCGTCGAGGGCGATGCGCGTACCGGTGTCGCCGGGGACGGCGAAGTCGTTGCGAAGCGGCCAGGCGGCGCCGCTCTCGAGCTCGCGGCGAAAGCGGTCCTAGGCCGCGGCGGGCAAAGCGCCGGCGACGGCGAGGAGGAGTGCGGAGGCGACCGAAGAGAGGGCTCGGTTCACCCCGACCATTCCGCCGGACGCGCGGTTTCGGATTCCGGCGCGGGCGGGAGCCGTCTACGTCTTCCAGGACATCACGGCAGCGGCACGTCCTTCAGGACGAAGCGGTAGCGGCGGAGGACCCTCGGGTTGCCGGCGGCGGCAGGGTCGGCCCCCGGCACGGAGAGCTCGATCTCGCCGGAGACCTCGCGGAGCGAGACCGCCTTGCGCGCGGCGAGCTTCAGCGGAACCGGGAGGACGATCGGCGCTTCAGGGCTTTCGCCCTTCAGCGGTGCCAGCGCTGCGGCCGCGGCGTTGTCGGGGACGAGGTTCGTGCCGAGGTCGTCGACGGCGGTGCGGACGAGGACGCGCGCCGATTCCACCTCGCTCCTCGTCGCGCCGACGAGCTCGATGTCGATCTCGCAGGCGGGCATGCCCGCCGGACCGCGCGCCCGCTCCTCGCGGACCCGGACGAACTCCATCTTCAGGGGCGGAACGGGGACCGGCGTGGGCTCGGGCGTGGGAGCGACGGTGGGTGTGGGGCGGGGCGAAACGAGCGCGCGGGCTTTCTCCGGGAGGCCGCAGGCTGCGAGGGAAAGCGTGGCCACCGTTGCGGCGAGGAGGGCAGCGAGAGGAGAGCCTGTGGGTTTCACGGGAGGGGAACGTCCTTCAGCTCGAACGGGACGGAGACGACGGACTTCTTCGTGGGAAAGGCTCTCTTCGCGTCGCGCTTCGGCATCCAGAGCTCGACCATGCCCGAGACCGTCACCGCCCCGGCGCCGCGGGCCGGGGTGCCGAGGTGAATCCAGAGGCCCTCTCCCGCGGGGTTCTCCTCCCAGGGAGCGTCCGCGGGCTCCTCCGGAAGGAGGTCGTGCCCCGTGTCGTCCATGGCCGCGGTCACGCGGATGCGGAAGGCCTTCGCGTCCGCGAGCCCTTCTCCCTCGAGCCGCGGCATCAGCGTCAGGCGGCCGGCGGTCTCGTTCGAAGCCTCGCGCGAGCGGGATTCGGCGACGGAGTCGACGACGATGCGAAACGTCTCTTGCGCGGCAAGGGACGGGGCGACGGCGAGAGCGAGGGCGGGTATCGCGGCGAGGCAGCGGGCGTTCACGGCAGGGCGACGTCCCTGAGCGTGAACGTGTACCGCACGAAGGTCTTCGGGGTCTTCAGGCGCACCTGGAGGCCGGTGTCGGGGCCGGGCTCTGCGCCCCGCGCGCCGAGGCCGACGAAGCCCGCCTCGGTCTCGCGGTTCACCTCCTCCACCTTGCCTTCGGCGTCGAGGTAGACGTAGTCGAAGGCGGCCCCCTTCGGGTCCTTCACCTTCAGCCAGGCGTTGATCCACGACGAGGAGAGGAAGCTCTCGGTGGCCATCTTGACGGTCGTCTCGAGAAACTCCCCCTCGACCCCCATCTTCTTCGCATCGGCCCGCTTCTTCTCGCCGTAGACCTTCCTCTCCGCTTCGATCTGCTCCTTCGAGAGGATGGTGATCTCGACGCCCGCGGCCTGGAGCAGCGGGTTCACGATCGGCTTGCCCGCCTCGCCGAGGAACTTCGGGATCGTGACGAGGGCGGCGGGGTCGAGCGCCGGCGTGTAGAGCTCGACGTCGGCCGAGACCTCTTTCAGGACCTTCGCCTTGCGGGATGCGGACTTCATCGGGATTGAGACGCTCACCGGCGGCGGCTCTTCCCCGGGGTAGCTGTCCCGCTGCCCGGCCGACTCGAACTGCGCCTCCGCGGCGTTCTCGGGGACGAGATTCGTGCCGAGGTCGTCGACGACCTTCGTCGTGACGACGCGCATCGCCGCCACGTCGTTGTGCTTCGTACCGGGAAGGGTGACCGTGACCGTCATCCTCGGGGTCTGGCTGTCTCCGGCCACGCGCTCGTCCTCGATCGCGCTGAACTCCGCTGCGATCGGCTGCGCGGGGATCGGCGTCGGCGTCGGCGTCACTTTCGGCCCGACGAGCTTCGAGATGAGCTGGTACGGGAGCTTGCAACCGCCGAGGGGCAGCGCGAGGAGGACGAGGAGGGCGATCGCGAGGCGGGCCGGGGCGTTTCTCATGGCGGCTCCTCTTCGATCTCGCGTCACGGCAGGGGAATCGTCGTCTCGAACGGGAAGGAGGCGACGGCCTTGTCCGTCCAGAACGTCAGGACGAGGGTCCCGTCGTCCGGGGTCGCCTCCTTGTAGGACACCTCCATCATCGACTCCTCGTCGTTCGACTGGTTCCCCTTGTCCGCGACCTCCATGAATGTGCCGTCGGCCTTGAGGACGCCGAAATCGACGAGGTCCTCCATGTCGGCGACGGGCCCGGCGACGACGACGCTCCCCTCTTTCACGCGGTCGCGCGGGAGGACGGTCAGCTTCACCTTTGCCGCCTTGAGCGCCGGCTCGGCGAGCGGCTTGCCGGCCTTCGAATAGAACTTCTCGACCTTCACCTCGGACGCCGGGTCGCGCGAGGGGATCCACACCTCGACCGTCCCGGAGAGCGTCACCGTCGACGCCCCGCGGGCCGGACCTGCCAGCTTCAGCCAGAGCTCCATGCCGTCGGGCCGGCTCGTCCACTTGGTCGGCTCGGTCGAATCGGGCGCGAGGGCGTTGCCGAGATCGTCCTTCGCCCCGGTCACGGTGAGCCGGTATCCCCTCGCCTCCGCGAGGCCGGTGCCCTCCAGCTTCGGGAAGAGGGTCAGGCGTGCCGAGGCGTCGTTCGTCTGGTAGCGCGATCGGGAGTCCTGGACCTTCGAGATGGCGACGCGGACATCGCCCTCTGCGGCGGCCTCGGACGCGACGAGCGAGACCCCCAGCAGGGCTCCTGCTAGGACCAGGCACGGCAGACCTCGGAACGGGTTCATGGGCACCTCGCGACGGATTTTGGCGGAGTCTACGCTGGCAGGCGCGGCCTGGCGTCGGGCCAGCGGGCGCAAACTCCGGAGCGGGCCGATGCCGTTCGCCGATCGCGGAACTCACCGCCTCTCGTACGAGACGCTCGGACGCGAGGACGCGCCGCCGCTGCTCCTCGTCATGGGGATGAGCTTCTCGGCGCGGGCGTGGGGGCCGCTGCCGGAACGGCTGGCGCGGGAGTTCCGCGTCGTGGTCTTCGACAACCGCGGGGCAGGAGAGTCGACCGCGCTCCTCCGCCCGTTCGGGATGGGCGACCTGGCCGACGACGCCGCATCGGTGCTCGAAGCGGCCGGCGTCGGGCCCGCGTTCGTCTTCGGGATCTCGATGGGCGGGATGATCGCGCTCGAGCTGGTTCTCCGGCACCCGGGCCGCGTGAGGGCGCTCGCGCTCGGCGCGACGTTCGCGGGGTGGAGGGCGAGCCGGAAGGCGTCGCTCCCGGTGATGGCTGAGCTGATCGTCGGAGGAGCGCTGTCGCGGATGGGCTCGCACCGGCTCATCGCCGGCGCCCTCGTCTCGAAGGCGCTGGTGGACGGCGACCTCGCGCGGTTCGGGAGATGGGTCGAGGGAACGGGGCGCGTGGGCCCGCGCGTCCTCGCGCAGCAGCTGGCCGCGGTGACGGTCTGGGATGCGACGGCGCGGCTCGGGGGGATCCGCGTCCCGACGCTCGCCCTCACGGGAGACGCCGACCAGCTCGTGCCGGTTGCGAACTCGCGGCGTCTCGTGGAGGCGATTCCCGGCGCGCGGCTCGTCCTCCTGCGCGGCGCCGGACACTGCTTTCCGCTCGAGCGATTCGAGGAGACGGCGGACGAGCTGACGGCGTTCTTCCGCGAGGACACCTCTCGCCTTCGCTGATTGCGGGTCGCTGCGTCCCCGCGCAGACTCGCCCGATGGACCCGTTTGCGATCGAGATCGGCGAAGCGACGACGGACGAACGGGAGTGGTGCGCGCGGCTCATGGCCGCGAGCGAGCCGTGGAACACGCTGCGGCGCGGGCTCGATGCTCTTCTTCCTGCGGCGCTCGACCCGGAGTACGTCGTTCTCGTGGCTCGGCGGGGCGGCGCTCCGTTCGGGTGCATCCGGATCCACCCGCGCGGCGTTGCCGGGTCGCCCTACGTGGCGAGCGTCGCCGTGGCGGAATCCGAGCGCGGGCGCGGCGTGGGGACCGCTCTTCTCGACGCGACGGAAGCGCGCTACCCGAAGGCGCGCTACGTCTTCCTCTGCGTCTCGTCGTTCAACACCCGTGCCCGCACGCTCTACGAGCGGCACGGGTACCGGCCTCGTGGGCGAGCTGCCCGACGACGTCGTCGACGGCTTCTCCGAGCTGCTGATGGACAAGGGGCTCGCGTGAAGAAGGGAAAGGGGCCGGCTACGGCTTGACCTCCTTCACCGCCCCGAAAAGCTCGAGCTGGGGGCGGACCTCTTTGGCGTCGCCGACGACGACGGTCTGGGTGCTCGAGAGGAAGTGCTTTTTCCCCGCGGCCTGCACGCCCTCGGCCGTGACCGCGTTCACCTTCGTCACGAACTCGCCGAGCGCCTCGGGCGGGAGACCGTTGACCCAGTTGCGCGCGAGAGTCCCGGCAACGGCGCCCTGGAGCTGGTTGCGGATGAGGTAAAGGCCGCCCTGGTAGCGCTTCGCCCCCGCGAGCTCGTCGGCCGTCGGCTTCGTGGCGGCCATCCGGTCGAGCTCGTAGAAGACCTCGAGGAGGGTCGCCGCCGTCACCTCGTTGCGGACGTCGGCCTGCATCTCGAGGAGACTTCCGGCGCGGCGCGTCGAGAAGTCGCCCGAGGGGGAGTAGGTGTAGCCCTTCTCTTCGCGGATGTTCTTCACGAGGCGGCTGCCGAAGGCATCGGCGTAAACGGTGTTCGCGACGAGGACGTCGTACCAGTCAGCATCGGAAACGCCTGGACCGGGCCGGCCGGAGACGACGGTCGCCTGGACCGATCCGGGGCGGTCGACGAGAACGAGCTCGCGGCCACGGGCGGGAGGCGACGCAGGCACGGGCGGCAGTGGAGCGCCGGCGTTCTTCCACGCCCCGAAGGCGCGGACGATGGAGGTCTTCACCACGGATTCGTCGATATCTCCCGCGACGACGAGGAGCGCCTGATCGGGGCGGAAGCGTCGCGCGTGCTCGGCGCCCAGGAGCGCGGGCGTCGTCTTCCCGATGGTCTCGCGGGTCGCCGTCACGACGTGGTACGGGTGGCTGCCGTAGACGGCCTTCGCGAGAGCCTTCGACGCGAGGAAACCGGGAGTCGCCTCGGCAGCCTCCAGCTCCTGCAGGGCGTTCTCCCTGGCGAGCGCGACCTCGGCCGGCGGGAAGGCAGGGGCGAGCGCGACCGCGGCGAGGAGGTCGAGAAGCCGGGGGGTGCCGGTCGCGAGGGCGCTGGCGCGGAAGGTGATGGCGTCGGCGCCTGCCGAGACGCCGAGGTCGCCACCGAGGCCCTGCAGCTCCTCGGCGATCTGGCGCGAGGTCTTCTTCGCCGTCCCCTCCTTGAGCGTTACGGCGAGAAGGTCCGAGATGCCTTCCATGCCCGCCGGGTCGACGGCCGTGCCGCCGCGGACGGCGAGAACGGCCGAGACCTTCGGGAAGCCGGGGCGCTTCACGAGCCAGACCGTCAGGCCGTTCGGAAGGGTCGACTTCGAGATGACGGGAACCGGGAGCGGCCGGTCCGCGCCGTAGCCGGGAAAGTCCTTCGGGAGCGGCGGCGGCTCGGCGGCGAAGGCGGCGGGGGCGAGGAGGGCGGCAGCGAGGACGAGGACGGCGTTCTGCTTCTTCACGGCGTCCCCCTCACTTCCCCGCCGGTGCGGCATCGGACGGTTTCGCCGGCGCGGGCCGCCTGTCGACGACGGTGCGGTGGGCGGCCGTGAGGTAGGTGGACGCGACGCGGGCGAGGTCGGCGCTGGTGACCGCGGCGATCCTCCCGGGGAGGTCGTTCACGGTTGCCGCGTTGCCGTCGAAGAGCTGCGCGAGGCAGAGGACCACGGAGCGGTCGAGCGGAAGCTCCAGCTGACCGTAGAGGTCGGAGACCATCTTGGTCTTCGTCCGCTCGAGCTCGGCGGCGCTCACCGAGCCCTTCGCGATGGCGGCGATCTCCGCGTCGATGGCCGCGACGACTTCCTTCGCCGTGGTGTCGGGCTTGTAGAGGCCGAAGAGGGTGAAGAGCGTGGGGCCTTCGTACGTGAAGGCGTCGTCGAGAGGCCAGTTGTGCCCTCCCTCGATACCGAGCAGGAGCTCCCTGCCCTTGACGAGCCCCTGGTAGAGACGCGAGGCCTCGCCCCCCGCGAGGAGGTTCCCCAGCACGGCGGCGGGGATGTCGTCCTCCGTGCCGCGGGCGGGCATCTTCCAGCCAATGGCGACGGCCGGGACGTTCGCGAGGGCGTCGGTCTGCGAGAGGGTCCGTTCTTTCGTGTTCGCCTTCTCGCTCACGTCGGGCTTCGGCGGCGCCGGGCGCGACGGGGTGGCGCCGAAGTACTTCTCGACCTTCGAGAAAGCCTCCTCGGCGGTGATGTCGCCCACGATCGCGAGAACGGCGTTGTTCGGGCCGTAATAGGTCTCGAAGAAGGTCTTCACGTCCTCAACCTGCGCCGCGTCGAGGTCGGCGAACGAGCCGTAGCCGTCGTGGGCGTTCTCCCACTTGTCGAAGGCCGTCCCGGCGACGTCGGTCCAGAAGAAGAGGCCGTAGGGCCTGTTCTGGACGTTGACGCGGATCTCCTCCTTTACGACCTCCTTCTGGTTGGCGAGGTTCTTCTCGGAGAAGTCGAGGGTCTTCATGCGGTCGGCCTCGAGCCAGAGGACCGCCTCGAGCGCCGAGACCGGGGCGCTGACGATGTAGTTCGTGTAGTCGTAGCGGGTCGACCCGTTGTTGATGCCGCCGCCCCCCTCGATGACACGGTCGTAGCTCCCCTTCGGGGCGTTCGGCGTCCCCTGGAACATCATGTGCTCGAAGAGGTGGGCAAAGCCGGTCCGCCCCTTCGGCTCGAGGCGGAAGCCGATGCGGTAGGCGATGCAGAGGCCGAAGGTGGGGGCGGAGTGGTCTTCCGAGACGACGACCGTGAGGCCATTGGGAAGCGTCTTCACGGCGGTCGGGATGCGCCACCCGGCGCCTTTCGGCGTCGCACCGGATGCGGCCAGGGCGGCGGGAGCGGTGAGGGCGAGGGACAGGGCGACGCCTGCGGCGGTCCGGGAGAGGCTGCGGGAACGGGGGGTCATCGTTCCTCCCTGCATGAGGTGGGCACGTTAGACGACTACGGGCCGGAGCGCGCGAGGTTTCCGGGAAGCGGGAATCGCCCGCGTGGCAGGTTTGAGCGACACGGAGGACGCCCGATGAATGCCCGATTCGACCTCGCGGTCGTCGCGGCGGGGACGGTCGCGTACGGCGTGGCCGTCGTGACGGCGGCCCTGCTCGTCTTCGTCGTCTACCGCGCGAACGCCTTCATCACCCGCGAGGTGGACGAGGAGGGGCTTCTCAGGGGCGGGCACCGCTCCATCGCCATCTCCCTCGGCACGATTCTCCTGAGCCAGGCGGTGCTCCTGCGCCACGCGGTGAACCCGGTGATGGTGATGGTGCGCGAGCTGTTCCTCGAGCCGCCGTCGGCCCGCGAGGCGGCGGTCGCCACCCTTCGCTGCGGGGGAGTCGTGGCACTTCTGACGCTCGTGGCGTTCGTGTCGACGGCGCTCGCGGCGTTCCTCTTCACGCGCATGACCCGCGGGCTCGACGAGCACGGCGAGATCCACCGCGACAACGTGGCGGTCGCGATCTTCCACGCCTTCGTCCTCCTCGCGATCACCGCCGTCCTGAACGAAGGGATGGAAGACCTCGCGCGGTCCCTCGTCCCCTTCGGTCCGCGCGGTGTCCTGACGCTCCCTTGAGCCGGAGCCCCTCGCGACCGGGCCGCGGCTGCTTCGCCGGCCTCGCGGTCCTCGTGATGGCCTGGCTGGTGGCGGGGGGGCTCTCCCTTCTCGAAGGACCCCGCGAGGTGGCCGAAACCGACACGCCCGGCCCCGGCCCGGCGCCCGACCCCGAGACGCTGCCCGAGAGCTGGAAGTCGAACGTGGGGGCGCTGCGCGAGTTCTCTCGCGCAGAGACGGATCGGCGTTTCCGCCTGACGTTCGGGTTCATCGACGACCACGGCCGTACGCACCGCGTCTCCTGCCTCGTGGACCGCGGGGCCCACGCGGCCGAGCGGGCGGGATTCGGGTACGAGCCCGAGGCTGTGTACGCGGAGCTGAACGCCGAGCTCGCCCGCCTCGTCGACGCGGAAGTCGCCGCCCGCCGTCTCGGCTCCTGGTTCCGGATCGAGTTCTACGGCGCCGGCGGCCACCGCTGGTCGTGGGACCTCCCCGCGGGGCTGGAGGAGACCGAAAGGGCGCGTGCGCTTGCGGGCATCGAGGACCTGAAGGCGTGGCTCGACCGCGAGCTCCCCGCCCACGACGAGAGGATTCGCGCCGGCATCTACAAGCGACGCGGACTGCTCCTGAAGGAGAGAACCCTCTCGATCGACTACGAGCGGCTGATCCGCGACGGAACCGCGCCGCTCTCCGACTGCTATCGCGCGCTCGCCGCTTCGGGCCGCGGCTCGAACGTGAGACAGTTCATGGGCCTCCTTCTCGCCTTCTACCAGGAGCTCGGCTACGAGATCCCTCCGGACGAGGATGAGGGCCGGCAGACGCTGGGGCTGAGGGTGCCGACCGACGTCCTCGTTTCGGGCCGGGGCGACTGCGATTCCAAGTCCGTCGCCTTCGCCTCCATGTGGCGGCGCCTCCCGACGCACCTCGTCTTCATCGCCGTGCCCGGCCACGCACTCGTCGGCGTGGAGGCCCCGGCGCTCCCGGGCGAGCAGACGGTGCGCGTGGGGAACCGCACCTTCGTTCTCTGCGAGGTCGCCGGGCCCGCGAAGCTCAGGCCCGGGGCGAAATCGGTTTCGGGCAGCTTCGAGTACGTCCTCATCGAGCCCGCCTGACCCTCCCCCTCCGTCCACCCTCTCTGCTACCATCCCGCCGCGCGCGGCGCGGCCGCGCGGTTCTTTGAGCAACTGGCAGCCCTGCGCTTCGGGCTGCCGGCATGAAGAGAGGCGGAGAGAGCACCGGCTCGACGACCCGCCCGCCAGACCGTAGTCCCTGCGGTGGCAAGGCCGGCCCGATCTCCCGATCGGGACCCATGCGCGATCGAGGCGTGGACGACTTCAGGCGAAAGGACGCTGCGAATGAGCACCGAGAGCCTCGACTTCCTTCTGACCTCCGAATCCGTGACCGAGGGCCACCCCGACAAGGTGTGCGACCTCATTGCCGACGCGATCCTCGACGCGAACATCGGGCCCGACCCGAACGCCCGGGTCGCCTGCGAGGTGCTCTGCAAGGGCCGGCGCGTCGTCCTCGCCGGGGAGATCACCTCGAAGTCCGGCCTGAAGAAGGCGCACTACGAGGAGATCGTCCGCGAGGCGATCGACGGGATCGGCTACGTCGATCCCGCGGACCCGTTCCACGCGAAGGGGGTCTTCGTCACGAACCTCCTGACGCGCCAGTCGAAGGAGATCGGCAAGGCGGTGAGCCGCGCGACCGACGCGAAGAAGAAGGACCTCGGCGCGGGCGACCAGGGAATCATGTTCGGGTACGCGACCGACGAGACGCCCGAGCTCCTTCCTCTCCCGATCCTCCTCGCCCATCGCCTCACGCGCGGTCTCGCCGAGGCGCGGCGCGCCGGCGACGTGCCGTGGCTGAAGCCCGACGGCAAGTCCCAGGTGACGGTGGCGTACGAGGGGGGCAAGCCGGTCCGCGTGGAGACGGTCCTCATCTCGACCTCGCACCAGGACGGCGTGTCGCGCGAGGAGATCGAAACCTGGGTCGCGACGAAGCTGGCGCCGAAGACGCTCGACGGCTGGATGCGCGACGGGATCCGTTTCATCGGAAATCCCTCGGGCTCCTTCGTCCTCGGCGGGCCGTCCGCCGACGCGGGCGTGACGGGCCGGAAGATCATCGTCGACAGCTACGGTGGCGCGGCGCGGCACGGCGGCGGCGCCTGGAGCGGCAAGGACCCCTCGAAGGTCGACCGCAGCGGCGCCTACTTCTGCCGATGGGCCGCCCGGCAGATCGTGAAGCAGGGCATCGCCCGGCGCGCCGAGATCCAGGTGTCCTACGCGATCGGCGAAGCGAAGCCGATGTCGGTGGCGGTCGAGACCTTCGGCACCGGGGACGCGAAGGCCGCGGCAGCGCTCGTCTCGTCGTTCGACTTCCGTCCCGCCGCGATCTGCGAACGGCTGAACCTGCGGCGCCCCATCTACCGCTCGACGACGAACTACGGCCACTTCGGCAAGCCCGGCCTCCCCTGGGAGGAATAGGAGCCGGGGAGCCTGGAGGACGGACCGGGAGACCGGGAGACCGGGAGACCGGGAGACCGGGAGACCGGGAGACCGGGAGACCGGGACGGTAGAGGCCATCTCAACGTGCCTCACGAATCGCGGACAGGAGGGGCGTCCCACGGCGCCTCCTCCGCTCCCGCGACCCGCATCGATCCCGCTGCGCGGGTCGCCGGGGCGAGCGCGAACGCCTCGCTTCGCTCGTTGCACGCGCGCGCTCGCCTGATCCGGCGACCTGCTCGCGGAACCGTGCGGGGCCCCGCGGGTGCTCGGACGGCGCTCGCGGGACACCCCTCCCGCCCGCTCAAGACTCCAGTTGGGCAAAGCACGAGCCCGAGAACGGGGTCAGGTCTTGATTTTCTAATCTAGCTCTCGGGCAAAGGAGCGCCGCTGGACAGGGTGCATCCCGTTGCCTGTGCGTAGAGGGTAGACCAGACCCCCTCCTTCGGGGTCCCGGCGGGGCTCAAAGCTCGCCGGCCGCGGGAGGGGCGGTGCGTCTCGCGAGCCGCCCCCGAGCACCGCCGGGGACCCGCTCGAGCTCGCGAGGAGCGGGCGGGGATCAGGCCCGCGCGCTGTTTGAGCGAAGCGAGTTCGCGCGGGCCCCCCGCCCGGCCGCAGCGAGCTCGGAAGCGGGTCGGCGGAACGCAGCAGGCGGCCGTGAGACGTACCGCCACGCACGCGGCCCCCAGCGGAATCGACGAGATGGTGGAGCAGGGGCTCTCCGTCTCTCCGTCTCTCCGGGGTTACCCCCTCTTCGCCGCGTCGAGGAAGAGGTTGACGGCGGTGGCGCGGGCGACGATCTCTCCGCCGCTCTCGCGGGTGAGGGTCGCTTCGACGTAGGCCTGGCTGCGGCCGTGCTTCACGACGACGGCCTCGCAGAGGAGCGGCTCGCCGGGGCGGGCGGCGCGCAGGTACGAGACGTTGAGGCTGACGGTGGTGAACCCGCGCTCTTCCGAGATGGAGGTGATCGCGGGGCCCATCGTGTCGTCGAAGAACGCGGCGAGGATCCCGCCCTGGACCGCGCCGAGCGGGTTCGTCATCTCTTCCGTCGGGCGGAAGCGGCAACGGACCCGGCCCGAACCCTGTTCGAGCAGCTCGGCGTTGAGGTACTCGTAGGTCGGCGGCGGGATCCTCGGCGTCACGGCCTCACCAGCCCTTCGGCACGCCTTTCGTCTGCTCGTCGAGCCACTTCTGGAGCGGCGCGAAGTACTCGAGGACGGCGGTAGCGTCCATCTGGCGCTGACCGGTCACGGCCTCGAGGGCGTCGGGCCACGGCTTGCTCTGCCCCATCTCGAGCATCTTGATCAGCCGGGCTCCCGCTTCCTTGTTCCCGTAGATGGAGCAGGTGTGGATCGGCGTGGTGCAGCCGGCCGTCTTCGCGAGGGCGCGGTGCATCTGGAACTGCAGCACGTGCGCCAGGAAGTAGCGCGAGTAGGGAGTGCCCGAAGCGATGTGGTACTTGGCGGCCGGGTCGAAGTCGGCCTCGGTGCGCGCCACCGGCGGGGTGACGCCCTGGTACTTCAGCTTCAGGTCCCACCACGCCTGGTTCCAGCGGGCCTCGGGGACCTCGCCCGAGAAGGCCTGCCAGCGCCACTTGTCGATGAGAAGGCCGAAGGGAAGGAACGCGATCTTCTCGAGCGCCATGTTGAGGAGGTAGCCGACGTCCTTGCCGGGAGGCGGCGCCTTCGGAAGGAGATCGAGCTTGACGAGGTACTCGGGCGTGAGCGAGAGGGCGACCGTGTCGCCGATCGCCTCGTGGAAGCCGTCGTTTGCGCTGTCGCGGAAAAGGACGGGCTGGCGGTTGTAGGCGCGCTGGTAGACGTTGTGCCCGAGCTCGTGGTGGACGGTGGCGAAGTCCTCCGCGTTGATCTCGATGCACATCTTCAGCCGCAGGTCGTCGACCCAGTCGATGCACCAGGCGCTCGCGTGGCAGACGACCTCGCGGTCGCGCGGGCGGGTGAAAAGGGAGCGCTCCCAGAAGGACTTCGGGAGGGGCGCCATCCCGAGCGAGGTGAAAAAGCCTTCTCCGTAGCGAACCATCTGCCGCGCGTCGGTCTTCTTCTCGACGAGGATCTTCGTGAGGTCGTAGCCCGGGTCGGCGTCCTTTGGGGCGAGGAGGGGGTAGAGGTTGCCCCACTGCTGGGCCCACATGTTCCCGAGGAGGTGCGCCGGGATCGGCCCCTTCTCGGGGACGACGTCCTTGCCGTAGGTCTCGCGCAGCTTCATGCGCACGTACGCGTGGAGCGAGGTGTAGAGGGGCTTCACCTGCTCCCAGAGCCGGTCGAGCTCCTTCGCGTAGGCGTCCGGCGGCATGTCGTACTTCGACCGCCACATGGCGCCCATGTCGGCGAAGCCGAGCTCCTTCGCTCCGGCGTTGCCGAGCTCGACGTAGCGGGCATAGTCCTTGCGGATCGGCGGGGCGATCGAGTGCCAGCCGGCCCACAGCGTGGCGAGCTCCTTCGGGTCGCGGCTCGTCGCCATCCGGCGCGAGATCTCCTCGAGGTCGAGCGGCTCGCCACCGGGCGGCGTCCACTTGCCGCGACCGTAGGCCGCCTCCATGCCGGCGGCGATGCGGGCCAGCTCCTCGCTCTTCTTCGGGTCGGCGGGAGCCGCGAGGGTGAGCGAGAGCTTGAGGAGCGCGAGCTTGCGGGTGACGTCGGCGTCGAGGGCGAGGCCGTCGAAGCGGGTCGCCTCCTTCGCGAGGCCGGCGGCCAGCTCCATCCGGCGCTGGCTCGCCTCGGCGGCGATCAGCTCGGTGTCTCCGGTGATGAAGTTCGCGGCGACCCAGTTCGCGCGCTCGGCGGCGATCGAGGCCGCGAGGAGCTTCTCTTCGGCCTTCTCGACGAACGCCTTCGCGTCGGCGGCGGTCGGGGTCTCTGCGGTCGCGGTCATCGGGACGAGCGCGAGGGACAGGGCGAGGAGGGGAAAGAGGCGGGTTTTCTGCATGACTCGGTCACTCCGACCGAGGATCATCCCACGCGCTCGTCCTCCTGCTAACGTTGCGGGAGCGCTCCACGCAGGGAGGTCCTCGAATGCGCCTTCGCTCTCTCGTCCCGGCCGCCGTTCTCGCCGTCCTCGCGCTGCAGGCCCGGGCGGGCGAGCCGCCGGCCCCCCTGGCGGCCTTCATCCGGGAGACGTACACGAAGCACGAGCACCTCGTCCCGATGCGCGACGGGACGAGGCTCTTCACCGCGGTCTACGTCCCGAAAGATGCTGGACCGGCGAAGCGCTACCCGATCCTGATGATCCGGACGCCCTATTCCGTCGCGCCCTACGGAATCGACGCTTATCCCGACGCGCTCGGCCCGTCCGAGGCCGCGGCGCGGGAGAAGTTCATCTTCGCCCTCCAGGACGTCCGCGGCCGGATGATGTCGGAAGGGACGTTCGTCGACGTGCGGCCGTACCTCGAGAAGAAGGGCCCGAAGGAGTTCGACGAGTCGAGCGACGCCTTCGACACCGTCGAGTGGCTCGTGAAGAACGTGGCCCACAACAACGGGAGAGTCGGCACCTGGGGCATCTCCTACCCCGGCTTCTACGCCGCGATGGCCGCCATCGACGCGCACCCGGCGCTCGTCGCCGTCTCGCCGCAGGCCCCCGTGTCCGACTGGTTCGAAGGGGACGACTTCCACCACAACGGGGCGTTCTTCCTCGCGGCTTCGTTCAATTTCTACAATCGGTTCGGCCAGACCCGTCCCGAGCCGACGACGAAGTGGCCCCCGCGGTTCGACCACGGGACGTCCGACGGCTACCGCTACTTCCTCGACGCGGGCCCTCTGAAGAACCTCCGCGTTCACATGAAGGACGTCCGCTTCTGGGACGACCTGATGGCCCACGAGGCGTACGACGGCTTCTGGAAGGCGCGGAACACGCGGCCGCACCTGAAGGGGATCCGGCCCGCGGTCCTGACCGTCGGGGGCTGGTACGACGCCGAGGACGCCTTCGGCGCGATGGAGACGTACGCGGCGATCGAGCGGCAGAGCCCCGGCGCCAGCAACCGCCTCGTCATGGGCCCGTGGTGGCACGGCGGCTGGGCGCGGAGCGACGGAGATGCGCACGGGCGCGTCGCGTTCGGGCAGAAGACGTCGCTGAGGTACCGCGAGGAGATCGAGCTCCCGTTCTTTCTGCACCACCTCAAGGGCGCCGCCGACCCGAAGCTTCCCGAGGCGACCGTCTTCGAGACGGGCCGCAACCGCTGGCGTGCCTTCGACGCGTGGCCTCCGAAAGATGTGACGCCGATGGCGTACCGGCTGGGCGCCGGAGGGAGGCTCTCGACGGAGGCGCCGGCTGCCGGGACGACGGCCGTCGCCGAGTGGGTGAGCGACCCGGCGAAGCCGGTGCCGTACCTCGAGTCGATCGACATCGGGATGAACGCCGACTACATGACGGCCGACCAGCGCTTCGCCGCGCGGCGTCCCGACGTCGCCGTCTGGCAGACGGCCCCGCTCGATGGAGACGTCACGGTCGCCGGCCCGATCGGCGTCCACCTCTCCGTCTCGACGACGGGGACCGACGCCGACTGGGTCGTGAAGCTGATCGACGTCTGGCCCGACGACGTCCCGGTCGAACCCTGGGAGTGGACCCCCCGCAACGCGTGGGACGAGAAGCCGTCCCGCTCGAAAATGGGCGGAAACCAGCAGCTCGTGCGGGGCGAACCGTTCCGCGGGAAGTTCCGCAGGAGCCTCGAGAAGCCCGAGCCGTTCACGCCCGGGAAGATCGAGACCGTGGCCTTCTCGATGCCCGGCGTCCTCCACACGTTCCGGCGGGGGCACCGGATCATGGTGCAGGTGCAGAGCAGCTGGTTCCCGCTCGTCGACCGCAACCCGCAGACGTTCGTGAACATCCGCCAGGCGAAGGAGAGCGACTTCCGCCCGGCCACGCAGCGTATCCACCAGGGAACCGGCTCTCCGTCGCGGGTGGTCCTGCCGGTCCTTGCGGAGGAGAGACCGTAGGAGACGTTCGGCGGAATCCGAGTGCCGCACGAGGACCGCCCTCGAGGCCAACGCCTCCCCCACCTGAGTAGACTCCCGGGATGCCACGGCTCGCCAGCAAGAGCGTCAGAGCGATCGTGGTCGAGATCGCTGCCCTCGCCGCTCTCGTCATCGTCGCCCTGGCGGCCGTCAGGGGGCACCAGAAGGACGATTCGGCAACGGCGGACGAAGGTATCCACCTGTTCGCGGGAGCCGAGTACGTCGAGAACGGGACCTTCTGGATGAACCTCGAGCACCCCCCCCTGATGAAGGCTCTCGCCGGTCTTTCCCTGAAGCCGCTCCGGCTGACCCCTCCATCCGGAGGCAATTCCCGCGAGGGGACTCCGCACAACGAATACTCCCGGTTCCTCTATTTCAACCGCGTCCCCGCCCAGGAGATCCTCCAGGCGGCCCGCCGACCATTTCCCCTCGTCTTCGGGCTCCTGATCGTCGTCGTCTGGGCGACAGCCCGCGCACTCGCGGGCCCCGGCGCCGGACTTCTCGCCGCGGGGCTGATCGCGCTCGACCCCGGTTTCGTCGCCCACGCCAGCATCGTCCACACGGACGTCGGCGCCGCGCTCACGATGACCGCGACGCTCGTCCTGGCCCTCGCCGCCGCGCGACGCAGCTCCCCGACCCTCTGGGCCGTTTCGGGCCTCGCCCTCGGTGTTGCCCTCGCAACGAAGTTCTCCGCGGTGCTCCTGCTCCCGCTCTTCGCCGCAGTACCGCTTCTCGCGCTCCTGGCCGAGGGGGAGCATCGGACCGTCCGTTCCGCCGCGACGAAGGCGCTCGGCGTCGCGACGGCGGGGGTTGTAGCCCTCGGACTCCTCGCGGCCACATACGTCGTCAGCATGAGGGCGATGCCCGAGGGAAAGCCGTCCGAGTGCGTCGCACGGTTTCTCGCCGGCCGCGGGGCATCGCCAGACGTGGTCGACCGGTACGCGAGGCTCTCGCTCGCAGTTCCTTCCCTCGGGCACTGGGCCGCCGGCTTGAAGGGCGTCGCGCTCCTCAGCGAGGAGGGCCGCGAGAACGTCAACTTCTTCCACGGCGAGATCTCCCGGTACGGGTTCCCGGCCTACTTCCCCGCCTCCTTCGTCCTGAAGTCGACGCCGGCGTTTCTCCTCTTCCTCGTCGCGGCGCTCGCGCTCGGGCGCCGCGAGCTCGCGACCTACTGGGTCGGCAGCCTCCTTCTCGCGGCGTCCTTCTACTTCGCGATCGCGATGACCTCGTCCTTCAACATCGGCGTCCGCCACCTCTTCCCGGTCTATCCGCTTCTCGCCGTATCCGGGGCCGTCGTTCTGGCGCGACGGCTCCCGGTCCGCCGTTTCGCGCCGGTGGTGGCGGGCCTCGTCCTCTCGACGGGAGTCTCGCTCGCCTCGGCCCACCCGCTCGAGCTCGGCTACTTCAATTTCATCCTCGGGAGCCCCGAACGGGGAGCGGCGTGGTTCGCCGACTCGAACGTCGACTGGGGCCAGGACATGAAGCGCCTCGGCGACGTCCTCCGCGAGACCGGCACGGAGGCGGAGACGACCGTCGTCGCCTACAGCGGCCTGGCCACGAACTACTACTCGCGGTCCTGCCGTCTCCTCGACCCTTCGCGGCCCCTCTCTCCCGGCCGCTACGCGATCTCGGACTCGATGCAGGCGGTCGGACCGGAGTTCCTCGAGGGCCTCGAAGGGAGAGCCTCGGCGGACCAGCTCCGCGCCCTTCTCTCCCAGCTTCGGACGCGGGGGCGACAGCTGCGGCGCGTCGGCGCCTCGATCACGATCTGGGAGCTTCCGGGCTGACGTCGGCCCGCCTTCGACCCCCGAACTTCCAGGAGTTCCCGTTCCGGAAGACGACGTAGGCACTCGCCGGTTCGACGTCGGGCGAGGCGAGCCAGCGCTCCACCGTCCGGCGGTCGAAGTAGGTCGTCCGGGGAGTGACGAGCTGGTCGAATGCGACGTGATGGAAGAACCAGAACGGCCTCTCCGCGATCCAGAGGGCGTAGGCGGCGAGCGGGAGGAGCCGCTCGAGAGCCTCCGGCCGTACGGTCCGCCGCGCCAACGCACGCAGGAGCCGGGCGTAGAGGAAGAACGGGGCCACGAGCGGAAGCGCCAGGCCGTACTTCGTCACCCACCACGGAAGCCGCGAGGCCACCCGCCGGATCGGCTCGACCACGAGGTGCACGAGCGCGTTTCCCTCCCGCGCGTAGACCCACGCGTGGAAGCGGCCGCCGGGACGCGTGTGACGAAGGAGCGAGCGGACGCCCGCGTCGGGGTCGGCGAGATGGTGGAGGACGCCGATGCAGTAGACGAGGTCGAACGTCCCGAGTTCCGCCGTGACGAGGTCGCCCCGGTGCAGGTCGACGAGACCGGCCGGGAGGTGCGCGAGGTTCCGGCGTGTCGCTTCGAGCGTGTCGCCGAGCTCGATCCCCGAAAGGCTCTTCGGCGCGAGGGTTCCCATGTGCGCGAGGAGCGAGCCGTTCCCGAAGCCGAGCTCGAGAACAGAGAGGCCGGCAATGGATTCGGGGCTGACGGGCGCCATCCATTCGAGAAACTGCTCGCGTGAATAGACGGAGCCCTCGCGTACCGTGTTCCACGAGGAGGCGAACGCCTCGGCGGTCCGACGGTCCGTCTCGGTCACGGCTCGAGGCCCCTGCGCGCGACCGCGTAGAGCTGGGCGCCCCGGGCTCGCGAGTTCAGCGTGAACGCGCCCCTCAGGAGGGCGCAGATCAGCCTCTCGGTCCGGCCGTAGGGCCGCTCGCCGAACCGGCGGACCGACGAGTTGGGGTCCCGGTTCGCCCACCACTTCGAGAGGTCGTGGAACGGGAAGCCCGCGTTCCAGATCCGCGGCTCCGTCCAGCCCGTGTCCGCGAGGAGGAGGGCCAGGGCCTCCTTCGTGAAGTGCTGGCGGTGGCCGACGCGTCTCTCGGTCTCCCGAACCGGTCCGCTCTGGGTCGTGAGGACGAGACGGCCGCGCCCCGGCGACGCGGGCCGGCGGGCGTTTCTCAAAAACGTCTTCGCGTCGTCGAGGTGCTCGAGGATCTCGGACGCGACGACGACGTCCCATCGTCCGCCGAGGCCGTCCTCTCCGCCAGCGGGCTTCTCGAGATCCACGACCTCCCAGCGGATCGTCGATCCGCGGCGGTTCGCCTCGATCTGACGACTCGAAAGATCGAGGCCTGCCAGCTCGAGCCCGGGAAGCCGGGTTTCGATCGCCCTGAGGAGCATTCCCCCGCCGCAGCCGAGGTCGACGAGCGATCGGAGCTGCTCTTCCCGGACGAGGGACACGATCATCGCGACTCGCGCCCGCGGGGCCGCCATGAACCGCCAGTAGTCCTCCCGGCCGGCGGAGGCCGCCTCGTAGTAGGTGCGGTTGACCCGCGCCGCCTCCGTCTCGCGCGCTTCGTTCGCCGTCACGGGACTCCTTCCCCCGCGGCCCTGCGCGGCTTCCCCGCAAACGCGATCCACCAGAGCTGGAACATCAGGAGGTTGAACAGGCGCTTGCGGTGGTCGCGCCGGCCCGCCGCGTGCTCCCGCAAGAGCCCCGCCACGAACGCCGGCTCGAAAAGCCCGTGGCGCGCGAGGGAGGCCGGGGAGAGGACGTCCTCCAGAAGCTCCCGCAGCTCCCCGCGAAACCACCTGCCGAGCGGAGCGCCGAAACCCTTCTTCGGCCGCCCCACGATCTCCGGGGGGAGGCGGCCCGCCGCGTACGCCCGGAGGAGGGCCTTCCCCCGCGCGCCATGCAGCTTCCTGTCGGCCGGAAGGGCGCGTGCGAAGGCGACCATCTCGGGCGCGAGAAACGGCACCCGGACCTCGAGCCCGCACGACATGCTGGCCCGATCGACCTTCACCAGGACCTGATCCTGGAGGTAGAAGCGCTGGTCGGTGCGGAGAAGGACTTCGAGGCTGCCGGTGCGCAGGATCTCCGCCGACGGCTCGTGCAGGAGTCCCTCGAGCTCCGGCTGGAGGCGCGCGTCGTGGGCGCGGAGAAGGAACGGGAGCTCCTCCGGCTGGAAGGTCCCGAGCCAGCGCGCGTTCCTCAGGACCGGATCGGGGTCGAGGCCCGAAAGGAACTTCCTGACCCTGAAGTCGAACGAGAGATTGTCGTAGTTCACCGGGAGGACGACGTCCGCCGCCCCGGCCAGCGCGCGCCGGACCGCCCGCGGGAGACGAGACAGCCCCCACGCCAGACTCGCGGCGCGGTACGTCGGGTAGCCGGCGAAGAGCTCGTCCGCTCCATCCCCGGAGAGCGCCACCGTGACGTGCCGCCGCGAGAACTTCGAGAGGAGAAGAGTCGGGAAGATCGAACCGTCGGCCAGGGGCTCGGAAACGACGTCGGCTACCGACGGCACGAGGTCGAGCAGCGCCCGCGCTCCGAGAATCTCGACGTGGTGGTCGCTGCCGATCGACGAGGCGACGCAGGCGGCCCAGCGCGACTCGTCGAAGGACGGGTCCTCGAACCCGATCGAGAAGGTCGAGATCCGCGATGGCGAGACCTCGACCGCGGTCCGGGCGACGATCGAGGAGTCGAGGCCGCCCGAGAGGAATACGCCCAGGGGGACGTCGGCCACGAGCTGGCGTTCGACGGTCCGGTGGACGAGGCGATCGAACTCGGCGACGTCGCTGGCGAAATCCCCGGGTCTCTCCGAGACCGGCGGCGGCAGCAGCGCGTAACGCCGGATCGACCGCCGACCCGTCGCATCCAGGTGAAGGAGGTGCCCCTCGCGGAGCTTCTCGACGCCGCGGACGATCGACCACGGGCCAGGTACGAAGTCGAGCTGGAGGTAGGCCTGGAGCGCGATCGGATCGACCTCGAGAGGCACGAGAGAGCTGCCGACGAGGGCACCGAGCTCCGAAGCGAAGACGAGGCCCTCGGGACGGTCCGACCAGTAGAGGGGCTTGACTCCCATCGGGTCCCGGACGAGGTACGCGTCGCCGCTGCGGGAATCGAAGAGGCAGAACGCAAAGATGCCGTCGAGCCGCGCGAAGGCGCGCTCGCCCGCGAGGAGGTAGAGGCCGACGATCGCCTCCGTGTCCGATGCCGAGCGGAGCTCGAGGCCGGCCCGGAGGCACTCGTCGCGGATCTCCCGGTAGTTGTAGACCTCGCCGTTGAAGACGATGCAAACCTGATGTCGGGCATCCCAGAGCGGCTGGGACGCGGCCTCCGACAGGTCGATGACGCTCAGCCTCGTATGCCCGAGAAAGGCCCCCGGAATCCGCTCGACGCCGGCGCCGTCCGGCCCCCGGTGGGCGAGCCTCGCACCCATCCGCTCGAGGGCGGAGGAGAGGTCGCCACGCGGGGCGAGGATGCCGTGGATGCCGCACATGGACGCCCGCGCCGGCCCGATCTATCGGGCTCCGGGTGCCCTGCCGCCCGCCTCGGTCGTCCCCACCTCGTCGATCACCCTGTAGCTCCTCTTCCCGCCGACCCGATGAAGCACCCTGATGTTGATCTCGGCCAGGAGGCCCGACGTGACGCAGACGAGGGAGGCCACGTACATCAGGAGCATGAAGAAGACCATCGGCGTGCTCTCGGGGTGGCCACGGAAGAGCGCCCGCCAGGCGACGAGGAGGAAGGCCGCGGTGCCGAGCCCGAAGAAGACGAACCCGAGCTTCCCGAAGAAGTAGGCCGGCTTGGAGCCGTAGGTGTTCAGCATCTTGACCGTGAGGAGGTCGATCAGGACCTTGTAGACCCTCGAGAGGCCGTACTTGCTCTCGCCGTGGAGGCGGGGCCGGTGGTTGACCTCCACCTCGACGATCCGTCCGCCCTGGGCCGCGCAGTACGCCGGGATGAAGCGGTGCATCTCGCCGTAGAGCTCGACGTTCTCGAGGTAGACGCGACGGAACACCTTGAGCGTGCATCCGACGTCGTGGAGCCGCAGGCCGAGCGCGTGCGTGATGAGGAAATTCGCGACCAGCGAGGGGACGATTCTCGACAGCGCCCGGTCCTTCCGGCGCGCCCTCCAGCCGCAGACGACGTCCGCCCGGCCCTCGAGGATCTCGGTGAGCATCCGGGGCAGGTCGCGGGGGTCGTTCTGCAGGTCCGCGTCCAGGAACGCGATCAGCTCTCCCTGCGCGTGCTCGATCCCGGCCGCCATGGCTGCGGTCTGGCCCTGGTTGCCCAGAAACCGGAGGGCGCGGAGCCAGGGACGATCGCCCGCCAGCTCGCGAATCCTGTCCCAGCTGCCATCCCTGCTGCCGTCATCCACGAGGATGAGCTCGTTCTGGCCGGGCAGAGTCCGACGGACCTCTTCGATCTCGTGCACGAGCGCCTCGAGATTGCCGATCTCGTTGAAGAGCGGAACGACGATGCTGAGGAGCGGGAGCTCAGGAGCTGGAATCGCGAACCTCCGTCGGGGCGGGGCCTTCGGCGGGACGGATGTCCTCCGAACGGCCCTGGCGAGACTGCACCCAGGGTGCCGCAGCTGGCAAGCCGAGCAGCAGCAGGACCACGAGGAGGGCGAACCCGCTGAGCCAGCGGAAAACCCCGAGGGGTGGGAAAGGCCTCCAGCGCCAGCTTGCAACGTGGGGTCCGGCCGGGACGTGGACGGCGACGAGACCCGTGGTCTTGTCGAGGAGGAGCGGGGCCGGCCGGCCATCGACCGACACGCTCATTCCCGGGAAGCCGAGAACGTGCCAGACGAGGGCGCCGGGCCGCGGGGCGACGAGGGAGACCTCCTTGTCGAGCCGGTCCCACCGGACGACGCTCACCGGCGTCCCGGGGGACGTCGAGAGCACCGCGGACCGAGCGCGAATCGGGTCGAGCTCCGGCGACCGGCGGCCGATCATCTCGACGAAGAAGGCCTGCGGAGCCGTCCGCGGCACGTACCAGTAGTCCCACCACAGACCCCGCTGGACCCGGTTTCCCTCGTCTGCCTCGGCCTCGTGCACGGCCGCCGGATCGGGGAAAACGTGGCCCTTCAGCCCGGCCTCCGGCGGAGGGCGCGGCGGAAGGGACTGTGCGGTCCCGGCGCCGACGTGCGGTGCGGCGAGGAGCGCACCGAGGATCGCGAGGACCGCCGCCCTCCTCCCGGGCAGCTGAGCGATCAGCGCCGAGACCGCGAGCGTCATCGGAGCGGCGACTCGCCACGGGAACTGGAGCCTCGAGAGCACCGGAGCGGCATCCCAGACGGGCCCGAAAGGGCCGAGCGTCGCGACGAATTCGACGCACAGGACGCAGAGCCAGGCCCGCGTCTCCGTCTTCCGGCGCTGCTCCGGGGACGCCAGAACGAAGGCCGCGAGGCCGAGGAGGATGGTGCCGACGAGCGCGGTCGAGACGCGGTCGTTGAAGTCGGGGTCCATGGCGGCCCTGTTGAACAGGGTGTTCGTCGAGGGCCGGAAGGCTCCCGCTGCGTTCTCGCCGAACCAGAGCTCCACTCGGAGCCAGCGGGACGCGAGCGCCTGGGGCGCGAGCGAGAAGGCGGCGACCGCCAGGCCGAGGGGCGCCGCGAGGAGGAGCGGGCGGATCGCCCCCCGCATGGAGGGGAGCAGCAGAATCAGCGGGCCGAGGACGAGCCCGAAGAGAACCAGGAGCGGGAGATTCGTCAACGCGAGAGCGGCCACGGCCAGCGCTCCGAGCGCGACCCTGCGGCGGGGAGCGAGCGTCTCCTCGACCGCGATCCAGAGAACGAGCGGTGCGAAGACGAACGCCCAGTGCTCGGCGAGGGCGCCGCGCTCGTAGAGGTCGATCAGCCTGTAGGGCGCCACGACGTAGAGGACCGCTGCCCAGAGCGACCCGGAGCCGGATCCCGCGGCCCGCAGCCATCCGCTCAGGGCGAGACCGGAGAGGAGACTCGCCACGAGGGCGAGCCCTCCGAGGCCGGTCGCAAGGCCGAGGCCGCCGAGCGGGAGAAATGCGTGGACCATGTTCACGAGAGGGGGATAGAAGATGAGGCCCGGTCCCCCGAACCCACCGTTGAGATCGCTCGCCCAGGCCGGGAGGAGGACGCCGCCTCTGAGGTTCGCCGCCGTCTGCTGCGCATAGACGAGATACGCGCCGATGTCGTGCCCACCCAGCTCCCGCCCCGCGATGAGGGGTGCCCCGGCCAGGAGCACGGCCGCCACGAGCACGGCGATCCTGACGATGGAATCAGATCGGGTTCGGCGCGGCGTCTCGATTCTGGGGACGATGCAAGACGCCCGAGGAGACTGTCAAGGGATTCCCAGAAGCCCTTCCGTGGGCCCGACGCGCCAGGTCACACGTCCAACGCATCAGCATCTCTCGCCCGTTCCGTGATGAAGCGGTAGCGGGCGCTCGCGTCCTTGCCCATGAGGTCGGTGAACGTCCTCTCGGCCTCGAGGACGTCGGGGACGGTGACCTTCAGCGCGCGCCGCCGGCGCGGGTCGAGGGTCGTCGCCTTCAGCTGCTCGGGCATCATCTCGCCGAGGCCCTTGAAGCGCATGACCTCGGGCTTCACGTTCTTCGGGAGCTTCGCGAAGACGGCGTCGCGCTCGCGCTCGTCGAGCGCCCAGTAAGTCTCCTTCCCCGCGTCGATCCGGTAGAGCGGCGGCTGGGCGAGGTAGACGTGCCCTTCGAGGATCAGCTTCGGGAGGTGCCTCCAGAAGAAGGTGAGGAGGAGCGTCGAGATGTGGTGGCCGTCGGCGTCGGCGTCCATCAGGAGGAAGACCTTGCCGTAACGGAGCTTCGAGATGTCGAAGTCGCCGCCGCTGCCGCAGCCGAGGGCCGAGACGATGTCGGTCAGCTCCTTGTTCCCCGCCACCTTCGCCGAGTTCGCCTGCTCGGCGTTGAGCACCTTGCCGCGGAGAGGGAGGATCGCCTGCGTCTGGCGGTCGCGCCCCTGCTTGGCCGAGCCTCCCGCCGAGTCCCCCTCGACGATGAAGAGCTCGGATTCGGCGGGGTCGGTGGAGGCGCAGTCGGCGAGCTTGCCGGGGAGGTTCAAGCGGTGGGAGATCGCCGTCTTGCGCGTGACCTGCTGGGCCGCGGCGCGGGACGCCTCGCGGGCCTTCGTCGCCATGACGATCCGGCCCACGATCTGCTCGGCGACGGAGGGGTTCTCGTTCAGCCAGTTCTCGAGGGCGGGGCGCACCGCGCCGTCGACCTGCGCCGCCACCTCGGGGTTGTTGAGCCGCTCCTTCGTCTGCCCCTGGAACTGCGGCTCGAGGACGTAGACCGAGAGGAGCGCCACGAGCCCTTCGCGGATGTCCTCCGCCGACGGATTGACTCCCTTCGGGAGGAGCGCGTGCGTGGCGAGGTGGTTCCTCACGGCCTTGACGATGCCCGCCTTCAGGCCGCTCTCCTGCGTCCCGCCCGAGGAGGTCGGGATGCCGTTGACCCAGGAGCGGAAGTGCTCGTCGGTCGACTCGGTCCACTGGAGGGAGAGCTCGAGGCGCGGCTCGGAGTCGCGGACAATGACGAAGCCGCTGGCGTGGGTCGGGGTCTTCGCCCGCTCGGCGACGACCTTCAGGAGGTAGTCGGCGAGACCGCCGTCGTGCGCGAACTCCTCGCGGACGGCGGGCTTCTGCGTCTCGTCGACGAAGACGACGCGAAGGCCGCGGTGGAGGTAGGTCTTCGCCTCGAGCCGGTCGCGGATCTCGTCCGCGTCGAACGAGAGCTTCCCGAAGATCTCAGGATCGGGCCGGAAGCGGACGGTCGTCCCGCTGCCGCGCACCTTCTCCGTCGAAACCTTCGTCAGCTTCGAGGTCGCCTTCCCCTGCCCGTACGTCTGCATCCACTCGTTGCCGTCGCGACGGACGTGAACGGTCATCTCGGACGAGAGCCCGCAGACGACCGACGACCCGACCCCGTGGAGGCCGCCGGAGTGGACGTAGTTGCCCTGCTCGAACTTCCCTCCCGCGTGGAGCGTCGTCAGGATCAGCTCCAGGGCGGGCTTCTTGTATTTCGGGTGGACGTCGACCGGGATGCCGCGGCCGTTGTCCGAGATCTCGACCTCGCGCCCGTCGGCGAAGAGGCGGACCTCGATGCGCGTGGCGTAGCCGTTGATGACCTCGTCGACGGCGTTGTCGACGATCTCCCAGACGAGGTGGTGAAGCCCGCGGGAATCGACCCCGCCGATGTACATGCCCGGGCGCTTGCGAACCGGCTCGAGCCCCTCGAGGACGGTGATGTCGGCGGCGGTGTAGGTGGTGGAAGCCATGGCGGGCGCCCGACGGTACCGACCGTCGACCGGCCCGTCAAATGCCCGTGCAGGCCACCACGTGGCGCGGGAGCGATCTTGCGGTCCCTTTCGCGAAGCCCTGTAACCTCCACCCGTGCCGGCTGCCGTCGACGTTCTCGTCCGCGCCTTCGCGTTCTACGTACACGTCCTCGAGAGGTCGGGGGCTGCGGTCCGGCTCGCTGCGCTTCCCGTCCCGATCTCGGCGGACGCGCGACCTCTCGCGGCTCTCGTCGCCGTAGCGACCGCGGCCCTTCTCCTCTACGCCGCGCTCGCCTCTGGAGGGGACACGCTCGTCCGGTCCTTCCGCGCCGCGGTGCTCCTGTCTGCCTGCTCGCTCCCTCTCGCCGCGCTTCGCCTCGTCCCAGGTCCCGGAGGGCCGGTGCTCGGCGGGGCGGCGATCGTCCTCGTCGTCCTGGCGTCGGTGGCGCACCGCGCTCTCTCGTCCCGCCGCGCCGAGGGGACCGCCTCGCGGACCGTCTCGCGGGTTCGGCTTCTCTTCGAGGGGTTCGGGCTCGCGCTCTCCGGCGTCTCGCTCGCCCTCGTCCTCTCGGGCCGGGTCCTCCCCGCGCGGCTCGCCTTCTGGTCCCTCTTTCTCCTGCGCCTCTCGATCGCCGACCTGATCGACCCGTCGCGCCTCGCCGCGGGAACCGGGTTGACCCGCTCGGCGGCGCGCGACGTGAAATCGGCGATGGCGAGGAGCCCTCGTCCGCCCCGTCCCTCCCGGAGGCTGCGTCGTGCGGTGACCGGCGCGATCAAGGCGGCGCTCCTGGCGCTCTGGCTCGCCCTGCCGCTCGCAGCCGCGCTCGCCCTGGGCGAGGTGGCGGCGGGCGTGTGGCCAGCTGCAGCCCTCCACCTCCGCTGGTATCCGCCCGCCGCGCTGGCGCTCACGGCGCTCCTCCTCCTCGGTCAGGCGTTCCGCGCCCTGCGGCACCGACGGCTCCTGGAGGCCGTGCGGCCAGCGGCGGTCGGTCTCGGCACGGCGGCGTGGCTCTTCCTCGTCTTCCACGACCCGGGGTTCGAGGCGCAGCGGCACGCCCTCCCGGGCCTCGTCCTCGCCGAGACCGTGGCGGGGTTTCTCTTCGGCGCCGCCGCGCGGGGGCGCTGACGCGACGGCTCGGTCAGCCCTTCGCGAGCTGGGCGGCCACGGCTGCGGCCATCCTCTTCCCGTCGTCCGCCTCGAGATGCCCCGACGGCCAGCTGATGCCGAGGCCGCGCGCGTCGTCCGGCCTGGGGATGACGTGGAAGTGGACGTGCGACACGGCCTGGTGGGCTGCCGCGCCGTTGTTCTGGAGGACGTTGTAGTCGCGCGTCCCGGTTGCGGCCATCACGGCGCGCGCGATGCGCGGAAGGACGCGCCCGATCGCCGCCGCCGACTCCTCGGAGAGGGCGTCGAGCGTGGCGGCCTGCTCCTTCGGGACGACGAGCGTGTGGCCCGGCGAGAGCGGCGCGATGTCGAGAAAGGCAAAGACCTTCTCGTCCTCGTAGACCCGGTGGCTCGGGATCTCGCCCCGGATGATCCGCGTGAAGATCGTCTCGCTCACGGCTTGCCTCCGGCCTTTCCCTGGCCCCCCTTCGCCGGGGCCATCTCGACGAGCCAGATGTTCCCGGTCGTCTCGGCAACCTCGAAGTAGATCGCTTCTCCCGTCGGCGACCAGTCGGGATACCGGATGTAGCTGTTGAGGCGCTGGTTCGACGTCACGGCCTTCTCGGTCTTTCCGTCGCGCGACACCCAGGCGACGTTCCAGACTCCATCCCGCAGGGCGGCGAACGCGACTTTCGAACCATCGGGAGAGAAGGAGTAGGGCCAGCTCTGTCCCGGCGCTCGTGTCAGCTGGACCGGCGTTCCCCCGGCCACGGGAACGGTGAAGATGTGGACGTCTCCCTGACGCCGGGCCTCGAAGGCGAGCGTCCGGCCGTCGGGCGACCAGCAGGGAAATGCGGCGAACTCGCGGTCGAACGTCAGCTGCCGCGGCGTTCCAGCCGGCAGCTCGGCGACCCAGACGTTCAGGGTCGTGCCGCCCCGGCTGGAGTGGGAGGCGACCTTCGTCCCGTCCGGCGAGACGCGCATCCCGTCGTACCCCGGGCCGAAGTCTGCGAGCACGTCCTCTCGTCCCGTCTGGAGGTCGAGGGTGAAGAGCGAGCGGTGGCCACGGCGCAGCGACATGAACACGAGCCGGCGGTCGCCCTGGAGCCAGCCCGGGTAGTCGTCGTCGGCGGCGTCGGTCGTCCGCTGAACGGCGTCCCCTCCGTCCGAGTTCATGATCCAGATGTCCTGATTCGCTCCGGGTCGCCAGCGGTTGAGCGCGATCCTTTTCCCGTCCCGCGAGACGGCGGGACGCGAGTTGCGACCCGTCTCACGGGTGACGGGTGATTCCGGTCCGGACGGCTCGCCGCGCGAATCGACGGGGACTCTCCAGATGTTGCTCGCCATCGCGAGACCCGCGAACGCCAGCTTCGTCCCGTCGCGCGAGAGTGCCAGCTGTTTCACGAAACCGAGGCCGGCACCGCCGAAGTTGGCGATCTCCTCCGGCTTGCCGTCGCTCGTCCCTTTCGCCGCGGAGATCCGGCGGCGGAAGAGCCCGACCTGGAAATTCTCGGCCAGGCAGGCGTAGGTGATCGAAGAACCGTCGGACGCCCAGACGGGGTCGTAGCACTGCCCGTTCCCCTCGCTCACCTGGAGGAGATTCGTCCCGTCGGTGTCCACGATCCAGATCTCGGCGGCCGTGCGGTTGTAGGTCGCGAAAGCGATGCGCCTGCCGTCCGGCGACCAGGCCGCCGCGCCGTGTCCGCCGCTCGGGCGTCCCACCTGCGTCAGGGGGCGTGGCGGCGAGCCGTCGAGCGGGGAGATCCAGAGGACGGAAGGGGGGAGGGCGCCGAGCGAGTTCGCCGCGAAGTCGACGACCGACGCCGACTCGAAGACGAGGGCCTTGCCGTCCGGAGAGAACGAGGGGCGCGAGCCGAACGTCGTCAGCTGGCGAGGCACACCGCCGAGCGCCGGCACGATCCAGACGCCACCGACGCTCTTGACGTGGTAGGCGATCGTCTCGCCGTCCGGTGACCACGCGGGGGTGAGGTTCTGCAGGCCGTCCGTCGTGAGCTGGATCTCCCGGCCGCCCGGGGCCAGCGCCCTGCGGTAGATCTCGAACCGGCCCGACCGGTCCGACGAGTACGCGACGGCCCGGCCGTCCGGCGAGAAGGCGGGAAAGACGTCGAGGCCGGCCGACGAGGTGAGCTGGACGGGACGGAGCAGCGCGTCGCCCGCGGCCACGTGCGGTTCCCGGCCCCGTCCGCGCCAGAGGAACGCCAGACCGGCGAGGGCGGCGAAGACGCACGCCCCCGCGGTGAAGAGCGCGAGCCTCCGGCGGTTTCCGCGGGCCGGCCCGACGGACGGCGCCGCCGTCAGCGTCGGGGACCGCCCGCTCGCGGAGCGCGGAAGGACCGGCTCGCCCGGCTCCCATCCCCCCGTGGCGAGGACCGACTCGATCTCGGCGGCCATCTCGCGCATCGAGGAAAAGCGCTGCGCCGGGTCCTTCGAGAGAGCCCGGTCGACGACGTCGGCGAAACCGCGGACGACTCCGCTCCCGAAGCCGGGGATGGGCGGGTGGTCGACATGGAGGATGGCGTACATGACGTCGACCGGGGTCTCCCCCTCGAAGGGGAGCTTTCCGGCGAGGAGCTCGTAGAAGACGATTCCGAGGGAGAAGATGTCGCTCCGCGCGTCGACCTTCTTCCCGCTCGCCTGCTCGGGCGACATGTATTGCGCCGTTCCGACGACGAGACCGTCCGTCGTGAGCGATGGCTGGCTGCGCCTTCCGTCCTCCCGGACGGACTGGACCTTCGCGAGGCCGAAGTCGAGGACCCGGATTCTCCCGTCCAGGCCGACCATCAGGTTCGAGGGCTTGATGTCGCGGTGGAGGATCCCCGCCTCGTGAGCGGCGACGAGCCCTTCGGCGGCCTGGGCGATCCAGCGGGCGGCCTTCGGCGCGCCGACCGGACCCGACAGGAGAACGTCCTCGAGCGTCTCGCCCTCCACGAACTCCTGGACGAGGTAGGGGACTCCCTCCCGCTCTCCGACGTCGAAGACCTGAACGAGGTTCGGGTGAGAGAGGGATGCCATGATCCGCCCCTCGTTCTCGAATCGCGCGCGGCGGTCGGGGGTTCCTACGAGGTCTCCCGGCAGCGTCTTCAGTGCGACGACGCGACCGAGCGACATGTCCTCCGCCCGGTAGACCTCTCCCATCGCTCCGCTTCCGACAGAGGAGAGGATCCGGTATCGGCCGACCAGGATGCCGGGCGTGAGCGGACGGGAAGCCTCCGCGGTCATGGGCCTGTTCGAGACGCTCCTCGGGTTCCTCGCTGGGACAGCCCTTGCGATCTTTGCAGAATCTTGCTCTGGCGTCCATGCGGTGGAGCACCACCTATACTCGCAAGCCGGAACGTCGATGGAACACGAAGACAGGGTTCCTGCCCGGGGGCGCCGATTCCCTCCCTTCGGGACCGTTTCCCTTTTCGTCCTGCTGCTCGCGGCGCTCCTCTTCTCCCCTGCCTGCCGCCGGCTGCGCCCCGCCGCTCCCGCACCTGAGCCGAGGCCCGTGGTGGCCCGTGGCGACCTCGCCGCGGACGAGAAGGCGACGATCGCCCTATTCCGGGAGGCGAGCCCTTCGGTCGTTTTCATCACGAGCCTCGCCCGCAGAAGCGGCGGCCTCTTCCGGATGGCCGAGATTCCGAGCGGCGAAGGATCGGGATTCGTCTGGGACGCGGCCGGTCACGTCGTCACGAACTTCCACGTCATCCAGGGGGCGTCCTCGGCCCGCGTGACCCTCGCCGACGGCTCGACCTTTACGGCCTCGTTCGTCGGCGGCGCCCCCGACCGCGACCTCGCCGTCCTGCGGATCTTCCCGACGGGAAAGACGCTGAAGCCGATCCTCGTCGGCACGTCGAAGGACCTCCTCGTCGGGCAGAAGGTCTTCGCCATCGGCAACCCGTTCGGCCTCGACCAGTCGCTCTCGACCGGGGTCGTCAGTGCCCTCGGGCGTTCGATCGAGTCGGTGACCGGACGGCAGATCGAAGGAGTCATCCAGACCGACGCCGCCATCAACCCGGGGAACTCCGGGGGGCCGCTCCTCGACAGTGCGGGACGCCTGATCGGAGTGAACACGGCCATCGCCTCGACGAGCGGATCGAGCGCCGGCATCGGCTTCGCCGTCCCGGTCGACACCGTGAACCAGATCGTCCCGCAGCTGATCCAGCACGGCCGGGTCATCCGCCCGCAGCTCGGCGTCACACTGGCCGACGACGCCATCGCCGCCCGCCTCGGCGTCGAAGGCGCTCTCATCCTCTCGGTCGCCGAGGGAACCGGCGCCGCCGAGGCTGGCCTGCGTGGAACGACCCGGGACGGGAACGGTGACATCCTTCTCGGCGACGTCGTGACCCGTGCGGCGGACAGGGAGATCCGGTCGGCCGACGACCTGATCGCCGCCCTCGAGGAGAGAAAGCCCGGGGACTCGCTCGTGCTGCTCGTCCTGCGCGACGGGCAGGCCCGGCGCGTCGCCGTGACGCTCTCCGCGGCCCCCTGAAGGGCCTCTCTCGGGTCGCCAGGTCCGCCGGGAGCCGGACCTCGAACGTCGAGCCGGCACCGGGCGTGCTCTCGACGGTCACGCGACCGCCCATCAGCTCGCAGAGCTGCCGGGGGATCGAAAGTCCGAGGCCGGTGCCGCCGAAACGACGGGCCGTCGCGAGGTCGGCCTGTGCGAAGGGCTCGAAGACGTTCGCGAGCTCGTCCTCGGGAATCCCGATCCCGGTGTCCGACACGCGGAACGAAGACCAGGGACGCCCCCCCTCGTCGAAGCGACGGACTTCCAGCTCGACCGTCCCGTCCTGCGTGAAGCGGCAGGCGTTCGAGAGGCGGTTGAAGAGGCACTGCCGCACCTTCCTCGGGTCCGACGTCATCGGAACGCCGTCCTCCACGGGTCCCCGGAGGACGAGCGTGTTGCGGTTCTTCGCCAGGAGCGGCTGGACGATCTCCGTCGTCTCCTCGACCAGGAGAGCGAGAGGGAACGTCGCGAGGTCGAGCTCGAGCCGCCCCGCCTCGATCTTGGCGAGGTCGAGGACCGAGCTGATCCGCTCGAGCTGGTGGATCGCCGCGGTGCGGACCCGCTCGAGGTCCCGGGCAAGAGCCGGCCGGCCCTCGTCCGACGCCTCCTCCGAGAGCATTTCCGAGTAGCCGCTGATGGCGTTCAGCGGGGTGCGCTGCTCGTGCGAGACGTTCGCGAGAAAGCGGCTCTTCGTGCGGCTCGCCTCCTCGGCCTCGGCGGTGGCGCGCTCGGCGACCTCGCGGTGCCGCTCGGCATCGACCCTCGCCTCCTCGGCCTTCACGAGCGCCTCCTCTGCTCGGATCTTCTCCTCGGCGAGGCTGCGGGTCCGCTGCTCCACGAGGACGAGCAGCTCGGCCTCCCTCGCGCGATGCCGCGCCACGCGCCACATCAGGACCCCGGTGGCCGCCGCCGTCGCGAGGAGGGCCAGGCCGGCCCGGAACCACCACGATTCCCGCGCCCTCGGCGTCTTGTGAAACGAGAGCGACGTCACCTTCTCACCCCGCTCGCCCGACGCGTCGGCCGCGGAGACACGGAAGACGTCGCTGCCGCTCGGCAGGTCCGTGTCGTGGTGCGGCGCGGCCCGACGTCGGCCGGCTCGTTCTCGAGGCCGTCGAGGCGGTGCTGGAATCGGACCCGGTCGGGGGCGACGAGCGTGAGGGCGGCGGAGTGGAGCTTGCCCCGCTCGGTCCCCGGCGTGAGAACGAGGGGGCCTCGGAGGTCGGCCGGGCGGCCGTCGACGAAGACGTCCTCGATCGCGACGCGCGGGGGGCGGCCCGAGGTCCGGATCCGCGCCGGGTCGAGGACGGCGACCCCGCGGTAGGTCGGGAACCAGAGGCGCCCGTCCGCGGCGACGAAACCCGCGGGCTGCTGGCCCCCGGCGGCGCTCGTCAGTGACGGGTGGCCCAGAATGGCCTGTGGCGGTCCTGGCCCCGAATGCGACGGGCTCCCCCGGACACGGTCCACCGCCGTCCATCTTCTTCTTTTCGCTGCCGTTCCCTCTCGGTTGCACGCCCTCTGCGGGACCTCCTGAATTCGGAGCCACCGACCGACAAGGCATTTCGCCGCCACCGTCACTGAAGGCGCTCGCGCTGCGCATTCCGTCGGACGTCCCGAACGCCACCGACCGAAGATTCGCGGCCCGGCCGTCGGCCACCGCGTCGAGCTCGGCGGGCAGCGCGATGACGCGGTCGCTCGAGAGCCCGTTCTTCGTCGTGAAGACCCGGATGTCGTCGGCCGGTCGTGTCACACCGCCCCCGGAAGAGCCGAGCCAGATCGCTCGGTCGGGGGACTCGGCGATCGCGATGAACCGTTCGGTCGGAAGCCCGTCGGCCGCCGTGAAGACCGTAAGCGTCCCGTCGGGCGACACGCGCGTCAGCCCCCCGCCGATCGCCGCGATCCAGATGTTCCCGTGCCGATCCTCGAGGAACGCGCGGACGTCGTGATGCGGACGTCCCTGCGCGGTGCCGAGAGGCGTGAATCGGCCGCCAGAAAAGCGCGCGGCCCCGCCGACGTTCGTCCCGACCCAGAGCGTCCCGTTGCCGTCCTCGAGGAGCGCCGACACGTGGTCGCTCGGCAGGCCGTCCTCCTCCCGGTCCGAGGTGATCCGGCCGTCCTTCCTCCGGTTCAATCCGCCTCCCGCCGTTCCGATCCAGATCGAGCCGTCGCGCCCTTCACAGACGGCCCGGACGTCGTCGTTGGTCAGACCCTCTCGCACCGAGTACGTCAGGAGCTTCCCGTCACGGAGACGGTTGAGGCCGGCGCCCCACGTCCCGAACCAGACCGTGCCGGCCGCGTCGACGTCGAGCGACGTGACCTGGTCGGAGGGAACGCCGGTCTTTACCCCGTACGGCGTCGTCGTCCGTCCTTCACGATCGTCGGGCCACCGCCTGACGTCGCGACCCAGACGCCGCCGCCCGCATCGGGCGCGAGTCCACGGACGAGACCCGAGCCGAGGGTCTCTTCGCCGAAGACGCGCTCGACGCGTCCGCCCCGGACGACCGCCACTCCCTTTCCCGTCGTCCCGACCCAGAGGGCGCCGGACGGGTCGAACTCGAGGACCCGCACCTGCTCGATGGGGAGGCCCTCTCCCTTTCCGATCCGCTGCACGACGCGTCCACCGGTGAGCTTCTGGACCGCGTTCCCGTCCCCGCCGACCCAGGCGTCGCCCGAGGCGTCGAACACGATCGGCCAGACGATCAGGCGGCCGAGACCTTCGGCGCCGCCGATGGTCGCGAACGTCCGTCGCGGCGGCGGCAGAGGATCCCGCCTCCGTTCGTTCCGGCCCAGAGGGTCCCGTCGGGCGCCTCGGCGAGCGAGATGATCGAGCTGTGCTTCATCTCGGGTGTGCTGCGACGGTCGCACGTCGTGAAGCGCACACCGTCGAACCGGACGAGCCCTTCCTGCGCGCCGAGCCAGAGGCAGCCGTCACGGCCGCGCAGGACCGCCTGCACCGTGTCCTGCGGCAGCCCCTGCTCCTGCTGCCAGACGTCGAGGCCATGCTGGGAAAGGCGCTTGCCGGGCTCCAGCCCTTCCGCGACGCCCGCCGCGAAGAGCCCGATCGTAAGGAGACCGAGGAACACCTTCCGCCGGAACACGCGCGGATCATGGGCGCGGCCGCACTCCTCCCCACCTGTCCCGGGAGGTCAGCCGCGGCAGCGATCGAGGAAGACGCGCAGCTTCGGGAGGAACTCCTCCGGGTGCTCGAGCGGTGCCAGGTGGGCGCCGGGCAGCGTCAGGAGCTCGACCCACGGTGCGTTCCCCGCAGCGTCCACCATCTGCTCGGAAGCGGACGGCGGCGTCAGCGGGTCGTCGTCGCCCACGGCGGCGAGAAACGGAACGGCCAGAGCGCCGAGGACGTCGAAGCGGTCGACCCGTCCAGCCATTCCGCGCTGGTCCGCGGCCGCGGTCTTCGGCGGCGTGGCGAGGAACATCGCCCGGACCAGCTGCTCGAGCGCTCCTCCGCGCGATGAGGGAACGAGAAACTGCGGGAGCATCTTCGCCAGGAGCGGCTCCATCCCGTCCGTTTCGAGGGACGCGGCGCCTTCGACCCGCCGCGCCTTCCCGGCTTCGTCGTCGGCGTTCGCGCGCGAGTCGCAGAGGACGAGTCCTTTCAGTCGAGGCCTCATCTCCGGTCCGAGGCGTGCGAGGAGCTCGAGCGCGACGTAGCCTCCCATCGAAAGCCCCATCACGACGAACGGCTCGTCGCCCGGCAGCTCCTCGAGGACGTCCTCCGCGAGGAGGGTCATTCTGTGCACGGGCTCGGCGGCCCGCTTCGACGTGCCTCGCCCGCGGAAGTCGGGCGCCGCCAGGGCGACACGCTCTCCGAGCTGGCCGCTCGCGGCAGCCGCCTTCACGACGCCCCACATCCGGCCGTCGAGAGGAAAGGCGTGGAGCGCGAGAAGGCGGAGGGTCGACGGCTCTTCTGACGTCATGCCGACAGGATAGCCCTGCGGGTCGCGGGGTTATGCTGAAATGCCGATCGCCAGGTTCTGTGGAGGTGTCCCGCCATGAGGAAGCCGTGGACTCTGGTCGTCCTGATCGCCTGCGCCTCATCTCTCCTCGGCGCCTGCCGGGCGCGCGAGGAGGGCACTTCCTCCCCGCGTGAGGCAGCCCCTCCGCCTGCCATGTCGAAGGCGGACGCCGCCCCGTCGCCCGAGGAGGCACCCTCGCCTGATCCGATCGTCGTCGCTGCCGCACCTGCGGAGAGCGCGACACCGAGTGCGCAGGCCGGTGCCCCGGAACGTCTGCCCTCCCCTGTACCGCCGAAGCCGGCCCGGACCGTTCCGAAGGCGCCTGCGGCAGTCCCGGCTCCGATACCTGCCGAGCATTCCGCACCCGCCGCGCCCCCCCCGACCACCGCGTCGCGGCCGGCGGCTCCGGCGACAGCGCCGGCCGCGACTCCGGCGCCTGCCAGGCCGGGCGGCTCCGAGATCGCCGACCCCGGCGGCGATCTCGCCGTCTCCCCGGCGAAGGCCGGTCTCACGCGCGTCGGGGCGGAGAAGTGCAAGCTCTGCCACAAGGCGCAGTACTCCTCCTGGGCCACCTCCGCGCACGCCCGGCGCGCACCACCCCTGGATTGCGAAGGCTGCCACGGCCCGGGGAGCGAGTACAAGGCCTTGACCGTGATGAAGGACCCGGCGAAGGCCAAGGCCGCCGGCCTCGTCCAGCCCGACGCGGCCTTCTGCGGGAAGTGCCACAAGGGAAAGTGGGATCCCGCCCTCCTCGGCAAGGCCCACGCACACAAGGCGGCCTCGTAAAGAGTCGGTATCGCGCTCGACGACGGACCCCATGCCATGGGAAAGGCCGCCCGAAGGCGGCCTGAAGTCGTGGGGTGGTGCGCCCGCCGCGATTCGAACGCGGGACCTTTAGATCCGGAGTCTAACGCTCTATCCGGGCTGAGCTACGGGCGCATCTTCTAAAGAGCGGAGAAACTGGGGTGAGAGACGGGGTTCGAACCCGCGACCACCGGAGCCACAGTCCGGAGCTCTACCGACTGAGCTACTCCCACCACGCTCATCCGGGTTTTCCAGGATATCAGAAAAGCCCCGCTCCGCCAGCCCCGCCGGGATGGCATCCTTCCGCGTCATGACATCCGCCGACGGTGCAACACCTTCCGCGGCTCCTTCCGAGGGAGCCCTGTCGAACCGCATCCTCCTCGGCCTCCTCCTCGGCGCGGTCTGCGGCGTCGGCGCAAACCTCTTTCTCGTTCCGCGCGTCCCCGACGCCGTCGAGGCCGCAAACCGGTGGGTCTTCGTGCCGGTCGGGCAGGTCTTTCTCCGGATGCTCTTCATGGTCGTCATCCCGCTCGTCTTCAGCTCCCTGGCGCTCGGCGTGGCGAGCCTCGGCGACCTGAAGCGGCTCGGGCGGGTGGGGGCTCGGACGATGGGGTTCTTCCTGAGCGTGACGGCGTTCTCCGTCGCCATCGGGCTCGTCCTCGTCAACGTCCTCCGCCCCGGTGAGGGCCTCCCGCGCGAGACGCGAGAGAAGCTCCTGGAGACCTACCGCGGAGAGGCGGCCTCGAAGATGGACTCGGCCGGCAAGGCCGAGTTCGGGCCTTCGCTCCTCGTCGACATCGTGCCGCGCAACCCCGTGGACGCCGCGGCGAAGGGCGACATGCTCGGCGTCATCTTCTTCGCGCTCCTCTTCGGAATCGGCGTGACGAGGCTGGCTGCGGAAAAGCAGGTGCTCTGGATGAAGCTCCTCGAGGGGCTCGCCGACGTCACCGTCGTCATCATCGGAATGGCGCTGAAGATCGCGCCCTTCGGCGTCTTCGGACTGATCTTCTCCGTCACGTCGCGATTCGGCTTCGACATCCTGCGACAGCTCCTCCTCTTCGTCGTTACGGTCCTGATCGGCCTGACGCTCCTCATCCTGGGCGTCTACCCGCTCTACCTGAAGCTCCGCGCGGGCGTCTCTCCGTGGGCCTTCCTGAAGAAAATGCGCCCCGTGATGATCACCGCGTTCTCGACCAGCTCCTCCGCCGCGACGCTCCCGACGACGATCGAGGTCTCCGAGCGCGACCTCGGCGTGCCGCCGCAGATCGCCGGGTTCGTCCTCCCGCTCGGCGCCACCATGAACATGAACGGGACGGCGCTCTTCGAGGGGATCGCCTGCGTCTTCCTCGCGCAGGTCTTCGGCGTCCACCTCTCCCTCGGCCAGCAGCTCTTCGTCATCGTTCTCGCGGTCCTCACGGCGATCGGTACCGCGGGCGTGCCGGGCGGCTCCATCCCGCTCCTCGTCCTCGTCCTCACCTCCGTCGGTGTCCCCGCCGAAGGGATCGCCGTCATCATCGGCGTCGACCGACTCCTCGACATGGCCCGCACCGTCCCGAACGTCGTGGGCGACGCCGCCTGCGCCGTCTACGTCGCAAGGAAGGAAGGCTTCGCCCTCAAGATCTAGGGAGGGGGGGTCAGGTCCTCAGAAGCCCAGGTTCTTGGCGATGTCGAAGGCGAGAACCGAGACCATCAGGAGGACGAGGAAGACGAAGCCCGCCTGGAGGAGACGTTCCTTCAGCTTGAGGGAGAAGTCGCGACGGACAATTCCCTCGATCGTCAGGAGGAAAAGCTGGCCGCCGTCCAGGAGCGGGATCGGCAGGAGGTTCAGCAGGCCGAGCTGAAGGGAGAGGAGCCCCATGAACCCCAGGAGCGTGGCCATGCCGGTGCGGACCGCTTCGCCCGAGAACTTCGCGATGTCGACCGGTCCCGAGAGCTGGCGGATCGAGCCGGAGCCCGCGACCATCCGCTTGATCGTCTGCCCGACCGCCGAGGTCTGTCTCAGGTTCTCGTTCCAGGAAGCGCCGATCGCCGCGAGGAACGGCAGCTTCCTCTTCACGAGCTCGTACTTCGGCGTGAAGCCGATCCGCCAGGAGCCTCCCTCGAAGCGGGGCGTCACGTCGAACGCGAGACGCTGGCCGTTCCTGTCGATCTGGAACGCAATCGGCCTGGCAGCTCCCTTCTGGAAGGACGCCGAGGCCTCGCGGACGCGGCGCACGACCTCGAAGTAGCCCTCGATCGGAACCCCGCCGATCGAGGCGATCCGGTCTCCGACCTGGAGACCGGCCTTCTCGCCGGGATAGCCCTTGACGAGACCTCCGATGACGGGGGCGAGGAAGGGATTGAGACCGGTGTAGCCGATGTCGTACTTCGTCTGCGGCTCGGGACGGATGACGACGGAGACCGGCGCTCCCGCCCTTTCGAGGACGACCGGGATCTCGGCTCGTGGCGCGAGGCCGAGGTGGGTCTCCACCTCGCGCCAGGTCGTCACCGGCTTTCCGGAAAGGGAAACGACGAGGTCGTCGACCTGGACGCCCGCCTTCTCGGCCGGGCTCCCGGTGTCGATGTGCTTGACGACCGGCTTTTCGTCAGCGTACTTCGGCATGGTGACGCCGATCGCAAACGCGCCCGCCGTGAGGAGGAGGGCGAGGACGAGGTTCACGGCCGGCCCCGCGAGGAGGACGAGGAAGCGCTGCCAGCGCGTGCCGCGGAGCCCCTGCGACGCCCCGCCATCGACGACGTCGCTCTCGTCGGGGCCGAGGCCGACGATCTTCACGTAGCCGCCCAGGGGGACGAGCGAGATCCGGTAGTCCGTCCCGTTCCGGGTGAAGCCGAACAGGCGCTTTCCGAACCCGATCGAGAAGACCTCGATGGGGAACTTGAAGAGCCTCGCCACGAGGAAGTGCCCGAGCTCGTGGAAGAAGATCAGGAAAGAGAGGACGAAGACGAAGGCGAGGATGTTCGTGGAAATTTGCATGAGGCCCTTTACCTACGCCGGAGACGGCGCGACGGTTCCCGTGGATGCAAGCGGCGCGCCGGAGGAAACGAGCTCGGTGGCCCGGAGGCGCGCCTCGCGATCGGCGTCGAGGACGGCGTCGAGGGACGTCGCCGGCGAAGGCCGGTGCCCCGCGAGGACCTGCTCCACGACGGAAACGAGAGAGCGGTAGGGGATGCGTCCCTCGAGGAACGCGGCGACGGCAACCTCGTTGGCCGCGTTCAGGACGGCGGGGGCCGTCCCGCCGGCCCGGAGCGCCGCGTAGGCGAGGGGAACCGCCGGAAAGCGCCTCTCGTCGAGGGGCTCGAGCTCCAGCTTTCCGAGGGAGGCGAGGTCGAGCTTCGGGAGGGGCGTCGGGACGCGTTCGGGGTACGTCAGGGCGTAGAGGATCGGGAAGCGCATGTCGTTCGGCGACATCTGAGCGAGGACCGATCCGTCCACCCACTCGACCATCGAGTGGATGATCGACTGGGGGTGAATGACGACGCCGAGCCGCTCGGGCGGCACGTCGAAGAGCCAGCGCGCCTCGATGACCTCGAGCCCCTTGTTCATCATCGTCGCCGAGTCGATCGTGATCTTCGGCCCCATCTTCCAGGTCGGGTGGGCGAGGGCGTCCTCGATCGTGATCGCGTCGAACGTCTCGAGCGGCCGCGTGCGGAACGGACCGCCGGATGCCGTCAGGACGAGCCTCTCGATCTCGGAGTGGAGACCGCCACGGAGCGCCTGGTGGAGGGCGCAGTGCTCCGAGTCGACGGGAAGGACCGCCGCTCCGGAGGAGGCTGCGGCCGCCATCACCGCTTCGCCCGCGACGACGAGGACTTCCTTGTTCGCGAGGGCGAGCGTCTTCCCGAGCTTTACGGCCTCGTACGCCGGAGGAAGCCCCGCGACGCCGACGACGCCGCCGAGGACGACGTCGACCTCCGGAAGGGTGGCGACGTCGACGATCCCCTGCGCACCCCAGCCAACCCGCACGCCCGGGAGCTCCCGGCGGACGCGGTCCGCGTCGGCGCGTTCCTTCACCGAGACGACCGAAGGGCGGAAGCGGGCGATGGCGGGGAGAAACGCTTCGAGATTCGTGCCGGCCGACATCGAGACGACGTGGAAGCGTTCGGGGAAGGCCTCGAAGACTGAGAGCGCCGACCGGCCGATGGAGCCGGTGGCACCGAGAAGGGCGACGTTCCGCGGAGAGCTCATCGGGGGCGAAGCTCCGGGAGGAGAAAGAGGATTCCGTAGAGGACGGGCGCGGCGTAGAGGAGCGAGTCGAGCCGGTCGAGGAGTCCGCCGTGGCCCGGAAGCAAGCCCCCGGAGTCCTTCACGGCGCAGCTCCTCTTGAACGTCGACTCCACGAGGTCGCCGACGACGGCGACGACGGACAGGACGGCGCCGAGGAGGGCGCCCAACGCTGCGGCCATCGCCGGCGATCCGGGGACCCGCGGCAGGACGAGCGCGAGGATCGCCCCGAAGACGGCCCCGGCGACGACCTGCCCCCAGAATCCCTCCCAGCTCTTCTTCGGGCTGACGACGGGCGCGAGCCTGCGCTTCCCGAGCCTGGTCCCGACGTAGTAGGCGGCCGAGTCGCCGGCCCAGACGATGGCGAGGAGGAAGAGGACCGCCTCCCAGCCGATACCGCGGAGCGCGATGATCGCGGCGCCCCCGGCCCCGACGTAGAGCGTCGCGAACGACGTCGCGGCCGCCGACGCGAGCCAGACGGGCCCGCTCGGGGCGGCGAGGAGGATCGCCGTGGGGAGGGCGATGAGGACGCCGCCCGCCGCCGCCACGAGGAGCGGCGCGGAGCCGAGGTACGCGCCGGCGAGGATCGCGACGAAGAGGACGAAGCTCAGGACGCGCGGTGCGAGCCACCCCGAGGCGCGAACGAGGTCCTGGAACTCGCGGAGCGCGGCACCGCACGCGAGGCCGACGAGGAGCGCCCAGCCCCAGACCGGACCCCAGACGAGGAGGGAGAGGACGAGCGGCATGAGGACCGCCGCCGTCAGCTCGCGGGCTCGCTTCACGCTTCGAGGGCCGCCGGAGCCGGGGGGACTTCGGCCGCGTCTTCTTCGGACACCCCGCCGTAGCGACGCTCGCGGCGCTGGTAGTCGGCGAGCGCCTCGAGGAAGTGACGACAGCAGAAGTCGGGCCAGAGAACGGGGGTGACGTGGATCTCCGCGTAGGCGATCTGCCAGAGGAGAAAGTTCGAGATCCGCATCTCGCCGCTCGTCCGGATCAGGAGGTCGGGGTCGGGAAGGTCCGCCGTGTAGAGCTGCCGGGCCACGGCCGCCTCGTCGATCGACTCCGGGTCGAGGCGTCCCGCGGCGGCCTCGCGCGCGAGGCTTCTCACGGCGTCGGTGATCTCGGCCCGGCCCGAGTAGTTCAGGGCGACGCTGAAGGTCATCCCCCGGCATCCGGTCGTGGCCTCGAGCGCCATGTCGAGCGCGGTCCGGACGGACCCGTCGAGCCCGTCGAGCCGTCCCACGACGCGGAAGCAGATGTCGTTCTCGACCAGGGTCCGGAGCTCGCGGCGGAGGTATTCCTTGAGGAGGGTGAACAGGGTCGAGACCTCGGTCTTGGGCCTCTTCCAGTTCTCGGTCGAGAATGCGTAGAGCGTGAGGGCGTCGAGCCCGAGGCGTGCGGAGGTCTCCACGGTGTCCTTCACGGCCGCGGCCCCGGCACGGTGACCCTCCACGCGCGGGAGGCGACGCTGCTTCGCCCACCGTCCGTTTCCGTCCATGATGACGGCGACGTGCCTGGGCAGCCGGGTCAGGTCCAGCGCGTCCAGGAGGGCGCGGTCGGGCGAGCCGGGCGCGGCGACGAGGTTCTTGTCGATCATGCGCAGAGGGCGGGCCGGGCATCGTCCGGGCCGACTGAACTTCTCATCTTACCTTGCCGGATAGAACACGTTCGCCAGGGTCAGTCCCCGGGCCGGCGCCGTCGGTCCCGGTCTCTCCCGGGCGGTCCCCGGGTCGATCCGGCCCAACCCGGCCTCGAGGAGAGTTCCGACGAGGCGGCGGACCATCCCGCGGAGGAAGCCGTTTCCGACGGCCGTGACGACCACGAGGGGGCCGTCCTCCTCGACGTCGAGACGGACGAGCGTTCGGACCGTGGTCTTCCGCGGCGAACCCGCCAGGCCGAATGGACCGAAATCGTGCTTGCCGACGAGGCGATCCGCCGCGGCTCGCATCGCAGGGACCTCGAGCCGGGGCTGGGCGAGCGTTTCGCGGAGGCCTTCGAAGGGGGGGAGATGGAACCCACGCCGCAGGCGGTAGACGTAACGCTTCCCGAGCGCGTCGAAGCGCGCGTGCCACAGGGCCGGTGCGTCCGAGGCGGCGACGACGCGGACGTCCCACGGCAGGAGGGCGTTCAGGCCGCGCCGGAGGCCTTCCGGGGGGATGACCGGGGCGCCGGGAGGAACGTCGAGGTGCGCGACCTGCGCATCCGCGTGAACGCCCGCGTCGGTCCGGCTCGCCGCGTGAATTCGCATCGGGACTCCGTGCATCCGCGACAGGGCCACCTCCAGCGTCGCCTGGACGGTGCGCGGAGATGCGCCGCCGTCGCGAACGACGTCCTGCGCCTGCCAGCCCTCGAAGAACGTGCCGAGGTACGAAAGATCGAGCCGGAGCCTTCGGCTCGTTGCCGCCGTCCCGGCCCCCTCGGCCCCGTCTTTCGTCACCTCTCCATGATAGAGGCCCTGATCGCGGTATTCTTGGACGGCGGTAGCCGCATGCGCCTCTCCCGTCTCCTTCTCTTCGTCGCGATGACGGCGGTGTCTGCGTCTGCGCTCGCGGGCGGGCCCGTGGTTCGCGTCTTTTCGGGCGACGAGACGTCCCGTTTTGCGAGCGCCTACTGGTTCCGAACGGAGCGAGGGAGCGTGCTCGTCGACGCTCCGTTCCTCGTTGCCGAGGCCGAGGCGCTCAAGGCCGCGATGAGAGCGGGCGGGGCGCTTCCGCTCGGGGCCGCGATTCTGACCGGGACGCAGGCCTGGAGAAGCTGGGGCCTCTCTTCCCTGGTCTCTCCCGCGACTCGGGTGTGGGGCGCTCGCTCGACCGCCGCGATGCTCCAGACGCAGTTCCACGGCGAACAGGAGCGGTTCCTCCGGTCCGGCATCCCGCTCGCCGCCATGCCTCGCACTGCGCCCCGCGTCACGAACACGTTCACGGGGAGCCTCAACCTCGGCTTCGAGGGATACACCCTCAGGCTCTTCGAAGCGGGTGAGGCCGGATCCCCAACCGCCACTGTCGTTTTCGTTCCGGAGACGGGGGAGCTGTTCGCCGGCGGTCTCGTCTGGAACCGCGTTCACCCCGTGACGGGCGGCTCGGATCTCGGGGCCTGGAGGCGGGCTCTCGCGAGCCTCAAACGCCTCGGTCCGCGAGTGGTCTACCCCGGCTACGGGGAGCCCGGTCCGGCCGCGCTCATAGACCGGATGTCGGAGTACCTCAGGGCACTCGAAGAGGCCGTGCGGCCCCTCGCGTTCCGGTCAGACCTCTCCGCCGGGGAGACCGCCGCCCTCCGGAAGGGACTCGCCCGATCTCACAGGGACTGGCGGCTCCCCTCGATCCTCGATTCGAGCATCGAGACCGAGCACGCCCGCCTTCGCAGCCTTCTCTCTGGAGGAGAGTGAAGCCCTCCAGCTAGCCGCGAAAGGAAAGCGCCACGGGCGCCGGTGGAAGGACGAGGTTCACGATGGCGAGCCCCTCGCCGGTCTCGCCTTCTACGGCCGGTTTCGGGTCGCCGACGCGCAGGATCGAGAGGCATTCCCCTTTCTCGAGCACGGCCAGCGGTCGCCCCGGATACGACTTCCGAAGGGCGGCGAGAGCATCGACTCCTTCACGGGCGAGGAAGTAGAGCGTGCCGTTGCGGTTCCGCACGAGAAACATTTGGCAGGAAGGTAGACCTCCCCATGAGCCCCCGCATCCCCCGAACGGGTGAGATCGACGCCACTCATATTAACCTACAGCACGACTGTAGAATTATACTTGACAAGATTAGGCGCAGATATTACGTTCCCTCCGGAGGCTGACACCCATGAATCCCGATCGCTACACGCTCAAGGTCCAGGAGCTGCTGCAGCAGGTGGCGCGCGAGGCACGATCGTCCGGGCAGCCCGAGGTGACTCCGGAGCACCTGGCGGCCGCCCTCGTCGCCGAGCCTTCGGTCGGCGTGCCGCTCCTGACGCGTGTCGGCATTCCGATCGGACTCGTCTCGTCCGAGCTCGCGGCCCTCATCGCGCGGATTCCGAAGGTCCAGGGGGCGGGTGCCGAGACCCGTTACTCCCCGGCGTTCATGAAGACGCTCGACACGGCCGAAGGAATCGCCCGGGAGTTCCGCGACGAGTACGTCGCGCTCGAGCATCTCCTCCTCGCCCTCCTGCGCGACGGCCGCTCGATGGCCGGCGGGATCCTGAAAAGGCACGGCGTGTCGGAGCCTTCGCTCCTGGCGGCGCTGAAGGAAGTCCGCGGGAGCTCCCGCGTGGACGACCCGAACGCCGAGGAGAAGTACCAGTCGCTGAAGCGCTACGCGCGCGACCTGACCGAGCTGGCCCGCCGCGGAAAGCTCGACCCGGTCATCGGGCGGGACGACGAGATCCGCCGCGTGATGCAGGTCCTGACGCGCCGGACGAAGAACAACCCGGTCCTCATCGGCGACCCGGGCGTCGGCAAGACGGCGGTCGTCGAGGGGCTCGCGCGGCGCATCGCCTCGGGCGACGTCCCCGAGAGCCTGAAGGACAAGACGGTCGTCTCGCTCGACCTCGGAGCGATGCTGGCCGGGGCGAAGTACCGGGGCGAGTTCGAGGAGCGGCTCAAGGCGGTCATCAAGGAGGTCGAGGAGTCGGACGGGAAGGTCATCCTCTTCATCGACGAGCTCCACACGCTCGTCGGCACGGGCGCCGCCGAAGGGGCGATGGACGCGGGGAACATGCTCAAGCCCGCGCTCGCTCGGGGCGAGCTGCGCGCCATCGGGGCCACGACGCTCGGCGAGTACCGCAAGCACATCGAGAAGGACCCCGCCCTCGAGCGCCGCTTCCAGCCGGTCCCCGTGGGCGAGCCTTCGGTCGGGGACACGATCTCGATCCTCCGCGGCCTGCAGGAACGCTACGAGGTCCACCACGGCGTCAAGATCACCGACGCGGCCATCGTCGCCGCCGCCGCCCTCTCGAACCGCTACATCGCCGACCGCTTCCTCCCCGACAAGGCGATCGACCTCGTCGACGAGGCGGCCTCGCGCCTGAAGATGGAGATCGACTCCCTTCCGACGGCGATCGACGAGGTGGAGCGGAAGGTCCTCCAGGCCGAGATCGAAAAGAAAGCGCTCGAGAAGGACGACTCCGCGAGGGCCCGCGACCGGCTCGCGGCCCTCGAGCGCTCGCTCTCTGAGCTGCGCGAGAAGTCGCTCTCGATGAAGACGGTGTGGAAGAACGAGAAGGACGCCATCGGGAGGATCCGCGACCTGAAGAAGCGGATCGAGGACGCCCGGGCGGACGCCGGGATCGCCGAGCGCCAGGGCGACCTGGCCAGGGCGGCCGAGCTGCGCTACGGCGTCCTGAACCAGCTCGACCGCGACCTCGCCGACGCGACCTCGAAGCTCGAGAAGCTGCAGGAGAACGGCGGGTTCCTGCGTGAGAAGGTCGAGGAGGAGGACATCGCCGCCGTCGTCTCCCGCTGGACCGGCATCCCCGTCTCGAAGATGGTCGAAGGAGAGACGCAGAAGCTCCTCGCCATGGAAGAGCGCCTGAAGCTCCGCGTCATCGGCCAGGACGAGGCGGTCGCAGCCGTTTCCGCCGCCGTGCGGCGCGCGCGGGCCGGGATGAACGACCCGAAGAAGCCGATCGGCTCGTTCCTCTTTCTCGGCCCGACGGGCGTCGGAAAGACCGAGCTCGCCCGCGCGCTCGCCGAGTTCCTCTTCGACGACGACAACGCGATGGTGCGGCTCGACATGTCCGAGTACCAGGAGAAGCACACCGTCTCGCGGATGATCGGTGCGCCCCCCGGCTACATCGGTCACGACGAGGGGGGCCAGCTGACCGAAGCCGTCCGCCGCAGGCCGTACTCCGTCGTCCTCTTCGACGAGATGGAGAAGGCCCACCCCGACGTCTGGTCCACGCTCCTGCAGGTCCTCGACGACGGTCGCCTCACCGACGGAAAGGGACGGGTCGTCGACTTTCGCAACGTCGTCGTCGTCATGACGTCGAACGTCGGCTCTCACCTGATCCAGGAGCTGCAGGACGTGGACGAGTCCGAGATGCGCAAGGGGGTCGAGGCCGAGCTGCGCCAGCGCTTCCGTCCCGAGTTCCTGAACCGGATCGACGATGTCATCGTCTTCCGCAGGCTCGGGCTCGGGGAGATCGGCCGGATCGTCGACCTCCAGCTCGGTCGCGTCTCGCAGCTCCTGACGTCGCGCGGCGTCTCGCTCGCATGGACCGCCGATGCCCGCCGCCTCCTCGCGGAGCGGGCGTTCGACCCGGTCTACGGCGCGCGGCCGCTGAAGCGCAACATCCAGAAGCTCGTCCAGGACCCGCTCGCCCTCCGCATTCTCGCGGGCGAGGTGCCGGGCGGGGCGACCGTTTCCCTCGACGCCGACGCCCCCGGCACCGGCGTTGCTTTCACGATCTCGACCCTTCCCGCCGCCCCGGCGGAGTGAAGAAGAGGACGCCATGACCGCCATGCGCCGTACCGACCCCTTCCGCGAGCTCGCGGGTCTCCAGGAGCGGATGAACCGGATCTTCGACGACACGCTCGGGCGCGCCTCGCGGCGTGAGGACGAGCCCCTCGCCGCCACCTGGACGCCCCTCGTCGACGTCCTCGAGAAGAAGGACCGGATCGTCCTCACCGCCGAGCTGCCCGGCTTCACGGAGGACCAGATCCACCTGCGGTTCGAGGACGGCCTCCTGACGCTCGACGGCGAGCGGCGATTCCAGAAAGAGGCCGACGAGGTGCGCTACCACTGCGTCGAACGAAGCGACGGGCGCTTCTCGAGGTCGTTCCGGCTCCCGGGGAACGTCGACGAGGAGGCGATCTCGGCGACCTACCTGAACGGTCTCCTCATCGTCGAGCTCCCGAAGAGGGAGGATGTGGCTCCGAAGAGCATCCGGATCCGCACCTCAGGCGCCCCTCCGATCGACGTGAAGTAGGCCGGCGGGACGGGAGGGGGGCGGAGGACCGCGACCTCCGCCCCGACCCCTCAGATGACCGTTCCGGCCGGGTTCTCGTCCTCCTTGAAAAGGTCCGTCGAGATGTACCGCTCCGAGGGGGACGCGATCACGAAGACGATCAGCTTCCCCGCGCTGTCGGGACGCCTCGCGACCTCGAGGGCGGCAAAGGCGGCGGCGCCCGAGGAGATTCCGGCGAGGATCCCTTCCTCCTTCGCGAGGCGGCGGGCGTACTCGAAGGCCTGGTCGTTCGTCACCTGAACGATCTCGTCGACGAGGGCCGTTTCGAGGTTCTTCGGGATGAAGCCGGCCCCGATTCCCTGGATCCGGTGGGGTCCCGGCGCGCCGCCTGAGATCACGGCGGAGTGGACCGGCTCCACGGCGACGAGCCGGACGGACGGCTTCTTCGGCTTCCAGTGCCGGCCGACGCCCGTCATCGTCCCGCCCGTTCCGACCCCGGCGACGAAGACGTCCATTCCCCCGTCGGTGTCGTTCCAGAGCTCGACCGCGGTCGTCGCCTCGTGGACGGCCGGGTTCGCAGGGTTCTCGAACTGCTGCGGCATCACGCCGTCGGGGCCGAGACCGGCGAGGATCTCGCCCGCCTTCGCGATGGCGCCCTTCATCCCCTGCGCCGCCGGGGTCAGGACGAGCTCGGCGCCGAGGAGGCGCAGGACCTTTCGCCGCTCGAGAGACATGGACTCCGGCATCGTCAGGATCAGCCGGTACCCCTTCGCTGCCGCGGCGAAGGCGAGCCCGATGCCGGTGTTCCCCGAGGTTGGCTCGACGAGCACGGTCCTTCCGGGCGTGGCCTTCCCGTCGCGTTCCAGCGCCTCGATCATGGCGACGCCGATCCGGTCCTTCACCGAGTTGGCCGGGTTGAAGTACTCGAGCTTGGCGGCGACGACCGCGCCCGGGGCCGAGTCCTTCGCCATCCGGTTGAGGCGGACGAGGGGGGTGTTTCCGATGAGCTTCGTGATGTCGGTCGCGATCCGCATGGCGGTCTCCTTGGCTCTAGGTGGGTCCCGGATCAGATTTCCCAGTCGAGGGCTTCGCGCTCGGCGCGCAGGCGGCGCACCAGCTCGCCGAGCGTCAGGCGTCGGTAGACGGCAAGGCGCGCCCCGGCGGCTTCCGCTTCCAGGACGTCGACGAGGCGGTCCAGGCCGGCCCGGCCTGCCGGTGCCGGACGCGGCGCGAGGCCGGCGTACGGGGCCAGGATGGCCGCCAGGGGTGTTTCGGGGAGGTCCGCGCCAGCGCGATACCCCCCCGTTCGGCCGCGGGCGGCAACGAGGAGCCCTGCCCGGACGTACGGGGCGAGGAGCTGGTGGACCGATTCTCGCGATAGGCCGAGAAGCCCTGCCATTTCGGCGGCGCTTCGGTCGCTTCCGGGGTTCGACCCTATCTCTACCATCGCCTGGATCGCCTTCCTCTGTCGCGGAGTCAAAATCTGGAATACTCCATTCAACATTTATAACATTATTTTGAGGCCGAATCTCGAAATGTCAAGACACTGTCTCGTCTCCGTCGCCGTTCTTCTTCTCCTCGCCACCGCTCCCGCCTCCGCCCAGCGAAGGGAGGCGGAGGTCCCGCGCGGCCAGACGGAGCCCCGACGCGGCGGCGAAGACCTTCGACGCAGCCCCATCGTCCGCGCCGTCGAGCAGATCGGCCCCTCGGTCGTGAACATCTCGGCCGAGCGGCTCGTGAGGCGCCGAACCAGTCCGCTCGACGCCTTCGGCTCTCCGGGAGACCGCGGGCGCCGGTCCGAGTCCCTCGGCTCGGGCGTCATCCTCGACGCGTCGGGGATCGTCGTGACGAACGACCACGTCATCTCGGGGGCCTCGAAGATCACCGTCACGACGGCGGACGGCCGGGAGCTCGAGGCCGAGCTCCTCGGCGCCGACGCCGACAACGACCTGGCCGTCCTGAAGGTGGACGGCCGGGGTCTGAAGCCGGTGCGCCTCGGAACGAACTCCGACCTGATGATCGGCGAGACGGCGATCGCCGTCGGGAACCCCTTCGGCCTCTCGAACACCGTCACGACCGGCATCGTCTCCGCCCTCCAGCGGACGGTGAAGGGAGAGGGACGCACCTACACCGACTTCATCCAGACCGACGCCGCGATCAATCCCGGGAACTCGGGCGGGGCGCTCTGCAACGTCCTCGGCGAGCTGATCGGGATCAACACGGCGATCGTCGGAGGCGCCAACACGATCGGATTCGCGATTCCGGTCGAGCGGGTCCGCCGGATCACCGACGACCTCCTCCGATTCGGCGAGGTCAAGCCGGTCTGGATCGGCGTGAGGGGAACGACCCTCACGGCCGACCGCGCCCGCCCGAGCGCCCGCGGCCTCGGAATGCGCGTTCGCTCGGTCTATCCCGCCTCTCCCGCCGAGGCGGCCGGTCTGGAGCCGGGCGACATCGTCGCCTCGCTGAACGGCAGACCCGTGGAGTCCCGAGAGGACTTCGACACGCTGCTCTCCGCCGTCGCGCCCGGGTCTCCGGTGACGTTGGAGGTCCGGCGAGGCGAGCGTTCCCGCTCGGTGTCGATGAAGGCGGCGCGCGTGCCGGAGGACCTCGGCCTCGAGATCCTCCGACGAGAGATCGGCATCTCCGTGGCGCAGGTTCGGGGAGGGCTCGCCCTGACCTCGGTCGCACGCGAATCGCCCGCCGACCGGAAGGGCCTGGAACGCGGCGACGCGCTCCTCGCGGTGAACGGCGTCCGGATCGCGACGCTCGAGGACCTCGCCCGCGCCGTGGAGCGCGGCTACGGCCGCTCGGGGCTCGTCCTCGTGGTCAGCCGCGGTGGTTACGCCTACAACCTGACGTTCGCGCTGGACTGAAGTGGATCGGGGAGGCTCGCCACGAGCCTCCCCGCGGCGCTTTCCGGCGCCTCCCTCGAAGGGAGAGACCGAGGCGGGATCGAACGGTGAGAGCGGCCCCTGGACGGGCTGCCGGGTCCGCCTCGCGGTTCACCTTCGGAGGCGCAGCTCCGAGACGACGATGCCGAAGAGGACGAGGCTGCCCCCCCACGCCTCGCGCGCCGAGAGCCGCTCGCCGAGCGTCACTGCCGCGAAGAGCGCCGTGAAGACCGGCTCGAGGGCGAAGATGACCGCCGCGTGAACGGCCGGCATCCGCGCCTGCGCCCAGGTCTGGACGAGGGTCGTGACGACCGACGCGACGATCCCCATCCAGAGGATGGCGAGGAGGAACTTCGGCGTGAATTCGAGGGGGCGCCCCTCGGCGGCGAAGAAGGGCTCGGGACGACCGAGGAAGGGCGTCAGGAGGAGCCGGCCGGCGAGGACTCCCGCGAAGGCGAAGAACATCTGTCCCGCCGAGTAGGCCCGTACGTCGTGCTTCGGCGCGGCGACGCCCATCTCCACGAAGACGACCGCGTAGACGAGGGCCGTCAGGAAGACGAGCAGGTCGCCCGGGTCGAGCCCCGTCGCCCCCGTCGGCCACGACATCAGGCCGAAGCCCCCGGCGGCCAGGATCAGCCCGGCGAGGTTCGATCCCGAGGGCTTCTGCCGGTAGAACAGCCACCCGGCAACCGGAGTGAGCGGAACGGAGAGGCCCGTGATGAAGGCGGCCTTCGAGGCGGTCGTGAAGAGCTGGCCGACGAGCTGGCAGCCGATGCCGACCGAAAGGAGCAGGCCGAGGATCGCGCTGTCCTTCACGAGGCCCGGGGTCCGGGGCCGGCCGCGGGCGATGAAGACGAGAAGGACCGCGGCCACGCCGTAGCGCAGGGCGAGGAAGAGGAGGGGCGGCGTCTCCTTCAGGACGAGCTCGTTGACGATGAACGTCGAGCCCCAGATCGCCGTCACGACGACGAGGGCGGAATCGGCGAGGAGCGCCTCGCGGCGCGGTACGTCCGGGGAGCTCACGGCCGGCGGATGATACGGGCCCGGCGCGCCCCGGCAGTTATCATCACGAGCCCATGACATCGGCCCCCCGCGTCCGCTTCGCCCCGTCTCCGACCGGCTCCCTCCACGTCGGGGGCGCCCGCACCGCCCTCTACAACTGGCTCTTCGCCCGCCGCCACGGCGGCACCTTCATCCTCCGGATCGAGGACACCGACGTCGACCGAAACAGGCCCGAGCTCGTCGACCAGATCCTCGAGGCGATGACCTGGCTCGGCCTGACGTGGGACGAGGGCCCGTACCGTCAGAGCGAGAGGTACGGCCTCTACCGCGAGGCCGCGGCGAAGCTCCTCGCGGAAGGGAAGGCCTACCGCGCCTTCGAGACCCCGGAGGAGCTCGAGGCCGCCCGAAAGGCCTCCGAGGCCGCGGGCGAGACGTTCCGCTACTCCGGCGCCGGGCGCGCGATCCCGATGGAGGAATCGGACCGCCGCGCCGCCGCGGGCGAACCGTTCGTCATCCGGCTGAAGATGCCGGACGAGCCGATCGTCGTCGACGACCTCGTCCAGGGACGGGCCGAGTTCCCGGCCGGCTCGCTGGACGACTTCGTTCTCATGCGCTCCGACGGCCACCCGCTCTACCACTTCTCCGTCTGCGTCGACGACGTGGCGATGGCGATCACGCACGTCGTCAGGGGCGTGGACCACCTCCCGAACACACCGAAGCACGTCGCCCTCTTCCGCGCGCTCGGAGCCGAGGCGCCGAGGTTCGCGCACCTCGGGATGATCCTCGGCGCCGACGGCAAGAAGCTCTCGAAAAGGCACGGCGCCGCCGGCGCAGAGGAGTTCCGCGCCCAGGGGCTCCTCCCCGAGGCGCTCGTGAACTTCCTCGCCCTCCTCGGCTGGTCGCCGGGAGAGGACCGCGAGCGGATGACGATGGACGAGATGGCCGCGCTCTTCTCCCTCGAGAGGATCGGGCCCTCCCCCTCGCGCTTCGACCACGAGAAGCTCGCCTGGCTGAACGGACAGTACCTCCAGGATGTCGCGGAGCCACGACTCCTCGAGCTGCTCCGCCCCTTCGGGCTCCCGCCGGGCTGCCCGGAGGAGACGCTCCTGCGCGCGCTCCCGCTTCAGAAGCCGCGCGCGAAGACACTCGTCGAGCTTGCGAAAGGGCTTTCCGTCTATGGGGACGACCCCGCCGAGTACGACGCGGCGGGAATGAAGAAGTTCGGCAAAGCCGCGAACGCGCCGCTCCTCAGGACGTTCGTCGAGCGGATCTCGGCCCTGCCGTCCCTCACCCGCGCCGGGACGGAGGAGATCGCCCGGGCCCTTGCGGCCGAGGCGGGCGTCAGGCTGGGCGACCTCGCCCAGCCCGTCCGCCTCGCGCTGACGGGCACGCTCGCCTCCCCTCCCCTTTTCGAGATGATCGAGGTCCTCGGGCTCGAGACGACCCGGCGGCGCGCCCTCGCGCTGGCGGAGAAGATCGAGAGCGAGCCCGCCCCGAGCTGAGGTTCCAATGGAAGAAACGACGCCCCCCGCGCCCGAGACCCCCGGCAAGGACTTCATCCGCGAGATCGTCGAGGACGACCTCCGTACGGGAAAGCACACGACCGTCGCGACGCGCTTCCCGCCCGAGCCGAACGGCTACCTCCACATCGGCCACGCCAAGTCGATCTGCCTGAACTTCGGCGTCGCGAAGGAATACGGCGGCACCTGCAATCTCCGCTTCGACGACACGAACCCCCTCAAGGAGGACGTCGAGTACGTCGACGCGATCGAGGAGGACGTCCGCTGGCTCGGCTTCGAGTGGAACGGGATGTTCTACGCCTCGGACTACTTCGGACGGATCTACGAGTTCGCCGAGGAGCTGGTCCGGCGCGGCAAGGCCTTCGTCTGCGACCTGACCGCCGACGGGGTCCGTGCCACGCGCGGCACGCTGACCGAGCCCGGGACGGACAGCCCGTTCCGCGAACGCCCCGTCGAGGAGAGCCTCGACCTCTTCCGGCGGATGCGCGCCGGCGAGTTCCCCGACGGCTCGCGGACGCTGCGCGCGAAGATCGACATGGCGTCACCCAACATCAACCTGCGCGACCCGGCGCTCTACCGGATCCGCAAGGCGACGCACCACCGGACGGGCGACGCGTGGTGCATCTACCCGATGTACGACTACGCCCACGCGGTCTCCGACTGGATCGAGGGAATCACCCACTCCCTCTGCACGCTCGAGTTCGAGGACCATCGCCCCCTCTACGACTGGTGCCTCCTCGCCCTGGGTCTCGAGAACCGCCCCCGGCAGATCGAGTTCGCACGCCTCGCCATCACCTACACGCTCCTCTCGAAGAGAAAGCTCCTCCAGCTCGTCACCGGCGGGCAGGTCAAGGGCTGGGACGACCCGCGGATGCCGACGATCGCGGGCCTGCGCCGCCGCGGCTACACGCCGGAGGCGATCCGCGACTTCGCCGACCGGATCGGGCTGGCCAAGCGCGACAGCCTCGTCGACGTCGCCCTCCTCGAGCACTGCCTGAGGGAAGACCTCAACCGTCGCGCCCCGCGCGGGATGGCGGTCCTCGATCCGCTCAAGGTCGTCCTGACGAACTGGCCCGAGGGGGACGTCGTGGAGCTCGATGCGGTCAACAACCCCGAGGACCCGGCCGCCGGGACGCGCAAGGTCGCCTTCGGCCGCGAGCTCTGGATCGACCGGGACGACTTCCGCGAAACTCCGCCGCCGAAGTACCACCGCCTCTCTCCGGGGCAGGAGGTACGCCTGCGCTGGGGCTTCATCATCAAGTGCGAGGAGGTCGTGAAGAACGCCTCCGGCGAGGTCGTCGCGCTGCGCTGCACGTACGACCCGACGTCGAAGAGCGGGGAGGAGGGCGCCGCGCGAAAGGTGAAGGGGACGATCCACTGGGTCTCGGCGGCCCACGCCGTCGCGGCCGAGGCGCGTCTCTACGACCGCCTCTTCACGACCGAGCTCCCCGACGACGCACCCGAGGGGAAGGACTTCCTCTCGAACCTCAACCCCGAATCGCTCCTCGTGAAAGAGGGGTTCGTAGAACCGGCGCTCGCGTCGGCTCCGCACGGAGCGTTCCTCCAGTTCGAGCGCCTCGGGTATTTCTCCGTCGATCCCGACTCGGAGCCCGGGAGGCCCGTCTTCAACCGCTCCGTCGGCCTGCGCGACACGTGGGCGAAGATCGAGAAGAAGGGACGCGGGGCCTGACGGCCCGAAGGTGACCGCGGAACCGGACACCAGAGCGCCCGCCGGGCGGCGGCTCTTCCACTGGGCCCCCGTCGTGGGGATGCTGGCCGTTCAGGTGGTGCTCTCGTCCCGGAGCCAGCTGCCGCCCCTGCCGCTCCTGCGTTCCCTTCCCGCCAGCGACAAGCTCGCGCACGCGGGGTGGTTTTTCCTCCTCGGGCTCCTCGCCTACCGGGCCGCCCGGAACGGCGAAGGCTGGCCGCGCCGCCGGACGACGCTCGTGCTCATCCTCGGGGCGCTCCTCTGGGGCATCAGCGACGAGGCCCACCAGCTCTTCGTGCCGGGCCGGGACGTCGAGGCGGCCGACGTTGCCGCAGACGTCGTGGGGGCGGCGGTCGCAGCCGTGATCGCGGAACCACTCCTCCGGCGCCTTCGCCTCGTCGCCGCACCGCCTCCGTCCTGACTCGCCTCACCTCGGCCTGGCGGCCGGAACGAAAACGCCGCCCGTGGGCGGCGAGCTTCGTCAGGATGGCTGGGGGGCAGGGAGTCGAACCCCGATAGGCAGATCCAGAGTCTGCAGTCCTACCATTGGACGACCCCCCAACCTGGAGGGGCGGGCATTATGAGGTCGGCGACCTTACGGGTCAACCGGCGGAGGCGTCCGGAAGGTCAGAGCGTCTTCGAGAGGGAGAGGAAGAACCGGGCGAGGTCCTCCGGGTTTCCACGCCCCTGGAAGGTGACCGAGACTTCACCCTTCGCCGGCCCCGGCACGACGACCGGCTCGGGAGCCTTTGCGGCCTTTCCGCGCCCCTTCTTCGGTGCCGCGTCGACGACCTCGGGCTTCAGCACGTTCGCCCTGGCTGCCGGGCGCCCGGCCTTCTTCCGCCCGTTCTTCCGCTGGCGCCGGGATTCCTTGGGACGGAGCCGGGTCACGTCCGGCGGGCCGACCCGGATGCCGAACTTCTCGGCCACGCCTCCGATGACGACGCGGGCCTCGGTGGTGGGGGCCTTCGTGAGAAGCGCCCGTGCCCACGCGAGGGCGGAGGGGCGGTCGATCCCCAGCTTGCGCCGCACCTCGCGGATGACGCCGGCGCCGATGTCGGCCGGCTTCATCTTCAGGATCTTGCCTGCAGCGGTCTTGACGTCCCGCTCGTTCAGAGATTTGTTTTCCTTCAACAGCGATTCCACCGTCTGGCGGAGCTTGTCCATGTCCGAAGCCATGCGGCCTCCTTCCGTTCTCCCTCGTCCTGCGAGCTTTGCAATTGTTCTACAAAAGTCCGGCCGACTCAAGCTCCCCCGCGTCCCTCGAACCGGCAGCAGGAGGCGTGACACCGGTCGTAGACCGTGCCCCGCTGGGCGGGCGCGAAGCCGGCGTCGCGGATGAGGGCGACCATGTCGCTCCTCGTCATCCGGTTGTGCGCGCCGGCCGCGGCGACGACGTTCTCCTCGATCATGATCGAGCCGAGGTCGTCGGCGCCGAAGAAGAGCGAGACCTGTCCGATCTTCTTCCCCTGCGTCACCCACGAGCCCTGCAGGTGCTCCACGTTGTCGAGGAAGAGGCGCGAGAGGGCGAGGGTCCGCAGGTAGTCGTGGCCGGTCGACACCTCGACCGTGCCGTCGAGCGCGGTGTTCTCGTCCTGGAACGTCCAGGGGATGAAGGCCGTGAACGACTCCTTCCCTCCCGCGAGGGACTCGTCCTGGATCCGCCTCACGACCTCCAGGTGCGCGATCCGCTCGGCGTACGTCTCCCCGACGCCGAACATCATCGTCGCCGTCGTCGGCATCCCGAGACGGTGCGCCTCGCGGTGGACCTCGGCCCACTTCTCGGTCGGAGCCTTGGCGAGCGCCCAGATCCGCTTCCTCACGCCGTCCTCGAGGACCTCCGCGCCGCCGCCCGGGACCGACATCAGGCCGGCGTCGCGCAGGCGGACGAGCACGTCGGCGATCGGGGCCTTCTCCTTCTTGGCGAGAAAGAAGATCTCCGGCGCCGAGAAGGCGTGACGGTGGATGCGCGGGAAGCGCTCGCGAAGGAACGAGAGGAGCTCCTCGTAGAAGGAGAACGGGAGCTCGGCGTGGACGCCGCCCTGAAGGAGGACGCCCGTCCCCCCGAGCGCGAGAGTTTCCTCGACCTTGGTCCCGATCTCCTCGAGGGGGAGGACGTAGGCCTCCTCGTCGCCCGCCTTCCGGTAGAAGGCGCAGAAGGCGCAGCGGTAGATGCAGACGTTCGTGTAGTTGATGTTCCGGTCGACCTGGTACGTCGCCTGTTCGCCCGGGTGCATCCGGCGGCGGACCGCGGCCGCGGCCGCGCCCACCTCGAGGAGGGGCGCATCCTCGAAGAGGACGAGCGCCTCGGCCGGGGTGATGCGCCCGCCCGCGGCGGCACGGTCGAGAATCGACGACGCGCGAAGCGATCCCCCGAGGCCGGGGGACGGGGGAGAGGGGAGCGACCGCGCGGACGAGGACATCAGGAGAAGGACCTCGGGACGAGCGGCACGCCGGAAAACGGGGGAAGGTCGGGCGACGAGATGAGACCGTGCACGGCGGCCCGCCGGTAGAACTCGGCGAGTCCCCGCTCGTCGTCCTCGTCGAGGTCGTAGTGGAGGTTCATCTCGAAGTACTCCGCGAGGAGCTTGCGGTCGAGCCCCGTCCGCGCCCCGGCGGCGTCGATGATCTCGCCGATCCGGTGCCGGGCGTAATCGCGCGACCAGAGGAACGGCTCCGGCGCGATGTCGCGCCGGACGGCCCAGATCGCCGTGACGAGCGGGAGACCGGTGAGCCGGTTCCACGCTTCGGCGAGGTCGAGGACGCGGAGCCCCTCCGTCTTCACCGTGAGCGCCGGGTCGCCGATGAGGAGCGCGGCGTCCGCGGTCGCGAGCATCCTCGGCAGCTCCGGGACGGCGAGGTGGTATTCCGGCCGGGCGCCGTAGAGGTCGGCGAGGAGGAGGCGGACGATGGCCGCCGAGGAGCGGGAGCTGGTGTCCAGGGCGACGCTCCGGATCTCGGAAAACGGGACCCGCGACACGAGGAGGACGCTCCTCACGCGGTTGTACGAGGCGATGCCGACGCCGCGGACGATCCGGATCCCGGGAATCCGCGCCGCCTCGATGGCCGGGATGATGCCGGCCTGGACCTCGCCGCGAGCGAGCCGGTCCGCGCACGCGGACGGGACGTCGGTGATCGGGAGGAACCCCTCGACCGCCCCCTTGAGGAAGCCCCAGGTGACGGGCCAGGCGTTCACGAAGTCGACGGCGGAGACCGGGATGGCGGGAGTCATGACCACGACGATCTTACGACGACGGGTTCGGGACGGACTCGGGCGACAATCCCGGCGTGGATTCGCCGCCCCTCCTCGTCTCGGTCCTGATGCCGTGCCTGAACGAAGCCGAGACGCTCGAACGCTGCGTGCGGCGCGCGGTCGAGACGCTCGGCGCCTCCGGGCTCGCGGGCGAGGTGATCGTGGCCGACAACGGCTCGACCGACGGCTCGCAGGAGATCGCCGGGCGTGCCGGCGCGCGGGTCGTCCCCGTCCCCGACCGGGGCTACGGTGCCGCGCTCCTTGGCGGAATCGCCGCGTCGCGGGGGCGTTACGTCGTCATGGGCGATGCAGACGACTCGTACGACTTCGGCCAGGTCCCCGCCTTCGTGGCCAGGCTCGAGGACGGGCACGACCTCGTCATGGGCTCGCGCTTCCAGGGCCGGATCGAGCCGGGCGCCATGCCGTTTCTTCACCGCTGGCTCGGGAACCCCGTCCTCTCCTTCCTCGGACGCCTCTTTTTCCGCGTCCCGATCTCGGACTTCCACTGCGGCATCCGCGGCTTCCGGAAGGAGGCGATCGACCGCATCGGCCTCAGGACGACCGGCATGGAGTTCGCGAGCGAGATGGTCGTCAAGGCGACCCTCTTCGGCCTGCGTATCGGCGAGATCCCCGTGACGCTGCGGAAGGACGGGCGCTCCCGCCCGCCGCACCTGCGCACGTGGAGGGACGGCTGGCGGCACCTTCGCTTCCTCCTGATGTACTCGCCCCGGTGGCTCTACCTCTGGCCGGGGCTGATTCTCGTCCTCCTCGGCACGGGGCTCCTCGGGTGGCTCTTTCCGGGACCCCGCCAGGTCGGCGCGGCGACCCTGGACGTCCACACCATGCTCGGTGCGGCGGTCATGGTCCTGACCGGTGTCGAGGCCCTGACGTTCGCGGTCTTCGCGAAGGTCTTCGCCGTCACCGAGGGGTTCCTGCCCGAAGACCCGCGCCTCTCGCGCGCCTTCCGGATCGTCACGCTGGAGACGGGGCTCGCCGCGAGCGCCGTCCTCCTCCTCGCCGGAGCCGCTCTCTGCGCCTCGGTCGCCGCCAATTGGGCCGACTCCGTCTGGAACTACCTCGACTACACCGTTTCCATGCGGAAGATGATCCCCGGCGCCCTCCTCCTCGTCCTGGGGGCCCACGGGCTCCTCGCCTCGTTCTTCCTCTCGATCCTCGGACTCAGGCGGCGATGACCTCTTCGGCCGGGCTCGGCGCCGTCGCGGCGGCAAGCCTCCGGGAGGAGCAGCGTGCCCCCGTTCCCGGCCTCTATCCGTTCCCGTTCTCGGCGCTCTTCGGGAGGGACCTGCACTTCGTCGCGCGCCTGGCGCGGCCCTGAGGGCCGCGCCGCGCGCGGACTCATCCCGCCGACATCGAGCTGAGGAACTCCAGGTTCGTCTTCGACTTCTCGAGCCTCTCGAGGAGGAGCTCCATCGCCTCGACCGTCGAGAGCGGCGTGAGAACCTTGCGGAGGATCCAGATCCGGTTGAGCTCGGCCTTCTCGATGAGGAGCTCCTCCTTCCGCGTCCCCGACTTGTTGATGTCGATGGACGGGAAGACGCGGCGGTCGACGAGCCGGCGGTCGAGGTGGATCTCCATGTTCCCCGTCCCCTTGAACTCCTCGAAGATGACGTCGTCCATCCGCGAGCCGGTGTCGATGAGGGCCGTCGCCATGATCGTCAGGGAGCCGCCCTCCTCGACGTTGCGCGCCGCGCCGAAGAAGCGCTTCGGCTTCTGGAGCGCGTTCGCGTCGACGCCGCCGGAGAGGACCTTGCCCGACGGCGGGCAGGTCGTGTTGTAGGCGCGCGCGAGGCGGGTGATCGAGTCGAGCAGGATGACGACGTCGCGCTTGTGCTCGACGAGCCTCTTCGCCTTCTCGATGACCATCTCGGCGACCTGGACGTGGCGGGTCGCCGGCTCGTCGAACGTCGAGCTGATGACCTCGCCCTTCACCGACCGCTGCATGTCGGTGACCTCCTCGGGCCGCTCGTCGATGAGGAGGACGATGAGCGTCACCTCGGGGTGGTTCGTCGTGACCGAGTTCGCGAGCGCCTGCAGGAGCATCGTCTTGCCGGTCCGCGGCGGGGCGACGATGAGGCCGCGCTGCCCCTTGCCGACCGGGGCGATCAGGTCGAGGACGCGCGACGACATGTTCGGCGTCTCGAGCCGGATCCGCTCCTGCGGGTAGAGCGGCGTCAGGTTGTCGAAGAGGACCTTCTCCCGCGCGATGTCGGGGTGCTCGAAGTTGACCGCCTCGACCTTGATGAGGGCGAAGTAGCGCTCCCCCTCCTTCGGCGGGCGGATCTGCCCCGAGATCGTGTCCCCCGTCCTCAGGCCGAACTTGCGGATCTGGGAGGGCGAGACGTAAATGTCGTCGGGCCCGGCGAGATAGTTGTACTCGGGCGCCCGGAGGAACCCGAACCCGTCCGGGAGGACCTCGAGGACCCCTTCCGAGAAGATGAGGCCCGCCCGCTCCGTCTGCGCCTGCAGCACCTTGAAGATCAGCTCCTGCTTGCGCAGCGCCGGGGCCCCTTCGACCTCGAGCTCCGCCGCGATCTTCAGGAGCTGCGGCATCGGGGTGTTGTGCAGGGTCCGGATGTCGAGCATCGGCGCGCTATCGAGATCGGGAGACACGAGCTCTTCCAGGTCGTTCGGGAGGTCGTTCGGGTTGATCGTCGCGTTGACGTAGTCGGTGCCGGGGACCTTGCGGCGAGGCATCAGGACTCCTTTTTTCGCGGGCCCTGCGGCGCCGCGGGCGCGGCACCTTCCCGGGTCCTTCCGATGAGCCGGTCCTTGAGAAGACGGCCGAGGGTGGACAGATTTTCGCCTGTTTCGGACGAAACGGGCAGGAGGGGACGTTCGGGATCCTCGAACTCGGCAGCGAGGGCCCGGAGCTGCCGGACCCTCTGGGACGACTTCACGGCATCCCACTTCGTCGCCGCCACGACGGTCGGGATTCCCGCGGTCCGGAGGAAGAGGGCCATCGAGCGGTCCGAATCCTGCGGCCCGAGCCGTCCGTCGACGAGGAGGAGCGCGAGGTCGGGCCCGCGCTCGCCGGTCAGGAGCTCCTCGATCTGCCCGGCGAAACGGTCACGCGACTCGCGGGCCGTCTTCGCGTAGCCGTATCCGGGACAGTCGATGACGCGAAAGGCGTCGTCGACCCGGTACCAGTGAAGGGCCTGAGTCCGCCCGGGGGTCTGCGAGACGCGGGCGACCTTCGTCGCGAGGACGGCGTTCAGGAGGCTCGACTTGCCGACGTTCGACCGGCCGAGGACGACGACGGACGGCAGCGGGAGACCATGCGGACGCTCGCCCTCCGCATGGGCAGGGAGCTCGAGCCGCACGGTCCGTCCGAGGGGACTGTTCACGGCGACCGCTCGCGCGGACTTGGACGTGCGGGAGACAGGCGATTCTTTCCGGGTCATAAGGGCTTTGAAAGAGAGGTATACCGGGACCGGGCGGCTCCCTTGCGGCAGGCCGCCCGGCAGGTCAGTGCGCGAGGCCAGAGGAGGGGGTCGTCCCGGCCACGGCCGGGGCGACGCTGGGAGGGGCCGCGACGGGCGCGGTTTCGAGCGCCAGCCGCACGACCTCGTCGACGTCGTCGACGAGGTGGAATTCCAGGACGCTCCGGATCTCCTCGGGGAGGTCGTCGAGGTCCTTCTCGTTCTCGCGGGGGAGGATGAGCGTCGTGATCCCCGCCCGGTAGGCGGCGAGGAGCTTCTCCTTGATGCCGCCGACGGGGAGGACCTTCCCGCGCAGCGTGATCTCTCCGGTCATCGCGAGGTCCTTGCGGCAGGCGATGTTCGTGACGGCGGAGAGAATCGAGGTCGCCATGGTGATCCCGGCCGACGGGCCGTCCTTCGGGATCGCCCCTTCCGGGATGTGGACGTGGATGTCCTTCTTCTCGTAGAAGTCGGGATCGGCCCCGTAGAGCTCGGCCCGGCTTCTGACGTACGAGAGGGCCGCACGGGCCGACTCCTGCATCACGTCGCCGAGCTGCCCGGTGAGGACGAGGTTTCCCTTACCGCGCATGAGCGTGGTCTCGATGTGGAGGACGTCGCCGCCCGCCTCGGTCCAGGCGAGGCCGGTGGAAAGACCGACTTCGGCCTTCTCCCCCTTCTTCGCGGGGCGGTGCTTCGGCTTGCCGAGGAAGTCGGGGAGGTTGTCGGCGGTGACCGTAATCGGCCCTTTCTCCTCCTTTGGCTCCTTTGGCTCCTTCGGCTCCTTTGGTTCCTCTGCAACGACCTTGCGGGCGATCTTGCGGCAGACCGAGGCGATCTCGCGCTCGAGGCTCCTCACGCCCGCCTCGCGGGTGTACTTCTCGATGAGGGCATAGAGCCCCGAATCGTCGAAGACGGCCTGCTCGGCCGTCAGCCCGTTCTCCTTCACCTGCTTCGGGACGAGGAACTGCTTCGCGATCGCCACCTTCTCGTTCGGCGTGTAGCCGGAGAGGCTGATGATCTCCATCCGGTCCCTCAGCGCGGGCGGGATCGGATGGACTACGTTCGCCGTGGCGATGAACATGACCTTCGAGAGGTCGTACTCCACGTCGAGGTAGTGGTCGACGAAGGCGTGGTTCTGCTCGGGGTCGAGGACCTCGAGCAGGGCCGCGGACGGGTCGCCGCGGAAGTCCATCGACATCTTGTCGACCTCGTCGAGGAGGAAGACCGGGTTCACGGTCCCGGCCTTCTTCATGAGCTGGATGATCTGGCCGGGGAAGGCCCCGATGTAGGTCCTGCGGTGGCCACGCACCTCGGCCTCGTCGCGCACGCCGCCGAGGCTGAGCCTCACGAACTTGCGGTTGAGCGACTTGGCGATCGACTTGGCCAGGGACGTCTTGCCGACGCCCGGAGGACCGGCGAAGCAGAGGATCGACCCCTTCGTCTCCGTCACGAGCTGGCGCACCGCGAGGAACTCGAGGATCCGCTCCTTGACCTTCGCGAGGCCGTAGTGGTCCTCGTTCAGGACCTTCTCGGCGTTCTTGATGTCCTTCGACTCGCGCGACGCCTTCTTCCACGGCACGTTCACGAGCCAGTCGATGTAGTTCCTCGAGACCGTCGCCTCGGCCGAGACGTTCGGCATCGCCTCGAGCCGCTTGAGCTCGGCGAGCGCCTTCTCCTTGACGTCCTTCGGCATCCCGGCGCTGTCGACCTTCTGCTTCAGCTCCTCGAGCTCGTCGGACTTGTCGTCCTTCCGGCCGAGCTCCTGGTGGATCGCCTTGATCTTCTCGTTGAGGTAGTACTCCTTCTGGGCCCGCTCCATCTGCTTCTTGACCTTGTTGTTGATCCGCCGGTCGATGTTGATCTTCTCGATCTCCACCTCCAGCAGGTCCTGAAGCTTCTGCAGCCGTTCCAGGGGGCTCACCGTCTCGAGGAGGGCCTGCTTCTCGGGCGTCGCGATCGACGCCGGGAGGTGGCCCGCGAGCATGTCCGCGAAGACCTCGGGATCGTCGAGGGTCAGCGAGGCGAGGAGCCCTTCGTACGCGAGCTGGTGGGAGAGCTTGGCGTACTGCTCGAACACGCCGAGCACCTTCTGCATGTACGGGTTGACCTCGGCGGCGCCGCCGGAGAGGGGCCGCGCCTCCACGGTCTCGACCGCCACTTCCTTGTGGCCGCCGGCGGTGGCGAAGGAGCGGATGACCCCGCGCGACACCCCCTCGACCATCACCTTGATGTGGCCGTTCGGGAGCTTCAGCGACTGGACGACGACCGACACGACGCCGACGTCGTGGATGTCGCCCGCGGCCGGCTCGTCGATCTTCGGGTCGCGCTGCGCGGCGAGGAAGATCCGCTTGTCAGGCGTCAGCAGGGCCGCCTCGAGCGCCGCGATGGACGACGCCCGGCCCACGACGAAGGGGGCCATCATCCGCGGAAAGACGACCATGTCACGGAGCGGCACGAGCGGAAACGTCCGCGTCGCGGGCCGTCCGGGCGGGGTCGCGGGAGAAGTCATTCGGATCTACCTCTTGGTGCGAGGGCTCTGGCCCCGCGGGGAAGGCGCGGGACCGGGCGACGCCGGGGAGAAGGCCGTCAACCGACCTTCCGCAGCGACAGGATCGGCGCAGCGCGCCGCTGGACGACGTCCTTCGTGATGACGCACTCCTCGATCTCCTCCTCGGAAGGAACGCGGTACATCACGTCGAGCATGAGCTCCTCGAGGATGACCTTGAGGCCCCGCGCCCCGAGCGTGCGCTTCATCGCCTCGTCGGCGATCTCGTCGACGGCGTCGTCCGTGAAGCGGAGCCCGACGTTCTCGAACTCCAGGAGCGTCTGGTACTGCTTGAGGAGGGAGTTCTTCGGCTCCTTCAGGATGGAGACGAGGGCGGTGCGGTCGAGGTCGTGGAGCGTCGCCACGACCGGGACGCGCCCGATGAACTCGGGGATCATCCCGAACTTGATCAGGTCTTCCGGGTGGGTCTTCTCGAGCGTGTCTCCGGCGCGTTTCTGCTTCTTCGACTCGATCTTCGCGCCGAAGCCCATCGCCTTCTCGGTCAGGCGCCGGCCGATGATGTCCTCGAGGCCGACGAACGCCCCCCCGCAGATGAAGAGGATGTTCGTCGTGTCGATCTGGATGAACTCCTGGTGCGGGTGCTTGCGCCCCCCCTGGGGCGGGACGTTCGTGACGGTCCCCTCGAGGATCTTCAGGAGGGCCTGCTGGACTCCCTCTCCGGAGACGTCCCGGGTGATCGACGGGTTCTCCCCCTTGCGGGCGATCTTGTCGATCTCGTCGATGTAGACGATGCCGCGCTCGGTCTTTTCCTTGTCCTGGCCCGCCGCCTGGTAGAGCTTCAGGATGATGTTCTCCACGTCCTCGCCGACGTAGCCCGCCTCGGTGAGGGTCGTGGCGTCGGCGATGGTGAACGGGACCGAGAGCATCCGGGCGAGGGTCTGGGCGAGAAGCGTCTTGCCAGTGCCGGTCGGCCCGATGAGGAGGATGTTCGACTTCTGCAGCTCGACGTCGAGCTTGCGGTTCCGCTCGAAGTAGTCGATCCGCTTGTAGTGGTTGTAGACCGCGACCGCGAGCTTCTTCTTCGCCTGCTCCTGGCCGACCACGTATTCGTCGAGGAACTCCTTGATATCGCGGGGCTTGGGCAGCTTCGATTCGGGCTTGGCCTGGTCGAGGACGCGGTCCTCCGCGATGATGTCGAGGCAGATGTCGACGCACTCGTCACAGATGTAGACCGTCGGCCCCGCGATGAGCTTCTTCACGTCGCGCTGCGACTTGTTGCAGAAGCTGCACCTGAGGACGTCGCCGGGACCCGTTTTCTTCGTCATCCCTGAAGGAATCCTTCCCGGGGGAATTCTAGCGCCCCCGGCCGCCGGGGGCCGTTTCCTGACCCGCGCTCAATCCCGGTTCCGGAGCACCATGTCGATGAGGCCGTATTCCCGCGCCGCCTCGGCCTCGAAGATGTTGTCGCGATCGGTGTCCAGCTCGATCCGCTCGAACGGCTGGCCCGTGTGGGTCGAGAGGATCTCGTTGAGCCTCTTCTTCATACGGACGAGGTCCCGGGCGTGGATCTCGATGTCCGACGCCTGCCCCTCGAGGCCGTAGGCGAGCGGCTGGTGGATCAGGACGCGCGCGTTCGGAAGCGCGGCCCGCTTCCCCTTCTTGCCACCGGCGAGGAGGACGGCCCCCATCGAGGCCGCCTGCCCGGTGCAGTAGGTGGCCACGTCGGGCTTGACGTACTGCATCGTGTCGTAGATCGCGAGACCGGCGGTGACGGACCCGCCCGGGCTGTTGATGTAGAGGGTGATGTCCTTCTCGGGGTTCTCGGCCTCGAGGAAGAGCATCTGCGCGATCACGAGGTTGGCCACCTCGTCGTTGATCGCAGTACCGAGGAAGATGACGTTGTCCTTCAGGAGCCGCGAGTAGATGTCGTACGCACGCTCTCCCCGGTTCGTCTGCTCGATCACCATCGGGACCAGCATCGGCGGTTCTCCTAATCCCTTTCCGCTCAGGAGGCCGGAACGGCTTCCGTCAGGACCAGCTCGAGGGCCTTGTCGATCCGGAGCTCTTCCCGGATCCCCTCCAGACGGTCGTTCTTCACGAGCTGGGACTTGAGTTCGCCGAAGGCGGCCCCCATCGACCGGGCCCGCCGTTTGAGATCGGCGTCCAGCTCCGTGTCGCTGACGGCGATCGTCTCGGCCTCGGCGATCGCGTCGAGGAGGAGGTATTCCTTCACCCGGCGGACGGCCGCCGGCCGGGCTTCCTCCCGGATCCTGTTCCAGTCCATCTTCGCCTCCTTCAGGTCCATCCCCTGGGAGGCGAGGAAGCGCGCGTACTGCTGGAGAGAGGAGTCGACCTCGGCGGTTACCATCGTCTCGGGCGCGTCCACCGGGTTCAGGGCGAGGAGCGCGTCCAGGACGGCGCGGCGCCGCTTCTCCTTCAGCGCCTGCTCCTTCTCCCGCACGAGGCTCTTCGTCAGCTCGGCCTTCAACATCTCCATCCCGGTCCCTTCGGGGCCTTCCCCGTCGCGCGGGGTCAGGACCAGGCGGGCGAGCTCGTCGTCCCACTCCGGCAGGATCCGTTTCTTGATGGCGTGGAGCTGCACGTGGTAGAGCACCGACTTGCCGGCGAACTCGGGATCGACCCCCTCTTCGGGGAAGTCCTTCTGGAAGCTCACGGTTACGCCGGCCTCGGCGTTGCGCAGGTGCGCCGACATCTCGGGAAGCGTCTCTTCCCCGCCGATCTCGACGAGGACCTTCAGCCGCTCGAAGTCCTTGCCGTCGCCGGTGGGGAAGACTCCGCGGATGTCGACGAGGCCGTAGTCGCCGTCCATCGCCGGGCGGTCCTCGACCGGCTCGAACGTGGAGCGCCCCTCGCGGATCCGCTCCAGGGCGGCGGCGACCTCGTCGTCCGACGGAATGGTCGGCTCGGTCGGAACCTTCAGGCCCCGGTAGTCCTTCGGCGCGACGGCCGGGCGGTGCTCGACCTCGACCTTGAACGTGAGCGGGGCGTCCGCCTCGTACTTCAGGTCGTCGATCTTCGGCTCCCCGACCACGAGAAGCCCCTTCTCGTGGAAGACCTCGCGAAGGGTGTCGCGCAGGAGCGACTCGAGCACCTCGCCCTTCAGCTCCTCGGCGAAGCGTTTCTTCACGATCTCCGCGGGCACCTTCCCGGGGCGGAATCCGGGAAGGCGGACCTGCCGGGCCATGCTCCGGGCGGCCTTCTCGGTCGCGGCGCGGACCTCCTCGAGGGAGATCTCCAGCGTCATCGACTTTTTCGTCGGGGACTCTTCGACGTAGGACGTGATGTTCATGGGGGTCTCTCGTTTCAACATGGTGCGGGAGGAGGGACTCGAACCCTCACGGGTCGCCCCACCGGATCCTAAGTCCGGCGCGTATGCCATTCCGCCACTCCCGCGGAGCGGACGCGGACGGGGAACGGGACGTTACCACAAGGGCCCGAAGAGGGCCCGGGGCCGGAACCACCGGGCGGGATCACCCTCGGAGCCGGCCGGCACCTCGATGTCGAGACAGGCAGACACGAATCGGGGGCCGGCGTTTCCGCCGACCCCCGGAGAGAGCTGGTGAGCCGTCAGGGACTCGAACCCCGAACCCAGAGATTAAGAGTCTCTTGCTCTACCAATTGAGCTAACGGCCCGTAGACCCGCGCCCGGTCCGTCGGACCGGCTGCGGGACGCGAATTATACGGGGAGCGCGCCGAACTTCAAGTCCCGTGAAGGGCCCGGGACCCGGAGGGGGCTAGTCGAGCTTTCGGCGAATGAGCTGCTTGATCTCCAGGTTCCCCAGCGCGGAGCTCGCGGAGACGATCAGGGCCGCGTTGCCGGCGCCGATGTCGGGGAGTGTTGCCGTCACCTTGACGAGGCCGTCACCGCCGGTGACGCCGCGGTACAGGACCTGTGTCGGACCGAGGTTCGAAACGACTCGGAGGGTGATGTTCGCTCCCGGCACCGGCCGGTCCGTGACAGACGTGGCCGCCCGGACGGAAAGGGCGACGGCTTCGCCGGAGACGAGGTCGCCGCCCTTCATCAGGCTGAGCTCGAGCCGCTCGGAAGCGGCCTCCGCCGCGAGGTACTCGTTGATGACCTGGTCGAGCGACCGATCCGGGCTCGTGCCGTTTCCAGGAATGGCGCCGGAGGCGGGCGGCCTGGCCATCGCTCCGGAAGCCGGTGGCCTCGAGAGGACGCCGGAAGCGGGCGGCCTGGCCATCGCTCCGAAGGCCGGGGGGCTCGGGACGACGCCGGAGGCGGGTGGGCGCGCCATCGCGTTCGTCGCGGGCGGCCGAGGGTGGGCGGCCTCAAAGCTACCGGAATTCGGGCCTCCTGCCAGGATCGCGGCGGCGGCTGCTGCGGCGGCGGGCGAGAGGGGGGCCTCGGGCTTCACGGCGCCACTTTCGACAGGCGGGACCCCCGACGGCGCCGGGTCGAATCGGCCCCGCCGAATCGCCTCGATGATCCGCCGGTGCTGAAGATCCATCAGCTGCTTGACGGCCTTCTCGTCGGGCTTTCCGTCGATGACGAGGTCCGCGTACGGGCTCCTCTTCGAAAGGAGGATCTGTCCACCCACGTAGACGAGAGACTCGACGATCGGGTTCCCGAGCCCTCGGTCCTCCGTCTGGACGTGGAAGACGCGGTCCCCGTGCCGGATGTCGGTGTTGAAGCCCGTGATCACGACAGACCGCTGATTCTAGGGCCGCGGGGCCCCGCGATCTACCGGCGGCTGACCGGCCGTCTCTTTCGGAGGAGGGGAGCGAGGTGGAGGCCGGTCGCCGAGACCGCAATCGCTGCGACCTCCTCGGGGGTCCCTTCGGCGATGACGAGGCCTCCCCGGGCTCCCCCTTCGGGTCCCAGGTCGACGATCCGGTCCGCCGTCTTGACGACGTCGAGGTTGTGCTCGATGACGATGACGGTGTTCCCCCGGTCGACCAGGGCGTGGAGGACGGCGAGGAGCTTCTTCACGTCGTCGAAGTGGAGGCCGGTCGTCGGCTCGTCGAGAATGTAGAGGGTCCGCCCCGTGGCCCGCCGCGACAGCTCGCGGGCCAGCTTCACGCGCTGCGCCTCGCCCCCGGAGAGGGTCGTCGCCGGCTGGCCCAGCTTGATGTAGCCGAGGCCGACCTCCACCAGCGTCGCGGAGACGTTCCGGATCGACGGGACGTTCGTGAAGACCTCCGCCGCCTGCTCGGCCGTGAGGTCGAGGACCTCGGCGATGTTGAGCCCCTTGTACCGGACATCGAGCGTCTCGCGGTTGTACCGGTGCCCTCCGCAGACGTCGCAGGTGACGTAGACGTCGGGAAGGAAGTGCATCTCGATGGCGATCTGCCCCCCGCCGCCGCAGGCCTCGCAACGGCCCCCCTTCACGTTGAAGGAGAAGCGACCCGGGCCGTAGCCGCGCATCCGGGCCTCCGGCACCTGAGCCATGAGGTCGCGGATCCCCCCGAAGAGGTTCGTGTAGGTCGCCGGGTTCGAGCGCGGGGTCCGGCCGATCGGCGACTGGTCGATGTCGATCACCTTGTCGACGTGCTCGAGCCCTTCGATCCGGTCGTGCGCGCCCGGTTTCTCGTTCGATTCGTGGAGCGCCCGGGCCGCGGCCCTGTAGAGGATGTCGTTGACCAGGGTCGACTTACCCGATCCGGAGACCCCCGTCACCGCCGTCAGGCAGCCGAGGGGAAAGCGGACCGTGACGTTCTGGAGGTTGTTGGCCCTGGCCCCGACGACCGAGATCGTCTTCCCGCTGCCGGCGCGGCGGGAGTCCGGGACCGGGATCGAGAGCTCGCCCGAGAGATACTTCCCGGTCAGCGAGCGGGGGAAACGGACGAGCTCGGCAGCCTTCCCCTCCCCGACCACCTCGCCGCCGTGGATTCCGGCCCCGGGGCCCAGGTCGACGACACGGTCGGCCGACCGGATCGTCTCCTCGTCGTGCTCGACGACGACGACCGTGTTCCCGAGGTCGCGCATCGCCTTCAGCGTGTCGATCAGCTTGCGGTTGTCCCTCGGGTGGAGGCCGATGGAGGGCTCGTCGAGGACGTAGAGGACCCCCATCAGCTTCGAGCCGATCTGCGTGGCCAGGCGGATCCGCTGCGCCTCGCCGCCGGAGAGCGTCGCCGAGCCGCGCCCGAGCGAGAGGTAGCCGATGCCGACGTCGTTCAGGAAGCCGAGGCGGTCCTCGATCTCCTTCAGGATCTTCCCGGCGATCGCCCGCTCCCGCGGCGCCGCCTCGAAGGAGACGAAGAACGCCTTCGCATCCTCGAGCGTCATTCCGGTCAGTGCGTCGATCGCCCGGCCGCGGACCTTCACGGCGAGCGCTTCCGGCTTCAGGCGCCGGCCGTCGCAGTCGGGGCAGCGGGTGGCCGACATGAACTTCTCCAGCTCCTGGCGGGCCTCCTCGCTCTCGACCTCCTTGTATTTCTCCGTCAGGAGCGGGACGAGCCCCTTGTAAGAGGAGGACCAGACGTACTCCCCCTTCTCCGACTTCCACTTCCACTTGATTTCCCGCTCCTTCGAGCCGTGGAGAATCATGTCGCGGACGTCTGCCGGGAGCTTCTTCCACGGGACGTCCATCGAGAACTTCGCCGCCTTCGAGAGCTGCTCGACCTGTCTCAGGCGCCAGTTCGCCGACCCGGGCTTCCAGAGGGCGATCGCCCCCTCGGCGATCGAGAGCGACGGGTCGGGGACCAGCCGGTCGGGGTCGACCCGCGGCACCGAGCCGAGGCCCGAGCAAGCCACACAGGCCCCGTAGGGAGAGTTGAACGAGAAGAGGCGGGGCGTGATCTCGGGGAGCGAGGTCCCGCAGTCGGGGCAGGCGTAGGACGTCGAGAGGGTCTCCTCGGAGTCCGTCTCCCCCTTCCCACCGACGACCGAGATCGTCACGAGGCCGCCGGCCACCCGCACCGCCGTCTCGAGCGAGTCGGCGAGGCGGCGCCGGGTCTCCTCGTCGCGCCGCACGACGAGGCGGTCGACGATGACGTCTATGGAGTGCTTCTTCTGCTTGTCGAGCTCCGGCGGCTCCGCGAGGTCGATCGTCTCGCCGTCGACGCGCGCCCGAACGAAGCCCTTCTTCGCGAACTCGGCCATCTGCCGCCGGTACTCCCCCTTCTTCCCGCGGACGAACGGGGCGAGGACGAGGAACCGGGTCCCTTCGGGCATCGCGAGGATCCGGTCGGTCATCTGCTGGATCGTCTGGGCCGAGATCTCCCGCCCGCAGCTGACGCAGTGGGGCTGGCCGATGGAGGCGAAGAGGAGCCGCAGGTAGTCGTGGATCTCCGTGACCGTCCCGACGGTCGAGCGGGGGTTCTTCGACGTCGTCTTCTGCTCGATCGAGATCGCGGGCGAGAGCCCCTCGATCGAGTCGACGTCGGGCTTCTCCATCTGCTCGAGGAACTGCCGCGCGTAGGCCGAAAGGGACTCGACGTAGCGCCGCTGCCCCTCGGCAAAGAGGGTGTCGAAGGCGAGGGACGACTTCCCGGATCCCGACACGCCCGTGAGGACGACGAGGGCGTTCCGCGGGATCGAAAGGGAGACGTTCTTGAGGTTGTGCTGTCGCGCGCCGCGAATGACGATCGAATCCATGACGTGTCTCACTTCCGACGGGGGGGAAGGGGGCGGATTATGACCCCGGCGGGAAACGAATCGGGTCAGAAACGAATGGGGTCAGGTCTTGATTTTCCACTATACGGCCCGCCGTATAGTGGAAAATCAAGACCTGACCCCGAGGGACGGTGATCCCCTTTCCAGTGGCCGGAGCCTTCTTTGCCGCCGGGGCGCTCGCGCTGGGTCTCTGGAAGCCGGTTCACAGGTCTGCCGCGCTCGCGGGCGCCGCGCTCCGTCTCCCAGCCCTTTCAATGTGGTAAAGTATTGTAAACTGGTGACTTAGCGTAAGAACAGGCGCTTGCCATTGGCTTTCCGGCCTTCGTGACGGGCAGCTTCAGTTCTTCCCAGACGCGGAAAGCCACTCACCATGCGGGTTGCGGCCGCCGGCCACAAAGGAAACGGTCACCTTGAAAGCGCTGGCTCCGTCTCCTCTCCACGGTCGCCCTCGGGCTCGCTCTCGCGGCCCGCAGGCGCGGGGGCTCCCCTCTTCCGGCTCTCCTGGCCGCCCTTCTCAGCTGCGCCCTGATGGCCGCCACCGGCCACGTCGGCGAGACGATGGTCCACGCGCCACCGGAGCCGGGAATCGAGGAGCCTGCCCGGTAGCGAGGCGGTGCCCCCGAACGGGGGGCTTCGCGCGTGGAAGCGCTATCGCGTCGGGTGCGGCCGGCCGAGGCCCGCGCGCGCGTCCGAGAGGGCCGCCGTGTCTCTCCGCCAGACGACGCGGCGGGACGCCGAGACGAACGGGAAAGAGAGCCGGCGCGCCGCGATCCGCAGCGCCGCACCGGCCCAGATCGCCGCACGTGCCCGCCTTGCGAACGACAGGCCCTTCCGCTTCTCGGCCCAGAGGACGAGGTCGTTCCAGAGGAGTCCCACTCCCGCGTTTCCAGACCCCCCCTTGCCTGCCGGGGCGATCGTCGCTCCCTGGTGATGAAAGGCGCGGAACCCCGGAAGGAGGCAGACGCGCCAGCCCCGGTCGCGGGCGCGCAGACAGAAGTCGAGATCCTGCACGTAGAAGGCAAACGTGACGTCGAACGGGCCGAGCTCGCGCCAGACGGACGCCCGCACGGCCATCGCCGCGCCCGAGACCCAGCCGACCTCCGCAACCGTTGCCGGGTGGAGCGGCTTCAGCCGCCGCCAGGCAGGAAAGCGCCCCAGGAAGGCCGGGAAGGCGCTCGCCTGAGCGAAGAGCCAGGGGAGGTTCGGTTCGCGTCCCCCGCTCCACTGGGGCGCGCCGTCCGGAAAGCGGAGCGCCGCGCCGGCGATTCCGAGGGAGGCGTCGGCGGCGAACGCCTCCGCCAACCGCGCGAGGCCCGTCGGCTCCACCGTTGCGTCGCTGTTGAGAAAGACGAGGAGGTCCCCCGTCGCCTCCGCGACACCCCGGTTCACGGCCCGGGAGAAACCCGTCGTCGCCTCGTTCCTCAGGATGCGAACACCCGGCCGCCCTGAAAGCGTCTCGGCGGTTCCGTCCCGGCCCCCGTCGTCGACGACGATGACCTCCAGCCCCGTTCCCGCCGGAAGCTCCGACCCGAGCACCGCGTCGACACACGCCACGGTGAGCTCCTTCGTATCGAGGGTCGGTACGACGACCGAGATGAGGACGGGCTTCACGATGCTTCGCCGAGGAGTGTACGGTAGAGATCCCTCCGCTCCCCAGCGGCTTGCAGGGCGGGCGGACCGGCACTCTTGCCGCGAAACGCCGGCACCTCGACCTCGCCCGTCAGGACTCTCTCCAGCAACGCGCCGACCCCGGCCGCTCCGAGGTCCGGAGGGACGAGGAGACCTCCCCCTTCGGCCGCAACCCTGTCCGCGATCGCTCCGTGCTCGAACGCGATGACCGGGATGTCTGCTGCGCGGCACTCGCTGAGCGTCAGCCCGAACGTCTCGGGCCAGATGGAAAGGAGGAGGGCGACGTCGACCCGCTCGTTCCGGAGGAGCCGCGGCAGCCCCCCGGCCCGGTAGTGCCCCACGACGCGGGCCCCGAGCCGCCGCGCTCTCGCCAGCAGCGCCGGATCTCCGCTTCCGACGACCGACCAGCGGACGGCTCTCGAACCCGCCTTCGGAGCGCGGCGGAGCAGCTCCTCGAAGACGAGCGCCCCCTTGTGCCGCCGGTAGGCGCCGACGAAGGCGACGTGGCGGAAGGCACCAGTCCCTTCCCAGGGCGCTCTTTCTGTCACTCCCTCCTCCGGCCGGCCCGGCATCGGCGGCCCGATCACCCGCTCGAGTCCCGGCCTCGCACCAGGGAAGAGCTCCGCGTGCCGGCGCATGAGGAACTCCGACGGATAGACGACCGCATCGGCCGATCCGAGGAGTGCGGCGGCCTGCCGCCTCCACTCCTCGACGAAACCCGTGGGGAGGCTCCACGTCGCCCCGAGACAGCCCCTGCACCTCTCCGCGTCGCGCGAGTACCCGCAGAAGCGGGCGTGTGGCTCTTCGACGAGGTTCGGACGCGGGCAGAAGAGGGCGAAATCGTGGAGCGAAACGACGAGCTTCAGGTCCGGGCCCGCGATTCCCCGCAGGGCGTCCGGCGGCCAGCCCGAGGCCCCTTCGAAGTTCACGATCTTCGCGCCGACGAGCCGTGCCGCTTCGATCACCGTTTCGACAGCGCCGTCTGGTGCCTGTGACGGATCGGCCCCCGGCCGCCACGGCCCCAGTCGCGTCCGGCGCCGGTCTTCCCCGTGCGTCGTCCGGAGCGTCCACCAGCCCGCCTCGGGCGCAAGGAGCGCCGTCGACCCGTCGAGCGCCTCCTCCGCGAGCCGTGCGCCGAGCTGCGCCGAAACTCCGCCCCACCGCGGGGCGAGCGGCGTCGCGAGGACGTCCAGGACCGGAACCACGGCTCCCGCCGGCACCACATCCGCGGGCGCCACGGTCCGCTCGCCCCGGCGGCCGCGCGACGACTCCCGCCGGTCGGCGAGCCGCTCCGCGAAACCGCGGAGCCCTTCTGTCCGGAAGAGGTCCCACGCGAGGCGCGCCTTCGTCATCTCGACCCCCTGGCGACGAAGAGCCCGGCGTAGATCTCTTCGATCCGTTCCGCGGCGTCCTCGAGCGTCCGCACCGGCGGCAGGGCGCGTCGCCACTCGACGATCGCCTCCGGCCGAGCGACCAGCCGCTCGATCACCGCCCTCAGGGCGCCCGGATCCCCCGCCGGGAAGAACGCGCCGCAACTCTCCTCGAAGCGCTCCGGCAGCGCCCCCCGCCGGCTCGCGACGACGGGAATCCCGTGCGCCATCGCCTCGTCGACGACGATGCCGTACGACTCGAGGCCGATCGAAGGGACGAGAAGGACGTCCATGTCCGAGAACACGCGGCTCTTCTCCCCCTCGGGGAACCGCCCCTCGATCCGGACGTCCGCGCCGCGCGTCCGCCCGAGCATCCGCTCGACGTACGCCGGGTCCGCTTCGGGATCGCCCCAGACCCGGAGCCGCGCCGCCTCGGGTGGCACTCCGCGGAACGCCTCCACCGCCACGTGTGCCCCCTTGTGGGGCATCAACGCTCCGACGAAGCCGAAGCGCAGGGGCCGCCGCGGCGCCCGTTCGCTGCATGGCCTCTCGGGCATCGCATACGGAATGCCGTACGGCACGACCTCGACCGGGGCCGCCCCGGGAAGCCAGCCCGCCTCCCGCCAGCTCCGCACGAGGAACCGGGAGCCGGCGACGTACCGGTCCGCCACCAGGGCTCTTCGCATCAGGCCCGCCCGGAGCGCGTGCAGGGCCGGGTTCAGGAGCGCCGCCGGGGGAAGAGCCGTCAGCGGCCGGCAACGGGCGCACTTCACCGGCGAGGGCCCGGCGCAGAGCTGACCGCTCGCGTTCAGGAGGTTCACCCGGGCGCAGAGCGGCCACCAGTCCTGGAGCTGGCAGACCACCGGCACTCCGCGCCTTCGGGCGAGGCCCGGGAGCGTCGCCGCGTGTCCCGCGAGATGGTGGACGTGCAGGAGGTCGGGCCTCGCCTCGTCGAGGAAGCGGTCGAAGTCGGCCGAGAAAGCCCGGTCGTGGAGCGCGTTGCGCGAGAGCGGGTCCCGCTGGAGGAAGTCGTTGACGACGAGCCGCACGCGGACGCCGCCGTCGACGAGCTCCACGGCCTCGCCCTTCGGCCGAGTCGGGTCGGACAGGCGCGCGTACACGGCGACCTCTCGCCTCTCCGCCTGGAAGAGCGCGAGCGACCGGGCGAAGACTTCCGTTCCCCCGGTGGCGTGCGGTGGCCAGCCGTGGACGAGGTGAACCACCCTCCCCGGTCCCGCATTCGCCGCCCGGGTGCGCCGCACCGGACGCAGCCCCGCGAGGATCCTCTCGCGAACGGGCGACAGCGGGTCCTCGCGCATGAAACGCGCGAGGCCTGGAAGGAATCCCGGGAACCGTCTCGCGAGGAGCCGCTCGGCTCGCCGCGACCGGGTCACTGCTTCTCGGCCGAAGCTCCCACCCCCCCGGTGCCACACGAACGTCGCATCGTCGAGGACGTGCGTGAAGCGGCGCGCCGCCGCGCGCTGACACCAGTCGACCTCTTCGCCGTACCCGACGCCGAAGCCCTTCTCGTCGAGAAGGCCCACTTCGTCGATCGCCTCCCGCGTCAGGAAGAGGCAGAAGCCGACCCCCGTGGGGATCGCCGGGGAGAGCCGGGCCGACCGCTCTTCCACGAGCTGCGCGAACGTGGCGACGGTGTGCCCCGCCGGGATCGCGTTCTCGGCGAACGGCCGCGGCAGCGAGCAGAGAGTGGCGTTGTTCGAGAAGGGGGTCGCGGAAGCGGTGCGCGGCCGGCGGCGCGCCGCTTCTCCCAGCTTCTCGAGCCACCCCTCCGTCACCTCGGTATCGCTGTTGAGGAGGGCGACGTCGCCCGCCGCCTCACGCAGTCCCGAGTTCGCCGCTGCGGGGTAGCCGCCGCGCACGGGGCGCTCGACGAGCCGCACCGCGTCGGGCCGCGCGGCGACCATCTGCGAAACGACCCGCGCCGGTCCCGGCTCGAGCGGCCCGTCGGCGACGACGACGAGGCCGTGGCGCAGGAGATCCGAACACGCGACGACCGAGCTGAGGCAGCGCTCGAGGTCCGGCGACGGTCCCTGGACCGGGACGACGACGGTCGCCACCGGCCTCAATCGCAGGCAGGCCTCGGGTCGTCCAGGGCCGCCCTCTCCGCATCCACCATCCGGCGCACGAGCTCTGCGAACGTCGTCCGCGGCGTCCAACCCAGCTCGCGGGCGGCCTTCGCCGCGTCGCCGCGCGTCTCGGTGATGTCCACCGGTCGCGCGTACTCCGGGTCGAGCACGACGTGTTCGCGGAAGTCCAGGCCCACCGTCCGGAAGGCCAGCTCGCAGAAGTCGCCCACCGAGTGCGTCTCGCCCGTCGCGAGGACGTAGTCGTCCGGTCTCTCGGCGCCCAGGATCGCCCTCATCCCCTCCACGGTGTCCGGCGCCCAGCCCCAGTCCCGCCGCGGCGTCAGCGTGCCGAGGTGCAGCTCCTTCTCCAGGCCCGCCGCGATCCGCGCCGCCCCGCGCGCGATCTTCCGCGTCACGTAGTTCTCTCCGCGCCGGGGGCTCTCGTGGTTGAAGAGGATTCCGGCGCAGGCAAAGAGGCCGTAGGCCCGGCGGTAGACCCGGACGAGGCTCAGGGCGTAGAGCTTCGCGGCGGCGTAGGGGTTGATCGGGGCCACCGGCGTCTTCTCGCTCTGAGGGCTTTCGGCAGGCTCGCCGAAGATCTCGCTCGTCGCCGCGAGGAAGAACCGCGCCTCGGGCACGTTCTGCCGTACCGCCTCGAGGAGCCGCAGCGTCCCGAGCCCCGTCGTGTCCGCCGTGTACTCGGGGAGGTCGAAGGAGACCTTCACGTGGCTCTGCCCCGCGAGGTGGTAGATCTCCTCGGGTTTCACCTGCCTCACGAGCCACTGCAGGCTCGACGAGTCGGTCAGGTCGGCGTAGTGGAGCTTCAGCCGGCCGTCGATCCGCGCCGCCGCGCACGCCGGGATCGCGTCGAGGCGGCCCCGCTGCAGGACGCTCGCCTGCCGCACCAGGCCGTGCACCTCGTGCCCTTCGGCGAGGAGCGCCTCCGCGAGAAACGAGCCATCCTGTCCGCTGATGCCGGTGATGAGCGTGCGTGTCATGGGACTCGAATCGGACCTCGCGGGGAGTTTAGTCCGCGCCCGTGCCCGTCCGCCGCTGTCCCGGGCGGACGGGCACGGAAACCGCCGGGGTCCGTTGCGGGAACGACCCGCCCCAGGGCCGTTCCCGCGGGTCGATCAGACCCTCGCGTCCCGGACCGTCAATAGAGCGTCATCCCGAACGTCGAGGTCAGGAAGACCGCCATCTCGGCCCGGCTCACCGGACTGTCGGGGCAGAACGCACCGCCACCGCAGCCGCCGGTGATGCCTTCGGCCGCCAGGGTCTCGATGTAGGCCCCGGCCCAGTGGCTGGCCGGCACGTCGCTGAACACCGCGCCAGTCGGAGCCGGCGGAACCCACCCCGGACCGTGCTCGGCGACGAGAAGGAAGACGGCCATCTCCGCCCGGGTGATCGGGTTGTCCGGACAGTACTTTCCCCCGCCGCATCCCGCGGTGATCCCTTCCGCCACGAGCTCCTCGATGAAATCCCCCGCCCAGTGATCGACGGGGACGTCCGTGAAGATGCTGCCGGTCGAGGCCGGGGGAACGTACGACGGGCCGTGTTCCGCCATCAGAAGGAGGACGGACATCTCCGCTCGTGAAAGCGGTTGCGCCGGACAGTAGGCGGCCACGCCGCATCCCGAAGTGACGCCGTTGTGGAAGATCGTCTCGACGAACCGGTAGGCCCAGTGGCTTCTGGGAACGTCGGTGAACGAATCACCGAGGTGCAGCGTCCAGGTTCGGGTGGCGCCCGTGGACAGCGTCTCGGTCACCTGGGCGTCCCAGTGGAGGGCCGGGCGCTCGGCGGGAACGGGAACTGACAGCTCGTAGCTGTCGCCCGTCGCCCCCTGGCTGTCTCCGGTTGCCCCGGCACCGATGCTGCCGTACGAGGCCGTCGCGTCCGCGATGGTGTATGTGCCGCCCGTGGCGGAGACGGGCACGAAGGAGGACGCGGCCCCGGTGAGGACCGCCGCGCCCGCGCTCGGGTTCTGCCAAGAGGGGTTCACCACGACCTGCTCGCCCGGCTCGAAGACTCCGTTGGCGTCGGAGCCGACGCCTCCTCCGGCGAGGGCGTCCACTGACAGGCTCACGGGCAGCGCGGCCACGACTCCCGTCGTCACGCTGGCGGAGTTGTTCGCCGGGTTCGCGTCCGCGGAGTCGCCCGCCACGACGGCGCCGTTCGTCATGGACGTGCCGGACGGAACCACCGTGATGCCGACGATCGCAGAGGCGCCGCTGTTCAGCGTTCCGAGGTCGCAGGTGACCGTTCCCGACACGTGGGTGCAGCCGGCGGAGGCCGACGAGAAGGCCGCCCCCGCGGGCAGGGTGTCGGTGATCTGGACGAGCCCCGCGGCGGCGGGCCCGAGGTTCTTCGCCGTCAGGGTGTACGAGAAGGGAGCCCCGGCGAGCGCCGGGTCCCACGCTTCGACCACCGTGAGCTCGAGGTCGGCGCCGCTGCCCGCGAGGGTCGTGACGTACACCTGGTTGTTCCCGGTGTTGAGGTCGTCGAGGGTGCCCGTGATGCTGCCCGAGCTCTGGATCGTCCCCCCGCTGTTGACGGTCACGACGATGCTCTTCAAGGGGAAGGTCCCCTTGATGATCGACTCGAAGCTGCACGAGACGACGCCGGTGTTGTGGGTGCATCCCGTGGTGGCCGAGACGAACGAGACGCTCGGGGAGAGCGTGACGGTGGCGACGACGCCGGTGGCCGGGACAACCCCGGTGTTGCTGGCGCGGACCAGGTAGGTCAGCTGTCCGCCGACGGCGACGGGATCCGGGGAGTCGGCGATCTCGATCCCGACGTCGACCATGCTCACCGAGGCGAGGGCGTCGATGCGTCCCCAGCCGAACGTGTTGTTCGGAACCTGGCTGCCGGGCACGCCTCCGCACGTTTCGCCGCTGGTGAGCGGGACCGCCGAGTGCCTGATCCGCTCTTCGACGAGGTCGACCTGGCCCTTCCACTGAGGCATCGCGGAGAGGAGGAGGGCAACGTGGCCCGCGACATGCGGTCCCGCCATGGACGTCCCGCTGAACGTAGCGTACCCGCCGCCGGGCACACTGGAGCGGACGTTGACCCCCGGCGCCGAGATGTCCGGCTTCGCGCGGTTGGAGCCGTCCAGCGTGACAGGCCCGCGGCTCGAGAACGACGCGATGCCGTCGCTGGAATTGGTGGCGCCGACGCTGAAGGAGGCGTCGTAGATCGCGGGAGGATCGTTCACGGACGAGCAGCTCGGCCCGGCGTTCCCGGCGGAGACGACGACGACGATTCCCGCGGCGCGCGCGTTCTCCACGACGGTCTTGAGGACGAGCGGGTCCGTGCAGCCTTCGCTCACGGGGCATCCCCAGGAGTTGTTGATGACGTGAGGGGCCTTTGCCGGGTCGGGGTTCAGCCCTGCGAGGTTCGTCGGCGCGACGAACCACTGGAAACACTCCGAGTACGTCGCCGGCGTGCCGTTCCCCTGGTCCATGTTCCGGCAGCCGATCCACTTCGCCTGCGGCGCCATGCCGATCTGGTTGGGGCCGGGCACGCTCGGCGTCCCGTCGTCGCCGACCATCGTTCCCATGGTGTGGGTGCCGTGATCCGTGTCGTCACAAGGGACGGCGGAATTGGCGCCGCAGGCGCCTCCGCCCGAGTGGATGGCGTCGTGCCAGTTGTAGTCGTGACTGGCAACCGTGCCGTTCCAGCCCCTGTACTTCGCCTTGATGGCCGGGTGGTCCCAGTCGTACCCGGTGTCCTGCCCGCCAATGACGACTCCCGAGCCCTTGAAACCGAGGGCCCAGGCGCCCGGGGCTCCCGTCTTGGCGATTCCCCACTCGATCGTCGACGGGGCCTCGGAATCACCTTGCGGGTCGGGAGGCAGCTTCTTCAGCTTCACCGTCGGGTTCGCGGAGACGCGCAGGACCTCGGGCCGTTCGGCCATGAGGCGGACGACCTCGAGGTCGCCGCGGACCCAGATCATGTTCGCAATCCAGTACGGCCGAAACTCCACCCCGAGGCTCTTCAGCTCGTCCAGGATGGGAGCCTGCGTCCGGGCCGCGGTCTCGCGCAGGGTGCTCGTGACGAGCTCGCCCTTCTCTTCCTTGGTCGCGGCGTTGGCGGCCGCCTGGAGGGACGCCTGCTCGCGAAGGAAGACCAGGAACTCCGTGCTTCCGTTCTCGCTGGCCGTAGACAGCACCCAGGGGTCCACCCTGTCCATCCAGTCCGGGCCCTGGGCCTCGCTCGACCGTGCCCAGCCCGAGATGAAGAGACCCGTCACGAAAAGAACGACCGCCCACGACTTTGGTCTGCCCACTTGCTCTCCTCCAGCCTGGCGCGAGGCGCCGCCAGGCCGCAGGAGTATAGCGGCCGAGCCCCGACGCCGGCCGTTCTCCGGGGGGCTGCGGCCCGGGCTCTCAGCCCGCCGTTACAGGCACTTGGTGAGCTGCGGGGCGACCCCCTGGGTCGCGGTCAACCGCACGTCCTGAGACGCGGACAGCATGACGAACCGGATCGTCAGGGTCATCTGGCCCTTCTCGACGAGGCCGCTGTAGAGCACCCTGTGGGCGAAGAATCCACCCTCGGGAGTCGGCCCTCCCTCGAAGGAGTAGGTCCCTCCCGCGCTGAATCGACCCTGCGCGTCGAGGTAGACCGGTCCCGCGATCTTCCCGTGAGAGCAATCGGTCTCGATGGTGACCCCGCTCTCGTCCACCCACATCCGGACGCCCGTGTCCCCCCAGGCTCCCTCGGGCAGAGCCGCCGGGGCTCCCGAGAAGACGATCGGGACGAGGCTCCCGTCTCCCGTCCCCTCTCCGGGAGCCGAGCCGTCGTTCACCACGCCGTAGGCCCACCAGGGCCCGCTTCCGTCGACGCGCACGATCCGGACGTCGCCGTACGTGGCCCCGGACCTCGCGAAGAACCCGTCGGGCTGCGCCCACTGCCCGGGCGCGAGAGTCACGGTGAGAGGCGCTCCCGCCGGGCGCCCGCTGGCACCGTCGAAGACCTGGAGCTGCAGGGTGATCGTCTCGCCGGTCGCCGCGTTCGCATTCAGGACGGCGACGTTGGACCGGGTCTGAGCGTTCGCTCTCAGTCCCCAGAGGAACCCCTGGCCGGCATCCGCGGACGCGGGCGAGAACGCCGGCGCGAAGACTCCGAAGCGTCCTCTCTCCTGCCGCGTGAGGACCCGGACGCCTGCGAAGGTCCCCCGGACCTTCTCTTCGTCGGTCTGCACGCGAAGGGTCCCGGCGGAGGTCAGGATCTCCCCGCCCGATGGTCCGCTCCGGAACAGGTCGAACACGTCGGGCACGATGACCTGGCGGCGAGCTGGGAGAGAGAGGGTCGCCGAGAGGGGCAGCCCGGAACGGGTCATCGAGTCGAGGTACTGGAGGGTGAACGTCGCGTTCACGTCTCCCGCGTTCGCCAGGGTGAGCTCGCTGCGATACGCCGCGGTGTCGACCATCACGGGGATCATCCAGGAGGTCCGGGTCTCGTCCTCGGCAACCGCGGGAATGAAGGAACCGTCATTGGTGTCGTTGTCGTTGACGACGCCGTAGGCCCCGTAGACACCGGTCTTCGAGACCCTCTCGATCCGGACGAACCCCTGATCGATGGGCAGGGTCCGGCCGGCAGGGAACGAGAACTGCATCCAGCCGTATCCCGCGAGGTCTTCCCTCTCGGAGAGAACGACACGGGCCTCGCTCGTGCCGGAGTGAAGCGTGACGCTCACTGAGACCGGCTCGGCCCCCGGGTTGTAGAGGGCGACGTTGGTCCGGTCCTGGGCGCTCTGGTGGAAGCCGAAGACGATGGCGCGCCCCGTGAATCCCTCTTCGGCGGGAACGGCGGCGAACGAGACCCCCGCCATGCCGGCCGTGTAGGGCGGCCGCGTCGGCGCGGCGACCCTCGCCGTCACTCCGATGGGAGTCTCCCCCGGGCTCAGGTTGCAGACCCGCAGCGTCCCCGCCTGGGCGGCTTCCGGCGTGGATTCCTGGATTCCGATCCCGAGCCCCCGGAGGAACTCGATGGCGTCCAGGACGAGGACCTGCTGCCCGCCCGAAATGCTGAAGCGGCCCTCCCCGGTCCCTTCGACGCGGCCCAGGGAGGCCGTGTACAGCACGGCGATCTCCTGCAGGTCCCGGTTCGGGTTGGTGAAGGAGACTTCCGTCCGGTAGCGGGTGCCCGAAGCCTCGACGTCGATGACGACGGGAAGGAACTGGCAGGGGTTCCCCGTCCCGGCTTCCGCCGGGCGCGCGCCCACGACGGCCGCGAGCCCGAGCGCCAGAAAAGCCGCAATCGTTCGCATACGAGCCCTCCTTCCGTTCCGGGAACGGACCATCGCTCCCTGCAAGAGGGAGTGACCCGATGGCCGATTACCTTTCTCCGGGCCTGGCTGGCGTCCTAGTACGGGATGAGGTCGAACGTCAACGTCAAGAACACGGCCATCTCGGCCCGGGTCACCGCGCCGTCCGGGCAGTACGCGCCCGCGCCGCAGCCGCCGGTAATGCCTTCGAATGCAAGGGCTTCAATGTAGGCCCCGGCCCAGTGGCTGGCCGGGACGTCGCTGAAAACCGTACCGGTCGGGGCGGGCGGGACCCACCCCGGGCCGTGCTCGGCGACGAGCAGGAAGACGGCCATCTCCGCCCGGGTGATCGGGTTGTCCGGACAGTACTTGCCCCCGCCGCATCCCGCGGTGATCCCCTCCGCGGCGAGCGCCTCGATGAAATCCCCCGCCCAGTGATCGACGGGAACGTCCGTGAAGACGCTCCCGGTCGAGGCCGGCGGGACGTACGCCGGGCCGTGCTCCGCCATCAGCAGGAGGACGGCCATCTGCGCGCGCGAGAGCGGCTGCTCCGGGCAGTAGGCGGCCACGCCGCAGCCCGAGGTGACGCCGTTGTGGAAGATCGTCTCGACGAACCGATAGGCCCAGTGTTCCGGGGACACGTCGGCGAAGCTCCGCCCGACGTGCACGGTCCAGGTGTGCGTGCCGCCCGTGCTGAGGTTTTCGGCAAAAGTGAGGTCCCAGTGAGCCGCCGGCCGGGCGGGAGGATCGCTGACGCCGAGACCATAGGAATCGGTCGAGCACGTGCCGTCGGCACCGGCGGGGATCGTTCCGTACCCGGCCGCGGTGTCGAGAAGCGAGATGGTCGCGCCGGCGGGCCCCGCGAGGGCGCTCGCCGTCCCGGTCGCCGCGATGGCGGCAGCCGATCCGTTGTGCCAGGCGGGGGAAACCCGCACCTGCTCGCCCGGCTCGAGGACGCCGTTGGCGTTCGAGGTGCCGGTCCCGAAGGACTCCGCGTCGGTCGTGAGGGCCACCGGCTCGAGCCCTGCGATTCCCGCGATGCACGCGCTCGGGGTCTGGACGTTCGTGACCGAAAGGTCGTCGATCCACCAGAACTCGCCGTTTCCCGTGCCATCGGTCGAGATGCGGAACCGCAACCGGGCCGTCTGCCCAGCGTAGGCGCCGAGGCTCGCCGTGAACGGGGTCCACGTCAGGTTCAGATCCGTGAAGTACTTCTTGTCGGCCGGGAGGTTGCAGGCGTCCCCCGTCCCGGGGGACGTCCTCGGATAGGCCATCTCGAGCCGCGTCCAGGTCGTCCCGCCGTCGGTGCTGATCTCGACCTGCCCCTTGTCCCCGTATGCGGGATCGAGGAACCACTTCGACCAGAACGTGAGCTGCGCGCCGCTGCCGAGGAGGAATGGCGGCGAGGTGAGCGACCCGCAGGCGTTGTTGGCGGGGACCGTCTTGTAGGTCTTCGCGCCGGTGTGCCCGCCGGTCGCGTCGACGGTCCAGGGTGTTCCCGCGACCAGGGCGGCGCTGCCGGTGTCCCCTGCGTCGTCGCTCCACGTGGCCGATGAGATGGGCCCGGTGGGCGCGGCCGCGCGAACGACGGTGTTCTGGTCCTCGGAGCCGTTGCCCGTGTCGACCGACCGGACGATGTAGTACGCGGTCGTCGCCGGCGGCAGGCCGTTCGCGTCGGCGAAGGAGAGGCCGGTGACTCCCGTGGCGATCCGGTTCGAGGGCCCTGGGACGAAGGACGGACTGGTTCCCCGGTAGACGTTGTAGGAGACCGGCCCCGCGCACAGAGGTGTGGCGGCGTTCCAGGCGACGTTGATCGTGCAGACCGGCACCGCCCCGTTCCCCGCGCTCGCGGCCCCTGCAAACTCCGGGTACTCCATGCAGCTCCCCGTCGTGGAGGCCGTCGCGCAGGTGCTCTCCTCGGTGACGCACTCGCCGCGCTTCGCCCGGACGCGGTAGGCATAGGTCACGCCGCCGGAGACGTTCGTGTCGATGTAGTGGGTCGAGGTCGTCGTGGCGACGACGGAGAAGGTCCCGTCGCAGCCGCCGCGGCCGCGCAGGATCTCGTACTCGAGCCCGGCCCCGCCGCTCGTCCAGCTCACCGTGATCTGGTTGGTCCCGGAGCCCACCGCGGAGACGCCCGTCGGAACGGGCGGGAAGGCGCCGCCGCCGCACAGAGGGACCCCGAGGTGGGCTGCCGTGGCGACGAACGCCTTCACCGACCCGGCGTAGAAAGCCGTGTTTCCACAGTTGGCCAGCGTATCGGTGGACTGGTGGTAGTAGGGGTAGCTCCCGTTGTGGCCGCACGACCCTTCGTTGTCCGTGATCGCGCAGATCGCCGACCAGCCGTGGTCCCAGAACGGGGCATGGTCGCTGTAGACCATCGACGCACAGGAGAAGGAATCGACCACGCAACCTGTCCCATAGGCCGTTGCGGCGTCCTTCATCAAGGTGCCGAGCCACGCCGAAGCGGTGTTCGTGTTGACGTCGAGATTCTCTCCCGTGGCCGGAAGGCCATCGCCCTGCCAGCCGGTCATGTCGGCGTCGAGAACCGCGATGATCTGCTCGCCAGCGGCTGCGGCCTGCGCCGCGTAGAACTCCGAGCCGTAGAGCCCCTGCTCCTCGCCCGTGACGTCGATGAACTTGATCGTGTTCTCGAAGGTGTAGCCGGCCATCGCCCGGGCCGCTGAGAGCGCCGTCGCCGCGCCGCTCGCGTTGTCGTCGGCTCCGGGGGCGAGGCCGGTGTAGGGACGGTCGTCGATGTGGCCGATGACGATGACGACCCTTTCGGGGTGGGTGTACCCGGTGATCGTTCCGATGACGTTGGGAGCGTGCCCGGAGGTGTGGTTCTGTTTGACCGGGTTCAGCCCCAGCGTCTGGAACTCGCCGTAGACGTGGTCGGTCGCCGTCACGCAGCCGGCCGACGTCGAGGCCCGGGTCGTCGCCACGTTGACGATCTCCTCCCAGGTGGCCTGGATCGTCGCGGGCGTGAGGTTGTCGACGATGAGCTGCACGACGGGATGCACGTCGAGCAGGGGCATATCGCCCCGCTGCCAGGATGCATACGGCTCGGGAAGGGCCTCGCTCGGCCGGAGGGGGCTCATCGGCAGCCTCCGGAGGAGCCACTTGCTCGAGTCCTCACACGGAGCGCTCAGGTCGCCCACGGTGCGGAGGAGAGTCCAGTCGCTCTCCACCAGCAGGAGCTCCCCGCAAGCGGCGAGATCGGCCGGGTTGGTACGTTGACGAAGACCAGCGGCGAAGTAGGTGAAGCCCGTGGTGTCCGGGTCCACGACGACGCTCGTCCGGCCGTACGTCTGGACCTGCTGCCGGATCGCCGTCGCGTCACCCAGGGCGAGGAAGAGGTTCTCGCGTTCCATGACGAGCGGGACGCCGGCCGCGATCAGCGTCTCGCGGTCCCCGGGTCCGCCCCGGTCGACGCGCACGAGGGCCGGTCCGGCGGCCTGCGCGAAAGCGCTCAGAAAGAGTGTCGTCGAAACCAGGAAGCCGGCCAGCCGGGTCCGATTCATCAGACCTCCGCACGGGAAACGAAGACTCGCGCGCCGAAGAATTTGCTCGAGCAGCCCATGATACCGTCGGAGTCGCGCTTCCACGGGATGCGGACGCGAACATCCACGGCCGGACGTCCGCATGAGGCCTATCGGGGGTCTCTATCGACGGGTCGTGCTCTCCCGGGCTCCGAGAGACGAGACCAGCTCCTCGAACACCGCCGCGCGCGCATCCCACGAGTTCCGCCGGCCGAAGTCGCGTCGCCGCTCCACGATCCCCGGATCGTCCTCCCGAATCGCCGCTTCGATCTGGCGCTCGAACTCGATCGGGTTGGTCCCGAAACGGATGAGGTCGCCGAAGGGCTCGAGCTCCGGAAGGGGGACCGAGACGAGCGGCCGCCCCGTCGCCATGATCTCGTACGCCTTGACGGGGTTCGCGGCCTCCGTGAGGGACGACCGCCGGAACGGAAGGAGGAAGACGTCGAACGGCTCGATCCGCTCGAGAAGCTGCCCGTAGGGCACGAGCCCGGGGAAGGAGACGTTCGGGAGCGCCGGGAGGCGCGTCAGGTCGGCGAGATAGGACGGGCCGATCAGGACGAAGTCCCAGTCCGGCCGCTTTTCCGCGACGTCGGCGACGAGGTCCGCGTCGAACCAGTCCGCGATGCACCCGTAGTAGCCCACCGTCGGGCGTCCCCTTCGCGAGCGCGGCGCGATCGACGAGAAGTACTCCACGTCGCACCCGTTCGGGACGAGCTCCACCGGCCTGTTCGCGGAACGGAGCCGCCTCTCGAGCGCCCGCGCCGTCGTCACGACCGCGTCCGCGTCCTCGAGGATCCCCCTCTCCGGCCCCTCCACCGGTCGGGCGTTCGTCTGGAAGCCCGCGTGGTCGTCCATGCAGTCGTAGAGCACTTTCCAGCCGAACGCGCGCCGCGCCCTCTCGGCGAGCGGCCACCAGAACGGCTGGTGGACGAACGACACGGCCGAGGCGATCCCTTCGGCCTCGCGGAGCAGGGAGAGCGACGCGAAGACCGCGCCCGTCTCGTCCGCCGCCAGCTCTTCCGAGAAGAGGTGCCTGGCACTGCCGCGAAGTCGGAGCGTGCAGACCCGCGACCGGAGCCGATGGACCGCGGGAGCTCCCGGGACGGGCTCGAAGAACTGGCTCACGTAGTAGACGCGATGCCCCAGGTCGGCGAGCCGGGAAAGGAGCTGCTGGGGCCGCTGGAACAGGAACTCCCACTCCACGATCGAGAAGCAGACGATGTCGGGCAGGCCCGTCCCGGCCGGATCTCGCAGGGCCCCGAAAGTGCGCGACGGCGGCTCGACGGGTGCGGGCGGCCCGGGGATCGCGCGCGGCGAGGGAATGGGGTCTTCCTCGACGCCAGCTGCCGGCGCCGGGTCTTCCGCGGCGAGAGCCTCCGGCGAACGGCTCGGCGGCTCCGGCTCCCGGAGAGACGCCGGCACGCTCACCGCCGCGATATTCGCCGGAAGGAAGCCGAGCCTCCGGAGCGCAGCCCAGTAGAGATTCGCCAGGCGCCACGCGCGCGTCGCGCAGACGTCCGCGAGCCTGGCGTTCGCGTCGTCCCTCTCCTGCCGCGTCCTCGCGAGGTCTGCCCGGAGGTCCGCCGATTCCGCGCGGGCCGTCTCCAGCTCCGTGCGGAGGGCCGCCGTCACGCGCCGCAGCTCCTCCCTCCCGGCCTTCAGGGCCGTCGCCGCCTGGCGGACGCTCTCCTGCTCGTCGCAGAGGGCGGAGATCGTCTCGCTCGCCTCCCGGAGGCGCTCGGTCGAAAGCCGGAACGCTGCTGAGAGCGCCTCGTACTCCTCCGAGGCGCGGCGCAGCTCGAGCGACGTCTGCAGGAGGTCGGTCTCGAGAGCGGCCTTCGCCCGCGCGAGCGTGGCTGTCCCCTGCTCGATCATGTCGGGTCGCTCCTCACGTGGCCCCCACCTCCGGTCCTGCCTCGAGCTCGAGACCCGGCCGCGCGTCCCATTCGGCCGAGAGCACGTCCACGATTCGGCGCGCGGCGAATCCGTCGCCGAAGGGGTTCGGACCGGAGCACCTCGCCCGCCAGGCCTCCTCGTCGTCGAGGAGGCGGCGCGACTCGACGAGGATGCGTTCGGGGTCGGTGCCCACCAGGATCCCCCACCCCGACTCGAGGACCTCCGGACGCTCGGTCGTCTCGCGGGCGATCAGGACCGGGACCCCGAGAGTCGGGGCCTCCTCCTGAACGCCGCCCGAGTCCGAGAGGACGAAACGCGAGCGCGAGAAGACCTCGAGGAACTCGGGGTAGTCGAGCGGAGAACGCAGCTCGACGTTCGGCAGGTCCTCGAGCATCCGGCCGGCGGGCCCTGCGACGTTCGGGTTCGGGTGAACGGGGAAGACGATCCGCACCCGATCGCCCTTCTCGATCGCAAGGCGGCGGATCGCCCCGAGCGCTCTTTCGAGCGGCGCACCGAAGCTCTCGCGACGGTGGAGGGTGACGAGGACCGTCGCGCGCCCGGGATCCGGACCCGGACGCAGCCGGTTCCCGAGAATTCGCGCGACGGCATCGACGATCGTGTTTCCGACGACGAAAATGCGGTCCGGCGCGACTCCCTCTCTCAGGAGGCTCGCGCGCGCCCTCGAGGTCGGCGCGAAGTGGAGCGAGGTCGCGACGGCGACGCCACGCCGGTTGAACTCTTCCGGGAACGGCGAATCGGACCTTCCGCTCCTCAGGCCCGCCTCCACGTGGGCGACGGGGATGCCGGCGTAGAAGGAAGCCCAGGCCGCGGCGAGGGCCGTGGTCGTGTCTCCCTGCACGACGACGAACGCCGGTGCGAGGTCCTCGAGCGGCCGCTCGATCCTCTCCAGCACACGGGCCGCGACCATCGTGGGGGACTGCCCGTCCGTCATCACCTCGAGGTCGAGGTCCGGCTCCAGGCCGAACGGCCCGAGCGCCTGGCGGAGCATCTCCCGGTGCTGGGACGTGGCGAGGATCACCGGCCTGAGATTCCGCGACTCCCGCAGGGACTCGACCACGGGCGCGAGCTTGATCGCCTCCGGGCGCGTTCCGATGACGATCAGGACGCTCGCGCGGGAATCGACCACGGGCCGCGACTTTAGCAGGCTCGCACGGCGCGAATCGAGCTTCCAACCGCGGGCAGGCTCTCTGCGGACTACACGCTCAGGGGCGAGACCCGTAGGTCTCGAGGAAGTTCTCCAGAGCATCGACGACCTTCTCCGGAGAGAACCGTTCGAGGACGGTTCGTCGCGCGGCGCGCCCGAGGCGCGTTCGCAGCTCCTCGTTCGCCAGGGCTTCGTGGATCAGGCCTGCCGCGTGATCGCTGTCGTCCTCCTCGTAAAGGAGGCCCGATTCGCCGTGCGTGACGAACTCGGTGAAGGGCCCGCTCTTCGGGACCACGACGACGCAGCCTCGTGCCATGGCCTCGACCACGGCCATCCCGAAGGACTCGGCCTTCGACGTACACACCACCACGCCCCCTGAAGCCCGGATGGCGTCGAGGAACACGGGGATCCTCTCGTGCGGCACCCCCCGGAACCATCGGAGAACGGCGAGAAGCTCCAGCTCCCTGGCCTTCCCGAAGAGACGGACCGCGATGGACGCCTCGCCGGGCTCCGCGACGATCCAGAGCTCGAAGTCCCGACACCGACTCAGAAGACCCTGTCCGACGTCGAGAAAGCCGCTCCAGTTCTTGTGGCTGTCGAGGCGGCCGATCCAGGAGACGAGCGGCCTGCCGGGTCGGGGCTGGAAATCCCCGGGCTCTTCCAGGAACCTCCAGTGAACGGGATTCGGGAGAACGTGGATCGGGGCCTCGAACGGCAGGAGGCTGCGAACGAGCTTGGCCTGGTGCTCCGAAGGGACGGCCAGGGCCTCCACGTCACCCGCGTGGAGCTTCTCGAGGTAGCCGAGGGCCTTCGGGTAGGACGTATGACACTCCACGGCGAGCGGCGGCCGGACAGGCTCCGGGGCCAGGATCTCGAAGATCTCCTCGGAATCGAGAGTCGAGATCAGGTTCCAGTCCCGAAGTCCCCACGAGGACCGGAATGCCTCCGCGTCGCCGACGAAAATGGCGTCGCCGAGGTCCTCGAACAGCGGACGGCCTCCGAGATCCTGGAAGAACCAGGCCCTCGCGTCGTGCCCACGACGCCGCAGCCCTTCGATGCGCGTCTTCAGGACGGTCTCGCACCCGCCGAACGTCAGGTACTTGTAGACGAAGAGGACCTTCATCGCGAGGTCCCGAAGAGGGCCGACTGGAGCTTCACCCTCTCGTTCAGAGGGCCTTCCAGCTCACGGAGGATCTGCAGGGTGCGCATCTCCCACGTGCAACGCCCGGCGAACGCGACCCGCTCTTCCCGGCCCCGGTCCTTCGTCCGCGCCGCCTCCTCGACGAGAGTCAGGAACTCCGCGGAGTCCGCAGCCCTTCTCACGAGATGCTCCGCACCCGGCGGAGGGAATACTCCCGTCGTGACGACCGGAAGCCCCATCGCGAGGTACTCGTACGTCTTTATCGGGTCGGCCCCGGCCGCGAGGCGCTCGGCCTTGAAGGGAACGATGGCCAGGTCCCAGCTCCTGGCGAAGCCCGCGAGCTGCCTCTGGGGCTTCTTCCCAAGGAGGACGAGATTCGCCGGAAGGACGAGGCCTTCGGGTCCCCCGCCGTACCCGATGAGATAGAACCTCCAGTCGGGACGGCTCCGTGCCGCGCCGGCGACGAGGTCCCAGTCGAACCAGGCCCCCGCCAGGTACCCGAAGTACCCGACGGTCACCACGCCCTTCTCGAGCGGGCGCTCCTCGTCCACATCGGCGACGGACGGCGACACGCCGTTCGGGACGACCACGGGAGCCTTCCAGCCCAGGCTCTTCAGGTGTCTCGCGAGCACCTCGTTGACGGCGAAGACGGCCTCCGCGGTCCCAAGGAGGTGCCTCTCGAACGCTTCGTCGTACCAGATGGCCTGGCCGACGCGGGAGAACTCCATCCAGTCGTCCATGACGTCGTACGCGACGGTCCAGCCTCTCGCCCTCGCCATCGCGATCGCCTCGAAGAACCCGGCGTGGGGAAAGCAGAGCAGGAAGTGCCGATGACGGAAGGGCCAGTCCTGAAAGACGTGCGGGAAGTGCTCGAGCATGAGATCGATCGGGATCTGGACGATCCCGCGATCGAGGAGATCCTGGCGGTGCCATTCCTGCTCGGTCCATCGCCAGTAGACGAAGACCACCACGTAGCCTTGCGCGGCCAGCTGGAGAGCGAGCTGGGTCGGCCGCTGGCCTTCGTCGACGTCGAGGAAGGTCCCGGAAGTGAGGACGACGAGCCCCTTCTTCTCACCCGGCCATCCGCCCACCAGCGCGTCGAAGTCGAGGAACGGGTCTCTTCGTTCGGGCGCCGCGCGCGCGGGTTCGACCGGGGGTGGCGCACCGGGAGCCGGGGAATCCGGCGACGCCTCCTGCGTCTTCCGGGTCTCCGTCGCGGTGTCCTCCCGTCGGCCGTGGATCAGGCGCCGGAGCGGGCCCAGCGGACCTCCGTGCGGCAGGAGACGATTCGCCAGGGACCAGTACCCCATCACGAGGCGGACACCCCGCGAGCTTTTCAGCGTGTTCAGCTCCCGTTCGAGAGCGGCCCGTTCCCCAGTTTCCTGGTCCCGCCTCGAAAGATGGCCCGACAGGAGCGCCAGCGCGTTCTCGATGTTCCCGGATTCTCTTCGTCGAAGGGACTCGAGAGCGGCGAGAAGGCGCGGGCGCAAGGCGGGGGCCTCCGCCAGGGTCTTCGCGAGGGCGAGGCCGAGCCTCCTCTCGTCCAATCCGTCGAGGGAGAGGACGGGGATGTCAGGGCCGAATTCCCCGGCAGCCGCGCGGACCTTCGGGTCGTAGTCGAGGGCGATCACGGGCGTCCCCGTCAGGACGGACAGGTAGAGGCCGTGAAGCCTCGTGGCGATCGTCACATCGCACTGGCCGATGCACGCGGCCACGTCTTCCGGGGAAAGCCACCCCTTGAGGACGCCGACGGGAAGCGACGACGAGCATCTCGCGACGAGCTCCTGGCAGATCGGTGTGTCGCTTCCCTTCTCCTGGTCGAAGGGGATGAACAGGACGGAGGCTCCGGCCTCCCGGCCGAGGTCCTTCAGCGCGGTGGAGAGGGGAACGACCCAGGAGACGTCGCCGTTCGGAGGAACGCGAGGAGTCACCGCGACGATGGGCCGGCGGCCCGGGTCGAGGCCCGTGCCGGCGATGAGCTCCAATCCCCGCTCGGCGGGGGCGGGCCGAATCGAGACCACGGGGTCCGCCGTCGTCAGGATCGGCCGCCCCGTGACGCCACACTCCCGGAGCAGGTCGGCCGAGGCGGCGTCGCGGACCGTGATCATGTCGACGCCGGAGAGAGCCAGGCGCACGAGACGCCGGTTCTCGGGCACGCCCAGCGGCCCTACGCCCTGGCCGTAGACCATGCACGGCCGGCCCCAGGCGGCGGCCAGGAGCGGGACCCTGAGGTAGGCGGGAATACCGCCCCGGGGGTCGAGAAAGAGCTCTTCCACCGGGACGTGCCAGTGATCCTGCAGGAGCCCGCCTCCGCCCCAGACGACGAGGTCGCTCTGCGCGATCGCGAGAGACAGCGCCTTCACGTCCTGGAAAGGAACCGTCTCGATCTCACCGTGGATGCGTCGCGTGAGGGCCGGATCCAGGGTGACGACCACCGGCTCGAGCGGACCCCGCAGCGCTTCGCGAAACCGGCCGAGCTCGGCGGAGAGGAGGGCCTCGTCTCCGAGGTTCCCTCCGCCGAAGTCAGTTCGACTGCTCCATAAAGCGGATAGGCGCCATCGATCGCCTTCACTTCCACAAGCGCATTGCGCCCGTCCGGCGTGCGGACCATGGCGCGCATCGTGGCGGCCGAGCCGACCGTGCCGCGGCCTTCGAGGAATTGGCGTTCCTGCACGCTTGCTTCGCGCTGGATCAGAGAAAACGAAATGTCACCACCGAGGATCGCGCGGCCTTCGCGCGCGAGGCCGCCGGTCAGGCTTTCGGACAGCGAACCCACACCCGCAATCGCCATGACGCCCAGCGCGATGCAGGCCAGGAATACGCCGAAGCCACGCAAGCCCCCGCGCAATTCGCGCAGCGCGAA
>CAVOJA010000171.1:0-70508 GCA_963696015.1 uncultured Holophagales bacterium
CCCGATAGGTCTCGACACTCGCCTCGCGCCAGGCCTTCGCCGACCGCTTCCGTCGCGCACACCGGCACGTCACCGAGCACGTCTTCTGTGCCGCGCCGACCGACACGTCCGGGCGATACTTCCTGCGGCACTCCACGCACCGCTTCGTCCCGATCTGCTTTCGCCGTCCCATCCCCCGAGCCTGACGCCTCGGAGGTCCACCCCGCCGGCTATACCGATTCTTCGAGCAGGCCGAAATCCACCCGGTCTACTTCTGGCGAGCAGACCCCGGCAATTTCAGAAAAGCGCTGAAGAGCGGAGGAGGTACGACTTCCCCGTCCCCGCACGCCCCGTGATGAAAACGCACGGCTCCTTCCCCTGCAGAAGCTGGAAGGCCCGCTCGGCGTCGAGATTCTCCGGGTCCGGGCCGGGAATGTGCGGCGGCGGAGCGGACTTCAGCTCCTGGCGAAGCCTCTCGGCCTCCGCCTTCGACACGACCTCGAGCTGCACGTGGGAAAGGCTGAGCGTCTTCTCTCCGACGGCGACGAACCGGACCCGCACCTTGCCTGCCACGCCACCCGCGAGAATCTCCCCGGGGCCCCACGAAGGTTGGCCGGGGTGCTTCACGATCGTCCCGGGAGCGAGAATCACCTGGCCCCTCCCCTGTGTTCGGCCTTCTCCCGCCAGCGACATCGACGGCCCTCTCCGACCGCGCGCCTCAGAGCAGCTTCCGGAGCTCCTCCGGAGGCAGGTCGCAGTCCATGAGGATCTGGAGAAGGAGTCCGGGGCCGATCGTCTCGCCTGCGTGGACCGGGGGTCGGGTCACGACGCCAGGCGAACGCGCTGGATGCCGACGAACTCGAGAGGCGTTCCCGCCCCCTCGTCCACCTCGAGGCAGAGCTGGATCGCTTCGACGATCCGCTCCCGCAGCTCGTCGAGGGATCGGGCCTGCGTGTGGCATCCACGCAGCGTCGGCACGGAGGCCACGAACCACCCCTCGGCGTCACGCTCGATGACGACGTCGGATGCCCTCGCGGAAGTGACCGCTTCCATGTCCTGATCATAGCCGTCTCCGCAACAGGACACCCCACCGGCGGCCTGGCCGCCCGACGTTCCGACGCCGGTCAGTCCTCGGGCGCGAGGAAGTCGATCGGCTGGATCGGGGAGCGCCGGCGGGCCGGCTCGTCGAGCTCGGGAAAGACGACGTTCGTGTCGAGAAGGACCCGCGTCACCGGTAGATCTCGCCCCGGCCGAGCGCCGACAGCGGTACGGACGGAGACCCGCTGGTACACGTTTCGCCGTCCGGACAGGAGGCGGCCAATCCTGCTCCTCGGTCGGCCCGAGGTCCTCGACGGCCTGGGTGAAGTGATCGTCGTCCCGATCACCCGGACCATTCGCGGGATTCCGACAGAGGTCGCCCTTCACCTGGCGATCGCCTCGTACCACGACCGTCACCGTCCGGAAGCCCGGCGCCGGTCCGGCGCCTGGCACGCGCGACGAAGCCCTGACGGTTTGGCCGGTCGGCGCTGCCGGGTTCGGGCCTGGAGCGACTCTGCCCTCGGGTAAAGCTCGAAGTCGCCTGAAAGGGCGCTCCCGGCCACGGCCATTCCTCCCCTGGTGCCGACGCGCTCATCACGCACGGAAAGAAGACGGATCGGGGCGAGTGCGGATCGAGCGGACTACGCGCCGCTCGCGACGGATGCCCTTCCGTCAGCGAGAAGCCCGAGAACGGCTCCGCGCAGGCGGGAGGCGGCGGCCATCGCGAGCGAGAGGAGCGCTCCGAGATCGTGGGTTCGGGGCACGGCCTCGCCCGCTGCGACGAGAAGGGCCTTCAGGAGCTTCTCCGCGGCCTGCTGCGCATGGAAGACGACCGTGTCCCAGGGCGCCCGCGACGCGGCGAGGTTGTTCTCGATGCAGAGCCGGTCGCTCTCGGCCTTCTCGAACCAGGCCTGGACGCCAGACTCAAGCGGCGTCATGGAGGATCTTCCCTTCCGCGTCGATGATGGACAGGAGAGTTCCCGGTATCCGCCTCACGCGCCGGACCTCGTCGGGGGTGTAGACGACGAGGTCCAGGCTCCAGGGGCGCAGACCGATCGCCTCGAGGATGCGGGCATTCCGTTCGGGCCTCACCTCCAGGATCGCGTTATCCCGGCTCTTCCATGCCCCGGCCGGCTCACCCGTGTAGCGGTACATTGCCCGGTGCCACCGGAGAATCAGATCGGTCGAGAGCTTCATCGACGCGTGGTTCGCGTGGATGTCGGCGAGGACGTCCCGGTAGCCCGCAACCTCCTGCTCAGGTCGGTCTCTGGGCCGGCTCTTCTGGTTGACGAGTCCCTGAAGCCGGGAAGGATCGACCGTGATCCCCTCGATCCGGTTCGAGGACTCCACGCTCTGGACCAAAGCGACCCGGCGAAGCGTCTCCACGACCTCCGGCGACTGGCCGACGTAGAGCCGCTGCCTACCCTGAAACTCGCCCAGCGCGCACGCGCTCCCGAATCTCCTCCGGCGTCAGACCGATCTTCGGCACCGTCGACTCGCCGACGAGCGCGCCATCGGCGTCGAGGCGGAAGCCGCAGAGGCGAGCGGTCTCGTTGCGACGCCAGGCGCGCAGGGCGAGGTCGAGGCGGGCGGAGTCGTCGCCGCCAGTGTGAGCGGAGACGCCCTCGGACGAGAGGACGACACCGCACAGCTCGTACGAATCGGGCTTCTCCGCGAGGAGGATCTGCGCCTCGAGCGCGAGGTCCCCCGCCGCTCCGGGCGAGGAGGGTCAGCGCCCCTACCTGCGCCGCCTCGAACGGGTACAGCCGCTGGGCCTTGCCCCGCAGCCGGTCCTTGCCCAGCTCGTTGACCTGGCCCCTGATCTCTTCACGCTTCCGTGTCGGGGCTCTCTGCCCCCGGCCCGCCCACCGGCCCACCGGCCGCGTCTCGCCGGGTCCGGGCCCTTTCCTCCCTGTACTTTTCCCACCAGCGCTCCAGGGCCGCCATCGCCTCCGAGGGGAGCCGCCGCTGCAGCCGCGCCTTCAGCCACGCGTCGTACTCCACTTCCAGCTTCGCCTTCAGCTCCTTCACCGAGCCGATGCGCCGCACGAAGACGAGCGCCTTCCGGCCCGAGGTCCACCGCTCGGCGAGCGTCTTCCCGAGGGCGTCCATCTTCCGGTGCGGCAGCTCGGCGTCGAGCTGCTCGCGGTAGTCCTTCGCGAGGCGGTTCAGGGCGTGGACGTCGAGGCCTTCCCGTTCGAGCGGGTCCTCTGTCTGGCCGGCGTCGTCGAAGACCTCGACCTGCGCCTCGTCGGCCTCACCCTCCGTGGGCGCCGCCTCCTTCAGCTTCGACGTCTCGAGGAAGCTCTCGAACGCGGCGAGCATCCCGATCTGGAAGCTCGAGTTGAACTTCTCGCTCCCGAGAAGCTCCATCACCCTCTTCTGGACGAGGGCGACGACGAGCCGGCCCTTCAGGTCGCTCACCTCGATCGGGACGTCGTGCCGGTCCACCCCCCGAACCGCCACTCGCGGCGGTAGAGGTTCTTGGTGTGCGTTTCGACGTCGATCATCCGTTCTCCAGGGCTCGATGGCCGGGCACGCTGTGCCTACCGCTGCGCGATCAGCCGCTCGTAGTCGTCGTGCGAGCCGATCCAGAACCAGACGATCTCGTCGTTCGCGACGACGCCGACGGCGCGATAGTGGAGACCCACCCGGGCGGAGTAGATCGCCCTCGTCGCGTGGACCTGCCTGAAGCGCAGCCCCGGATGTTCGGGATTGAAGCGAAACTGCGCGTATGCCCGGCGCGCCTGCCTGCGGACGTCCTCCGGCAGGGCCGCGAACGCGCGCCGAAACGCGGCCGTCGTGCGGGACTTCACAGCCTGTCTGGGTCGAGCGGCTCGGTGAGGCCGGAACGATGCTCGGAGAGCGCCTCGTCGGCGAGAGCCTCGAGCGTCGGCTGCGACTTCGCGAACGAAGCGGCCCACTGCCCCTCGTCGGTCAGCTCCGCCAGAAGCCAGGCCGCCACTTCCTCCTGCTGGGGTGCCGGCAGCTTCGAGATCTCGGCGAGCGCCTTTTCGAGGAGGGCGGTCATGGCATCGGTCTCCGTTTCCAGTGTACGACTCCAGGCAAATCGACGTCGATCATGCCGCCTCCCCGGCCGGCGTCGCCCGGCGCAGGAACCACCTGTCGAACCAGTACGCCACGTAGACGTTGACGGGGTCGACCTCGATCTCCTCTTCCTTCTCCTTCTTCAGGAACGAGAGGCTCGCGACCGAGGCCAGCTCCTCTTCCGGTCGCCGGTCCCCCTGCTCGGCCGGGGCCGCCGGCACTCCTTCCATGCCCTCGAACATCTCGACCCGCCGGTCGTCCGACGGCGCCGCCCAGTCCTTCAGGATGTCGGCGGCCGTCCGCTCGGGGGCGAGCGACGGCTTGCGGAACATCCCGATCTCCTGGACGAGCAGGAGGCCGGGCTTGCCGTTCGCGTCCTCCCCCGTCACCTCGAAGATCGACGTCGACTTCAGCCGCTCGGCGAGCGCCTTCGAGTCGTCCGCCGGCAGGGCTGTCCACTCGCGGCTCGGAAGCCCTTCCACCCGGAAGACCTCGACGCCTTCCCCATTTCCAGGACGTCCTTCGGGAAGCGGCCCCACGACGTCACCTCGTCGAAGTAGGGCGAGACGACCTCCATGCGCGACCTCTGGAGCTCGCGCTTCGTCGTCCGCTTCAGGAACTGGACGACCGACTCCGTCGTCCCGTCGGCCGACCGCCCCCCGTCGAAGCGCGGCTGGAGCATCCCGTCGCGGCTCCGGCGCGTCGCCGTCTCGAACCGGTTGGCGCGCTCGTCGAGGAACGCCCGGATCTCGTCCAGCGCCTTCTGCGGCGCCTGGGTGGCCGGCTGCTCCCGGAGCCACTTCAGCCTCACTGGGTGAGGTTCGCGGAGAGGCAGGCCGCGAGGAGCTTCCGGGGGCGCCTCCCCTCCTCGTCCGGCTCCTCGCCCCCCGTCAGGCCGTTCGCGTCGTAGTAGACCGCCACCGACCCGGGCCATCCCTGCAACACCGCCTCGAGCTGCGCGAGCTTCACGTTCTCGTCGCTCGTGCTGAATGGCCGGTCGAAGAGGGCGAGCAGGACCTCCTGCTCGAAGAAGCCGGGGTCGAACCGGTAGGTGAGAAACACGGCCGCCACGAGCCGCTGCCGCGACATCGCCTCGTGGAACGCCTCGGTCAGGGCGACTCTCTTCGGTCCCTCGGCCACGGTTATTCCTCCCCCCAGCTCGAGCGCGATCGCGCGGAGCGCGCCGAGGAAGTAGGGCGACACCTGGTAGGTTGCGAGCTGCTCGGCCGAAGGGAGACGGCCGGTTTGCCCCGCGATTCCGGGCGCTGTAGATTGCCGTCGATGGCAGCTCTGGTCTATGTCGAGACCTCGGTTCCGAGCTTCTACTTCGAGCCCCGGACCGAGCCCGAGATGGTCGCCCGCCGGCTCTGGACGAGGCATTGGTGGGATGTCGTCCGCCCCGCGTACGAGGCCGTCACCAGCCTCGCCGTCCTCGAAGAGCTGACCGAGGACGGTACCCGACCCGCCGCCAGGCCCTCGCCCTCATGACCGAGGTGCCGGTTCTCTCCATCGACGCCGCCGTCGCCGAGATCGTGGAGGTCTACATCGTCCAGAAGGTCATGCCACGCGATCCGGTCGGTGACGCCCTTCACCTGGCAATCGCCTCGTACCACAAGTGCGACTTCCTTCTCACCTGGAACTGCCAGCACCTCGCGAATGCGAACGAGTTCGGGCACATCAAGCGCGTCAACACGAGGCTCGGCCTTCACGTACCGACCCTCGTGACGCCGCTCGAGCTCGGCGGAGGGACCGATGCCCACTGATTCCACCGACACGCTGACGAGGGTCCGCCGCGCCCGACACGAGATCTCTCGCGAGCACGGGCACGACCCGGTGCGCCTCGTTGCCCACTACATCCAGCTGCAGGAGAAGGTCCCCGTCCGCAAGCCCGGCTCCGGCCCGGCGCCAGGCCCTCGTAAGCGCCCTGCACGCGCGACGAAGCCCTGACGGTTCGGCCGGGAGGCGCTGGCTGGGCTCGGGTCTCGGGTGACTCTGCCCTCGACTCTGCCTCTGACTCTGCCCTCGACTCTGCCCCCAGGTCCACCTCGAAGTCGCCTGAAAGGGCGCTCCCGGCCACGGCGACTCCTCCCCCAGCTCGAGCGCGATCGCGCGGAGCGCGCCGAGCCCGTCCGCCGGCCCGCCTCCAGCCAGAGGTCCGCCGTCTTCGGGTTCCGGACGGCCCGGAGAACGTCGTCCCTCAGCGCCTCGAAGCCGGCCGAGCAGTGTCCAGATCGCCTGCGCACCAAGGGGATCACTTGGCGACCTCCGCGGAGCTCCACGCGGTCGGAGTAATTGAGGAAGGGGACGTCGATCGCAGGCCGCGCTCCGAGGCGGTTGGGCTACCTACAGCAGCTTGCGGAATTCTTCTGCCGTCAGGCCCGCGTCGCGGACGATTCCGCCCATCGTGTAGGCGTTGACCGGGTTGTGCCGCGGAAGAGTGACGATACGGGAACCGTCGGACATCACGATGTGGCGCCCCTGGCGGATGACACGGAAGCCCGCCCGTTCGAGGGCTCGGACCGCTGCAGGCGGATTGACTCCCGGAATCGGCGTCACGCCGGGATCCGAACCTCGACTTCCCTGACCTCGGCACCACGCACGATCTCGTCTCGGGCCTCGAGGTACTCCTCGATCGCGGAGCGCGCGTTGTCGACCGCCTCGGCTTCCGTGTCTCCCTGCGACCAGCAGCCGGGGAGTCCGGGCACCGAGACGCTGTACCCCTCATCGGTCTTCACGAGGACCACCTTGTAGACCATGCAGCCTCCGCAAAAAGTATAGGCCCGCGCGTGGCCGGCAAAGCAGTTCCCGGCCGCCACGAGCCGCTGCCTCGTCATCGCCTCGTGGAACGACTCGGTCAGGGCGACTGTCTTCGGTCCTCGTGTCACCGCTTTTTCGTACGAGGTCGGGAGATGCGTCGTGGAGTCGTCACTCCGACGTGGAAACCCGAAGAACGGCGAGCCCGGGAACGTCGGTGAAGTCGGCCGGGGTCAGGGTGAGGACCTCTCCGACGCCGTTCGAGAGCGCCGCGGCGGCGAGACGAACATCGTGGGCGCGCTTCCCGCGCACGAGACCGTCGGTAACGAGCCTGAGCCACTCCGCAAACGATTCGGGAGCGTCGGGGTGTCGAGAAGGACCCGCGTCACCGGTAGATCTCGCCCCGGTCGAGCGCCGACAGCGGTACGGACGGAGCCGGAGGCAACGACGCGATCAGCTCGTCGAGACGCCGATTCAGGTCCACGACCGCTTTCGCCCCGGCCTCCTCGGCCGCGACGACGGTCACCTCGACCTCTCCTCTCGGGAAGTCCGGTGGAAGGGTGATCACGACCTCGCCGGTGTCGGAGACCGTCACTCTCTGCTTCACCTCGCGCATGACGCGCACTGCCTTCCCTCCGCAGCCCCGGCTTCGAGGGGCCAGGACGCCTCCATGGTCTCTCCCCCGTCAACGACGGGGTGTGACGGTTCGGCCAGAAAGCGCTGGCCAAGCTCGGGCCGCCGGCCCGCCTCCGTCCGGAAGCGGCGCTGAGCGCCCGCCGGAACGAAGCAGCGCAGCTTTGTGGCCTTGTGAGACTCGATTCCGTCATGCACGTGACCGTCGAAGATCTGCTGCCCCTCGTTGCGAAGATGACGCGGGAGGAGAGGATTCGTCTCTCGCGTCTCCCCCTCGAGGTCGGCGGATCGGAGGAAAGCGACGCGGCGGTCGCGGGATATCGGAGCTCCCCGGTGCTGGACCACGAGTTCGCAGACTCCGAGGATCCGCTGGCCTGGGACGCTGAAGGCTGGGAAGACGTCGCGTGATTCGTGGGGAGATCCGCTGGTACACGTTTCGCCCTCCGGACTAGAGGCGGCCGGTCCTGCTCCTCGGCCGACCCGAGGTCATCGACGTCCTGGGTGAAGCGATCGTCGTCCCGATCACCCGGACCATTCGCGGTGTTCCGACAGAGGTCGTTCTCACTTCCGATGACGGAATGTCCGTGACCTGCGCGCTCAACTTCGACCACGTGTCTCTTGCCCAGAAGGGGCGCCTCGGCCCCCCGCTCTGCTCGCTCCCCCAGGCCCGCTGGGCGGAGGTCGAGGAAGCTCTGCTCGTCGCCTGTGGTTTCCGCCCCGGTCTCAGACAGATAGCTCATCCGGCCACCACGGCTATTCCTCCCCCACCTCGAGCGCAATCGCGCGGAGCGCGCCGAGCCCATCCCCCGGCCCGCCTCCAGCCAGAGGTCGGCCGTCTTCGGGTCCCGGACGGCCCGGAGCACGTCGTCCCTTCAGCGCCTCCTCGCCCTTCCGGCCGGCCTCCTTCGCGAGGGCCTGGACGTCCGTGGCGTCGAGGCCGGCCGATATCCTCAGGCCGTCAGGCCCCCGTATATACATCACGAAACGCCGTCGTGATGCGCTTATCTAATCAACCGCCACGGCGTTCCCAGCGCGCATCCGGTCCTCGGCCGAGGCAGCGGACCCGACCTTCCCATTTCAGATCCGCCAACGCCCGCTGGCCGGTCGGATAGCTGACGCCTGGGCAGGCGCGCTGAAGGTCACTGATCGTGAGCTGCTCCGGAAGCAGCTCGACGGCCCTACGCACCATGCTCCGCTTGGCTCCCCGGGCCGAGGTGATGGTCCCCACCCGGGCCTCGACCTCGTTGAAGGCGGCCGTAAAGGTGCCGAGGAAGTCGTTCCACCAGGGGCGCAGATCGTGCTGGCCAGCGTGCCATCCCTGCGAGCTGCGATGCAGCGCCTCGTAGTACGTCTCCTTGCTCTCCTCGACGATCCGCTCGAGGCTGATGTACCGGCCCACCTCGTAGCCGGCCTGGTACAGCAGGAGCAGGGTCAGCAGGTGCCCGATCCGGCCGTTGCCGTCGAAGAACGGATGGATGCACTCCAGAGATCCTGACATAGGGCCTGCTCGGCATGGCCGTTTTCTGCTCTCATGCTGCCGCTTTCCGAACGGAGAACTCCATTCTCAGGTGGGTCCCCGGGTAGCGCGCTCTGCGTTTGGTCATCTCGGCACAGAGGCCCTCGAGCACGGCGGTCCGATGGGGCGAGCTCAACGGCGCGTAGATGACCTGGAGCGTATCTGTGCTGACGCGTAGGTCACCCGCGTTGTAGAAGATCGTCTGTACCAGGGTTCGTCCTTCGTCGTCCGATCGTCGATAGAGACGTTCGACGAGGTGAAACAGCTCGGTCTCGGCCTGGTAAGCCACCATCTTCAGCACGCTCGTCAGGTGCTTCTTCTCTGGCGCGAGCTTGACGACCCGATCGGTCGTGTCACCTACGGGGACCCGCTTGGCGACCTTCTTGCGCTTGGCCTCCAGCTTCGCCACGAGCTGCTCGGCCTTCTTGATCTCCTTGCCGAGCCCTCCGTTGGCGATCTTGAAGCCCCGCATACTCGGACGGGCGCGCTCCTGGTTGCCCGCCGCTGCGCGCCCGTACTCGGCTTGCAGATCCGCCAGCTCTCGCCGGGCGCGCGCCAGCTCGTCTTCCAACGCCTTCCGGGCTGGGTTCGGGATCTCTCGCTTGGAATCCGCCTCGACAACCTCGTAGTCCACTAGCGCATCCAGGGCGTACTCCTCCCGCAGGTACTTGAAGAAGTTTTCCTGCCGCCACCTTCCGAACATCCGCGTCGCCACCTCCAACGCCGAGAGATCTCGCCGCGACGTCAGGATCGGGGTCTGGTGGCCGTTCTCGGTGCGCCTCGTCACCTGTCTGAGCCGGAGACCGCTCGAGAGAACGACCTCGCCATCCGCCAGGTCGTACTTCATCCGGTGCCCGTCGACGTCGCCTTCGTGCCACACGAACCGCCGCCGCGGCAGGTTGCGCCAGTGACCCTTGCGATACGTCATCACGTGGATCTTCTTCTCTGCTTCGATCAGCTCCTTGAAGAGCTTCGGACTGAAGCCGCCGCGGTCGAAGACCATCGTCAGCTCCCGATCTCCGACGACCTTCCGGGCTTCCTTCACCAGTTCCGGAAGGATCTTCACCAGCCCCGTGTTCGCCTCGGCCGTGACGACCAGCAGCGGCTCGGCGGCCGAATCGTGAATCCAGTCGTCCGTCGTCGCCGGCAGGACGCTCCGCAGCCTCACGACGTGGGTCTTCGGCAAGATCTGCTCACCGTGGTACGCCCGGACGTGGCCGTCCACGTACAGCAACCCCGCCAGCTCCTCCCGCCCCTTGACGCGTTCGCTCGCCAAGGCGCGTCCAAAAGCCTCCGCTCGCCTCGCTCGGGCCAGGACCGACAGCTTGCGCCGCAGCGTCTTCATCTCCGGAGCACGATCCAGACCGAGCAACCGCCCCAGCACCTCGGGGCTGCGCTCCTTCAGGCCTTCGACCCGCTTCACCCGAAGCAGCGCCATCAGCAGCAGCGTCACGATCGTCGTCCGAAGCCCGTAGAAGGCCGGCCCCAGCGATCCGTAGACCTGCCGAGCGATTCGCACCACCCCGCTCTCTACCACCACCGGAACGGCGAGCAGCGCCCCCACACCAGGCACGCCGTCGGCATCCTCGAACAGCGGCCTCGCATCCTCGAGCATTCCCTCGCATGCGAGCAGCCGGTCCATCTTCCGGTCCGACGGGTCCCGGTCGAGCGTGAACCCGAGGGTCTCCTCCTCCCCCTCTTCCGTCACCGGGGCTTGCCCGGCCACCCATCTGTCGCCGTCGTACGGCTCAGGCTCCCTTGCTTCGTTCCTCGGCGCCTGTTCTCTTGCCTGCCGCGCCTCCTCCGTTTCGAAACGCTCCTCTAACGCGGCCGTCGTCGTCCTCGCAGCCGGCTCCTGTTCTGCCAGAGACCTCCTGCCTCGGCGTCTCTGGCGCTTTCCACCCCCGCCGCTTCAGGATTGCGCCGACGGTCGTTATCGTTACTCCTACCGTCCGCGAAATCTGCGCCGACGTACGCCCCGCGCTCTTCAGCCTCAGGACGTTCTCCTCCAAGGAGGATCGAGACCCTCGCTCGCCCCTTCGGGTAGCCCGTCGAGCGCCCGAGCGCTGCCAGCCCGCCTTGTTCGAAATTCCGCTGGTGTCGACGGACGGTGCGCACCCCTTTCTGGAACGCCCGTGCCACGTCGTTCTGGTCCGCCCATCCCTGGGTCACCAGCAGCACTTGGGCATAGGCGCACCCGGCGCGGTCGTCAACCGCGAAGTACGCGATCGGCATGCCCGACGCCAGGACCACGCTGTAGCCATTCTCCGTATGCAGCTCGAAACGCGGGTTGATGAACACCACACCTTCGGGAGGCGCGAGCTCCTCTGCCCAGAGAGAGGCTTGAGCGTCGGGCGTCACCCAAGAACTCTACAACAATCGCGCCCCTATCGCAAGAAAAAACCGGCCGCGTTTGCTGAAACCTCAGAATCGGCTCAAACCTGTGGGAAAGCCCTGTTTCTGTGAAAATCGGAGGCTTTGACACCGCCTATGTCAGGAGGTCTGGACCTCCCTCTACAACAAGATCAATGCGGTGGATCCCAGGACGTCCAGGGCAGTGGTCCGGGAGGCCGCCATCGAGCTCGGCAAGACGGTTCTGGCTCGAAGCACCCCCAGCAGAGTGGCATCGTCACTGTGGCCGGACATCCCGGTGACGACCTCGCGCCCGGAACTCTCGATTGTATACTGAAACACGCGGGGCTGAAGTGATGACCTACCTCGTCGTAATCGAGCCCACCTCCACCGGGTTCTCCGCCTACTCGCCCGATCTCGACGGCTGCATCGCCACCGGTTCCACCCTCGAAGCGGTTCAGACGAACAGCCAGGAGGCCATCGCGTTCCACGTCGAAGGCCTTCGTGCCGAGGGGCTCGACGTTCCCGCTCCCCGAACGCAGGCGGCCTTCGTCAACATCGCCGCGTGAGCCCACCCTGAGAGCTGGTTGCACCGGCCCCGCTCCGAGCGCCCCCCATGACCCGCCGCCCCCCCAGGACCTCACCCCTCGGCCGGCTCTTCGAGCTGGGGAGCCTCGCTGCCCGCGCGGGCGCCTCGACGGTCGCGTCGCGGCTCTCGGGCATCGGCCGTTCCGCCCCCGCACGCGAGGCGCTGCGGACGGCGGACCTCGTGAAGAACGCGCACCGCCTCGTCGCGACGCTGGGGGAGCTGAAGGGAGCGGCGATGAAGGTGGGGCAGATGCTCAGCCTTCAGGACGCGTTCCTGCCGCCGGAGGTCGCCGTCGTCCTCCGGTCACTGCAGGGGGAGACGCCGAGCCTGCCGCTCTCGATGGTCGAGGATCAGCTCGCCGAGGAGCTGGGCGACCCGCTCCAGATCTTCGCGAGCTTCGAGCCGGAGGCGTTCGCGGCGGCCTCCATCGGGCAGGTCCACCGCGCCGTCCTGCGCGACGGCCGGCGCGTCGCGGTGAAGATCCAGTATCCGAGCATCGACCGGATCGTCGAGGCGGACCTCGGGAACCTCTACCGCGTCCTGAAGTCGGTCGTCGCCCTCGTCTCAAAGGTGGACTTCGAGCCGATCTGGAAGGAGCTGCGGGCCCGGCTCCGAGAGGAGCTCGACTACCTCCACGAGGCGGAGCGGATGCGCCGGATGACCGAGCTCCACGCCGGGATTCCCGAGATCGTCATTCCCCAGGTGATCGAGGAAGCCTCGACGACGCGCATCCTGACGACGACATACGAGGAAGGGCTTTCGCCCGACGAAGCCTGCTCGGCCGCGACGCCGCAGGAGCTGAAGGACAAGTGGGGGCTCGTCCTCTTCGACTTCTTCCTGCGTGGCCTCCTCGAGCACCGCCTCCTCCACGCCGACCCGAACCTCGCGAACTTCGCGTTCCGCAGGGACGGCCGCGTCGTCGTCTTCGACTTCGGCTGCATCAAGGAGGTGCCTCTCAGGCTCGCGCGCGGCTACCGCGGCATGTGCCGCACGGCGCTCGACGGGCGGATCGACGAGCTCCCTGCGCTTCTCAAGAAAATGGGAGTGCACCGGGTGGAGGGCCGCCCGCTCGACCTCGCCCTCGTCGAGCCCTGGGCCGCGCTCGTCCTCGAGCTCCTCCGTTCCGCCCCGCCCTACCGGTTCGGCGTGGACGACTCCGTCGCGACCCGGATGTTCGACGCGGCCCGGAGCAGCCTCGCCGAGGCGGGGGACGTCCGCTTCCCGCCCGACATCGTCTTCGTCAACCGGACGGTCGGCGGCCACTTCGGGAACCTGACGCGGCTGAAGGCCGAGGGGCCCTGGCGGGAGAGGCTGGAGCAGTTCGTCGGCTCGTAGATCGGGGCGCGATCCTTGCCGACGAGGATGAACATTCCTATCCTCGCCTTCATGCTTGCCGTCTTCGTCCTCTACATGGTGGCGACGGTCTCCATCGCCTGGTGGTACTCGCGCGGCCCGAGGACCCACAGGGAGTTCGTCCTCGGGGGCGGCCGATTCAGCGGCACGGCCCTCGCGCTCTCGGAGCGGGCCACCGGCGAGTCGGCCTGGCTGCTCCTCGGGCTGACCGGGCATGCCTACGCCGACGGGCTGAGCACCATCTGGGTCGCGCTGGGCTGCGTCCTCGGCATCCTCTTCATCTGGACGGTCATGGCCGGAAGGCTGCGGCAGGAGACGGAAGCGACCGGTGCGATGACCGTGTCGAGCCTTCTCGCCCGGAGGTTTCCCGGCTCGGAGAAGCCGATCGCCCTGCTCTCGTCCGTCATCCTGATCTTCTTCTTCCTGCTCTACATCGCCGCGCAGTTCAGCGGCTCCGGGAAGGTGCTCCAGGGGACGTTCGGTCTGGACCCCTTCTGGGGAGTCGTCATCGCCTCGGTCGTCGTGACGATCTACTGCGGCCTGGGGGGCTTCATCGCGGTGGTCGTGACCGACGTCTTCCAGGCCCTCCTGATGATCTTCACGCTCGTCGCGTTTCCAATCATTGCCCTCTTCATCGCGGCCAGCCACGACATCTCGATCGCCTTCGCGCTGCGGGAAGCCGGACCGAACTACCTGTCGCTGACCCGCGGAATGACCGGCTCCTCGGCGGTGATCCTCGTTCTGAGCGGCCTGAGCTGGGCGCTCGGCTATACCGGGCAGCCGCAGCTCCTCACGCGGATGATGGCGATCCGCAGCAAGGGCGAGGTTCGGCGGGCGATCCAGGTGGCCACCGTCTGGACTCTCTTCGCCTACACAGGGGCCATTCTGATCGGCCTGTTCGGCGTGGCGTTCGTGAAGAGCGGGCTCCTCGGGACCGGAGCCTCGGCGATCGCGTCCGATGCCGAGAAGATCCTGCCGGCCATGGTCGTCGCCCTCGTGAGCCCGATCCTCGCGGGGATCCTCCTGTCGGGAGTGGTCTCCGCGATGATGTCGACGGCCTCGTCCGAGGTGACGGTCTCCTCGGCCTCTTTCACCGAGGACGTCTTCTCGAACCTGAGGAAGAAGGCCACGTCCCCGAAGGGGATGCTCTATCTGAACCAGGTCGTCACGGTCGCGGTGGGGGTGGTGGCCATCGTCCTGGCGCTGACGATGCGGGACACCGTCTACAGCCTCGTGTCGTACGCCTGGTCGGGCATCGGCTCGTCGTTCGGGCCGGCGCTCATCCTCCTCCTCTTCTGGAAGAAGCTCTCCCGCGCGGGAGTCTTCGCCTCGCTGATCACCGGAACGGTGGCCACGGTCGTCTGGAAGACGTTCCTCGAGCAGCCGACCGGGGTCTCGGAGAGGCTCGCCAGCTACGTCATCTCCTTCGCGATGGCCGTCCTCTTCTCCCTGCTCGTCCCGGAAACGACGAAGGTCCGCCTCTGATGCCGACGGCGTCGAAAAGCAGCTACGACGAGGTGCCCTACAGCGAGAGCTGCTTCCACGTCTCGCACCCCGACCACCTCGCGGCTCTCGCCCTCGTGTACGGGGTCGCCGCACCCCCTGTCGAGCGCTGCCGCGTGCTCGAGCTCGGGTGCGCCCGTGGAGGGAATCTCCTCCCCATGGCGCTGGAGCTTCCGGAGGCTTCGTTCCTCGGAGTCGACCTCTCGGAACGCCAGATCGGGGAGGCCCGGAAGATCGCGTTGAAACTAGGACTCTCGAACGTCGACCTGCGCGCGATGAGCCTCACGGGAATCGATGCGTCCTTCGGGACCTTCGACTACATCGTCTGCCACGGCGTCTATTCGTGGGTGCCCGACGAGGTTCGCGAGAAGATTCTCGCGATCTGCTCCGAGAACCTCGCCCCGAGCGGGCTCGCCTACGTCAGCTACAACACGTATCCGGGCTGGCACGAGCGGGGGATGGTCCGGGAGCTCATGCTCTTTCACTCGCGGAAGGCCACGACCGCGGCCGGGCGGATCGAGGAGGCGAGGGCCTTTCCGACCCAGCTGGCCGGCGTACTGATGAACGCCTCCAGCCCCTACGCCAGCGTCATTCGGAAGGAGGGGGAGGTGCTTCTTGGATCGGATGAGGCGTATGTCTTCCACGACTACCTCGAGGACGACAACCAGCCGACCTACGTCCACGAGTTCCTGACCCGCGCGGGCCGGCACGGCCTCGAATTCCTGGCCGAAGCCAGCAAGCCAGGTCTGATGTCCGGCCTGCCGGCATCGGCGCGGCAGGCCATCTCCAGTTGGGCGGATGACACGGTTTCGCGCGAGCAATACCTCGACTTCGTCTGCAATCGGTCCTTCCGGCGAACGGTCCTCCGCCGTGCGGGCGGTCCGCCGGCTGCGGAGCCGGCGCCGGAGGTCGTGGAGAGGCTCCGGGTGTCTTCCGCTCTGAAACGGGTCGACGAGGCCGCCGTCGTCACGGACGACTCCACCGTCGAGTTCGCCCAGCCGGGGGGCTCCGGTTCCATCAGGACGAACAACCCGTTCGTGAAGGTGGCCCTCCAGACTCTTTTCGACGAGCGGCCCGCAGCCCTCGGCTTCGAGGGCCTCTGGACGAAAGTATGCGAACGACTCGTCGAGAGCGGGAAGCCCCTTCCCGCACCCGAGGACGAGGGAAGGGAGAGCGTTCGCGCCGCCCTCCTGCAGCTCTCGCTGTCCGACCTCGCAGAGCTCCACGTCCGGCCGCCGAACCCGGCCACGGAGGTTTCCCAGAGGCCGGTCTCGAGCCCGCTCGCCAGGCTTCAGGCCGCCAAGGTCGCGCGGGTGACGAACCTCCGCCGCCGCAGCGTCGACCTGACCGACTTCGAGCGTGCCGTGCTTCTGCTGCTCGACGGGACCCGGAATCTCGATGCCGTCACGGAAGCCCTCGTCGGGCAGGTCCACTCGGGCGGTTCCCAGCTGCGACGGGAGGGCAAGGCCATGCGCGATCCGCGGGCGATCAGGAAGGCGTTCGCTGGCGAGGTCGGGGCCATCGTCCGCCGCTTCGCAACGTCCGCGCTTCTGGAGAGGTGAGGAGCTCGCCGTGAGCTCCTCCTGTGAGCTCCTCCTTGACAGCCCCGTTCCGACCCCATAGCCTGCGTCGCCAATGAGCCCCGCATCCTCGCGAAAGCGGACGAAAACCACGATGAAGCGCACGCCGCAAGGCGGGCCGGCGGGGAACCGGACGACCGTGTAACGCACGGTCGCACGGAACCGGAGAAGACGCAGGGCCCGCCGGCGACGGCGGGCTCTTTGATTTCCGGCGGGAGCGCCGGGGAAGCGAACGAGAGGACGAGATGACGACGGACGAACGAGACGGCCGGATCCCGGTGGCGATCCTCGGGGCGACGGGAGCGGTGGGGCAGCGAATGGCGTCGCTCCTCGCCGGGCACCCGCGGCTGAGGCTCGCGGAGGTGGCGGCCTCGGAGCGCTCGCAGGGGAAGACGTACCTCGAGGCGACCCGCTGGATTCTTCCGGGTGACGTGCCGGAGGAAGCCCGGGGGTTCGTGGTGACGGCCGTAGAGGATGCGCTGGAGTCGCGCCTCGTCCTGTCGGCTCTCGACGCGAAGGTGGCCGACGAGGTCGAGCCCTTGCAGGCCTCGCGCGGAAAGCTCGTCGTCTCGAACACGAAGTCGTTCCGGATGCAGGCCGACGTGCCGCTCCTGATCCCCGAGGTGAACGCGGATCATCTCGCCCTCCTCGACCGGCAGGAGTGGGCGGCCGCGGGAGGCGGGATCGTCACGAACCCCAACTGCGTCGTCGTCGGCCTGGCGATGGCGCTCGCGCCGCTCCATCGCGCGTTCGGGCTCGAGGCGGTCTGCGTGACGACGCTCCAGGCGCTGTCCGGGGCGGGCTACCCCGGCGTCCCCTCGCTCGACGCGCTGGGAAACGTCATTCCGTTCATCGACGGCGAGGAGGAGAAGATCGAAACCGAGCCGGGGAAGATCCTCGGGACGCTGGACGGTGGCCGGATCGTCCCGGCGGACTTCCCGATCTCCGTCTCCGTCAACCGCGTTCCCGTGCGCGACGGCCACACCGAGTCCGTCTTCGTGAAACTCTCGCGGAAGGCCTCGCTGGGGGAGATCCGGGAGGCGCTCGAGGGGTTCACCGGAGAGCCGCAACGCCTCGGCCTCGCCTCGGCCCCGCCGCGGCCGATCGTCGTCCGCGACGAGCGCGACCGGCCTCAGCCGATCCGCGACGTGGAGGCGGGGCACGGGATGGTCGTGGCCGTCGGGCGGTTGCGCCCCGACCCGGTCTACGACGTCCGCTTCAGCCTTCTCGTCCACAACACCGTCCGCGGCGCCGCGGGAGCGGCTCTCCTGAACGCCGAGCTCCTCGCGGCGACGGGGCGGCTCTGAGGACCCTGCCATGCTCGTGATGAAGTTCGGCGGCACCTCGGTGGGCACCGGCGAGCAGATCGCGGGCGTGGCGGAGCTCGTCGAATCGCGGCTCTCCGAGGGGCCGTTCGTCGTCGTCTCGGCGATGGGGGGCGTGACCGACGGCCTCCTCGCGCTCTCCCGCGCCGCGCGCGAAGGGGATCGGGCGGCGGCGGCCATGGCGATCGCCACGCTCGGTGAGAAGCACCGCGCCGCGGTCGACGCGCTCGGCCTGGAGGACGGGGCGGCCGGCGCGATCCGGGAGGAGATCTCGCGCGAGATGGCGAGGCTCGAAGGGCTCGCCACCGGCGTCGCGCTCCTCGGGGAGCTCTCGGCCCGGACGACCGACGCGATCTGCGCGGCGGGAGAGCTCCTCTCGACGGCGCTCACGGCGGCCGCGCTCGTGAAGCGGGGCGTCGCGGTCGCGCGGGTCGATCCCCGCGAGTGGATGGCGACGGACGCGTGCCACGGAGCCGCGACGCCCGACGAGGCCGTCCTCGCGGCGAGGGCTGCGAGCCGGCTCCTGCCCGAGCGCGCCGGCGGCAGGGTCGTCGTCACCGGGGGATTCGTCGGAGCGGCTCCCGACGGATCGACGACGACGCTCGGCCGCGGAGGGTCGGACTACTCGGCCGCCCTCCTCGGGGCGGCGCTGAAGGACGCCGGGGCGAGCGTCGAGGCGATCGAGATCTGGACCGACGTGGACGGAATCCTCACGGCGGATCCGCGCGTCGTTCCCAAGGCCCGGATCGTCTTCGAGGTGGGCTACGCCGAGGCGGCGGAGCTCGCCTTCTTCGGAGCGAAGGTCCTCCACCCGGCGACGATCCGCCCCGCGGTCGCGCGCGGGATCCCGGTGAGGGTGAAGAACACGTTCCGGCCGAAGGCTCCCGGGACGACGGTGAGGTCCGAGGTGCCGGGAGCGGGCGTGAGGGCGCTCGCGATGCGGACGGGCGTGGTGGCGCTCTTCGTCGGGAGCCCGCGGATGCTGCTCGCCCACGGCTATGCGGCGCGGGTCTTCGCGGTCTTCGAGAAGCACGCGGCCCCGGTCGACGTCATCGCGACGAGCGAGGTCTCCATCTCGATCACCGTGGACGCGAGAGCCCCGATCGACGATCTCGTCCGCGACCTCTCGGAGTTCGCGGACGTGTCGGTCCTGGGAGACCTGGCGGTCGTGTCGGTGGTCGGGCGGAAGCTCCGCTCGACGCCTCGGGTGGCCGCGAGCGTCTTCGCGGCGCTCGGCGACATCAACGTGGTCCTCATCTCGCAGGGGGCCTCGGAGACGAACCTGACGTTCGTGGTGCAGGCGCCGGACGCGTCCGAGGCGCTCCGGAGGCTCCACCGCGAGCTGTTCGAGAAGGAGGCGGCGTGAAGGCTCTCGTCGTGGGTCCGGGGAAGATGGGGCGGGCCATCGAGGCGGTCCTCGTGCAGCGGGGGCACGGCGTCCGTGCGCGGGTCGGGCGGCGCGACGACCTCGAGGCGCTCGAGCCCGACGTCGTCGACGTCGCGTTCGAGTTCACGAGGCCGGAGGCGGCGCCGAAGACGGTCGGGGCGCTCCTGATGCACCGGGTGCCGGTCGTCTGCGGGACGACGGGGTGGGACGTCGCGCCGATGAAGCGGCTCGCCGACGAGCGGCGCGTCCCGTTCCTCCACTCGCCGAACTTCTCCATTGGTGTCGCGGCGCTCCGTCGCGCGGCGATGGTCCTCGGCGGGGCGCTCGCGCGCTTCCCCGAGTTCGAGCCGGGGATCGTGGAGCGTCACCACGCTGCCAAGAGGGACGCCCCGTCGGGGACGGCGAAGGCGATCGCCGAGTCGGTCGGCGTGGGGCGGGAGCCGGGGGAGGAGATCCCGATCGTCTCCCTCCGCCACGGCGGACAGCCGGGGGAGCACGTCCTGGTCTTCGAGGGCCCCGACGAGTCGATCGAGCTCGTCCACCGCGCGCGGTCGCGTTCCATCTTCGCCCTCGGCGCCGTCCAGGCCGCCGAGTGGCTCGTGAGGTCCGGCCTCACGGGTCCGGTCACGTTCGACGACTTCCTCGACAGGAGGACCCGATGAAATCGCAGGAACCGGTGGCGAACCGCATCCAGCTCACGGGGGTCTTCACGGCACTCGTGACTCCGTTCACGGAAAAGGGCGACCTCGACGAGGCGGCGCTCCGCAAGCTCGTGAGGCGACAGATCGCTGGAGGCGTCGCCGGCGTCGTCCCGTGCGGCACGACGGGAGAAGCGGTCACGCTCGAGCCCGACGAGCACGAACGGGTCGTCGTGGTCACGGTGGAAGAGGCGCGCGGGGCACGCCGCGCCATCCGTGTCATTGCCGGCTGCGGGTCGAGCGACACGCGCAAGTCGCAGAAGCTCGCGGAGAGGTGCCGGAAGGCGGGAGCCGACGCTCTGCTCGTCGTGACGCCGTACTACAACAAGCCGACGCCGCGCGGCCTCCTCGAGCACTTCAAGGCCGTGGCCGACGCGGGGCACCTGCCCGTCGTCGCCTACAACGTCCCGGGCCGCACGGGTCTGAACATGCTTCCCGAGACCGTCCTGGCACTCGCGGAAGACCCGCGAATGTGCGCCGTGAAGGAGGCCTCCGGGAGCCTCGACCAGGCGTGCGAGATCCTGCGGCACCGGCCGGCGGGCTTCTCCGTCCTCTCGGGAGAGGACTCGCTCGCGCTCCCGATGATCGCGTGCGGCGCCGACGGCGTGATCGCGGTCGTCTCGAACGAGGCGCCTTCGCTCCTGGTGGCTCTCGTCGAGGCGGCGCTCACGGGAGAACGCGACGAGGCCGCGCGCCTCCAGGCCAGGCTCTTTCCGCTCATGCGGGCGAACTTCCGCGAGTCGAACCCGATCCCGGTGAAGTGGGCCCTCCACCGCCTCGGCTTGATTCACGACGTCCTGCGTCTCCCTCTCGTGCCCCTCTCGAAGGGTCAGCACAAGGCGATGGAGGAAGCCCTGAAGGACGTCGGGCTCCTCGACGAAGCGGGAAACCCCGTCGAGGTGGCGTCGTGACCGGCGAGCTCTCGCGGGATGAGGTTTTCGCCTTACTGGATCGTCTCGAGCGCGGAGAGCTGCGCGCGGCCGAGCCCGAGGGAGACGGCTGGCGGGTGAACCCGGAGGTGAAGGAAGGGATCCTCCGGGCGTTCCGCCTCGGTGTCGACACGGACGTGCCGGCGCCACCGTTCGCGTTCCGCGATCGCGACACGCTTCCGCCCCGCGGCGAGCTCCCGGCCGGTGTGCGCGTCGTACCAGGGGGCTCGGCGATCCGGCGCGGCGCCTTCGTCGCGAAGGGTGTCGTCGTCATGCCGCCGGCCTACGTCAACGTCGGCGCGTACGTCGACGAGGGGACGATGATCGACAGCCACGCCCTCGTCGGCTCCTGCGCTCAGGTGGGAAAGAGGGTCCACCTCTCCGCCGCGGCCCAGGTCGGCGGGGTCCTCGAGCCGGTGGGCGCGCTCCCGGTCGTGGTCGAGGACGACGTCTTCATCGGCGGGGGCGTCGGTGTCTACGAGGGGGTCCGCGTCCGCTCTCGCGCCGTCCTCGCCGCCGGGGTCATCCTGACGGCCTCGAGCGTGATTTACGACCTCGTGAACGAGCGCGAGCTGCGGTCCGCGGGAGCGGACACCCTCGCCGTTCCGGAGGGAGCCGTCGTCGTTCCGGGGTCGCGTCCGGCGCCCGGCTCCTGGGCGCACGTTCGCGGCCTGTCCATCTCGGCGGCGGTCATCGTCAAGTACCGGGACGGGAGAACGGACGCCCGGACGGCCCTGGAAGGAGCGCTTCACAGGACGGGATGAGGGCCTACTCCCGGCCCGGCTCCCCCACGAAGACCCTGACCCTGCGAGGCGTCACCCGGAGCCGCTCTCCGGGCGCGGGCGCGAGCGCCTCGAACCTCTCCCGAGAGATCTCCACCTTCAGCGGCGGGCCGTCATCGGGGGTGAGCGCGAGGCGGACGACGGCGCCGGCCACCGACACGTGGCGGACCGTTGCGAGGAACCCCTCGGTCTCGCCTGCATCCCGCGCCAGGTCGATCTCCCACGAGCGCGCGTAGCCCGAGGCGGGGGCGGATTCGGCCTGGGGGTGCTCGGGATAGGCGACGGAGAGTGGGCCGAGGTGTGCGCGGCCGTTGGCGACCCGGCCGTGGAAGATGTTCACGGAGCCGAGGAAGTCGAGGACGAACGGGGAGGCGGGCTTCTCGAAGAGCTCCTGCGGGGTGCCGTCCTGGACGGTCTTCCCGCGATCGAGGAGGACGACGCGGTCGGCCACCTCGAGCGCCTCCTCCTGGTCGTGTGTCACGAAGAGGCTCGTGAGGTGGATCTCGTCGTGGAGCCTGCGAAGCCAGCGGCGCAGCTCCTGCCGGACGCGGGCGTCGAGGGAGCCGAACGGCTCGTCGAGGAGGAGGACCTTCGGCTCGACGGCGAGGGCGCGGGCGAGGGCGACCCGCTGCCGCTGCCCGCCGGAGAGCTCCGACGGGAGGCGGTCGCCGAGCCAGTCGAGCTGGACGAGCTTCAGCAGCTCGGCCACGCGCCGCTTGACCTCGCTCTCCGGCGGCCGCTCGGCGCGCGGCTTCACCCGAAGGCCGAACGCCACGTTCTCGAAGACCGACATCCTCCGGAAGAGGGCGTAGTGCTGGAAGACGAAGCCGACCCGGCGCTCGCGGGCGTCTCGCCGCGTCGCGTCCTCTCCGTGAAAGTGGACGGTGCCCCGGTCGGGCGCCTCGAGCCCGGCGATGATCCGGAGCAGGCTCGTCTTGCCCGAGCCGGACGGGCCGAGGAGGGCGACGAACTCGCCGTCGCCGACCTGCAGCGAGACGTCGTCGAGGGCGAGGAAGGTCCCGAACGACTTCGAGACGGAACGGACCTCGATGCTCACGGAGCCTCCTCGCCGGCGTGCCGGGAGAGGAACGCCTTGGCAAGCATGGCCGCGAGGGCGACCAGGGTGAGAAGGGACGCCGCCGCGAACGCCCCTTGGAAGGCGTACTCGTTGTAGAGCGTCTCGACGTGGAGGGGAAGCGTGTTGGTGGCGCCCCGGATGTGGCCGGAGACCACGGAGACCGCGCCGAACTCGCCGACCGCGCGGGCCGTGCAGAGGACGATGCCGTAGAGGAGCGCCCACTTCACGTTCGGGAGGGTGACGCGGAGGAAGGTCGTGAAGAACCCGGCGCCGAGGACGCGCGCCGCCTCCTCCTCGTCGGTCCCCTGCGACTGCATGAGGGGAACGAGCTCGCGCGCGACGAAGGGGAATGTGACGAAGACGGTCGCCAGGACGATGCCAGGGACTGCGAATACGACCTCGACCCCGTGGCCAACGAGCCAGCCGCCGAGGAGGCTCGACCTCCCGAAGGCGAGGACGAAGACGAGGCCGGCGACGATGGGCGAGACGGCGAACGGCAGGTCGATCAGCGTCAGGACGAGGTTGCGGCCCGGAAAGCGGAATTTCCCGAGCGCCCAGCCGGCGGCGAGGCCGAACGCGGCGTTCACCGGGACGGCGATCGCCGCGACGAGAAGGGTCAGCCCGAGCGCCTGCCGGGCGTCGGGCTCGGAGACGGCCGCGAGCCACGGCCCGGCGCCGTTGCGGAAGGCCTCGACGAAGACGGCGGCGAGCGGGACGACGAGGAAGAGGGCGACCGCCGCAAACGCGAGGCCGATCAGGAGGAGGCGGACGGCGCGGGGCTCTCGCGGGCCCGGAGCGCTCACCGTCCCCCTCCCGCGGCCCAGGCCTCGAGCCGGTTCAGGGCGAGCAGCAGGAGAAACGAGGCGACGAGGAGAACGGTCGCGAGGGCCGTCGCGCCTGCCATGTCGTACTGCTCGAGCTTCGTCATCACGAGGAGCGGGGCGATCTCGGTCTTCATCGGCATGTTCCCCGAGATGAAGACGACCGAGCCGTATTCCCCGAGGCCTCGGGCGAAGGCGAGGGTCGCGCCGGTGAGGAACGACGGAAGGATCTCGGGGAGCAAGACGCGCCGGACCGTCTCGACCCGGTTCGCCCCGAGGCTCGCGGCCGCGTCTTCGACCTCGGCGTCGAGGCTCGCGAGGACCGGCTGGAGCGTTCTCACGGTGAACGGGAGGCCGAGGAAGACGAGCGCCACGCCGATACCGAGGGGCGTGAAGGCGACGGGAAGGCCCAGCCGGGCGAGCGGTGCGCCGAGCCAGCCGTTCGGGGCGTAGAGGGTCGTGAGCGTGATGCCGGCGACGGCCGTCGGCAGGGCGAACGGGAGGTCGATGAGGGCGTCGAGGAAGCGCCGGCCGGGGAACCGGTATCTCACGAGGACCCAGCCGAGGAGAAGGCCGAGGAGCGCGGAGACCACCGCGGCGCCGAGGGAGAGGAGGAAGGAAAGCCTCAGCGCCGCCACGACGCGGGGAGTCGTCACGGCCGCCAGGAAGGCCCCGGGGTTGCCGCGCAGGGACGTCGCCAGGAGCACGGCGAGCGGTGCGAGAACGATGAGCGAGAGCCCGAGGAGCGTGACGCCGAGCGCCGGGCCGAAGCTGGGGAGGAGCGACGGTGTGACGCGGGCCGTCGTCACCGGTTGAGGAAGAGCGAGTCGAAGATGCCGCCGTCGTCGAAGTGCTTCTTCTGCGCGACGCGCCAGCCGCCGAAGAGCTCGTCCACGGTGAACGTGGCGACCGCCGGGAACGCGCGCCCCGCCTTCGCGGCGGCGTCGGGAACGCGAGGCCGGTAGTGGTGCTTCGCCGCCAGCTGCTGGCCTTCGGGCGAGTAGAGGAAGCGGAGGTAGGCCTCGGCCACGGCGCGCGTCCCTCTCCGATCGACCACGGCGTCGACGATCGAGACGGGAGGCTCGGCGAGGATGGAGCTCTTCGGGACGACGATCTCGACACGTCCTCTCCCGGTCTCCGCGAGGGCGAGGTGGGCTTCGTTCTCCCAGGCGAGGAGGACGTCGCCGAGACCTCGCTGGACGAACGTCGTCGTGGAGCCTCTGGCGCCGGTGTCGAGGATGGCGACGTTGCGGAAGAGCCCGGCCACGAGGGTGCGGGCCTCTGCCTCCTTCTTTCCGGCCTTCAGAGCGGATCCCCAGGCGGCCAGGTAGTTCCACCTCGCGCCGCCGGAGGTCTTCGGGTTGGGCGTGACGACGGAGATCCCCGGGCGGGCGAGATCGGTCCAGTCGAGGACCTTCTTCGGGTTCCCTGGCCTCACGAGGAAGACGATCGTCGAGGTGTAGGGCGTGGAGTTGTGCGGGAGCCGGGCCTGCCAGCCGGGCTTCACGAGGCCGCGGTCGGCCAGGACGTCGATGTCGTAGGCGAGGGCGAGGGTCACGACATCGGCCTGGAGGCCGTCGAGGACCGCGCGCGCCTGCTTTCCCGAGCCGCCGTGCGACATCCGGATCGTCACGGAGGTTCCGGTCCGCTCCCGGTAGGCCTTCGCGAAAGCGGCGTTGACGTCGCGGTAGAGCTCCCGCGTCGGGTCGTAGGAAGCGTTCAGGATCTCTACGTCCGGAGGCACGCCGGCGGCGCGCCCGGAAGCGGCGTGAAGGGAGAAGAGAAGCGCGCCGGCGGCGGCGAGGGAGCCGGCGGACCTGCAAAAGCGCATTCCGTGAAGTGTCACTTCGGCTCCCGTGCGCCGTCCGCGTCTTCGTGGCGGGCGACGAGGATCCGCCGGTCGCGTTCGAGGAGGTCGGCGAGCGTGGTGTTGTCGAGGATTGCGGCGGCGGCGTTTCGAACGTCGAGGAAGAGGTCGAAGAGCCCGGCGTGGCGGGGCTCGGTCTTCACGAGGCGGGCGAGCTCGGCGGCATCGCCGAACGGAGCGAGCGGTCCGTCGAGGAGCCTCACGACGTCACCGACGACGATCTCGGCGGGAGGGCGGCGAAGCTCGTAGCCTCCCTCCCGTCCCCTTCGGCTCTTCACGATCCGGGCGTTCTTGAGGGCCAGGAGGATCGCCTCGAGGAACTTCTCGGGAATCTCCTCGTGCTCGGCGATCTCGCGAGTCGAGACGCTCCCTGAGCTCCACCGCTCCGCGAGGTGGATGAGCGCCTTGAGGGCATAGAGGCCGCGCCGGGAGATTTTCAGATGTATCCCTACGGGAGTAATAGGATATTTGGGACGGGTCCACGAGTCAAGTGAGTCGAGGGGGCGCGCTCCTCGAGTCGATCGTCCCGGGATCTCTGTGTTCTCGATCCCGTTCGACCAGGCAGCTGGCGGAACGGGGCTGTTCGCGGGGGGAGCCAGGAACGAGAAGCGGGCGTTTTCGAGATGGAAGAAACGAATCCTCATCGACATCCACGTGGAGGGCCGGACCGCCTCAGGATTCACCTGGAACATTTCCCGCACGGGACTCTCCATCTCGAGCCAGTACGTGCCGAAGCTCGGCGAGAAGCTCCGGACGACCCTGCACCCTCCGAGCGGGAAGAAGATCGACTGCCATGGGACCGTCGTCCGCGTGCGCCGCGTCCCGCTGGCGCCCGCGGATGAGCTGGGGGAAAGCGGCGTCTGCCTCGCTCTCGGCGGCTATTTCGAGGAGTACTCGCGTTTTCTCGGCGAGCGGAGATAGCGGGAGCCCCGGAGCGGGGGCTCCGGGGCGCACCTGACGGCGAAAGGGGGCCGGGAGGCTCAGCGGTCGGGTTCGGGGCAGAAGCGGTCGAATCCATGCGCCCTCTCGCGCCGGGCGAGCCGGTCGTCCTCGACGGGGAGGATCCCGAGCCGCACGAGCTGGGGCCGGAACTCATAGCGGATTCTGACGCGGGCGGCAGGCGTACGTTCGAGGTCGACGTCGACCCGGGTCACCTCGTGGCGGGTCCGGTCGCCCATCCCCGTAGCGGCGTACTCGTCGGCCAGGGACGAGGCCGCGCTCTTCTGCTGTCTCGAAGCCTCGGGCTCGCCCTTCGCCCTCGGCGCGGGCGCCTCGTTCGAGGGCCTGCCGGCGGCGTCCCGGGAGTCGCACCCTTGTGGCAGCACCGGGACCGGCCTGCAGGCCTTTTCCCGGAAGAAGACCGCCTCGAGGACGCCGAGGTCCTCGGTCTTTCCGAGGGCGGCGCCGTACGAGTCCCGTTCGCCCGTGAAGACGAACCGGCGGGCGTCGGAGATATTGACCTGCCAGCCTTCGAGGACGATGGACTGGTACGGCTCGAGGATCCACTTCGTCGCGGAGACGGCGTCGCGGTGCGAGGCGTCCACGGTGTTGAGGCCGTCGACGGCCAGGGCGACGCCGACCCGGACGCCGAGGGGATTCGTGATTCGGAGCGCGTACTCGCGCCCCTTCAACGCCTCCACGTAAACGGTCCCACCCTTGTGGAATTCGGGGCGCGGCGCGCCGTCGACGAGGACGGAGAGCTCGAACCCTCCCCTGGCCGCGGCATCGGCCGGGGCGGCGGCGGCGAGGGCGAGGGTCAGGGCGGCGGCGATCTGCGTTCTCATCGAAGTCCTCCGCTCCTTGAGACCCGCGCGGAGCCGTCCGGTTCCCGGAGCCGCGGTGTCCGCGAAGTCCGAAACGCGAATGCCTCGAGGCTCGCCCACTGCGATGCAGCGCGTTATGATGCCTCGCTGGCCTTCTAAGCGCCCCGGAAGTGGTTTCCGGCGGGTGTGGGAAGGCCACACCGGAGACGCCATCAGAACCAGAACGACACGCCGGACCGCCGCTCGGACGAACGCGGGGGAGAGGTTTCCCCTGCGGAATCGTACGGCCCCGCCCGGCACGGGAAGAAGGGCATGAACGTACTCGTCCTCAACTGCGGTTCCTCGTCTCTCAAGTTCGCGGTCATCGACCCCGACACCTCCGTCGAGCACGTCTCGGGCATCGCCCAGCGGCTCGGCTCGCCCGAGGCCTCCCTCGACGTCAAGCGAAATGGCTCGAAGTCCTCGAAGCCGATCGCGGGGGCCCTGCACGACGAGGCGCTCCACGCCATCGTCGACGTGCTCCGCGAGCTCGGCCTGGCCGACGGCCTCCTCGCCGTGGGGCACCGTGTCGTCCACGGCGGCTCGAAATTCGCGGGCTCGATGGCGATCACACCCGAGGTCATCGCGAAGGTCGAGGAGTGCATCCCCCTCGGCCCCCTCCACAACCCGCCGAACCTCGTCGGCATCCGGATCGCGCAGAACCTCTTCCCGGGGCTCCTCCAGGTCGGGGTCTTCGACACCGCCTTCCACCAGACGATGCCGCCGGTCGCCTACACCTACCCGGTGCCGTACGAGTGGCTCGAGAAGCAGGGGGTCCGCCGCTACGGCTTCCACGGGACGAGCCACCGGTTCGTGGCGCGGGAAGCGCTGCGCCTCACGGGCCTCCCCGCCGACGACCACGGGTTCGTCACGGCCCACCTCGGGAACGGCTGTTCCGCCGCGGCGGTGAAGAACGGGAAAAGCGTCGACACGACGATGGGCCTGACGCCGCTCGAGGGGCTCATGATGGGCACCCGCAGCGGGTCGATCGACCCGGCCATCATCGGCCACGTGTCGGACGCGCTGGGCCGCCCGGCCAAGGAGATCCTCGACGTCCTGAACAAGAAGTCGGGTCTCCTCGGCGTCTCGGGCCTGTCGAACGACATGCGCACCGTCGAGGAGGCCGCCGCCGGCGGCCACGAGCGCGCCAGGCTCGCCCTCGACCTCTTCTGCTACGTCCTCGCCAAAACGATCGCCGCGCTCGTCGTCCCGCTCGGCCGGCTCGACGCGCTCGTCTTCACCGGGGGCATCGGCGAGAACTCGACGACCGTGAGGTCGATGACGATCGAACGCCTCGGCTTCCTCGGCCTGACGCTCGACGTCGCCGCCAACGCGAACCACGGACGCGCCCAGGGAGGGCGGATCACGACCGGCACGAAGCCGCAGGCCCTCGTCGTCCCGACGAACGAGGAGCTGATGATCGCCGAGGACGCCGAGCGGATCGCCCGCGGGATCTGAAGCGTAAGGGAAAGGAAGACACCATGCGCACGACCGTCCTCGTCGCCCCCGCCGGCCGCGGCGTCGGCATCACGACCGCCTGCCTCGGTATCGTCCGCGCCCTCGACCGAGAGGGGATCCGCGTCGCCTTCGCCAAGCCGGTCGCGAACCGCGAGCCCGACCACACGATCCCCCTCCTCTCGCTCGGAGCCCATTTCGCCATTCCGCCGGCCGTCCCGCGCGGGGAGGCGGAGGGTCTCCTCGCCGCAGGCGACGACCAGACGCTCATGGAGCGCGTCGTCGCGATCGCCGACCAGGCGGGCGAGGACGTCGACGTCCTGATCGTCCAGGGGATGCACCCCGAGATGGGGATGGTCCACTCCTCGCGCGTGAACGCCCTGATGCTCAAGGCGCTCGACGCCGAGCTCGTCCTCGTTGCCGCGCCGTCCGACCAGAACGCGGTCGATCTGGCCGAGACGGTCGCCATCGCGGCCCGGGGCTTCGGCGCCCTCTCCGAGGGACGGACCGTCGGCTGCATCCTGAACCGGATCTGCGAGCGCAAGGGGGATCCCGGCGAGGTCGACGCCGACTCCTTCGGGCCGGGCTCCGCCGGCTGCTCGGGTTGTGCCGTCCCCGGTCTCTCGGAGGCCTGCGTCAAGGAGCACCGTGCGGCGCTCGAGGCGGAAGGGCTCCGTCCCATCGCGATCGTCCCGTGCAACTCGGAGCTGATGGCGCCGCGCGTGAAGGACATCGGCGACGCGCTCCGCGCCCAGGTCCTCTTTCCGGGCGAGGGCCGGACCCGGCGCGTGAAGGACGTCGCGGTCTGCGCGATGACCGTCCCGAACGCTCTGAAGGCGATGAAGCCGGGAACCCTCGTCATCACCCCGGGCGACCGGAGCGACATCCTCCTGGCCGCGGCGATGACGGTCCAGAGCGGCACGCCGCTCGCGGGCGTCGTCCTGACTGGCGGCCTCGCCCCCGACCGGCGCGTCCTCGACCTCTGCCGCAAGGTCTTCGACGCCGGCCTCCCGCTTCTGCAGGTGCAGGCCTCGAGCTACCGCGCCGCCACGCACGTCGCCTCGATGAACCCGACGATCCCCGTCGACGACGCCGAGCGCGTCGAGAAGACGATGTGCTTCGTCGCCGACCACGTCGACCTCGCCTGGGCGCGCGCCTTCGCGAAGCCGGCGCGCGCGCCGCGCCTCTCGCCGCCCGCCTTCCGGCACCGCCTCGTCGAGACGGCGCGGGCCGACGTGAAGCGGATCGTCCTCCCCGAGGGGGCCGAGCCGCGGACCGTCGCCGCCGCGGCGATCGTCGCCGCGCGCGGCATCGCGAGGTGCGTGCTGCTCGGCAACCCCGAGGAGGTCCGCGACGTGGCCGCCCGCCAGGGCGTCACGCTCCCGGCGTCGGTCGAGCTCATCAACCCCGCCGACGTGGCCCACCGCTACGTCGCGCCGCTCGTCGAGCGGAGGAAGGCGAAGGGGATGACCCCGGACCGCGCCGAGATCGAGCTGCAGGACAACATCATGATCGGGACGATGATGATGGCGCTCGACGAGGCCGACGGGCTCGTCTCGGGCGCCGTCCACACGACGGCGCACACGATCCGGCCGGCGCTGCAGATCATCAAGACCGTCTCGGGCTGCAACCTCGTGTCGAGCATCTTCTTCATGTGCCTCCCCGACCAGGTTCTCGTCTTCGGGGACTGCGCGGTCAACCCGAACCCGACCGCCGCCGAGCTCGCCGACATCGCGATTCAGAGCGCCGACTCGGCCATCGCCTTCGGCGTCCCGGCCCGCGTCGCGATGCTCTCGTACTCGACCGGGGCGAGCGGCACCGGCGAGGAGGTCGAGAAAGTGAAGGAGGCGACCCGGATCGCGCACGAACGGCGGCCCGACCTCGCCCTCGACGGTCCACTCCAGTACGACGCGGCGGTGATGCCCGACGTCGCGCGGCTCAAGGCACCGAAGTCGGCCGTGGCCGGCAAGGCGACCGTCCTCATCTTCCCCGACCTCAACACCGGAAACGTCACCTACAAGGCGGTCCAGCGCTCGGCGAACGTCGTCAGCATCGGGCCGATGCTCCAGGGTCTCGCCAAGCCGGTGAACGACCTCTCCCGCGGCTGCCTCGTCGAGGACATCGTCTTCACGATCAACCTCACCGCGATCCAGGCCCAGCAGGTCGCGCGGACGAAGGCGGGGACCGTCTAGCGGCGTCGGCCGGAGGGCCGCGGGCGCCAGGACGTCCGCGGCCCTCCGCGTTCCTTCCGCCTCGACCGGGCCGGTAGGCCCTGCCGATCCGCCGCGTCTACCGCCTTCCGAGGAGCGACAGCATCCCCGTCGACATCGCCGGAACGTAGGTGATGAGGAGGACGCCCGCGCCGAGGATCAGGAGGAACGGCACGACGTGGCGGTAGAGCTTCGGCAGCGCGATGCCGAAGCGCGACGAGGAGAGGAAGAGGTTGAGCCCGACCGGCGGGAAGAGGAAGCCGAGCTCGAGGTTCGCCAGGAAGATCACCCCGAGGTGGATCGGGTCGATCCCGAACGCGGCCCCCATCGGCGCCACGAGAGGCGCCAGGATGACGATGGCCGAGTAGATCTCCAGGACGCTCCCGAGGACGAGCAGGATCACGTTCAGGACGAGGAGAAAGGCGAGCGGCGAGGAGACGTGGATCTTCACCCAGTCCAGGAGCGCCGTCGGGACCTGCGCGTCCACGAGCCAGCTCGTCAGCCCCATGGCGACCGAGAGGAGGATGAGGACGGCGCCCATCAGCGCCCCTGCCTTCACGAGCACCCCGGGGAGCTGCCGGAAGGGGTGGATGTCGCGGGTGACGAAGCACTCGATGACGGCGGCGTAGGCGCATGCCGCAGCCGAGGCCTCGACCATCGACGCGAAACCGCTCGCGAAGAGGACGATGACGAGGACCGGCAGCGCCAGCTCCCACTTCGCCTGCCAGAACGAGGCCGCCAGCTCGCGAAGCTGGAAACGAGGCCTCTGCCGGCCCGCCGCGTCGAGGCGGAGCCCCTGCCGGATGCCCCACGCCGCCGTCAGGACGACGAGAAGGAGACCGGGAACGAGGCCCGCGATGAAGAGCGAATCGGCCGGGACCGACGCGACGACGCTGTACAGGATGACGGGAAGCGACGGCGCGAAGAGAAGGCCGAGGCTCCCGGAGGCCGTCACGAGGCCGAGGGAGAACCCCTCGGGGTACCCGTCGTCGCGGAGGATCGGATAGACGAGGCCGCCGAGCGCGATGATCGTCACGCCCGAACCGCCCGTGAACGTCGTGAAGAGGGCGCAGACCGCCGCGACCATCACGGCGAGGCCGCCCGGCATCCAGCCGAAGAGGGCGCGGAAGAAGCGGACGAGGCGCGTCGAGGCGCCGCCCTCCGCCAGGATGTACCCCGCGGCGGTGAGAAGCGGAATCGCCGGGAGCGTGGGCGACGCGATGAGGCGGTAGACCTCGGCCGAGACCGCGGCAACCGGGACGGCGTCTTTCCAGAAGAGCAGGAGCGCGAGACCTCCCATCGCGACGAAGACCGGCGCGCCGAGCAGCGCGGCCAGGAGGATGACGGCCGCGAGCGGCAGGACGAGCTTTGGCGCGGCCGCTTCCGGAACGAGCGACAGGAGGAACGGGGCGGCGAGCGTCACGAGGGCCACGACGCGCCCGCGGGCCCCCTCCGAGGCGTTCCACGCGAACCGGACCGCCATCAGGAGGAGCGCGGCCGGCATGATCGTCTCGGCGACCCACTCGGGAAGGCCGAAGGAGAGGACCTTTCCCTGCTCCCGGTCGGCCTGCACGAGGCCGACGCTCGCCCATGTGAGAACTGCGCAGACGGCGGCCGCGACGGAGAAGGCGAAGAGCCGCGCGAAGCGGCGCGCGCGGCCGCTGCCGAGGAGCTCGGCGGTGGACAGGGTCAGGTGAGTCCCCTCGCGGGTCGCGAGGAGGCCGCCGACGAAGGCGGTCCAGAGCGTGACGAGCTGGAGGATCGAACCGGCTCCCGGGACGTGGAAGCCGCCGAGCGGCCGCCCGAAGGCGTCGAGAAGGGGGAGGACCGTCGCGACGGCGAGCGCCGCGACGAGAAGCCCCTGCTCGCTTCGCCGAAGGAGGGCGCCGGTGCTCACTTCTTCCCGGCCGTCGCCTTCTTCGCGCGGAATTCGGCAAGGACCTTTCGCGCCTCGTCGAATGAGGCCTCGGGGGCGATCTTCCCTCGGATCAACGGGTAGGCGGCCTCGGCGGCGGTCCGCCAGAGCGCCTCGGTTTTCGCGTCGACGACGACGACGTTCAGACCGCGCGCCTTCATCGCCGCGATGTCGCGCTCCTCGGAGGCCCGGGCCTCGGCGCGGAGGCGCGCGCCCGCCTCGGCGGCAGCGGCGCGGATCGCATTCTGGTCCTCCGGCGAGATCTTGTCCCAGGTGCTCCTGTTGACGAGCATCGCGCCGAGCAGGAGCGCCCACTTCACGTCGGTCATGTTCTTCGCGTACTGGTACCACTGCAGGAGGACGGCTGCGGTCGGCGGCGTCGGGAGGGCCGAGACGAGGCCGGTCTGAAGCGCCGTGGAGATCTCCGTCGAGGGAAGCGGGACCGGGTTGAATCCGGCCCCCTTCCAGATCTCGAGGGCGTCCGTGTCATTTCCCCAGGAGAAGAGCTTGAGGGGCTTCAGCTCGTCCGGCGTCCGCACCGGAGTCTTCGTGAAGAAGCGGACCCAGCCGCCGTCGATCCAGGCGAGGACGACGAACCCCTTCGAGGCCATCGAGGCCTCGAGCTTCGGCCCGATCACCGATAGGCCGTGGTCGAACTCCTCGTACGAGGAGTAGAGCATCGGGATCTGCAGGGCCATGACCGACGGGTCGACGGCCTGGACGCCGGCACTCGTCAGGAGGCCGGCATTCAGGCTCCCGAGGCGCATCTTGCGGACGACGTCCTGGTCGTCGCCCGCGACGCCCCCGGGGTAGAGACGCGCGGTGACGCGCCCCTGGGTCGCCGTCTTCCATTTCTCGAGCATCTCCTTCAGGACGAGGTGGTATTTCGAGCCGTCGGGGACGAGCGTCGCGATCTTCACGACGACCTGTGCGCGGGCCGGGAGGGCCCCCGCGAGGAGGAGGGCGAGCGAGGGAAGGAGCAGCCGCGCGGAGGCGGCAGCGCGGGAGCGGATAGTCATCGGTCTACTCCAGGAAGAGTTCGTCGGCGCGGGCGAGGAGCCATGTGGCGCGGCGCTGCGAGACGGTGTTGGCGAGCCGTAGCTCGGGTGCGGCATCTGGGTCGATGGCGAGGGCCCTTTTCAGCAGGGCCTCGAAGTCGGCGCGGTTCTGCGTTCCCACCGAGACGGTCTCGGCGAAGGAGACGAACGGCGCGGCCCGCTTACCGCCGGAGAGGGCGATGGCGCGCTCGAGGTGCCCGAGGGCGCGGTCGACCGAGCCCCCCGCGGCCGGCGGCCGCCCACCCTCGAAGGCGATGAAGAAGTCGTGGATCGCCCCCAGTCCGAACCCCTCGTCCAGGGCCAGGGCCCTCCGTTCGAGCGCCTCGACGAGCCCCAGGTCCGCCGTCAGGTCGGCATTCTCCTTCGACAGCGAAATCGCCGCGCCCCAGGCCGCTCCGGTCCAGTAGAGGAGAGGGACGTCGGCTTTCGTCGTGGCCGCCAGCGTCTCGTCGCGAACGAGATCGTCGCGGAGTCCCTTCTCGAAACCGGGGTGACGGACCTCGAGACCACGGAGGCCGTAGCGGAGGGCGCGCGAGTAGAGCTTTCGGGCGCGGGCGCGAAGCGCGGTCGCCCGGGAGAGGTCCTTCTCCTCGGCGAAGTCGGCTTCCGCCTGGACGAAGGCGTACCCGTACTGGGTGAAGCCGCTGGTCGCCGCCAGGAGCAGGCCGGCGTGCATCGGCGTCTCGGTGAGAAGGGCTTCGATGGTCTTCAGGCCGAACGGGACGGCCGCAGCGACGAGCTCGGGGTCGTCGTCGGAGGCGTAGATGTCGCCCCCGGCGGCGAGCGCCCCGGCCAGACCGTTCACGGCGACCGTCCGGACGGAGCAGCCCGGAAGGCCCAGCGTCATGATGAGCGCGAAGAAGGGGGGGAGCCCGCGCTTCAGGATCATTTGCGACGAGGATAAACCGACCCGCTGATCTGTGCCTCCTCGAGAAAAAACTGCTAGAGTGGCCTTACCGGCCCATTGATCCGGCACTCGCTTCGATAGCACCAAGGGCGGATGCCAGCGACGAAAGGAGCGACGATGTCGCACAGAGCGGCGCTTCGCGGTCTGGTACTGATTCTGATTGGTTCCTGCCTGATCGCTGCTTCCCCCGCGGCGGCCACGATCAAGATTCGGACCCCCGGGTCCTACGGCTATGACGTCTACGAGCTGCCGGTCATTCCCGGAGACGCGCCCGTTGACCTGGAGGCGCAGATCTTCTTCGATGCCGGCGTTCCCCCTGCCGGAACCGAGACGTTGACGTTCGCCGGCTTGCCAGCCGGCGTGACGACCATTCCGTCCCCTCTCTCCTACGACGTCTTTGATGGTCAGGCGGAAGTTACGGTCCCATTCCAGCTCGAGGTCGGCCCGGGAACCCTGCCAGGTTCCTATCCGATCCTGGTCGAGAACGCTCCGACGGGGGCAGGCAGCTGGGAGTTCGTGCTTCTCGTCCGCGGGATCACCATCTCGCCGGGCACGGTGAACGTCATCGCCGGGACCACCTCCAGCCTGGTGTCGGCGTGGATCAGTCCGTACGACACTCAGCTGTTCTACCAAACCCAGACGCTCACGTTCTCGGGGTTCCCTGCGGGCGTGACGACGGTTCCGTCTCCGGTGACCTACATACCCTTCGCGCCCGCGCGCCGAGGCCTCGGCGCACCCGACCAGGTCCGGCAGAGCGAGATGGTCGAGTTCCAGATTTCCGTCAGCCCGACGACGCTGCCCGGTAACTACCCGATTTCGGTGCAGAACAGCCCCGCTCCGGCGGGCACCTCGACGTTCACGCTCACCGTCCTGCCACCGCCAGGCATTCTCGTGGTACCAGGTGCGGCCGCGATCTCGGTCTGCTCCGGCGGTCCGGCGGTCCAGAACAGCGTGACGATCACGCCCGTGAACGGCTACACGGGTTCTCCGACCGTGACGTTCCCCAACCTCCCGGCGGGGCTCACGATCACACCCTCGCCCATCACCGTGCCGATGCTTCCCCCGGCCCAGAACGTCTCCTTCGCCGTCTCCGCCGCCGCGGGCATGACCGCGGGCCCGCGAACAGTAGACGTCCTGGTCCAGGATCCGGCCAGTGTCAGCGCCCAGACGACGTTCACGGTGAACGTGGGAGTTCCGGACTTCGTCCCGTCGATCAACCCGTCACGAGTTTCCCTCTGGCGGACTGGCCCTTCGGAAGACGTTTCGGCTTCGGTCGCAATTCCACCGTGCCCGCCGCAGTCGAGCATCGTGGTGACTCCCACCTCGATCCCGCCGGGCGTGACCGTGAATCCGCCGGAGGTCCTCCTCACCGGACCGTCGTTCCAGGCCGCGAACTTCACGATCGCCGCGTCCGAATCGGCGGGGCTCGGGACGGCGACCGTCACCTTCACCTTCTCGATCGACGGGGGGCCGGCAAAGACGGCAACCCTTTCCGTCGAGGTCGGCTCGGCGGGGGCCTTGTCGATGGCGGTCGAGAAACCGACCTTGAGCGCCTGCCCCGGAGGCCCGGCTGTGACGAACTCCGTGACCATCACACCCCTGGATGGTTACACCGGTTCGCCGACCGTCATGTTCCCGCTTCTGCCGGCCGCGCTCAGGATCACGCCGAACCCGATTTCGGTGGGGGAGCTTCTGTCGGTGCAGTCCGTCGGCTTTGAGATCACTGCGATCGCGGGAGCGCTTCCCGGCCCGCAGGTCGTGAACGTCCTGGTGTCGGATCCGAATGGCCCGTCCGCTTCCTCGACGTTTGTCGTCGACGTTCGGGTCGCCGACTTCGCTCCGGTCGTCTCGCCTGCAACGATCGAGCTCATTTCTGGCGGCGAACCGAGCACGGTCACGGCGTCCCTGGCCCCGGGCGCCTGTTCTCCGCCCTCCAGCATCACGGTCACTCCCACCGGCCTACCGGCCGATGTCACGGTGACGCCGGCTTCGGCCAACCTCGTGGCTCCTGCGTTCACGCCGGTCGTCTTCACGTTCACCGCCGCGGCTTCGGTTCCCGCGGGGGCCGTGGAGGCGACGTTCGTCTTCCAGCCGTCCACGGGGGCGCCGAAAACGACGAAGACTCCGGTCACCGTCGTCCGGAACGGCCGGATCGGCGTCTCGGTCGAGCGGCCCGCGGTCGACGTCTGCCCGGGTGGGGCCGCAGGCTCGAACACGCTGACGATCAGCTCCCTGGACGGCTACGTCGGGACTCCGACCGTCTCGTTCCCCAGCCTCCCTCCGACGCTGACGGTGACGCCGTCGACGATCCCGCTCCCAGAAGTGCCGCCCTCGCGCGTGGTGTCCTTCACGGTCAGCGCCGCCCCGGGAGCGCCGGCCGGTCCGATGACCCTCACGGCTCTGGTGATCGACCCTCGGGGCATCAGCGCCGAAGCCACGTTCGTCGCGAACGTCCTCCCTCCCGACATCACCCCCGTGGTGACGCCGTCTGCCCTCACCCTGAATGCCGGCGGGACCCCGGCCGAGATGGTCGCGTCGATCGTGGCCGGTGCCTGCGCCCCGACCTCCGACGTCGTCGTGACCGTGGCGAAGTCCGAGCTCCCGCAGGGTGTCACGGTCACGCCGGAGCGGGCTGTGCTACAGGCACCGGCTTATGCGCCGGTTGCGTTCTCCTTCCAGGCCTCCTCGTCGGCCGCGTCGGGGTCCACGACGATCTCGTTTGCGTTCGACCCGGGGAGCAGCACGCCGTCGCCCGGCGGCGGAGCGCCGCTGGCCGTGGCCGCGGTGATCACGGTCTGCGGGCCGCCGGAGGCACCGGTCTCGCCGGTCGTGACGCCGCGAGGAAACCCGCAGGGACCGGTCACGGCAACGGACTTCCTCGCCCTCGGGTGGGGCGCTCCGGCCTCCGGGTTCCCTCCGACACGCTACGAGTGGAGGATCAACGGAGGCGCTTGGGCGTCGACCGCGGAGACGTCGGCATCGGCGCCGCCTCGCGGTGCGATCGATCCGGTCCAGCTCTTCGTCCGGGGGTACGCCTGCAACCCCGAGAAGGGACCCGGTGCGGAAGCCTCGAGCCCGGTCTACTCGCTCGCGGCGCCCTCGGCGAGTTTCTCCGTCCCCGCTTCGATCGTGGCTGGCCGCCCCGTGACGTTCACGGACACGTCCTCGCCGCAGGCGACGAGCTGGCTCTGGTTCCCCGGCGACGGGATGGCCGCAACGACCGTCCAGTCGCCCACGGTCACCTTCCCGGCCGCCGGTCCGAAGGTCATCGTCCTCGTCGCCTCCAACGGCTCGGGTTCGTCCTCGAAGTCGACGACGATCAACGTCCTTCCGGCCTCGGCCGGGCGGGCGGCGACGGGCACCTCGGTCCGGTCGCTGGGCCGCGAGTCGGACGGCAGGCTCGCGCTCAGCCACATCGAGGTGGACCCCGGGACCACTCTTCTCCTTCGCCGTCTCGATGGTGGCGGAGAGGCCGTGGCGTTCCTGCGGCTTCTGGATGCCGACGGGAACGTCGTCGTCGAGCGGCGGCTCGTCCTGGCCGCCGCGGAGGAAGCACGTCACGATCTCTCTGCCTGGGGCGCGATCGGGGTCTTCCGCGTCGAGCTCGTCGGACCGGAAGGGCTCGAGGCGGCCGTCGAGGAGCTGTCTATTCCCTTCGGTGAGCCGGACTTGCCGGTGACGCCGCGGCGCCCGAGGAGCGCCGAGATCCGCTGAACCTGGAGGGGACCGGGTCGTCGGCCGTCAGAGGCGGACGACGACCCGGTTTCGCCCGGCCGACTTCGCCTCGTACATCAGGCCGTCGGCCCTCTTCAGGACGTCGGCGATCTCCTCGCCCTTTCTCACCAGCGTCGCGCCGATCGAGACCGTTGCCTTCAGCGGCCCGTCTGCGGCCGGAAGCTCGGAATGCTCGACGAGGCGCCGGGCCCTGTCGGCCACGAGCGGAAGGTTGAAGTCGGTCACGTTCGCCAGGAGGACGACGAACTCCTCGCCCCCCCAACGCCCGACGAAGTCGAGCGAGCGGGCGGAACGGGCCAGCGTCGTGGCGACCATCTTCAGTACCGCGTCGCCCGTGTCGTGTCCGTGGGCGTCGTTGACTTCCTTGAAGCGGTCGACGTCGACGAAGAGGACGCCGAACCGGAAGCCGTAGCGCGTCAGCTCGGCCATCTTCTCCTCGAGGACGACCTCGGCGTAGCGCCGATTCCCGATTCCCGTGAGCGGGTCGAGGAAGACGATCTCGGTCAGCTCCTCGACGCGGCGGATCGCCTCCATCCGCTCGGTCTGGTCCGTGAAGACCTCGACCGCGCCGACCACGGCCCCCGCGGCATCGCGAACGGGGACGACCTCGACGCGCACCGGAACCCTGTGCCCGGCCCGATGGTGAAGGAAGACGTCGGCCCTGTGCGGCGTCCCGTCGGCGATTGCGGCCGAGATCGGGCAGCCGTTCCTGCAGAGCTCGTTCCCTTCGGCGTCCACGTGCCTGAGGACCGCTTCCGGACAGGCACGGCCGATGACGTCACGGGGCGCCCAGCCCGTGATGGCCTGGGCGCCCCGATTCCAGAACGTAATCTTCCGGTCCCGATCGACGAAGTAGACGCCGTCGTTGAGGTGGTCGAGCAGCTCCTTCGTGAAGCCCTCGGGAAGTACCACGCGGCGTTTCCTTCCGGCCTCAGAACGGAGGGTTGAAGACTTTCAGGACCTGCTCTGTCGTCAGCCCTTCGTACCCCTGCATCGCCTTCACACGTTGCGCCTCGAGTCTGTCGAGAAGCGACGGTTCGTGGGCCTCGTAAAGGACTCCCGTCGTCAGGACTTCCTTCTCGCGCGTGTAGGCGAAGGCGGCGGCCCGGCTGTGCCGGTCGTACCCGTCCGGGAGGCTGCGCAGCTTCGCCTTCATCAGCTTGAACTGGTCGTCCCCGCGCCAGGTGACGCATGGGGACATCACGTTTAGGAAGGCGAAGCCGTGGTGGCTCATGCCCGCGACCATCAGGTCGACGAGGCTCTTCATGTCTCCCGAGAAACCGCGCGCGACCCAGGTGGCGCCGAACGAGATCGCGAGCTCGCACGGGTCGACAGAGGGCTCGGGGTTCCCGAAGTAGGTCGACTTGGTCTTGTCGCCCGTCGGGGTCGTGGGCGCCGCCTGCCCCTTGGTCAGCCCGTAGATCTCGTTGTCCATCAGGACGTAGAAGATGTCGAGGTTCCGGCGGGAGGCGTGGAGGAAGTGGTTGCCGCCGATGGCGAGGCCATCGCCGTCACCGCCCACCGCCACGACGTTCAGCTCGGGCCTGCCGACCTTGATCCCAGTGGCGATCGGGAGCGCACGCCCGTGGACGCTGTTGAAACCGTAGGCTTCTACGTAACCCGGGAGTCGCGAGGAGCAGCCGATGCCGGAGACGACGACGGTGTTCCAGGGCTCGAGCTGCAGCTCGGCCATCGCGCGGTACATGGCGGAGACGACGCCGAAGTCGCCGCAGCCGGCGCACCAGACGGGCTTCAAGTCACTCTTGTAGTCGCCCGGCTGGAAGCGGGGCAGGGCGGGGGTTTCGACGACGCTGCTCACGCGGTCACCTCCTCGCGGACGCCGGCGCCCGAGAGGACGCTTTCGACACGGCTCTTCACTTCGGTCACGGAGAGGTTCATGCCGCCCGACCGCGAGAAGACGCGCGTGCCGGCGGGGAGATCGACGAGGGTCCTCAGGTAGTGGTAGAGCTGCCCGACGAAGTTCACCTCGAGGAAAACGAGGGTCTTCACGCTCGCCATGTACTCGAGCAGGGCCTTCTTCGGGAACGGCATGATGATGCGGGGGACGAACGCGGAGACGCTGACGCCCCTGGCCGCGAGCTCCTTCAGCGCTTCTTCGACGGGACCTCTCGAGGAGCCCCAGCAGACGATGCCGACGTCGGCCTTCTCGGGGCCGAGGTGGACGAAGAGCGGGTACTTCTCCGCGACGAAGTCGAGCTTCTTGAACCGCTTCCTGCTCATCTTCTCGTGCATGACGTGCGAGGAGGCGGGGCGCGCCGTCTCGTCGTGCTCGAGGCCGTTCGTCTGGTACATCCCGCCCTTCGTCCCGGGGACGCTCATCGGCGAGACGCCGGTGGGCGTCTGGGCGTACCGCTTGTAGTCGGCGAGCTCTTCGGCGCTGGGCTTCCGGCGGTCGATGACCTCGTGGACGAGGTTCGCCTTCTCGACCGTCTGGCGACTCTGCCCGACCGCCTGATCGGAGAGGATGATGACCGGGAGCTGTGTCTCCTCGGCGATGTTGAAGGCGTCGACGGTGGCGTGGAAGCAGTCTTCGACGTCGGTCGGCGCCAGGACGATGCGCGGCATGTCGCCGTGCGAGCCGAATACGGCCAGGTAGAGGTCCGACTGCTCCGACTTCGTCGGCAGGCCGGTGGACGGCCCGCCGCGCTGGACGTCGAGGATGACGCACGGAACCTCGGCCATCGACGCGAGGCCGAGCATCTCGACCATCAGGGAGAGGCCGGGGCCGGACGTCGACGTCATCGACTTCACTCCCGCGAAGGAGCCGCCGATGATCGCGCCCATGGCCGACAGCTCGTCCTCGGTCTGGATGATCCGGCCGCCGGAGCGGGGGAGCCATTCCGAAAGGAAGTGGAGGACCTCGGAAGAGGGCGTGATCGGGTAGCCGGCGAAAAAGCGGCAGCCGGCGTGGAGCGCCGCGACGGCGCAGGCCTCGTTGCCTGTCATGACGAGCTTGGAGGCGGAGACGGTGTACTCGAGCCTGCGAGCCGAGACGTCGATGCCGAGGGCCTGCGCGAACTCGCGCCCCGCGGTGAACCCCTTCAGGTTCGCCTCGAGGACCCCGGCCTTCTTCTTGCCGAACTTGAACTCGACGGCTTTCTTCACCGACTCGGGAGGGATGCCGAAGAGCTCAGCCAGGATGCCGAGGGTGACGATGTTCTTGGCGGCCTTCGTCCCGGTCGCCTTCGTGGCGAGCTCGACGAACGGCACCGGGATCCAGGTCGCCTTCTCGGCGGCCGGGATCTGCACTTCCGAGATGGGCGTCGGGTCGGCAGCCTCGTAGAGGATGACCGCGTCGGCCTTCGGAACGACCTCGCCCTTGAAGCGGGTGAAGTCGGCCCAGTTGAAGACGACGAGGACGTCCACGGCGTCACCCTGAGCGGAGATCGGCTCAGCCGACATCCGAAGTGTGCAGGACGACTCGCCTCCGCGGATCTGCGGCCCGTAGGCCTCCACCTTGATGATGTTCAGGCCATCGCGCGCGCCGGCCTGGGCCATCATCTCGCCCATCGTCACGACGCCGTCGCCACCCGAACCGATCATCGCGAGCGTGAGGTCTCTCGTAGGCATCTCGGAACCCTCCACGGACCGCCTCGCGGCCCCCAAGCAGTCGCCGGAGTCTCTTCCTGTCGCGCTCCGAGATCCATGATGCCGATGCATCAGAGACTCCCGGCCGAGGCGCATTACTATACTCTCGACAGTTCCATGAGCTCACTCCTGGGGCGTGCCGTTCTTGCCCTCCGTCCATCTTCGAGCCGGGTTCCCGGACCCTTCGACGGGTTCGTCGATTCTCTCGTCCAGAAGCTCGAGAACTGCCGGGCGGGGTTGACGGACGAAGCGCTCGCTCGTGGCCCCTCCGGGGTGGAGGCCTGGGCCGAAGCGCTGTACGTGGAGGAGGTCCCTCGCCTCCGGGACGCCATCCGGCAGGAAGAGCCACACCTGACACACGAGGCGCGGGAGGAGCTCTTCCGGAAAGCGGACGACCTGGTGAGGAGAGTCGTCGTCCCTGGCTGGGTCCGGCTCGCCTCTCGCTTCACGTCACGGGAGCGGAACGGTTTCTACGCCCTCGCCGAGCCGCTCCACGGCGTCGAGCGGGCTCTGTGGGCCGCGCTCGGAATGACGATCGGGCTCTTCGTCGTCTGGGCTCCCTTCATCCCGCTCTGGTCAAAGGAGTGGGTCCTGCCGTTCACGGTAGGTGGCCTCGTCTTTCCGGAGCTGAGGCGCTGGCTCTCTCTCCGGCAGTACGAAGGAGAGCTCAACCAGCTCGTCGGCCGGGCCGACCGGGAAATCTCCCGCATCGATCTCGCCTACCTGACCGATTCGACGTCGGTCGCCGAGCGAGAGGCGCTCGACGGCGAAGAGGCGGCGCGCGCAGCGGCCCGGGCGAGGGCCGCGGCGAGCGTCGCAGGAAAGGAAGGGTGACGCCATGGTCACCGTCGCAGGCGCGGAGGGGGCGCTCCGGAAGCTCCTCGGATCGATCCGGCGTATCGGTCTCCTCTCCGGGCTGACGGTCTTCGGCGTCCTCGTCTTCTACGGCGCCTGCACGGCACGGGTGAATCCGAACGAGTGGGGCGTGGAGCAGGTGCGCTTCGGGATCAGGACCGGCATCAAGGATCGGGCCTTCACCCCCGGCCTCTACTTCGTCCCGTTCGGGACGACGATGCACGACTTCCCGCGCGAGATCCACGTCCTGGAGGCGTCGTTCGACAAGACCGAGTCGCTCGGGAAGGCGAAGTCCGACGAGATCCGCGAGGGGGTCGAGAGGTACTTCCAGCGGCGTGACAAGGTCCTCGGCCGGGCGACCCACCGGGTCATCGACGCCTTCAACGTCCAGACCTCCGACGGCTACGCGGTCATCTGCGACGTCACCCTCCTCTACTCGATCTCCGACCCGGTGCGGATCGCGAAGGACTTCGGCTGGGGCTCGCTCTACGTCGACAGCTTCGCCGTCAACACGTTCCGCAACGGCGTCCTCCAGACGATCGGGAAGATGAATGCCGAGACGTTCTACAACGAGGAGCTGCGGATCGCGGCGGTCAAGGACGCCGAGACGTTCCTCAAGGCCCGGTTCGCCGAGCGTGGCTTCAGGGTGGAGACGCTCCTCCTGCGCAACTACGTCTACGCGGAGAACTACGAGAAGTCGCTCCAGGAGAAGAAGGTCGCCGTCCAGATGACGGAGAAGAACCGGAAGGAAGCCCTCGTCAACGAAGAGCACGCCAAGCTGGAGCAGATCCAGTCGAAGGGAAACGCCGCGATCACGATCGCCGAGTCGGAGGTGAACGCGCAGATCGCGAAGATCCGCGCGGAGGCCGAGCTCTACGCCTCGCAGACGCGGGCGAAGGCCGACAAGGAGGTCAACGTCGCGCAGGCCGAGGCAAAGCGTCTGAAGGCCGACGCTCTGAACAGCGCGGGCGGGCGCTACGTCGTCGCGCTCGAGACGGCGAAAATGTTCGACAACATCGAGGGGGCGGTCATGACCCCCGAGCAGTACATCTCGTTCATCCGGAACGCCTGGGCCGTCATCGGAGTCAGCTCGGGAGCCGTTCCCGGACCTCTGGCCGCCCCGGCGGGGGTGAAGAAGTGAGGCGCCTGGCAGCAGCCGCCCTCGCGGTCCTGGCGTCCGCCAGCCTCGCCGGGTGCCGGCCTACGAACTCGACCGAGGTCGGCGTGAGGACGAACCTCTTCGGCATCCTGGAGAAGCGGGGAGCCCAGGAGGTTTACTCCCCGGGCGGCGTCTATCCGGTCCTGCCCGTCGTCAACTCCTGGACGACGCTCTCCGTCGCCCAGCAGAACCTGCTGATGAACGCGAACCCCGCGGAGGGGGACCGCCCGATTCCCGACGACATCACCTTCAAGACGAAGGACGGCAACAACGTCCACATCGACGTCAACGTGATGTGGCGGATCGACCCGAAGAAGGCGGGCTTCCTCGTCACGAACGTCGGTCAGACGGTCGAGGAGATCCGGGAACGGATCGTGAGGCCGATCTCGCGGTCCGTGATCCGCGACATCTTCAACGAGATCACCTCCGAGGAGTACTACCAGGTGGCCATCAAGAACGCGATGGCCGAGAAGACGAGGAAGGCCCTCGTCGGGTCGCTCTCGCCCTACGGCATCCTCATCGACTCGCTCCCGGTGCAGCAGCACCGCTTCGACCCGGCCTACCAGGCCGCGATCAACGCGCAGAAGCAGGCCGAGGCCGACCAGCAGAAGCTCGTGGAGCAGCAGAAGTCGATGGAGGTCCAGAAGCGCTCCGAGCTCGAGGGGCGGCGGGCCGGCTGGAACAAGCTGCTCGAAGACGCGCGGGGAGAGGCGGGGCGGCTGCGCAACGAGGCGGACGGCTACTTCCAGACGAAGACGAACCAGGCGAAGGCCGTCGTGGCGGTCGCCCAGGCCGAGGCCGAGGGGATCCGCAAGGAAGCCGAGGCTCTCGGGAAGATGGGGGGCGACGCCTACGTGAAGATGCAGGTCGCCAAGCAGTTCGCGCAGAAGAAGTTCCTCATCGTGCCCGGCTCGAACGTCTCGACGATGAACGTGAACGAGCTCGTGGACTACCTCGTGGGGCGGGCGGCGAGCCCGACCGGAGGGGCCGTCGCACCCGCACCCGAGCCGACCCCGGCGCCGCAGGAGCCGGAGAGGAGATAGCCGGGGGGATACGGCGATCGAAGCGGCGGGGAACCCGGACGAAGTACCATTGGGGGGCATGAAGACGCACCCTGTCCACCTGTCGTCCCTCGCCGTCCTCTTCCTCTCGGCGTCCCTGTCCCTCGGCTGCAGCAAGGCGGAGGTCCCTGCCGCGGAAGCGCCGCCGGCCAAGCCCGGGGTCGCTCTCGCCGGAGCCCACGCCAGCGAGCCGGCAGCAGGGGAATCGAGCGCGGGCGCCACCTCCGTCACCGGCACGATCCTCGAGACGATGGACGCGGCGGGCTACACCTACCTGAAGCTGAAGACGGCCGAAGGGGAAACCTGGGCCGCGGTCAACGAGTCGAAGGTCGAGAAGGGTCAGACGGTCACCGTCCTGAACCCGATGCCGATGAACGGTTTCGAGAGCAAGACTCTGAACCGGACGTTCGACGTCATCCTCTTCGGAACGCTTGCACCCGGAGCGGGCTCCGCCGTGTCCGCGGCCGCGCCGGCCGCGACCACCGGGATGGGCGCGGCCCCGCTGGCGGTCCCCGCCGCGATGGCCGCCCAGCACGCCGCCGCGGCGAGCGGGCCCGAGGTGACCGAGAAGATCTCCGTCGCGAAGGCCGAAGGGGCCGACGGGAGGACGGTCGCCGAGGTCGTCGCTCAGCGCGCCACGCTGAAGGGAAAGACCGTCGCCATCCGGGGCAAGGTGGTCAAGTTCAACGCCGGGATCATGGGGAAGAACTGGATCCACCTCCGGGACGGCTCCGGGACGCCCGAGGGGAAGGACCACGACGTCACGGTCACGACGAACGACACCGTCGCCAAGGGTGACGTCGTTCTCGTGAAAGGGACCGTCGCCGTCGACCGGGACTTCGGCTCGGGCTATACCTACGCGCTCGTCGTCGAGGACGCGAAGGTCACGAAGTAGGGCCGTCGTCCCGTCCCTCCGCCTTCCCGAGCCAGTGCGGGGCGGGAAGGCGGAGCCCGAGCCGGACGGAGGCCATCCGGAGGAGGACGATCGTGGCGAAGCCCGAGGCGTCGGCGAGCGGCTGCGAGATCTCGAGCCACGGCCCCGCGAGGACCACGAGGCAGCCGAGGAACGACGCCGCGGCGTAAAGCGGGCCGGGCCGGAAGATGGCGGGTATCTCGCGGATGAGAACGTCGCGCAGGACGCCGCCGAACGTCCCGGTAATGACCCCCATCAGCGACGCGGGAAGGGGCGGAAGACCCGCTTCGAGGGCGTACCGGACGCCAGTCAAACTGAAGAGGGCGAGGCCGAGGGCGTCGATGAACACGGCCCTGTTGTCGAGCGCGCCGGCGAGAGCGAAAGCCCGGCGGCTGTAAACGAAGGCGAGGCAGAGGAGGAGCGTCAGGAAGACGTACCCCTCGTTCGCGACCCAGAATAGGGGCCGCCTCTCGAGGACGAGGTCCCGAAGAGTTCCGCCGCCGAACGCGGTCACGAGGGCGAGGGTGAACGTTCCGATCAGGTCCATCCGGGCCCGCGCCGCCGTGATCATCCCCGAGATCGTCGCAACGACGACTGCGGCCGCCTCGACGGCGGTCGTCAGCTGCGGAAGAGCAGGCTTCACGGCGGGGGAGTGTAGCGGCGGTCCCGGGCGGCCCGGCGAACGGCTTCAGGCGGGCGAGCGGCACGAGGTAGAGGGCGAAGACCACACCCGTCGCGGCGAGGGCGCCCTGAAAACCGACGGCCTCGACGAGGGCGCTGCCGGCGAGGGGGCCGGCCATCATGCCGACTGCGTAGGCGACGTTCAGGAGGGAGAACACGCTCCCGAACGAGCGGGTTCCCATCGCCTCGACGGCGTCGGCGAGGCCCGGGCTCACGGGGCTCGCCACGAAGGAGGCGGTGACGCCGGGGGCTGCCATCGAGAGGGGAACGGCTCCCTTCGTCGTGAGGAACGCCGGAGCCGGAACGAGGAGCGCCGCCAGGACGAAGCCGACCCTCATGACCTTCAGCCGCCCGACGCGGTCCGAGAGCCGGCCCATGAGGGGCGAGGTGAGCGTGTGCGCGAGCGCCGCGGCGGCGAAGAGGATGCCGATCTCCGAGGCGCGTATCCCGAGCGAGGTGTCGAGGTGAAGCGGGAGCGTCGATTCCAGGATCGCCCGCAGGGAGGCGCCGAGGGCCATTGCCCCAGCGAAGGTACGAACCGTGGCGTTCGCGAGGAGCCCGGAGAGGCCGACGCGTTCCCCGGGGGGAGGTTCGGCATCCCGCAGGAACCCCACGCGGGCGGCGGCGTCGACCAGGGCCAGGCCCGCGGCGAGGAGGAACGGGCTGCGCGGTCCGAAGCTCTCGGTGAGGAAACCCGAGATCGGCGGGCCGAGAAGGACCCCGATATTGGCGGCGGCGAAGGCCGTCGCCATCGCCTGGCCTCGACGCTCCGACGGGAATCCCTCGGCCAGGAGCGCCAGCCCCGACGTCCACGTCGCGGCCGCGGCCAGGCCCTGCAGGACGCGGGCGAGGACGAGGAGCGTATAGGAAGAGTATCCGGACGAGCAGGGGAACGCCGCCGCGCCTAGAATGCCGGCGAGGGTCGTCGATGACGGAAATGAAGGTTCGAGCCAGCTGGCAGGTCTTTCGCCTGACGTTGCGCGACACCGCCGGGGAGTACGCGAAGGCTCACCAGGCTCGTATCTCGGCGTTCCCGCTCGAGCCGACCGACCCCGAGCGGCTGGCACCGGTCGTGGACGCGATCCTCGCCGAGCTCGACCGGAGCTCCGTCGCGGAGGAGGCGAGCCCGGTCCTTCGCGCGATCAAGAAGACTTTCAAACCGAGCCGGGAGGAGAAGTACCGCAAGCGGCTGAAGAAGGCGTTCGACGCCTACGCCAGCGCCTGGAAGGCGAGGGCCGCGAGCTGACGGCCGGGGCCGGTGCCGGGTTCAGGGTAGGAAGCGCCCGGCGAGGTGAGAGGGCAGGCGAGGGCATGTTCCCCGTGGCCGTCCCAGGAGTCGCCCACGGGTGCGCGCCACGGCCCGATAGACACCGTCCCTGAGAGATCGGGGGACGACCCGCATGGCGCCCGCGACGATTCGCCAGGCACCGCCGAGTCGGTCCAGCGCATGAAGCACGGCGTCGCTCCTCGTCAGGAGCCGCCCCTTTTCGTCGAGGACCGCCACAGTCCCCGAGGGAAGCGGCCCGGCGCCGCCTGTCCCGAGCCGGACCGTGGCCGTTGGGCCTCCGAGCGGCGCGAAGAGGAAGCGGCTCCCATCCCGGTCGCGCCGGGCCAGGAACGCGACGCTCCGGTGGCAGAGGCCGCATCCGCCGTCGTAGAGGACGAGGTCAGGCACGAATCGAGTCTGCTCCCGATCGGCCGGGGAGCTGCGGTGGATCCGTGGCCGGGGAATCGCACCCGATCCATGACGGGCGACACCGAGGACCCGGCCGCCTGGGGGAAGAGCTTTCCGGTGCAGTACGACTCCTACAAGCGGACCGTGGACATGGTGCGGACGAAGTTCGGCGGGAGCGAGGCGCTTCCGCGGATTCGTGGAGGGGATCCGCGCGTTCAAGGCATCCCGCTACGACGTGAGCTTGCAGGCGACCCGGCAGGAGATGCGCACCTACGTCTGCGCCCAGTGCCACGTCGAGCACGACCTCGAGGGGGCCGAGAAGCGGCTCACCTTCCCGTGGCACAAGGGGCTGAAGGCCGACGAGATCCTCACCGACTACGACGAGGTCGGCTTCAAGGACGGACCCACGCCGAAACGGGCTCGCCGAACCTGAAGGCGCAGCACCCCGAGCTCGAGATGTACAGCCAGGGGATCCATGCCCGTTCGGGCGTCGCCCGCGCCGACTGCCACATGCTCATCGACGACCTGAAGGCTGCCCGGGAAGCGGGGAAGCGCGACGACGAGATGGCGATCGCCGGAACTTCCAGCGCCGCGCCTCGTTCCTTCTCGACTCTGCCGAGGCGGAGAACTCGGTGGGCTTCCACGCGCCGCAGGAAGGGGCGCGGATTCTCGCGCAGTCCATCGACGCCTCCCTCAAGGGGCAGCTCTCGATCCGCGGGGCGCTCGCGACGACGCCGCAGCCGCAGCCGGAGGCTTCCGCGCCCCCGGCCCCGACGGCTCCGGGCGCGCCCGTGAAGGTCCCGGCGGTCTCGCCGCGCTGACGCTCCCGTTCGCGGGCCGGACGAGAATCCCCGTATGGACCGCCCGGCCTACGACGCCTTCACCCGTTCCCTCGCGTCCGCCCTCGCCCGAGACCCTCGGGTCGTCGGCCTCGTCGCCCTCGGCTCGATGTCGGGGGATGGGGTCCCGCCCGAGGCTTTTTCGGACCACGACTTCTTCGTCGTCACGGTGCCCGGCTCGCAGGAGTCTCTCCGGACGGACCTCGCCTGGCTCCCCGCCGCGGACCGGGCGGTCCTCGTCCACCGCGAGACGGCGCACGGCCTGAAGGTCGTCCTCGAGGACGGGCATCTCCTCGAATTCGCGGTCTTCGACCTCGATGAGCTTCTCGTCGCCCGCGCGAACCGATACGCGGTGCTCCTCGACCGCGGCGGCGTGGCGGCGCGGATGACGGAGGTCGCCGCGAAGGCCGTTGAGGCTTCCGAGGACCGCTGGCTCGCAGGGCAGCTCCTCGGAAACCTCCTCGTGGGCGGGGGGCGCGCGGCGAGGGGCGAGCTCCTCTCGGCGCGCCTTTTCGTGGCGGGGTACGCCACCGGGCATCTCCTACGCCTGCTCGCGCGGCACATCCCGGCCGATTCGGCCGTGCCCCTCGACGACCTCGACCCGTTCCGGCGATTCGAGAGGGCGTATCCGCGGCTCGGCGGCGAGTTGAACGCTGCCGTGGACCGAACGCCGCTCGAGGCGGCTCTCGCCCTCCTCGACCTCGCCGAGCGCGAGCTGGGGCCTTTTCTGGCCGGTTGGCCTTCGGTCGCGGCGGAGACTGTCAGAAAACGCCTTCGCGAGGCGCGTGAGGGGCGGGCCGCAGGGTAGAATCCTGGGCTGCCATGCTGTTCAAGACGATCATCGAACCCTTCCGCATCAAGTCGGTCGAATCGGTCAAGTTCACGACCCGCGAGGAGCGCGAGACGGCGCTCGTCGAAGCCGGGTACAACGTCTTCCTCCTCCGCGCGGACGACGTCCTCATCGACCTCCTCACCGATTCCGGGACGGGTGCGATGTCCTCGGCGCAGTGGGGCGCCCTGATGCAGGGCGACGAGAGCTATGCCGGGAGCCGGTCGTTCTACCGCTTTCGCGACGTCGTCACGGACCTGACCGGCTTCAAGCACGTCATCCCGACGCACCAGGGACGCGCGGCGGAGCGAATCCTCTTCCACACGATCCTGAAGCCGGGAATGGTCATCCCGAGCAACACGCACTTCGACACGACCCGCGCGAACATCGAGGTCGAAGGGGCCGAGGCCCGCGACCTCGTCATCGCCGAAGGGAAGGTCCCGTCCCTGATCCACCCGTTCAAGGGGAACATGGACCTCGAAGAGCTCGAGAAGACCCTCGTCGAGGACGGCCAGCGGGTCCCGATCGTGATGGTGACCATCACGAACAACTCCGGCGGCGGCCAGCCCGTTTCGCTCGAGAACATCCGTGGAGTCCGTGCGCTCTGCGACGAGTACGGCAAGCCGTTCTTCATCGACGCCTGCCGGTTCGCCGAGAACGCCTGGTTCATCAAGGAGCGCGAGCCGGGGCAGTCGGAGCGGACGCCGAAGGAGATCGCGCAGGAGGTCTTCTCCCTCGCCGACGGCGCCACGATGTCGGCCAAGAAGGACGGGCTCGCCAACATCGGCGGCTTCCTGGCGATGAACGACGACGTCCTCGCCGCCTCCTGCCGGAACCTCCTGATCCTCACCGAGGGCTTCCCGACCTACGGCGGCCTCGCTGGCTACGACCTGGAGGCGATCGCCCGCGGGCTCGAGGAGGTCGTCGAGGAGCCGTACCTGCGCTACCGGATCCGCTCGACGGCCTACCTGGCCGACAAGCTGACGGCCGCCGGCGTCCCGATCATCCAGCCGGCGGGCGGCCACGCCGTCTACATCGACGCGCGAGCGATGCTCCCGCACGTCCCGCCGCTGCAGTACCCCGGGATCTCAGTGGCGAACGCCCTCTACGTCGAGGCGGGAATCCGCGGCGCCGAGATCGGAACGGTGATGTTCGGGATGAAGCCCGACGGCACGGAGGTGCCCGGCGCGATGGATCTCGTCCGACTCGCGATCCCGAGGCGCGTCTACACGCAGTCGCACATCGACTACACAGCGGAAGGGGTCCTCGAGGTCTTCCGGAAGCGTCACGAGCTTCGCGGCCTGAGGATCACCGAGGCCCCGAGCCTTCTGCGGCACTTCACGGCGCGTTTCGCGCTGCTCTGACCGGAGGTTCGGTCCCCCCGGCCGCGGTCGGCGGGCGAACTGTCCTACTACTCTCCCGGCCGGAGCTGGCGAGTCTCTTCGTGGTACTCGTCGTCGACGTTCACCGCCCAGAGGTCGTGCTTCGCGCCGTAGAGGTTCCTCACGGCGTACATGCCGGTGACCATCGCATGGTCCTGGTTGTTGTACCGGTGCATGCCGTTGCGCCCGACCTGCAGGAGGTTCGGGAGGGAGGTCTCGAGGAATCGCCGGACGACCTCGACGTTCTCGCCGTAGCCGGGGTCGTACATCGGGTACGTTTTCGGCATCCTGACCACGGCGCCGTCGAGAGTCCGGACCTCGGGACCGACGAGCCCGGTCTGGACGATCTCGCGACGGCCGAGCTCGAGGAGCTCCGCGTCCGGCATGGTCCAGATCGGGTCCGTCTGGAAGCAGAAGTACTCGAGCCCGAGACACGTGACGCCGGGGCGCGGGACCATTGCGGCGGACCAGTTGTTGAAATTCTGGACCCGGCCGATTCGGACCTCGGGGCTGTGGACGTACACCCAGTTGTCGGGAAAGAACCGCTCTCCCTCGAACATGACGGCGACCAGGATGAAGTCGCGGTATCGGAGTCTCCCGGCGGCATCGAGGACCTCTCGGGGCGGCGCGGGGTCGAGCGCCAGGACCAGCTCGGAGAGCGGCATCGAGGAGACGACCGCATCGCCGGCGTAGCGCTCCGCGCCGGCCGGGCTCTCCGCTTCGACGCCGGTGACGCCTCTTCCTGGCTCCCACGTGATGCGCGTGACGGGTCGCCTCATGTGGACACGCGATCCCTTCGCTTCCAGCTTCCTCTGGAACGTCTCCCACATCTGTCCTGGTCCGAGGCGCGGGTAGTCGAACGCGTCGATGAGAGTCTTCACGCTGCGGTCGGGCTTCACCGCGTGCCAGACCGCTTTCCAGAGGGAGAGTCCGCGGATCCGCTGCGCGGCCCAGTCGGCCCGGATCTGGGTGCAGGGAACGCCCCAGACCTTCTCGGTGTAGGTCTTGAAGAAGATGGAGAAGAGACGCTTTCCGAACCGGTTCGAGACCCAGGTCTCGAAGTCCTCTTCGGGCAGCCGGGGCTTCAGGTTGGCCGCGAGGAAGCTCAGGCCGCACCGGACGCTCTCCACCGGACCCAGGCCGAAGAAGGCCTCGATCGGCTTGAGAGGATAGGAGAACAGCTTTCGCCGGTAGAGGATCCGCGACTGGCGGGGAACGCGTACGAACTCCTCGACCAGCATCGAACGCCAGAGTTCCTCGACCTCTCGGACCTTCGTGAAGAACCGGTGTCCTCCGATGTCGAACCGATAGCCCTCGTGCTCGACCGTGCGGGCGATTCCCCCGACGAGCTCGTCCCGCTCGAGGATCGTCGCGGTCCCGCCGTGAAGGCTGTTCTCCCACGCGGCCGTCAGCCCGGCGGGACCGGCGCCGATGACGACGAGCGAAAGCGGGTTCACGCCGCGACTGTCTTCTGAAGATGGCATCGGGTGTTCCGGCCCGGCCCCACCTCCGTTCGGCGGTGAGAGGGGGCTCATTGGCGCAGTGTCTCACAGCGGCTCGTTCGCTGGTCCCGCGTGCCGAAAAACCGGGTCAGACGGCCTTGTCCGCCTGGGCCGGGGGAGGTCCCGGGGGCGCGTCGAACGCTCCCGAGCGGGGCGGGGCGGAGCCGTCGGGGATGCGGATGGTGAAAGCGCTCCCGAGCCCCGGGGTGCTCCTTACGTTGATCTCCCCACCCAGCAGGGAGACGAGCCGACGCGTCAGCGCGAGGCCGAGTCCGGTCCCTCCGAACCGGCGCGAGGTGGAGGAGTCGGCCTGGGTGAAGGGCTGGAAGAGCCTCTCGAGCTGATCGGCGGGGATGCCGGGACCGTCGTCCTCGACGACGAAGACCGCCTCGGCGCGCTCGGCACGGTTCTCCCGCACGACCGAGACCGTGACGTTCCCGTCCTCAGTGAACTTGCAGGCATTCCCGGCGATGTTCACGAGGGCCTGGCGGACCTTCGCCCGGTCGCTCGTCAGGGCGCCGGCGGCTTCGGCGCCACGGAGCATCAGGCGGTTCCGGTTCTTGAGTGCGAGGGGCTTCACGTGCGCCTCGACCTCGGCGCAGAGGTCGATCACCGGGAAAGTCTCGAGCTCGATCTCCATCCTTCCGGCCTCGATCTTCGAGAGATCGAGGATCGTGTCGATGAGCTGAAGGAGGTGGCGTCCGGCGGCGCGCACCTTGCGAATGTCGCCCGTCAGCTCGGGTCGTCTCGCGAGGTGGACCTCCTCCTCGAGGATCTCGCTGTATCCAATGATCGCGTTCAGCGGAGTCCGGAGCTCGTGGCTGACGTTGGCGAGGAACGTGCTCTTTGCGATGCTCGCCTGCCGCGCGCGCTCCTCGGAGCCGGAGAGGCGCTCGACCGCCTCGCTCAGCTCGGCGGTTCTCTCCTCGACCTCGTGCTCGAGCGTCGACGCTCTCGTGCGGAGCTGCCGGAGCCTCCACTGGACCGCCGCGCCGACGAGAAGCGTGGTGGCGAGCACGTAGAGGGCCCACGCCCACGCGGACCGCCACGGCGCGGCGGCGATGGAGAACGGAAGCGAGACCGGCCCCGAGACGTTGCCCGAACCGTCCCGTCCGCTCACGTGGAAGACGTACTCCCCCGGCGGCAGCGACGCGTATTCCCTCTTCCAGTCGGGGAGCCAGTCGGACGCCGCCTCGTCGAGCCCTTCGAGCCGCGTCTGGTAGCGAGTTCCCGATTCCCGATGGTCGGAAAGGAGAGCGAACTCGAGGACCACGTGGTTCTCGTCGTGCCGGAGCCGCTCGCCCTTCTCGAGCGCGCGGTCGCGGCCTTCGACGCGCGCGGCCTCGAGGTGGAGCGGCTTGGGTGTCCTGTCCGCCTCCTCGCGCGAGACGTCGAGAACGGCGAGCCCCCCGACCGTACCGGTCCAGAGGCGGCCCAGTCGATCGATGTGCACGGCGAAGCACTCGTCCGCGGGAAGGCCGTCGTCGACGTCGTAAGTCGAAACGTCGTATGCCGCCGGCTCGGCGTCGCCGGGAGCGCGGGGCGTGAGCCGTGCGACCCCCCGGTTCGTGAGGACGTAGACGCGGCCGCGGCCGTCGCTCTCGACCCTGTTCACGGAACGTCCGGGGAGGGCGGGAACGGTCGTGTCGGAGAAGTGAATGTAGCGAGGTGGACGGGAGGTCGGGTCGATGCGGACCGCCCCGCCCCGCGTCGCCGCCCAGAGCCAGGCTCCACCGGACGGACGCTTCTGGAGGTGGAGGGCGACGACGACGTCATCGGGAAACCCCCCGCGGCTGTCGAGGACATGGATCCCCCCGTCCTCGAGCCACGCGAGCCCTCCCCCGAAGGTCCCCATCCAGAGGACCTTCTGTCCGTCCGCGTCGAACGTCTCGGCCAGCGACGTGACGGGGTTCGTCGGAAGGCCGTTGGCCATCGTCCACGTCTCGAAACGCCCTGCCGATAGGCGCGCCAGGCCCCCGTGAGTCCCGATCCAGAGGTCTTCGCCCGAGGGCAGGAGCGCCCAGATCCGGTTACTCGGGAGCCCGTCCTCGGTCGTCCAGCTCCTGAGGCGCCTGTCGGCGAGACGCGCGAGTCCCCCTTCGGTCCCGATCCAGAGAGCGTCTCCCGATGCCCGAAGGTCCGGCGCCAGGGCGTTCACGGACGTGTCGGGAAGGCCGGAGGCGCGGTCCAGAACGGTGAACCGGCCGTCGGCGAAGCGGGCCAGGCCGGCATCGGTGGCGATCCAGAAGGCGTGCCGGTCGTTCGGCTCGTGTGTTTCGCGAATGGCGTTGACGGTGTTGTTCGGGAGTCCCGCGAGCTTGTCGAGCGTCCGGAACGCTCCGAGCCGGAGGCGAACCACCCCGCCCCCCTCCGTGCCGACCCAGACCGTGTCTCCCGCACCGCGGCCACGAAGGAGGGCGAGCGCCCCGTTGGTCGGCAGGCCCGCGGCGGTCCCGTACGAGACGACATCCGTCGGGCCGATGAGGTGGATACCTCCGCCGAGTGTGGCGACCCAGAGCTTCGCGCCGCCCGGTCCGGAGGTTTCGAGAAGCGCGTTCACGGCGGAGCGCGGGAGGCGAGCGTCGCTCTCCGGCGTCGTCCATCCGCTCGTGGAAAGCACGTAGAGGCCCCTTCGAGTGCCGACGAAAAGCCGAGTCCCACCGTCCTTCGCCGGTGTCTCGAGGAGCGCCTTGACGGCGGGGCGCGGGTCTTCGGGAGGGGGCGGAACGGCCGTGACCTTTCCCCCTTCGAGGAGGACGAGGCCCGACGTCGTCCCGATCCAGAGGGCCTCGGGGTCGTTTGCCGACCGGGCGGGCGTCAGCGCCTGGACGGCGTTCGCGGGAAGCCCGTCCTCCGTCTCCCAGCGCATCCAGGATCCGGCGCGCAGCCTGTAGAGCCCCCACCCCGCGGTGCCGGCCCAGATCGATCTCTCCCCGTTCGGTCCGCGGGTCTCCGCCAACGACCAGACGACTTCCGCCGAGCCGGGCAGAGGCGGGACGCTCGTGTCGAAGCCTCCGTCGCGGTAGCGCAGGAGTCCGCTTCCCTCCGTTCCGATCCAGAGGCTTCCGTCGGATGCGGCCAGGAGCGCCCGCACCGACTGGGACTTCGCCTCCCGAGGCAGCCTCACGCTCCGGAAGATGCGACCGTTCCAGACCCCGAGCCCGTCCCGGGTACCGACCCAGACGTATCCGCGGGGGTCCAGGGCGAGCGCCTGCCCGGTGTTCTGGGGAAGGCCTTCCCGGTCCGTGAAGACCCGGAACGAGGGCCGCGCGAGGACCGCCGGGTCGTCTCGATCCACGGCGCCCGCCACGCTGGCTCCGAGGAGGAGCGCGACGAAGTAGCGTCTCACAGGGAGATGGACCCCTTGCGGAAGGAGGTCTTTCCGAGGAGGGCGTTCACGACGACCGGGCGGCCCGTTCGAGCCCGACGGAACGCCGCGGCCAGCTCCGCGGGAGCGCGGGTGGGGTCGTCGAGCAGGAGCCCCTCGCCGCCGAGCCCATGGGCGGCCTCGTGATAATCGGTCGCGCGAAGGACGGTGCCGACGTCGTCTTTCAGCACTTCCACCTGCTCCCGGGCGATCTGCGTCCAGCCCGCGTCGTTCCCGATGACGGCCACGACGCCGAGGCCGTGCCGCACGAAGGTGTCGACCTCCACCAGCCCGTAGCCGGCCGAGCCGTCGCCCCAGAGGAGGAGGACGTCCTCGCCCGGCCGGCAGAGGGCCGCGCCGAGCGCGAATCCCGCTCCGACGCCGAGCGTTCCGAACGCCCCGGGGTCGAGCCACGAGAGCGGCCCCCGCGGGCGGAGGACGTAGGATGCCGTTGCGACGAAATCGCCGCCGTCGGCGACGACGACGCTCCTGGCCGGGAGCGCCTCCTCGATCCGCCGGCAGAGAGTGACCGGGTCGAGCGATCCCTTCTCTCCCTCGGGCGAGGCGGCGATCTCGGCGTCGCGGGCCGCGTCGCGCTCGCGGAGCTTCTCGATCCAGGAAGGATGGGGGAATCCGGCCGGAACGTCGGCGACAAGCGCACGGAGGAAGAGAGCCGGATCGCCGTGCACGCCCAGCGTGGGGCGCCGGTTCAGCGTCAGGGCGCTCCGGTCGCGGCTTACGGACACGATCGTGGCGGAGCGTCCTATCTGCCTCCCGTAGTCGAGGCGGAAGTCGCACGGGACCCCCGCGAGGAGGACGAGGTCGGCCTCGCGTAGCGCCTCCTTCCTCCGGTGGCGGATCTGGGAAGGGGAGGCCGGCCCCAGGAGACCTCGGGCCGTTCCCGAGAGGAAGACAGGGAGTCTCAGCGCGGCGACGGCCCGTGCGAGGCTCGTCGCGTCGGAGGGCGTCATCAGCGCGCCGCTGCCGAGGACGACGACGGGCCGCTCGCAGCGCGCAAGGAGCAGCGCAGCGGTCCCGACGCTCCCGGCCTCGGGCGCCGGAGCAGGCAGCGGCTCGGGTTCGCGCGGTGCCGCGTCGCTCGCTCCGGCGAATATCGAATCGAGGTGCCGGCCGAGATACCACTTCGTCGCGGCCTCGACGATCCCCTTCGGCTCGCCGGCCTTGCCGCCGTACCAGCTGCGGACGAGCGCCTCGTCGTAGAGGAGATCCACCGGGCACTCGACGAAGACCGGGCCCGGTACCCCTTCGCGACAGATCGAGAACGCCCGCTCGAGCGCAGGGACGAGGTCCCGCACCTTCGTCACCGCCGTCGCCCACTTGACGATGGGCCGGATGAAACCGAGCTGGTCGATGTCCTGGAGGGCGCCGCGCCCCCGGAGGACCGTCGCCGTCGCCCCGCCGAGAAGGACGAGGGGCGACTGCGCGAGGCGGGCGTTCTGGAGCGCCGTGACCGTGTTCGTCACGCCCGGTCCGGCCGTCACGGCCGCTACGCCTGGCACCCCCGTGAGCCGGGCGACGGCGTCGGCCGCGAAGACGGCGGTTGCCTCGTGCCGCGTGTCGACGACGCGGACGCCGCGGCCCTTCGCCGCAGCAAGGATCGGCGAGATGTGACCTCCGCACAGCGTGAACAGGAACCTCACGCCCTGCCGGACGAGGACATCGGCGACGAGGTCGCCTCCGGACGTCACAGACACCCCCTGTGGGGAGGAACTCCGGCGGACCACATCACTTGAACTCCCGTGGAGAGATTAGCAGCGGTTCGCGCATGCGTCTCCCTTCGTGGTGCTCAGCTCAGAGAGCTCCCTGCGCCTCCCGTGGCGAGCCGGGCGCGGGGGAGCGCGGCCGAGAGAAACGCCGAGCGGAGCGGCGCGATAGCGAGGGCCGCCTCGACCGGCGGCGCGGACTCGAGGAGCTTCACGACGCGCCCGATCGCCTGCATCGGCAGGCTCTCGACGTCCTCGAGGAGGAGGTCGGCGAGCTTGCCGCGCTCGATCGCCATCGCGACGTGGCGTTCGAACGCGTCCTCCGGGGTGAAGACCTTCTTCTCGCGCGGCCGCATCGAGATGGACCCGAGCCGGCACGCCGAGTGACAGCCGCCGCAGCCGAGGCCGAGCGCCTTATCGACGACGGCCTCGCGGCGCCGCCGGGCGCGCTCGTCGACCTCCACGAGGCCGATCGCGTCGACGGGGCACGCTTTCTCGCACGTCCCGCAGCCCCCGCGTTCTCGCGGTCGACCTCCAGGGGGAAGCTCGAGCTGACGATCGCCTTCGTCATCCCGTGGGTCTTGAAGGCGCGCATCATCCCGCAGCAGCAGCCGCAGCAGTTGCAGATGTCGCCCATCTCGTGCTTCACGTTGTCGCCCGTCTGGGCGAGCCCCGCCGCCTGGGCCTCGTGCAGGATACGGAGCGCCTCGGCGCGGTCGATCCGCTCGGCGTAACCGGTCCTGACGAGAGCATCGGCCCCGGGGCCGAAGGAGAGGCAGACGCGCCGGGGGGCGTCGCAGGCCGTGTCGAGGTGCTCGGAGTGGTGCCGGCAGGCGCAGAGGGAGACCGCGGCGCTGCGGGCCGTCTCGCCGATCCGCGTGGCCCGTTCGTGGTCGAGGACCTCCGTCGCGTCCGCCGGAAGTGCGGTCTCGCGGACGAGCGAGCGCCTGATCTGCGTGTCGCCGCCGAAGACGGCTTTCGCGAAAGCGGCGTCTCCCTCGAAGAAATACTCCTCGAAGAGCCTCGCCCGCTCGGTGCGGGGGAGATCGTCGCTCGCCCGCATGAACGTCAGCTCGAAGAAGCCGATGACCGAAGGGGCGAGGGAGACGTGACGCTTCCCGCCCTTCGTCAGGTCGAAGACGAGGCCGCGGCGGGCCATGTCGGCGAGGCGCTCGTCGAGGCGGGCCGGATCGAGGTCGAGGCGCGGAGCGAGGCGGTCGACCCGGATCGGCTTCGTCGGCACCTTCGAGGCGAGATCGGCGTCCTCGGGGCTGAAGAGGATCTCGAGCCCGCGGCGGACGGCGGGGGAATCGGGTGCCCCTGTGACGTTCCGGTCGAGCCGCTCCTGGAGCCTGTCGTAGCGGCGATCGGGGTTGACGAGGTGGTGGCCCATGGTCGCCTCTCTGTGGCACGCCTCTGACGTGGAAACCAGGGCCGTCAGCGCTCCGCGGGCCGAAAGGACGACAGTCTACCGCGGGGCCGGCGTCGTGGTGGAGCGCAGGAGACCCTCGAGACGGGTGACTCGACGCCCGGCCGACGACCTCTTCACCGCGATCGCCACGGCCCGCCGGTCGCCGATGAGGACGACGAGCTTCCTCCCGCGCGTCACCGCGGTGTAGAGGAGGTTTCGCTCCAGCATCGCGTAGTGGGTCATGCCGAGCGGGATGACGACGGCCGGGTACTCCGACCCCTGCGACTTGTGGATCGTCGTCGCCCAGGCGAGCTGAAGGACGTCGAGCTCGTCGAAGCCGTACGTCACCTCGCGCCCTTCGAAGGTGGCGCGGAGCTCCCCCTCGTCGGGGTCGACCGCCGTCACGACGCCGAGGTCGCCGTTGGTGACCTCCTTGTCGTAATCGTTCTCGACTTGCATCACCCGGTCCCCGGGAGCGAGCTCCTGACCGAAGCGGGAGACGCGGGGCGTCCCGCCTGGATTGAGCGCCTTCCCGAGCGATTCGTTGAGCGCGCGCGCGCCGAGCGGGCCGCGGTGGACCGGGACGAGGACCTGCACGTCGCGCGTCGGGTCGAGGCCGAAGCGCCGCGGGATCCTCTCGGAGACCACCTCGACCACGCGGCGCGCAGCGTCTTCCGGGTCCTTCGCGTCGAAAAAGAAGAGGTCGGTGCCGGGCGGGTTCGTCAGGTCGGGGAGGTGCCCGTCGCGAATACGGTGCGCTCCGACGACGATCCGGCTCTCGGCCGCCTGGCGGAAGATCTCCGTCAGGCGCACAGCGGGCACGGTTCCCGACTCGAGGATGTCCCTGAGTACCTGCCCCGGCCCCACGCTCGGCAGCTGGTCCGCGTCGCCCACGAGGAGGAGCGCGGCGCCCGGCGGCATCGCCTCCAGCAGCGAGCGGGCGAGCAGGACGTCGATCATCGACACCTCGTCCACGACGACGAGATCGGCCTCGAGCGGGTTGTCCCGGCCCCGCCGGAAGCGTCCGGTGGACGGGTCGACCTCGAGGAGGCGGTGGAGCGTCTTCGCCTCCATTCGCGTGCTCTCCGAGAGGCGCCGGGCCGCGCGCCCGGTCGGGGCGGCCAACGCGATACGGAGCGATTCTGCGAAGACGATGCGCAGGAGGGCGTCGACGAGCGTCGTCTTCCCGACGCCCGGGCCTCCCGTCAGGACGAGGACCTTCGAGCGGAGAAAGGCCGCCACCGCGTCGCGCTGGCTCGGCGAGAGAGTGATTCCGGTCCGTGCCTCGACCCACGGGATCGCAGTGGCGGGATCCGAGCGGAGCCACGGCGGGGAGCCGGCTGCCAGCGCGGCGATCCGTTCGGCAACGACCCTCTCGGCGGCGTGGAGCGCCGGGAGGAAGACGCACGCCCTGCCGCCGGCTTCGTCGGCCACGACGTGGCGGTCGGCCAGCTCCAGCTCGAGCGCTTCGCTGACCTGTTCCTCGGGCCGTCCCAGCAGATCGGCCGCCCGCGGGACCAGAGTCTCTCGCGAGAGGCCGCAGTGCCCGTCGTCGAGCGCTTCCGCCAGGACGTGCGAAACACCGGCCCGGACACGGATCATCGCGTCCTCGGGGATGCCGAGCCGCCGGGCGAGGGCGTCCGCCGTCACGAAGCCGATGCCGCGCACGTCCCGGGCGAGGCGGTAGGGGTCTTTCGAAACGACCGAGATGGCGTCGGCGCCGTAGGCTCGATAGATCCGGACCGCGCGCGACGTGCCGACCCCGTGGGAGTGGAGGAAGACCATGATCTCCCTTACCCCCTTCTGTTCCGCCCAGCTCGCGACGATCCGCTCGGCCCGGAGCGGGCCGATCCCCGGCACCTCGCGGAGGCGGGTCGGCTCCGTTTCGATGATGTCGAAAACCGCCGTACCGAACGCGTCGACGAGCCTCCTCGCGAAGTGCGGCCCGACCCCCTTCACGAGCCCTGACGCGAGGAACCGCTCGATTCCCTCGGGCGAGGTCGGCGTCACGGTCGTCACCGTCTCCGCCTTGAACTGCGGACCGTGCTTCGGGTCGTTGGTCCACGTCCCCGAAGCTCGTAGCTCCTCTCCGGGCGAAATCGCGGCCGCGTGCCCGACCACCGTCACGGCTTCGTGTCTCCCGCGCACCCTCACTCGAAGGACGGCAAAGCCGGACTCCTCCGAGTGGAACGTCACCCGCTCCACTTGACCGGCGAGGAGCTCGCGTTCCTGCGGTATCAGCTCGGGCTTCATCCGAAGACGATCGTACCCGCAGAATGGACGTCGCGAGACGCGCCGTCCTCGCTGGCCTCTGCCTTGCCCCTTCCGACTTTCGCCTTCTCGTCGGCGGAGAGGAGGTGCCGGTCGAGGAGGTCGAGTTCATCCCGGCGACGCGTTCCGAGATGCCGGCGAGGGCGCCGGCCGCCGTGGAGGAGCCTGGAACGCCGGAGCTCCCGGAGGGGAGGCTGATCGTCCTCTTCTTCCAGGCCGACTTCGGCCGCTACCGGACGAAGGGGCTCATGCGGACGGCGAACGAGACGTTGACTCGACTCGAACCGGAAACCGGGCCCCTTCAACTTGGGGCTGCCTCCCGGGCTCGTCAGCCTGTATCCTGACGGGTGGACCCGGGAGGGGTTTCCGGGTCTCGTTACGCGATGCGAGAAGGCCTCGGGGCGGGTCCAGGAACCCGGGATCGGGGCCGTGAGGAGGATGAATGGATTTCTCGATCAAGGTAGACCCTTCGACGTGGCAGCGCTACATCTCGGTCCCGAGGAAAGGCGAGTACGTGCTGACGGACTCGTTCCTGAACAAGGGGACGGCCTTCACGGTGCGTGAGCGGGACGAGCTCGACATCCTCGGGCTCGTTCCACCGGCGATCTTCCCCATCGAGATGCAGCTGACCCGGGTGTACGAGTCGTTCAGCGCGAAGCCGACTCCGCTCGAGAAGTACATATACCTCGCGAGCCTCCACGACCGCAACGAGGTCCTCTACTACCGGCTCATCCACGAGTACCTCGACGAGATGCTCCCCATCGTCTACACGCCCGTCGTCGGCGAGGCGTGCCAGAAGTTCTCGCACATCTTCCGGCGCGGGCGCGGCCTCTACATCGCGATCGACCAGAAGGACAACATCGAGAAGATCCTCCGCAACTACCACGCGTCGGAGCCCTCGGTGATCGTCGTGACGGACGGCGAGCGGATCCTCGGGCTCGGCGACCAGGGTGCCGGCGGGATGGGGATCCCGATCGGCAAGCTCTGCCTCTACACGGCCTGCGCGGGCATCTCGCCCTACTCGACGCTCCCCATCATGCTCGACGTCGGGACCGACAATGAGGAGCGCCTCGCCGACCCGCTCTACGTCGGCCTCCGCCACAAGCGGGTCCGCGGCGCGGAGTACCAGGACTTCATCGACAAGTTCGTGGCCGCGGTGAAGAAGGTCTTCCCGAGCGTCCTCCTCCAGTGGGAAGACTTCCTGAAGGACAACGCGATCTTCCAGCTCGAGCGCTTCCGCGACGAGCTGCTCACCTTCAACGACGACATTCAGGGAACCGCGTCGGTCGTCGTCGCCGGGATCTTCGGTGCGCTGCGCCTCACCGGCGGGAAGATGAGCGACCACCGGCTCGTCTTCGCGGGGGCCGGCGCTTCGGCCCACGGCATCGCCGAGCTCTTCGTCTCGGCGCTCGTCGAGGAGGGGATACCGGTCGACGAGGCCCGCAAGCGGATCTGGACCTGCGACACGAAGGGGCTCGCGGTCTCCGATCGGACGGGCCTCGAGGGCTTCAAGAAGGAGTTCGCCCGCGACCGCGTCGAGCTCGCCTCCTGGAAGGTGGCGGATCCGGGGCGCATCTCGCTCGAGGAGACGATCGACAACGCGAAGCCGTCGATCCTCATCGGCGTCTCGGCGACCCCGGGGACGTTCACCGAGCCCATGGTGAGGAAGATGGCCGCCCTGAACGAACGGCCGCTCGTCTTCCCGATCTCGAACCCGACGTCGAAGGCCGAGTGCACGGCCGAGCAGGCCGTCACCTGGTCGGACGGCCGGGCCATCGTCGCGACGGGGAGCCCCTTCGCGCCGGTCGTTCACAACGGGGTGAGGCACCGGATCGGCCAGTGCAACAACGCCTTCATCTTCCCGGGGATCGGGCTCGGCGTCTGCGTCTCCAAGGCGAAGCGCGTCAGCGACGGGATGTTCCTCGAAGCGGCCAGGGCCCTGGCGACCCACGTCACCGAGGTGGACATCGCCGAGTCGGCTGTCTACCCGCAGATCGCGACGATTCGCGAGTGCTCGCACTCGGTCGCCTGCGCGGTCATCAAACGGGCGGTGAAGGAAGGACTCGCCGCCCCGGAGATCCTCGTCAACCTCGAGGAGACCGTCCGCCGGGCGATGTGGTACCCGGAGTACCTGCCGATCCGGTACGAGCCCCACGCGGGCGCAGGGCGGAAGCAGGCGAACACCTAGACGGAAATGAGAGGGGCGCCTCGCGCGCCGCGCGAGGCGCCCCCTTGTCGTCGATTCCCTCTTACGGCCCGGCACATGGCGCCGGGTCGTCTGCCTTCAGGCCTTCTTCGGCAGGTTGGCGGCGGCGAACTCCCAGTTCAGGAGGCCATCCACGACGGCCGTGAGGTAGTCCTTTCGACGGTTCTGGTAGTCGAGGTAGTAGGCGTGCTCCCAGACGTCGAGGACGAGGAGCGGCGTCGCGCCCGTCGTGATCGGCGTGTCGGCGTTCGGGGTCTTGACGACCTTCAGCGACGCCCCCTCGGCGACGAGCCAGGCCCAGCCGCTCCCGAACTGGGCCAGACCGGCGCCGACGAGCTCCTTCTTCAGCGCCTCGAGGCTCCCGAAGGAGGCCCCGATTCGCTCGGCGAGGAGGCCGGCGGGAGCCGTGCCACCTGCGGGCCGGAGGCTCTTCCAGTAGAAGGTGTGATTCCAGGCCTGCGCCGCGTTGTTGAAGACGGGCCGCAGCGCGGCGTCCGAAGAGGACGCGCGAACGATCTCCTCGAGGGATTTCCCTTCGAGAGGGCCCCCTTTGATCAGGCCGTTCAGGGCGTCGACGTAGCCCTTGTGGTGCTTGCCCCAGTGGAAGGAAAGCGTCCTCGCCGAGATGACCGGGTCGAGCGCGGTGTCGGACCAGGGAAGTGGCGGAAGCTGGAGCGGCTCGGCACCCTCGAGGATTGCCGGAAACCCCAGCACGCCGGCGGCGACGGCTGTGGTGGCGGCGGTCATGATGAAGTCGCGCCGGGTGGCCTCCTCGTTGGCGGGGACGGGCTTTTCTTCGGACATCGGCTCACCTCCTTATTCAGATTCTGAGCGCAGGATACTCGGCCCGACCGGAGCGGCGATGTCTCGCTACGGCAGGAGGACGGTCGATCCCGTCGTCCGGCGCGCCTCGAGCGCAGCGTGCGCGATCGCCGCCTCTCGAAGCGGGTACGTCGCGTCGATCCGCACCTTCACGGCCCCGGAGCGGATCACCGAGAAGAGGTCCGCCGCCGTCGCGAGGAGGTCGTCGCGTTTGGCCGTGTAGGTCATCAGCGTCGGCCGGGTCAGGAAGAGCGACCCTTTCTGCGAGAGGACGAGGGGCGAGACGGGAGGTACGGGTCCGGAGGCATTCCCGAATGAGACCATGAGACCGAGCGGCGCGAGGCAGTCGAGGGAGGCGTCGAACGTGTCCTTTCCGACGGCGTCGTAGACGACGCTCACGCCGGTGCCGCCGGTGATCTCCTTCACGCGGGCGACGATGCTCTCCCGCGACGTGACGACGACGTGGTCGCAGCCGGATTCGCGAGCGAGGGTCGCCTTGGCGTCGGTCGACACGGTGCCGATCACGATTGCGCCCAGGCTCTTCGCCCACTGGGCGGCAATGAGGCCGACGCCTCCGGCAGCCGAGTGGAGGAGGATCGTCTCTCCGGCCTCGACGCGGTGCGTCTGCCGCAGAAGGTACCGGGCCGTCATCCCCTTCAGCATCGCGGCGGCGGCGACGCGATCGTCGACGTCGGGGGGGAGCGGCACGAGGCGGTTCGCGGCCACGAGGCGCTCCTCGGCGTAGGCGCCGACGGGGCCGGCGTAGGCCACCCGGTCGCCGACACGGACTTCCGTGACCCCGGATCCGACCTCCAGGACGACGCCAGCCCCTTCGGAGCCGAGGATCGCGGGGAGCGGAAGCGGATACAGGCCGGAGCGGTGGTACGTGTCGATGAAGTTCAGGCCGACGGCCGTGTGCCGGATGCGGGCCTGGCCCGAGGCGGGGGCGCCGGTCTCGACCTCGTCCCAGGAGAGGACCTCGGGTCCGCCGGTCTGGTGGATGCGGATGGCGTGCGTCATGGTGTCCCTCGGCCAGAGGGTACCTCGGAGCGTCCGCATCCGTCCGGAAACCCGGACCGGAAAGTCATCTGGTCTTGAGTCCGGGAGCCGAGGCTCCTATGCTGATCATCTCCGTTGGAGGTCGACCAGGGATGAGACGCCGTGCGACGGGTGCGAAAAAGTTCACTCCGGGGCCGCCAGTGGTCGCCGCGTCGCTTCTGCTTCTGCTCGGTTCGCCCGTGAGCGCGAACATCCGGGCGCCTATCGTCGTTCCCGAATCCCCATCGTCGGCCCTGGCGGCGCCCGATCCCGGCCTGACGGTCGATGGGGAGTCCCTCCGGTTCGCCTGCGGGCAGACCTCCTGCGACGTCACGGCACAGTACGACCTGACCGCAGCCGCCGCCGTTCGCGTGCATCTCGAGCTCATCCTTCCGGTCGAAAGCCCGGTGACGGCGGTGACCAACGCCGTCGTTGACACCGTGGCGGTCGTCCCGGCCCACCCGCTCCGGCCGGCCGAGGCGCGAACCCTGTCCCGGGGCGAGCTGGGGACAACAGTCCTCTTCCGCGCGGGTTTCGAGAGTCCCCTCCGCGCCGGGCCGAACACGGTGACCATCCGGTACACACAGCCCCTCGGGGCCGAGGAGACCGACTACGGCTTCGGTAAGAAGCAGGGAAGGATGGTGCAGCGATTCCGCTACGAGCTCTGGCCGCTCCGGGAGTGGAGCAGGGGTTCGGGCTTCCAGATGCGCCTCAGCGTCGGCATCGACCGGCCCGCGCCCGGCTGGTGGCAGCGCCGGTTCGGAACGGTGAGATCGGTCACCTGCCTGTCGAGCGACCCCTCCAACCCGCTGCCGGCCGGCCGGCGGGAGCAGAGGGGCGGGCAGCTCTGGTACGAGACCGAGCTCGGCCCGACGCTCCCCGACCGGATCACGTGCTACCTCGGCGACGACGACGTGATGCCGAGGCACTGATGGCGGCTTCGCGAGGTCCCGGCACGATTGGCACGAAACTGAATCCAGGAAGGATCCCAGAGGGGATCCGAGGCCGCAGCCTGGCCTTCCCGGGACCCGTCGGCGGCGACGCGTGGACCGAAGCGGCGCGTAAGGCAGGGGCGCTTCCCGGCGGACCGGGTAAGAGGGTGGCGCCCTCGGCCCGGCAGCGGGCGGAGGAGATCGTCAGGCAGTTCGCCGGCCGGACGGGACCGGGCGCCTTCAAGTACATCCTCCGCTCCGCCGTCGCCAAGGGCCTTCTGCAGCGCGTCCAGGTGCCGAGCATGATCGACCAGGCGGCGTCGAGCCTGTGCGGCCCGGCCGCGCTCCTCTACGACCTCGCGACGCGAGACCCGGAGGGATACGCGACGTACGTCATCTCGCTCTACGAGACCGGCCTCGGAGTCATTGGGAAGCTCGAGGTGAAGCCGGGCGCGGACCTCAGGAAGCACGACCCCGGCAACACGGTCGAGGCGTCCGACTGGATCGCCCTGGCGAGCCTGCGCGACTCGGAAAACTACTTCTTCGACTACCAGGAGGCGGCCAACGAGTTCGCCGGGATCACCCTTCCAGGGGAGCTCGAGGACTGGTTCCGCGAGACGGGCTACACGGACGTCGTCAACGACGCCCGTGTCATCGTGGACCAGGAGGAGGCGAACATCCAGAGGGCGGACGACTACTTCCGGAGGGGTTATCGCGTTTGCCTGTTCATCCACTCCAACATGCTCTTCAAGTCGAAGCAGTCGAATGGCTCGGTGACCCCGGACCACTGGGTCGTCCTGACCTCACCGGTCAGCGTCGGGATGACGGTCGTCGAGATGGAGCCGAAGCGGACCATCTCCTTCACGATCTACACCTGGGGCAAGGGCCGAAAGCCGGTGCCCGAAACGGGCGCGCTCACGATCGACGAGTTCCTCGACAACTACTACGGCTTCGTGGCCGGCAGGTACTGACCGACCGGGGCTGCCCGCCGCGCCGACCGCCTCCTCGCGGCGGTCAATCGGGAATCACGTCGAGGTTCTGCTCGACCATCCGGTGACCCGTCGGCCGGACCTGGCCGGTGGCCGAGACCTCCATCTCCAGCTCGACCAGCGCGGCGTTCCAGGTTGCGTTCGCGACGGCACGGAACCCGGTTCCAAGGGGTTCGGCCGAGACGGGCAGGGGAGCCGGCCGCGGTGTCTGAGCCACCAGACCTTCGGCGCCGCGATGACGCCACCGGATCTCCGACCCCTGCTCCACGATCCTCATCCGGCGCCCGGCGACGGAATCGAAGAAAAACCGGACGTACGGCGGGACGCCGTCCCGGGTCAGCCGGAGGCGTTCGCTGTCGTTCAGCGACTGCACCTCCTCCGGACGTTCGCCGAGGCGGAACACCGCGTCCCCGTGGAGGCCGTACCGGTAGCGAATGGGCCCGACCTCGGTCGCGACCTCGAGGTCCACGACGCGGGTCGAGCGGTAGAACGGCGTCGCGACCTCGACGACCTCCGATGGAAACGCCCGGAGGATCGCGGCCCGGTCCGGCTCGGCCGCCGCGATCCGCTCGACGAGAGCGGGGTCCTTCATTCCGGGCTCCTTCCCCTCACTTCCGATCCCGAGACGCGGCCGGAACGACGACCGGCACGTCGACACGGACCGGCTCGCTCTCGAGAACGCCGTAGTCGGGGAGCTTTCCCCGTGGCGCGATCGGGAAGACGACCTCGGTACCGTGGATGTCGCGCACCTCCTCGCGCGTCCCCTCCGAGCGCCAGTAATAGCCCAGGGTGAGCGTCACGTTCCGATAGGTCGCCGTCTCCGGCGCTCCCGCCGGCGCCGGGCCCTTCATCGAATACTCCCGGTACTCGTGGACCGGGAGCGGGATCGCCACCCGCTCCTTGAACGTCGCACCGACCCTCAGGGGTGTCACGAACGGCGCGACCGGCGCGGTGACGTTCACCCCCCGGGGGAGGTCGTCGATCTTCTTCATCAGGCGGACGGTGGACGTCCCCGGGACGAGTTGAACGTAGACGACGTCCGGCCCCATCTTCCAGGCCGGCACCTGCCGGTAGATGCGGTTCAGGAGATAGGCGTCCCGGGATGCCTCGTTCCGGACCTCGTAGTCGAGGATCAGCTGCTCTCCGGCGATCGCGACATGAACGGCGAGCGCGAGCCCGGCGTCAACGGCCATCTCTTTTCTCCTGACTCACCATGGCGCACCGCCCGGCCAGTTGGACGGGTAGTACGTCGGTCGACGCGGGATCCCGAGGTCGTCGCGGAGCGAGCTCTCGGTCGGGTGCGACGTGCTGTAATCGGGAACTGCCTGCGTGGAGCCGTCGGGCGCCGTCACCGAGGTCCCGCCCTCTCCGACGGTCGACCGCTCCTCGCCCCGGGCCGACGAGCCGCTCTGGCTGTCGTAGCTGTCGTAGGGACCGTTGCCGTTCGTCCCCGTCGCGTTGTGCATCGCGTGGATGAGCTCGTGCCCGAGGATGACGGTCGACCCCGGCGTCCCGGTGACAGGATCCGAGGCGTCCGTCGTCTGGTGGTTCGGGTTCCAGGAGACGGTGCTGTCCGTACCGCGGCTCGGGTCCCGCGTGTCCGCGTCGGACCCTTCCGCCTGGCAGTAGCCGTTGGCGTCGCCCGTCTCGCGGATCGTGACCGTGTGGCCGCTGTTCTCGATGTTCCGGAGGATCTCGCGGCCCGACGGGGTCGCGGCGAGCTCCGCCAGGGCCGCCAGCGTCCTCGCCTGGAACTCGGGGCTCCCCTCGATGACGATCGACGAGCCGAACCGGGTCCGCTGGTCGTTTGGTCCGGCGAAGAGGTTGTGGAGGAAGTCGGCGAGCTGCTGGAGGAGCGATAGAGGGGCCGGGACGAACCCGCCGCCTCCTCCCGCGCCCCCGGCCCCGCCGCTCCCGCTGTCGCCGATCATCACGGTCGGGCAGCCCAGGACGATCGGGTCGGGACCGCCGCATGCCTCGTAGACCTGGTCGCCCAGCCGTGCCGCCGGGAGGTTTCCGATCTTGACCGTGTTGCTGCCCCGGGTCACGAAGCCGGGCCCGTGAGGCGGGATCGGCACCGGGAGCGGGCAGACGTGCATGTCGGAGAGACTCGCCATGGCGGACATCACCGCGCTCGCGGCGGCCGCGGTCACGGCCTTGATCCCCTCCGTGTACGCGATGTTCGCTGCGGGCTGTCCCCCCGGGACGACCGAGGCCGCGGTCCACGTCGTGGTCAGCGCGACGTTGGTGGCGGTGATCGTGGCGGCCATACCCGTGGCGACTCCCGTCACCGCGGGGTTCCCGCATCCGGCCGCCGCGGCGCCTCCCTGGATGAGCTTCTGCGAAATGTCGAAGAGGCTCGCCGTGGCGTCGGCGGGCGTCATCTGGGGCCTCATCATGAAGGAGCTCATGGACGTCGAGATCCCCTCGACCGCGTTCGCCATCGCGGAGGGGAGCGCTCTCCAGGCGGGCATGGCCCCAATCAGGACGTTCAGGCTGCCCGGGCCGGGGGCCAGGGGGGACCCGTGGGCCGTCGAGTCGGCGACGCGTGCGGACGGAGGCATGGCTATCCGGACTCCATACCGCAGGTGTCGCCGACGCGGGCGCCGGGCATGGACCCGATCTTCACGGTGGGACAGCGCGGCGGCAGGACAGTGCCTCCCGCGTGTGGAACGAAAGAGGCCGGATCGACGATTGGAGACGTATGCGTGTCGGCGATGCGCGCTTCAGGAGGCATCGCTGGTGGCCTCAGCAGGAGCTCTGGCCGGTCTTGGCGTCGTCCGCCTCGGCCGGCTTCTTCGGATTGGCTTCGGCTGCGTCGTCAGGGCTCGACGGGCTCGAGCCGCTCCCGCTGCCGGCGGCGCCACCGCTGTTGATGAGGACCATCGTTCCCTGAATCGAGACGCCCGTAGGGCCGAGCAATCTGGTG
>CAVOJA010000172.1:0-31538 GCA_963696015.1 uncultured Holophagales bacterium
AGATGCTCGAGGACCTCTACGCCTCCGGTGCCGACCACACCTTCCCCCGCACCCTGCGCCGCTTCGTCAAGCCTCAAGTCTTACTGATCGACGAGTTCGGCTACGAGCCTTTCGACTCGGCCGCCACCAAGTCCCTCTTCCGTCTCGTCTCCGCCCGCCACGGCCAGGGCTCTATCGTCCTCACAGCCAACACCGGCTTCTCTCAGTGGAAGAACCTCTTCCCCTCCGAGGCGGAGGCCATCGCCACCGTCGACCGCCTCGTCGACCACGCCACCATCCTCCGCTTCACCGGCAAGTCCTTCCGAAACCCTGCCCAGATCTCAGGCGCTTCAGCGCTTTCCGGAAACTGCCGGGTGTGCTCGTCAGAAGCGGGCCGCGCCCGGCCGCGCCTCCGGCGCGGGATGATGCTGAGCGCAAGTGGCTTGTCGCTGACCGGTGGCCACGCTCGGCCGGCAATAAACAAACGAGCAAGGGTGGTCACTTTCCGACGAGTGTTGAAGTCTCAGGCGCCCCGCTCGAAGACTGACGATCTCCGCAGGCCGGGGGCGCGGCTCCGCCGCGCCCCCTTTTCGACTGTTCCACGTCTCTGTTCCGGAGGCCGACGGTAGGTCTCCTCGCCGTCCCAAGACGGCCTGTTCTGTTAGCCGCACCTGATCCCCTTTTCGGGGCCACGCCGTCAAACACCATTTCGGGGCCACCGTTACTGAGGCCTCTACGTGATCATCGATATTTTCAGCCGCTACGTGGTGGGCTGGATGGTGGCCGACTGCGAGTCCGCCACCCTCGCCAATCAGCTCATCGACCAGACCTGCGCCAAGCAGGGCATTCCACCAGGCCAGCTCACCCTCCACGCCGATCGCGGCACCTCGATGAAGTCCAAGGCCGTGGCAAATCTCCTCGCGGATCTCGGTGTCACGAAGACACATAGTCGCCCCCACGTCTCCGACGACAATCCCTTCTCCGAGAGCCACTTCCGCACACTCAAGTACCGTCCCGACTTCCCCGGCAGCTTCGGCTCGATCCAGGACGCCCGCTCCTTCTGCCGGAGCTTCTTCCCCTGGTACAACACCGAGCATCGGCACTCCGGCATCGGGCTACTCACCCCGGAGAGCGTCCACTACGGCAGCGCCGCCGACCTGATCGCCCAGCGCCAGACCATCCTCTCCGCCGCCTTCGCGGCCCATCCGGAGCGCTTCGTCCGCAAGCCGCCGACTCCACCCGCACTGCCGTCCGCCGCCTGGATCAACCCCCCGAAGAACCACCCGGCAGAGAAAGAACCTGCTGTTCAGTAAATTCGACCCGTCGCTGTCTCAAAATCGTTGACACGTCCCGGAAGTGCTTCCAAAAGGTAGGGAAACGATCAGGATAGTAGTTCGCCATCACGCGCAGACTGTTCGTGTCGAAGACGTGAATCACAGCGCTAGGCGTCCGCACGCGCCAGCAGTCGGTCTTCGAGGCCAGCGAGCGATCTCGTCTTCATTCGGAGGAGGCCGGCGAGTTCGTCCCGAGACAGAGAGCCCCCGTAGTGACGACTGAAGGCGAGACGAAGGAAGGAGTCGCCAAAGTACGAGATCTGGGTGAGGTAGTAGTTCCCTGAACCCTTTCCCTCCTTGCCTTTCTGTCTTCGCCGTTGCTTAGCTGCTTCGTGCTCCTCGTGGAGCATCGCTACATAGCTCCTATAGGCGGACACGGTGAAGCGCTTCTCGTCCATGAACCGGCGAGCGACCACTTCACGGCTCACCCAGTATTCGCGCGCGAGTTCCTCGAAGGTCTCAGGGTTCGCCGAGAGGCCCAGCGAGCGAGCGCGAAACTCGTTCAACGGAAACACGCACTCCGCAGCGAACGCATTGCAGAAAACCTCCACCCGTCTATTGGTACCCCTGAGCGCCTCGATGAAGTCATCGTCCTCCATCGTGATTCCGCCCGTTCCAAGAAGGAGATGGCCGAGTTCGTGAAACAAGGTGAAGATCTGTCTCGTCTTTGTGGTCCCGTTGTTGATATAGATGATCGGGAACTCCTCATCCACGAGGCAGAAGCCCGAAACGCTAGCCTGCTCAAAGGCGTTCTTGAAGACGAAGATGCCGCTGTCTTCCACAGCCCGTCGCCAAGCAGAAAGCGCGTCACTCGCGGAGGCGGCAGTCCGCCTGAGAGTACCGAGGTCCACTCCGAGCGCATTAAGGACGGTTCGGGCTGCCTCCTCGATGTCGTCCGTCGGGGATACACGCACCAGTCGGAGGATCTTTTCTGGGGCGGGATTCACGCCTCCAGTCAGATCCCGCAGGCTTATCTGAAAGGCACGACCTTCACGGATGCGAAAGCGCGTATCGGGTGCGAGCGTCTGGAACTCGAACTCGGGAAGTGTGCGAAACGAGTTCTCGGGAAGAGGCTCGTCGGGTGGTTCCGGGAAGAAGAAGAGCGCGACCGGTCGCCGATAGGTTCCCGCCAGGGCTTCAAGTTGTGGATACGTCGGAGCGGCGGTTCCCAACTCCCAAGACGTCAGCTCTTCCTCCGAGCGCTTCACCGCACTCGCGACTGACGGAAGATCCATCCCGGCTCGCTCGCGAGCCCATTTCAGAACGCTGGGACTTACACCTACAACCGCAGCACCCATAGGGTCATCGACCTGGCTAGTCTACAGCCTTCCAGTTCAGCCCCGACACCTCCGCTAGGCGCCTCGTCTTACGTTGCATGCCCACTGACGCTACCGGAAGGGTCTGGTTGCGTCGCCGGTGTCAGAGCCCGTCGTGGCGGGCGGATTTCGCTGTCGTGCTTTCGGAGTCTTCGGGCGCCTGAGAGCCGGCGAGCGAGCCTGGTCCGGTGGGGATAGTCCGAGGGAGATCAACATCATCCCGCGCCCTCGTGGCGCGGCGGGTCGGAGACCGTCGCGTGGTGCTGGCTCGGTGGAGGGTGTCGTCGGAAGCCGGCTCGTGCCGGGTGGAGCGGACGGACGGGTAGAGTGGAATGTCCCCGATCACTGGAAACCGCGGGAATCTGGACAGGAGCCGACGCGAGGGTAATCAGCATCATCCCCGCCGCCGCGGAGCGGCGGCGGGCGGATCGCTGATGTCGTAGGGTGCGCCGGGGGTCGGGAGGACGAGGGAAGGGCCCCGACTGTTCGAGCAGCCGGGGCCTATCGACCGGGGAAACCGGGGTGAGGGAGCGTCGAGGTTTTCACGGACGGATCCGGACGTCGAGCCCGGCGGTGAGGGCTTCTGCAACCGTCTGGTGGTCCGGGACTTCGACGACGCTGCGAGCGGTGCGAGCGGGCGTTCTTGATCTGCCGGGCGTGCGACCGGGGCAACGTGTACGGGAGCCAGGGGTGCCAGAGGTCGGCGCGACGTGAGAGCCAGAGGCGCTCGAACCGGCGGCACCAGCAGAGTCCGGCCGGACGCCGGGATCACGCCGATCACCAGAACCGGTACCGGCAGAGGGTCGCTGCGAGAAAGGTGACGGATCAGGGTAGAGAGGAACCGGGGTCAGCAGCCACCGTGGCGGCGCGGCCGGAATCACACCCGATGAGTCCGGCGCGGGAGGTGCCCGATGGAGAACCCCGGTCCGGCAAGCGCCGTCGTGTCTCGGTGGCGGCGTGTGGCAGCGCAGCGTGCATCGTCTGCGGGGCGAGCAACCCGTGGACGGACCCGTTCCACGAGCTGGGAGTAGACGGTGATACCGGAAGAGACCGTCGTGGAGATCCGGCGCCTGTTCTACGGCGAGCACTTCACGACGGGGACCATCGCCGACCTCCTGAAAGTGCATCACGAGACGGTGGAACGGGCCATCGGCACCGAGAGGTTTCACGGGCCTCGGCCGGCCGAGCGGGCGTCGGTGACCAGGCCGTTTCACGAGTTTCTGGCCGGGACGCTGAAGCAGTACCCGCGCCTGCGGGCGACGCGGCTCTTCGAGATGGTCCGCCAGAGGGGATACGCGGGGAGCATCGTCCAGCTCCGGCGGGCCGTGAGGGGGCTGCGGCCGGTGGCTCCGGAGGCGTTCCTGAAGCTGCGGAAGTTTCCCGGCGAGGAAGCCCAGGTGGACTGGGCGCACTTCGGCACGGTGCGCATCGGGCGAGCCGAGAGGAAGCTCTCCTGCTTCGTCCTGACGCTGTCCTACTCGCGGGCGCTGTACCTGGAGTTCTTCTTCGACCAGCACCTGGAGAGCTTCCTTTCGGGCCACGTCAACGCGCTCTCGGACCTGGGCGGCGTGCCGCGGACCTTCCTGACCGACAATCTGGCCGCGGCGGTGGTCGAACGGGTGGGCGCGGCCGTGCGCTTCAACCCGCGTTACCTGGAGCTGTGCGCCCATTACCACTCGGCTCCGCGACCCTGCGCGGTGGCCCGAGGCAACGAGAAGGGGCGTGTGGAACGGGCCATCCAGTACGTGCGCCACTCCTTCTTCGCGGCCCGCCCCTTCACGACCCTCGAAGACTTCAACCGCAAAGCACTGGCCTGGCGTGACGAGGTGGCCCACACCCGTCCGTGGCCCGGCGACGACCGGATCACGGTGGCCGAGGCCCTCGAGCAGGAGCGAGCCTCGCTCCTGCCGCTGCCCGTCCATCCTTTCGAGACGGCGCGCCTCGTGCCGGCGGCCCGGAGCAAGACGATCTACGTCCGCTTCGACCTGAACGACGACTCCATCCCGCCCGGGGCCGTCGGCAAGCCCCTGACGCTCGCAGTGACCTCGTCGACGGTGAGGATCCTCAGCGGCGCCGAGGAGATCGCCCGGCACCCGCGTAGCTGGGACCGGCACGCCCTCGTGGAGATCGCGGCCCACAAGGACGCGCTCCTGCGTGAGAAGAGAAAGGCCCTCGGATCCACCCCGTCGGCCAGGCTCCTGGCCTGCGTCCCGAAGGCCGAGGACTTCCTCGATGCCGCCGTCCGCCGGGGTGCCTCTCCGGGAGTGGAGACCCGGCGGCTCCTGGCGCTGCTGCGCGACTACGGGGCCGAGCCGCTGGCCTGGGCCGTCGAGGAGGCCTTCGCGCGGGGCACGCCCCGTGCCGCCTCGGTCCACTTCCTGCTCGAGTCCCGTCGCCGCTCGCGCCGATTCCGGACTGTCCCTCCCCTGGACCTCAAGTCCCGCCCCGAGCTCGAGCAGATGCACGTCACCCCCCACGACCTGGAGACCTACGATGACCTCGCCGACAACGAAGACTGACCTGCCTTCCGCCCTCACGCAGCTCGGCCTTCACGCCACCGCCGCTACCCTCGACGACTTCCTGGCCCGGGCCACCCGGAGCCGCTGGACCGCTCCACAGATCCTCGAAGAGCTCGTCCGCGTCGAGATGGATGCCCGCGCTCGCAAGAGTCTTCAGCGGCGCCTGCTGCGCTCGCGGATCGGATCCTTCAAGCCCCTGGCCGACTTCGACTGGAACTGGCCGAAGAAGATCGACCGCGCCCTCGTCGAACGTGCCCTCACCCTCGACTTCGTCCGCGATGGCCGCAACCTCGTCCTCGTCGGCGCCAACGGCCTCGGCAAGACCCTGCTGGCCAAGGCCATCGCCCACCACGCCGTCCTCGCCGGCCACTCCGTCGTCTTCCGGACCGCCGCCGAGCTGCTCGCCGACATCCAGGCCACGGACTCTCCCCAGCTCCGTCGCCGCAAGCTCGCCAAGTACACCCGGCCCCAGCTCCTCTGTCTCGACGAGGCCGGCTACCTCTCCTTCGACGACCAGGCCGCCGACCTTCTCTACGGCGTCCTGAATCCGCGCTACGAGGCCTCCCGATCCACCCTCGTCACCACGAACCTGGCCTTCAAGGACTGGCCGTCGATCTTCCCCAACGCCACGTCCCTGGTCACCCTCATCGATCGCCTCACCCATCACGCCGACGTCACCCTGATCACCGGCCAGAGCTATCGCGTCCGCGAGAGCGAGCAGGAGGCCGCTGCGCGTGTGCTGGCGGATATGAAACGGAAGAGCTTCTGCAGGTCGAGGTTCGAGAGGAAAGTCTGGCCGACGTCGAGGACGAGCTTCAGGCGTTCGTTGCTGCGCCGGAGGTCCGCCTGCGCGAGTCGAAGGCGAGCGAAGTTCGCGGCATCGTCGATCGCGAGCGCGACCTGATCGGCAACGAGCGAAAGGAACCGCTTCTCTTCCTCGGGATAGGCCCGAGCCTCACGACTCGCGACGAACACCGCGCCGAGCTGGCGGCGCATCGTCGTCAGAGGGAGCGCGCAGAAAGACGAGACGCCGTGTGGAGCGAGGATCTCCTCAAGCTCGGGGAATGGCGGGTCCTCCCCAGAAGGCGGTAGAGAGACGACCTTCTGGTGAAGCATGACCCACGACCCGATCTGGCGTTCCGGGGGCCCGTCGTTCGCGCGAGCGAGGATCGACTGGCTCCCCACGTCCAGGATGTACCAGCTCGGGCCTTCCTCGACCACGTCGTTCAGGAAGAGGCTGAGGTAGTCGAAGGTCAGGAGGATGCGGATCTCATCGGCAAGGGCGCGGATCAGCTTCTCGGGCTCGTGGATGGCGCCCAGCCGCCGCGAGACCGAAAGAAGCGAGCGGAGTCGCTCCTCCTGCGAAATCCCGCTTCCGGACTCGTGCAGTCGATCCATGAGCGCGCCGCCTCCGAGACTGAGAATACCCGCCCGATCGGTCCCACCGCGTCTACGCTTCCCCCAAGACGCCTCTCGATCGCCTCACCGCACTGGCCCTCGCCGGGCAAGGACATTTGTGGCGCCACGGCTTCACGTTCGGTCGGTTCTTATGGCTGGACGGGGACCCCCTCCCGGACGACATCGTCCGGGAGGGGTCTCGGGGGTGCGCGAAAGGAGTACTACGGGCGACGGACCGGGGCCCTGAGAACCGGGGCGAAGCTCCCCGGTTTCGAGGCTTCTCGGGCGAGGAGCGCCTCGTCGACCCGGCCGACCGGGGTGACGTGCGGGGCCGAGGTGACGAGGCCGGGGGCCTCCGCGGCCTCCTTCGCGATGGCGATCATCGCGTCGGCGAAGGCGTCGAGCTCCTCGATCGGCTCCGACTCGGTCGGCTCGATCATGAGGGCGCCATGGACGATGAGCGGGAAGGACATCGTCGGCGGGTGGAAGCCGTAGTCCATGAGGCGCTTGGCGACGTCGATGTTGTAGACGCCCTTCGCCGCCTGGAGGGTGTCGTCGAAGACGACCTCGTGGTAGCTCGGGGCGTCGTACTTGAGGTGGTAGAACGGAGCGAGCTTCTTGCGGAGGTAGTTCGCGTTCAGGACGGCGTTCTCGGCGACCTCGCCGATCTCCTGGCCGTAAGACAGGATGTAGGTCAGCGCGCGGACGAGGACGCCGAAGTTCCCGTAGAAGGTCCGCATCCGGCCGATGGAGTCGGGGCGGTCGAAGTCGAGGCGGAACGCGGCTCCTTCGGGCTCGATCGTCGGGACGGGCAGGAACGGCACGATCGCCGCGCCGACGCCGACGGGGCCGGCCCCCGGGCCGCCGCCGCCGTGAGGGGTCGAGAACGTCTTGTGCAGGTTCATGTGCATGACGTCGACGCCCATGTCGGCCGGCCGGATCTTCCCGACGAACGCGTTGAAGTTCGCACCGTCGAGGTAGACGAAACCGCCTTTCGCATGGACGATCCGGGAGACCTCGAGGATGTTCTCCTCGAAGACGCCGAGCGTGTTCGGCACCGTGATCATCACGGCGGCGACCTCGTCGGTCATCATCTTCTCGAGCTCGGCGGGGTCGAGGGTCCCTCGGGGCGTGGAGGCGAGCTCCTTCACCTGGTACCCCGCGAAGTGCGCGCTGGCGGGGTTCGTGCCATGGGCCGAGTCGGGGACGAGGACGTACTTCCTCGGGGCTCCTGCCTTCACGTGGGCGGCGCGGATCATCAGGCAGCCGGCCAGCTCGCCGTTGGCGCCGGCGGAGGGCTGGAGCGTGACGCGCGCGAAGCCGGTGAGGGCGATCAGGGCCGCCTCGAGGCGGGCCATCAGCTCGAGCGCCCCCTGGGAGAGGTGCCCGGGCGTGTACGGGTGGACATCGGCGAAGCCGGCGAGCCGCGCGATCTCCTCGTTGATCCGCGGGTTGTGCTTCATCGTGCACGACCCGAGCGGGTAGAGGTTCGCGTCGATCGAGAGGTTCTTCTGCGACAGCCGGGTGAAGTGTCGGACGGCGTCGACCTCCGACGCCTCCACCTCTCCCTCGACCTCGGTCCGGTGGAGCTTCCCAAAGAGGGCCTCGGGGTCGGCCCCCGGGACATCGAGCGGAGGGAGAAGGACGCCTCGCCGTCCGGGGCGGGAGGCGTCGAAGATGGAGGAGGCGCCGCGGCGGCGGTCGAGCTTCGAAGCGTCGGGTACGGTGGTCGTGAGGTTTCCGTGGTCGCTCATGGTCGCCTCCTCAGAACCCCTTCAGGACGTCGAGGAACCGGTCGAGGTCCTCGCGGCGGATCCGCTCGGTCGTGGCGACGAGGAGGAGGTCTTCGTGCTCGCCCGATCCGGGGGCGAGGCGCCCGTACGGCACGCCGCCGAGGATCTGCTTCTTTTCCAGGGCGGAGAGGACCTCGCTCACGGGCGGGCCGCACCGGAGGGCGAACTCGTTGAACGTCGCCCCAGGGAAGGCGACGGAGAACTTCCCGGTCCCGAGCCCTTCGATTCCCGCTTTCAGGTACTCGGATTTCGAGAGGCAGAGGAGGGCGGTCTCGCGTAGTCCGTGCTTTCCGAGGGCGGTGAGGGTCATCGTCGCCGCGAGGGCGAAGAGCCCCTGGTTCGTGCAGATGTTCGAGGTCGCCTTCTCGCGCCGGATGTGCTGCTCGCGCGTGGAGAGGGTCAGCGCGAAGACGGGGCCTTCCGAGGTCTCGAGGCGGCCCGCGAGGCGGCCCGGGATCTGCCGCTTGAAGCCGTCGCGGCAGGAGAGGAAGCCGACGAGCGGGCCGCCGAACGACGCGGGGATGCCGAACGAGGCCGCCTCGCCGCAGGCGATGTCGATCCCGGCCGCGCCCGGCGGCTTCAGGAGCGCGAGCGAGAACATCTCGTTGACGACGCCGATGGCGAGGGCGCCCTTCGCGTGGGCCACCTCGGCCGCGACGGACCAGTCCTCGACGAGACCGAAGACGTTCGGCGACTGGACGGCGACGGCGAAGGTCTCGTCGTCGACGGCGGCCGCGAGGGCCGCCGTGTTCGTCACGCCATCCTCGCCGGCCGGCACTTCGACGATCTCGAGCCCCAGGTTCGCGAGGTAGGTGCGAAGCGTCGTGAGGTACTCGGGGTGGATCGTCTTCGAGACGATGACCCTCGTCCGCTTCTTCGTCAGCCGCTCGGCCATCAGGACCGCCTCGACGAGCGCCGAGGCCCCCTCGTACACCGAGGCGTTCGCGACGTCCATCCCGGTCAGGAGGGCCACGTGCGACTGGAACTCCCAGATCGCCGTGAGCGTCCCCTGCGAGACCTCGGGCTGATAGGGCGTGTACGACGTCAGGAACTCGCCACGCAGCAAGAGCTGCGAGACGAACGCCGGCGAGTGGTGGGCGTAGAGGCCGGCTCCCAGGAAGGAGGCGAAACAGGTCGCCGCGGCGTTCTTCGCGGCCAGGGCGCCGAGGTCGCGCCTCAGCTCCACCTCGGACATCGCGGGGGCGAGCGGGGGCGGGTCTTTCCGGTAGACCTCGCGGGGGACGGTGGCGAAAAGGTCGTCGACGGAGGCGACGCCGACCTCGCGGAGAAGGGCCTCCTGCTCGGCGGGGCTGTTGGGGATGTATCGCATACGGGCTCTCCCGGGCGTCCGCGCGGACGCGCGGGCACCCTCGTTCTACGCCGCGGACCGGGGGCGGATGGGGGTCAGGCCTTCGCCTCTTCCTCGACGAACTTCTCGTAGGCCGCCGCGTTCATCAGGCCGTCGAGCGCGCCGTCGGAGCTGACCTTCACCTGGACGAGCCAGCCGTCGCCGTGCGGATCCTCGTTTACGGCGTTCGGCTCGTCGACGAGGGTCTTGTTCACCTCGACGATCTCGCCCGCGACGGGAAGGAAGAGCTCCGAGACGGCCTTGACCGACTCGATCGTGCCGAACTCCTGGCCCTCGTCGAAGATCTCGCCGAGCTCCGGCAGCTCGACGAAGACGACGTCTCCGAGCTCCTTCTGGGCGTGGTCGGTGATGCCGATCGTCGCGGTCTCGCCCTCCACGCGGATCCACTCGTGGCTCTTCGAGTAGAGGCGGTCGTCGGGATAGCTGCTCATGGTTTTCGACTCCTGGCGAAGACGTCCTAGGCGGACGCGCGCTTGTAGAAGGGGGTCGGGACGACGACGGCAGGGACGTCCTTCCCCCGGACGTCGACGAGCAGCCGGGTCCCGACGGTGGTCGCCGAGAGCGGAACGTAGGCGAGGCCGAGGGCCCTGCCGACGGTGGGCGTCTGGGTGCCCGAGGTGACGATGCCGGCTTCGCCGGACCCCTCGACCTTCAGGGGGTAGCCGTGCCGGGCGATGCCGCGTCCGTCGATGAAGAAGCCCGCGAGCTTCTTCGTCAGTCCCTGCTCTTTCTGCTTCGCGAGGGCGTCGCGGCCGACGAAATCGCCCTTCTTCATCTTGACGATCCAGCCGAGGTCCGCTTCCCAGGGGGTGACGGTGTCGTCGATGTCGTTGCCGTAGAGGGCGAGCTTCGCCTCGAGGCGAAGAGTGTCGCGAGCCCCGAGGCCGGCGGGGAGGAGGCCCTTCGGCGTGCCGGCCTCGATGAGGGCGGCCCAGATCTTCGGTGCGGCGTCCGCGGGGCCGTAGACCTCGAAGCCGTCCTCGCCGGTGTAGCCGGTGCGCGAGACGATGCAGCGGGCGCCGAGGACGTCCGCCCAGGTGAACCAGTAGTAGGCGACCGCCGAGAGGTCGGCCTTCACGAAGGGCTGGAGGATCTCCTGGGCGAGCGGGCCCTGGATCGCGATCTGGCTCCAGGCGGGCGACTCGTCCTCGATCGTCGCCCCCTCCACCGCGAACGACTTCGCCCAGGCGACGTCCTTCGGGGTGTTCGAGGCGTTGACGACGAGGAGGTAGTCGTCGGCCGCCAGGCGGTACGTCAGGAGGTCGTCGACGAACGTCCCGCGCTCGGTCAGGACGGCCGAGTACTGGATGCGGCCGTCGACGAGGACCGCGACGTCGTTGCAGGTGATCTTCTGGACCACCTCGAACGCCTTCGGGCCCCTCACGCGAATCTCGCCCATGTGCGAGACGTCGAAGAGGCCGGCCTTCGTCCGGACCGCGACGTGCTCCTCTGCGAGGCCGGAGTACAGGACGGGCATCTCCCAGCCGCCGAACGGGACCAGCTTGCCGTGGAGAGCCTTGTGAGATTCGAACAGCGGTGTGCGCTTGAGGGAGGAGAGTTCTGGAGCGTTCATAGGCCCGGCCGGGCACGATACGGCTGCCGCGGGAGGTCGTCAACCGCGGGAAGGGCCGGCGAGGCAAAACCCCGATAGACTCTCTTCCGCCCCATGACCGACACCTCCTCCCGCGACGTCTCTGTCCTCTCGGAAGGGCGGCTCCTCGTTCCGCTCGACGCGGACTCTCCGATGACGGACGGGTCCGACGACGTCTACCTCCTCGCCGAGGGGGAAGTCGTCGCGAACGTTCTCACCCCTTTCGGCCCTCACCCCGTCGGCACACCGCGAGCCCCGTCGTTCCTCTCTCTCCACGGCGCCCTCACGGGGGCCTACGATCTCTGTCGCTACGACCCTCGCTCCGGGGCCGGCATGTACGTCTTCTCGGGGACCGAGGCCCGGCAGCACCTCTTCGACCCGTCGCCCCTCGGGGCCGCATTCCGGCGGCTCGCGCTGGCGAGCGTGACGACGGCCCTGCGCGAGGTCAACGCCTCGCTCGTCCGGTTCTTCGACGACGTCGTGCCGGACCCGGGCTGGAAGCCGAGGCCCGCGTCCCCGGCAGCCGAATCGCCCGCGGGCTCCCCGGCCGATCCGCGGCGCGTGCAGGACCTCTTCGACGCCGCCGGCCTCGACCCGACGACCCTTCCCGACCTCGGTCTGACCGAGGGGCGGATCCCTGCCGGCAGCCGTCTCCTCGCGGCGGGCGAGACGGGAGAGGAGGCCTACGTCGTCGCCGAAGGCCGGCTGCGCGTGTCCGTGCGGATCCCCGGGGTCGGCGAGGAGGCTCTCGCCTTCCTCGGCCCGGGCGAGATCGTCGGCGAGATGGCCCTCGTCGACGACGCACCGAGGTCGGCCGACGTCGTGGCGCAGGACGGAACGGTCACCGTCTTCGCCCTGCCGCGCGATGTGTTCCGGAAGCTCCTGACCGAGGGAACGCCGGAAGGGGCACCGCTCCTCGGCGGCATCGTCGTCGCCCTCGTCCGCCGGTTCGAGGAATCGGTTCGCAAGGCGGCCACGTTCCGGATCCTCGCCGGCCCTTTCTAGGCCGGACTCAGGGCTTCCGGAGCTTCTCCCGGACGATGGCTCGTTCCTTTCCCGTCGAGGGGGAGACGAGGACGCGGACCGTCCGGGGCAGGTAGCCGGGCGCGGTCAGCACGACGTCGTAGACGCCCTGCTCCCTGATCTGCATGTCCTGTGCCTGGAACCGTGACACGGGGCCCATGTCGTGCCCATCCACGGTCACGGTCGCGAGGGGAGGCTCCACGTCGAGCCGGACGAGCCCGACCGTCTGGTAGTCGGGGCGGGAGATCTTTCCGGGGGGACCCGAGGGCCCGTCGGGAGACCCCTTCTCGAGCGCGCGATCGACCTCGACGCGGTCTTCCGCGACGTTCGCCGCGACGACGACGTCGACGTTCATGTCCTTGCGCCCGGGGTAGGTCAGCCGGATCCGCTGCCGCCCGTCGGACGTGAAGGTCAGCAGGGAACCGCCTCCGGCGTCATCCCAGTCGTCCGCAATTCCGATGTAGCGGCCGTTGAGGAAGAGACGGGCCTGGGAGGGCGACACGTTCATCTTCACCAACCGGCGGGTGATGTAGGTCTTGTCCGCGGGGATGACCGGTTTCGGCGTCGGTGCGATCGTGATCGTGGGAGGCGTCGTCGGTACGGGAGTAGCGGTGTCCGTCGGCCTCGCCCTGGGCGTGCGGGTCGCCACGGGGGTTCGCCGCATGGGCGGAGATGTCTCACCCATGGCCGGGGTGGCCGTGGGCTCCGGAACGGGGGTCGTTTCCGGCGCAATCGGAGTCGTGACGGGAGCCGCCTCGGGAGTCGCGGCGACCGTCGCACCGGCCTCGGGAGTCGCGGTGGCCGTGGGAACGGGAGCGACGGCCGGGGGGGGACCGCTCCGCCCGAAGAGGCCCTGAGCGCGGAGGAAGAAGAAGCCGCCGACGACGACTCCTGCCAGGACGAGCCCTCCGGCGGCCGCCCCGGCCATCGCCGCGGGGCTGTGCTGCGAAGAGGTCGTCGAGGTTCTCCCGCCGGTCCTCGTCATTCGCCGCGACCCGGAGACATCGGGCGGATGTCCGCCGGATGCCGGGACCTGCGCGTCGGGGAGCCCGCGAAGGGACGTCCCCGCCGGTATCTGTAGGGTCGGGGTGGCGACCGACGCGGCGGCAGCGGCCAGCTTTCGCGCTCGTCCGACCTTGCTCTCGGTGAGCCCGGAGGTCGCTACGAGAGGGGTGATCCCGATGAGGGCCCGAAGGTCGTCAGCCAGCTCCACCGCGTCGCCATATCGGTCATCGCGGCTCTTGGCGAGGCACTTCAGGGCGATCTCGGTGATCTCGGGGGGGAGCTCGCCGTTGTGGACGAGCGGGTCGTCCGGCTCGTTGTTGAGGATCTGATAGACGAGCGTCGTCAGCGTGTCGGCCGGGAAGGGCTTCTTCAGCGTGAGCGTCTGGTAGAGGACGACCCCGAGCGAGAAGATGTCGCTTCTCACGTCGAGCTTGTCCCCCCGGATCTGCTCGGGAGACATGTAGGCCGGCGAGCCGACCATCTGCCCGGTCGACGTCAGGTCGGTGTCCCCCGTCAGGAGCTTCCCGATTCCGAAGTCGGTCACCTTCGCGACCGAGGCCTCGGTGAGGAGGATGTTCGCCGGCTTCACGTCGCGGTGGATGACGCCGCGCTGGTGCGCGTGCGCGAGCGCGTCGGCCACCTCGGAGAGGATCCGGATCCTCTCGGGAACCGGGAACTCGAGGCCGTCGGTCAGGCGCTGATTGAGGGCCCCTCCGGAGATGTACTCCATCGCGAGGTAGAGCACCCCCTCGTCCTCGCCGACGTCGAACACCGTGACGATGTTCGGGTGCTGAAGGCGCCCAGAGATCTTTGCTTCTTTGAGGAAGCGGGCCTTGGCCTCGGAGACGCTGAAGCTCTGCGACGGCCCGTCGAACCGGACGGTCTTCAGCGCGAGGGTCCGTTCGATCTGCGGGTCGCGCGCGAGGTAGACGACACCCATCGCCCCCTTCCCGAGGGGGCGCAGGATCTCGTAGCGACCGATCCGGGAGGGATTCACGCCGATTCTGGAATTGTAATCAGTTCGACCCGTTCTCGGTGGGGTCGATCTCGGCCGGCCCTTCGTCCGTCATGAGGGTCGCCTCTCCCTCGGTGGCCGAGGCGAAGTCCTCGTCGCGCTTCTCGAGGCTGGCCGAAGCCTCCTCGAAGCGATCCGAAGGGACGGCGACCTCGATGGCGGCGAGGTCCTCGTCGGCCGGGACGGGGTTCTGCGAGAAGCTCTTGTCGATGACGCGGGTGGGGATGCCGCGGCTCTCGAGGAACCCGACGATGAAGCTCGCCTCGGACTCGGTCCCGACGGACGCGACCCCGCTCCAGTCCTGCCCGGTGGTTTCCTTCTGCTCGTCGCTCATGGCTCACCTCGTTCCGCGGAACCGGCCCGCGCCGTGTGTCTGGAGCTGGCCGGCTGCCGCAGCTCCAGTATCACCCCTTCCGGGCGGGTCCGAACGCAAAGTTCCGGTGCGCTCACGGGCCCGGACCCCTCCGGGTCCGGGCTGCAGGCGCACCGCCCGTCAGAAATCCGTCGACTCGAACGCCTTTGAGAGCTGCCTCATCACCGCGTTCGTCGCCAGTCCGGCGGCCGCAGCTGCGATCGCCTTCCCGCGGTGTCGGCCGATCCAGAACCCGAGGGCGGCGGCCCCGAGAAGGCACGGGATGGGGTACTTCCGGACGACGTCGAGGGCGACGTTCTGGAACTCGAGCCCTCGCTCGAACGCGAACGGCGCCTCGGCCCCCCCGACGGGGCCGTCCGGCGACGCCCCGTGCGGGGCGGGCGGGCGGATCGTCGGCTCCGACATCAGTCGTCGCTCCGGCGGCGCAGAAGCATCCCGAGCGCGAAGCCGACGCCGAGCGCGATCGCGAGCGACTTGCCGGGGTTCTGCCGCACGTAGTCGGTCGCCTTGTCGGTGACCTCGTCCCAGTCCGTGTCGCGGATCTTGTCGCGGAGGGCGCCCGCGCGGCTCTTCACCCCGTCCGCGACCTCGCCGATCTTCTCCTTGACGCGTCCGCCGAACCCTTCGCGGGCGGCGTCGATCTTCTCGTCGACCATCTTTGCGGCGTCGATCGTTTCGGCCATGTAGACCTCCCTTACCCGTAGTCGGACCCGAATCTTCGCACGGCGGACAGGCCGCTTCCACCGCGAACGGACGCCCGGGTCTACGATGGAGGGAGGAGGACCCCGATGAAGATCGGCTTTCACGGTGCGGCTCGGACGGTGACCGGCTCGAAGTACCTCCTCACCCTCGACCACTATCGCCTCCTCGTCGATTGCGGCCTGTTCCAGGGCGGTTTCGAGATGCACCAGAGGAACTGGAGGCCGCTCGCCTTCAGCCCCGCCTCCGTGGACGACGTCCTCTTCACCCACGCCCACATCGATCACACCGGCTACTTCCCCCGTCTGGCCGCCGACGGCTTCACGGGGCGGGCCCTGGCGACCCCACCGACGAAAGCCCTTCTCGGGGTACTCCTCCCCGATTCCGGCGGGCTCCAGGAAGAAGAGGCCCGCTTCGCCAACAAGAAGGGGTTTTCCCGGCACCAGCCGGCGAAGGCCCTCTACACCGAGGACGACGCGAACCGGTCGCTTCAGCTCCTCCATCGCATGGAGCTCGACCGGGAGACGTCGCTCCACACGGGGCTGAAGATCAAGCTCCACCGGGCGGGGCACATCCTGGGAGCCGCCTTCGCCGAGATCCGCTTCCGCGACCCGGATGCCGACTGGAAGACCCTCGTTTTCTCCGGCGACCTGGGGCGCCGGGCCGTGCCGATCCTCCACGATCCTGCCCCCCTTCCTGCCTGCGACGTCCTCGTCTGCGAATCGACTTACGGCGACCGGCTCCACGAGGCGACCGACCCGAAGGAACAGCTCCGCCGGGAGCTTTCCGAGTCCTTCCGGCGCGGCGGCTTCACCGTCATTCCCGCCTTCGCCGTCGGGCGGACGCAGGAGATCCTCTACCACCTCTTCGAGCTCTTCGAGGAGGGGCGTCTCCCGAAGGTCCCGGTCTACGTCGACTCCCCGATGGCCAACTCCGTCGTCGAGCTCTACTGCCGCTACCGCTCAGAGCACGACGTCGAGATGCAGGAGCTCGAGGACAACGTCGGCTCTCCACTTCAGACGCCCTACTTCACGGTCGTGAGAAAGCGGGACGAGTCGAAGAAGCTGAACGACCTCCCCGGCCCCGGCATCGTCGTCTCGGCTTCGGGCATGGCCACCGGCGGGCGCGTCCTGCACCACCTCCTCCACCGCCTGCCCGACGCGCGGAACACCGTCCTCTTCGTCGGCTACCAGGCCGAGGGTTCCCTCGGGCGGCGCCTTCTGGAAGGGGAGACCGACGTGACGGTCCTCGGCGAGGGTCTGACCGTGAAGGCGGCGATCAAGAAGATCCCGGCCCTCTCGGCGCACGCCGACGCCGACGAGATCATCGCGTGGATCAAGTCCGCGCCGACGCCGCCGAAGCGCGTCTACCTGACCCACGGCGAGCCGGCCGCGCAGGACACCTTTGCCGCCCGCCTCCGGTCGGAGCTCGGCCTTCTCGTCCACGTCCCCGAGCCCGACGACGTCGTGGAGGTCTGACCTGGGCCGCGGGACCGGGGCCTTCCCCGTCCGCGCCCCCGAGCTGAAGGGAATCGGGCGGGCGATCGCGCTCGCCTGGGTCGTCCTTCGCAAGAGCGTGAAGTCGTTCCTCGACGGACGCGGCGTGGGACTCGCCGCCGGCCTCGCCTACTCGTCGCTCCTCTCGTTCATCCCGCTCGTCGTCGCGGTCACGGTCCTCACCTCGACCTTCTTCGGCGAGCGGGGGACGGGCTTCTTCCGGCTCCTCCGCTTCTTCGTCCCCGGCACCTCGCGCGAGGTCCTGCGGGGAGTGGAGGCGCTCGTCGACGAGGCCCAGGCGGCCTCCTGGGTGGCGACCGCGCTCCTGATCCTCACGTCGCTGCGCGTCTACTTCGACGTCGAAGGGGCCGCGAACCACCTCTGGGGAACCCTCCGGCCCAGGCGCGTCATCCAGAGGTTCGCCCTCGCCGTCCTCGTCGTCGTCTTCGGGCCGGTGGCCCTCGGCGTCGCGACCTCGTTCCTCCTCGAGGCAGGAGTCCCCCTGACGCAGCTTCACCTGCGAGGTCTCTTTGCCTCGATCTTCGCCCTGGCCCTGATTTACAAGGTCGTCCCGTCGGCCCAGGTTCGCTGGGGCGTGGCCGCGGCGGCCGGCGTCCTGGCGGGCGTCGGACTGACCGGATTGCGACAGCTCTTCACTCTCGGGTTCGTCGCCGCCGCCGGCGCCGCGAAGGTCTACGGCACGATCAGCGCCATCGCCGTGTTCGTGACGGCCACCGGCTTCGCCTGGACGATCCTGCTCTTCGGCTTCTCCTTCGCGCACGCCGTCCAGTTTCGCGACGAGCTCCTCGCCCACGACGCCCCGCCGCCCGCGGCGAAGAAGCCGGGGGCGCTCGAGGAGGCGGTTCAGCTCCTCCTCCGCCTCACGGAGGCGTGGCACGCGGGCGTCTCACTCGACATCTTCTCGCTGGCCGAGGCCTGTGGCCGCGCCGCCGACGACCTCAGGTCCCGACTCAAGCGCCTCGGTACCGCTGGACTCGTGGAGGTGACGGGCGAGAGCGTCCGCCTGGCGCGTCCGCCCGACACGATCACCCTTTACGCTGTGGCCCGCGCCGTCGGCGAAGCGGCGCCGCGTGCGGTCCCCAGGGGTTCCGAGCCGGCCGCAGCGATCCTCCGCGCCCTCTACATGCGCGCCGACGCCGAGGAGCGGGGCGTCCTTCAGGGAACCAGCCTCGAGGACGTCTATCGCCCGCACGCCCGGCGTCGATCCGAAAGCGAAGACGCCAGCGACCTTCGTCTCGGTCCGTCCGAGGCGGCCCAGGTCCGGCGAGGGACCGGGCACGGGGCGGGGTCTGGCTCAGGGGTTCACCCCGTCGGCGCCGCGAGTCACGAAAACGGAACGACTTTCGATACGGGAGACGGTGACGATGGGAAGCGGGCGGACGGCCCCGCTCCGAACGGATCCCCAGACGGCTCCGATTGACGAATCCACCCGTACCGGCTAGATTCTCCGCCCCCACGGTGGGGCTGTAGCTCAGCTGGGAGAGCGCTAGAATCGCACTCTAGAGGTCGGGAGTTCGATCCTCCTCAGCTCCACCATTCATTTCGAAGGGTTTACGGGCCGCGGCGACGCGGCTCTTTTTGTTGGTGTCCACGTTTTTGTCCACATTCGCCCGGAGGCCTCGGCCGGGGAGCCTCGGCTTCGGGCCTTCGGATCGAGGTCCAACCCCCAGCATTCCACGAGAGAGGCCGGACCGAAGCGGGCGGGTTTCGATAGGGACCTGAACACTGACGGCGCCGGACGCCCTGCCCCGGACTTGCATCTGCAGGAGTAACCTCGCCGAGCAACGTGAGGCGGGGTGTGTGATTCCGGCTCCGAGGCCGCTCAGCGTGACGAAATCGAGGTCCGAGTGACAGAAGCCCTGATCATCGTGATTCTCGGCATAGTCGTCTGGCTGGTCGTTCGTGCGCGAAAGCGCCCGGCCGAGCCCGTTCGGTTCGCTGGCGCGGCGGGGCCGCCTCGTTCTCAGGCGGGGGCAGCTCCTCAGCAGGCGCGCCGAGCAGAGCGACCACCCGCCCCTTTACCACGGCTCTCGGCGCAGCCGGGTTCGGGGACACGGGCCTCATGGCTCCCGAAAGGGAAAGCGACGACCGTTGCCGGATTCGAGATCCCGGGCGGAATGATCTATGTCGGATCCGGGCTGCGTTCCGTGAGCCAGGTCGGCAGTCTGGAACCGGGGCTGATCGATCCGCACCTGTCGGTCGACGCGCGGCTGCGCGACCGCGCTTGCGACAGGATGTCCTACTGGCCGTCGTACTCGTCGATTCCCGCGGAATCGCGAGCCGCCTACCTCGAGTGGCTCGCGGGCGGAAGACAGGATCCCGGAATCGGCGTCGGGCACGTGTTCCTGTTTTTCTACGGACTCGAACGCAGGGCGCTGCACGATGCGCAGTCCGACCCGGCCGCGGCCGATGAGATCCCTGTCATTGCGGAAGAGGTGGCGCGCCTCTTGACGATCTACGGGTCGCAAGCGTCCTTCCGGAGCTATGCCGGCGCGTTCCTGGGAATTCTGCAGGCGCTCGGAGTGAGACAGTTCGAGGAGACCGATGTCCCTTCCGGCCCGTTCTCCCAAGAGTACGAGTTCCCGCTCTCGCTGCGTCTCGGCCTCGGCCTGAGAGCCCTCGATGGGAAGCCCGTCCCCGCGGAATGGGCATTGGCGTGGTACCTGAGCGCTCCCTCGACGCGGATTCGCACCCCTCAGCAGCGCTGCCCCGACGAGTTCCGGGCGCTCTTCGGGGCCCGGTACCGGGACCGATTCGGGGACGGTCTCGTCGTCAAGCCACCGAAGAAGACGATCGACCTGACGTATCGGCCAGCGAGCGCGTCGTTCGGGGGAACGGTCAGCCTTACCTTCGCGAATCGTCGTCTCGCCGCCGGGGTTCCGGACGTGACGAGCCTGCAAGGTCCGCTGAACAAGATCACGGACGTGGCGGAATCGTGTGTGAGCGACCTCGAGCCGTTCAGCCGTTGGGTGGGCCGAAACCCGACTCTCCGTTCGAGCCCGGCGGCGGTTGCGCTCCTTCCCGCGGAGCTTGTCGAGGGGCACGGGTCGGACGACCTGGCGGAGCTGTGGAGCGCCATCGAGGCCCGCCTCGAAGGCGCGAGCCTCTCCGAGATTCCGGGGTCCGAGCTGCTCGACCGTTGGCGGAAGCCAGGCGGTGCGAAGCTGACCCGATCCGACCTCGTCCTGTTCTCCCAGCTTCTGGAGAAGCGTGGATACGGCATCGAGCCCGACGTCCGGTTCGGGGGCCCGCCACTCGCTCCCGACAAGCCCTGTGTCGTCTTCAGCCTCCCGCCGGGTTCTTCGAGTGCACCGTCGGCGGTGTACGCAGCCGCAGCCACGGTCCTTCAGCTCGGTGTCACGGTCGCGGGGGCAGACGAAGACGTGGACGGGGTTGAGATCGAGCACCTCGAAGCCCACCTCGAGCGGGCCCTCCCCGTGACGGCGACCGAGAAGACGCGTCTCGCCGCGCATTTGCGCTGGCTCATGGCCGAGCGCCCATCCGCCGCTGGCCTGAAGAAGAGGCTGGATGCTCTGGAGAGGCCCCAGCGGGAGGCGATTGCAGGATTCCTGGTGGGGGTCGCAGCCGCGGACGGTCAGGTGACTCCAGCCGAAGTCACGACGCTGGGGAAGCTCTACCGTCTCCTCGGTCTCGATCCTCAGGGTGTCTACAGCGACCTGCACTCTCGAACGACATCCGCCGCGCCTCCCGCGACCGAGCCCGTGACGGTACGTCCCCGAGCGGCCTCAGCGCAGGGCTTCTCCATCCCCGCACCGCCGAAGGCTCCCGTCGCTCCGGCTGTGTCGCTCGACATGGCCCGTGTGGAGGAGAAGATTCATCAGACGGCGGCGGTCTCGGCGCTCCTGCAATCCATCTTCGTCGAGGACGAAGAGCCTGCTCCGCAAATAGTGCCCGCAACTTCTGCCGAGGATTTGATCGTGGGCCTCGACGCCCAGCACTCCGGGTTCCTTCGCGCGATCGCTTCGAGAACGGCCTGGTCGCGTGCGGAGGTCGAGGACATCGCTGCCTCCTTCGGCGTGCTTCCGGACGGGGCGCTCGATCTGGTGAACGAGGCGGCCCTGACGCAATGCGGAGATCCCCTCTGGAAAGGGGAAGATCCCATTACCATCGATTCGGCTGTGCGCGAGGAACTTCTGACATGACGTCAACCGACCGAATCCGTCCGAAGCATCGAGACGCCATCGTCCAGTCCCTGCGAGCCGGCGTCGTCCCCCGAACGGGTCAGCAGCACATCCAGGTGGGGCGTGTCGCCGAAGTTCAGGCCCTTGTGCAGGACATCACGCGGGTGGCCGACGGAGGCTCGACGATCCGGTTCGTCATCGGCGAGTACGGGTCGGGGAAGACCTTCTTCCTCAACCTCGTCCGGTCCATCGCCCTCGAGAAACAGCTGGTCACCGCCCACGCCGACTTGTCCCCCGAGCGACGAATCCAGGCGACGGGCGGCCAGGCACGTTCTCTTTACGCCGAGCTGATGCGAAACATCGCGACTCGGGCGAAACCCGACGGTGGGGCGCTCCCGACTGTCGTCGAGCGTTTCGTAACCTCGGCCCTCACGGAGTCGAAGGCGAAGGCCGTAACCCCGGAGGTTGTCATTCGCGAGCGGCTCGACGCTTTGACGGAGCTGGTCGGCGGCTACGACTTCGCCGAGGTCATAGCGGCCTACTGGCGAGGGCACGATCGGGGCGACGAGGTCCTCAAGGCGGCGGCCGTCCGCTGGCTTCGAGGGGAGTTCGGAACGAAGACGGAGGCCCGCCAGGCGCTCGGAGTCAGGACCATCATCGACGACGGGAACGTCTACGACCACATCAAGCTCCTGGCGCGTTTCGTACGGCTTGCGGGCTTCGGCGGCCTCCTGGTCTGCCTCGACGAGCTGGTCAACCTCTACAAGCTCGCGAACACGCAGGCACGGAACTCGAACTACGAGCAGATCCTCCGCATCCTGAACGACAGCCTGCAGGGGACAGCGGCCGGGCTCGGGTTTCTTCTCGGCGGAACGCCCGACTTCCTTCTCGACACCCGAAAGGGGCTCTACAGCTACCAGGCACTCCAGTCCCGGCTGGCCGAGAACGCCTTCGCTACAGGCGCCCTGGTCGATCATTCCGGCCCCGTTCTCAAGCTCGCGAATCTGACTCCCGAGGACCTCTACGTCCTCCTCGGGAAGGTCCGTCATGTCTACGCCTCCGGCGACCCGTCGGCCTACCTGCTGCCCGACGAGGCGCTATCGGCCTTCATGGCTCACTGCTCCGAGCGGATCGGCGAGGCGTACTTCCGGACGCCGCGAAACACGATTACCGCTTTCGTGAACCTCCTCGCCGTCCTGGAGCAGAACCCTTCGGTCTCTTGGCGGGACTTCCTCGGGAACGTCCAGGTCGTCGTCGAGGCCAATCCCGACCTTGCGCCACTACCCGACGACTCGCCCGATGCGGACGAGGTCTCCGACCGCGTGCCCCTCCAGACGGCCCAGCCACCCTCCGGAGATGACGACCTCGCCGGCTTCAAGCTCTGAGACCGGCTCCCGCGGCTCTGCCGCGTTCAGTCGGCTTCACGAGCGAGTTCGCCGATGGATCTGGGAAAGGAAGTGGAGCGAGCTGCACGACGTGCAGGAGCAGACGATCCACGCGGTTCTGGACTCGCCGAACGATCTCATCGTCGCGGCAGCGACGGCAGGGGGAAAGACCGAGGCGGCGTTCCTTCCCATCTGCTCCCGTCTGGTCGGTGCTCCTGCTGCGGGCATCCAGGTCCTCTATGTCAGCCCGCTCAAGGCGCTCATCAACGACCAGCATGGACGACTGTCCGACCTCTGCGAGGCGCTGGAGATCCCCGTCCACCGATGGCATGGCGACGTCGATGACGGGAAGAAGCGGCTGCTCCTGAAGGACCCGCGCGGCATCCTCCTGATCACTCCGGAGTCGCTCGAGGCGTTCTTCGTCCTCCGTGGCCCGGAGATCCGGAAGGTCTTCTCGAGTCTCGAGTTCGTCGTCATCGATGAAGTCCACGCCTTCATGGGAACCGAGCGGGGGCGGCAGGTCCAGTCACTGCTCCACCGGCTCGAGCTCGCGCTCCGCCGGCGAGTCCGCCGAATCGGCCTCAGCGCCACCATCGGCGACATGGGCCTGGCTTGTGAGTTCCTCCGGCCCCGGCACGGTATCGACGTGCAGGCGATCGTCTCGACGACCGAGGGGCAGGCCCTTCAGCTACAGCTGCGGGGATACTTGCGCCCTGCCCGGGCGACCGTCGAGCCGACCGGCGACAACGAGGACGACGTCTCCATCGCCGATCACCTCTTCCGGGTCCTTCGCGGCACACATAACCTGGCTTTCGCCAACCGTCGCATCGACGTCGAGCTCTTCGCAGACCTCCTCCGTCAACGCTGTGCGGCGCTCCGCGTCCCGAACGAGTTCTGGCCGCACCACGGCAACCTCTCCCGGGACTTGCGGCAGGACGTGGAGGCGATGCTCAAGGATCGATCGAAGCCGGCGACGGCTATCTGCACGAGCACCCTCGAGCTTGGGATCGACATAGGAAGCGTGACGAGCGTCGCGCAGATCGGATCCCCTCCCTCGGTCGCCAGCCTTCGGCAGCGGCTGGGGCGGTCCGGGCGCCGCGGGGACGCGGCAGTACTCCGGATCTACGTTCGAGAGGACGAGGCTTCCGTTGAAAGCCCGCCCCAGGACCTTCTCCGGTTGGAGCTGGTGGAGTCGATGGCCCAGGTGGGGCTGCTGCTTCGCCGCTGGTACGAGCCCCCAGTCGCCGGGCGCCTCCACCTCTCGACCCTCGTCCAACAGACGATGTCCGTGATCGCCCAGCATGGTGGCGTCCGGGCCGTAGAGGCGTACGACGCACTTTGCCGAAACGGGCCATTCCAAGAAGTCACCTCCGCGATGTTCGCCGGGCTTCTTCGATCGCTCGGTTCGCACGACCTCCTGATGCAGGCAGGCGATGGAACGCTGCTCTTGGGCGTGGTCGGGGAGCGGCTGGTCAATCACTACGACTTCTACGCGGCTTTCACCTCACCCGAGGAATACCGGGTCGTGAACGAGGGGAGGCCCCTTGGAACCCTTCCCATCGCACAGCCTCTCGTCGAAGGGATGCCCCTCATCTTCGCCGGACGGAGGTGGAAGGTAAGAGCCGTGGACCCGAAGCAGCGGGTCGTCGACGTGGTGGCGTCGCCGGCCGGACGGCCACCCCGCTTTGGTGGGGAGAGTGGAGCAGTCCATGACGAGGTACGAGCCGAGATGCTGAGACTGCTGGGCGACGGGGAGGAACCGGCCTACCTCGACGAGACTGCCCGCAGCTTGCTCCGGGAGGCGCGCGACAACTTCGTCCGCATGGGGCTTGGGACTCGGAGGCTCGTACGCAGCGGTTCGACGACGCATCTCTTCCCGTGGGCCGGAGACCGCGCGACGAACACCATAGCCGTTCACCTACAAGCGCTCGACTTTGACGCGGAGGCGGCGCACGGCGTCATCTCGGTCTCCGATGCCCCGACGGAGGCGCTCACGATCACCCTCCGGCGCCTTGCCGAGGCAGGGCCCGTCGACCCCGAAGCACTCGCCGCGGCGGTCCTGAACAAGGAGTCCGAGAAGTACGACGGCTTCCTCGACGAGTCGCTCCTGTGCGCCGAGTACGCCCGGCGGGCTCTCGATGCCGAGGGTGAGTGGCAGGCGGTCGAGTCGATCGTCAGAAGCGATGAGGCCGACCGATGAGCACCCAGCGGCTGCCGGACGGCGCCTACCTTCTCTTCATGTTGGTTCTGAGCTTCCTGTCGCTGGTGATCCTGGGGACCGGGGTGATGGCCCCTCTCGGATCCGATGAGCGCCGGATCCTCGAATTCGCCGACAACGTGGTCTGCGTGTTCTTCTTCGTGGACTTTGCCGTCTCCCTGCTCCGGGCCGAGAATCGCTGGCGCTACTTCCGCACTTGGGGCTGGCTTGATCTCATTTCGAGCATTCCCGCGATCGAGTTCCTCCGCGTCGGGCGAATGGGACGGATACTGAGAATCGTCCGTGTCCTTCGGGGTGTTCGATCTGCCAGGGTGCTCGCGGACGCGCTCCTCCGAAGGCGAGCCGAGGGGACGTTCCTCGCCGCAACGCTCGTGTCGATCATTCTCGTCGTCATCGGGAGCGTCGCCATCCTGCACTTCGAGACAGGGCCGGAGGCAAACATCAAAGGCCCAGAGGACGCGCTCTGGTGGGCTGTCGTCACGATCACGACCGTCGGATACGGAGACCGGTTTCCCGTGACGCCCGAAGGGCGAATCCTTGCGGCAACGATGATGATCGCCGGTGTCGGGCTGTTCGGAACATTCTCGGGGTTTGTGGCTTCCTGGTTCCTCAAGCCTTCGGGGACCGAGGCATCGGAGGAAAGGGAGGAACTCCGCGCAGAGGTCGAGCGCCTCAGGTCGGCGCTCGAGGAGAAGCAGCGCCAGTAGAGCGGAAACCGCCCGGCCCGGAGTAGCCCAGGGTCAAAGCTGACCGGAGCTTTCGCCGAGGACGGTCCGGTATTCCTGCTCGGGGTGCTTTGGCTCTTCGGGAATCGTGTAGGCGAGGCGCCCTGCGCGGAGGAGGGGCGCGAGGTGCTGCTGGCTGATGTACTTCGGATGCCGGCCGAGGAGCTCCGCCAGCTCGCTGAGCGGCCGAGGTCGGACGAGGCAGAGCGAGAGAATGACCTGGCGGATCCGATCGGGGACGGCCCGGCGGCCGAGGGAGGCGATGTCGGCTTTCAGGGCGGCAGAAAGGCCGTCCGCAGTGGACTCGTCCTTGGAAGGGATGACCGGCGCCATGGAAGGTATGGCCCCGCCCATGGAAGGTAGCGCTTCGTCCATGGAAGGTATCGGGTCGGCAAGAGGGCTCCCGGAACCGACTTCCCCCCAGAACTCCGCCGTCGGGACGTAGTACGTCGCGGAACCTTTCTCCTTCTGGGTCAGGATGCCGGCATCCCGGAGTCGGCGAAGCGACCGGCTGGCGCTGAGGGTGTCGACCTGGCTCACGTCCCGGAACGTGGCGTTGCTGATCGCCCCCTGCTCGCGGAGAAACACGAGGGCACGGGCTTCCTCAGCCGAAAGATCGAAAACCTTGAACCGGCTGAGCCAGGCGACGTCGTCCGGGCCGAGGAAGTGATGAAAGAAGTACCGGGCGGTGAAGGCGTCGGCGGCTCGATCGGATTCGAAGACCGGGGGTAGAAGGCCCGCGTCCTTCATCGTCTGGCGCATTACTCGGATACCGGTGCCCTTGGTCTCGGCGTAGTGAGTCTCGTGAAGCACGGCCGCGATGACCGGGTTCCGAGTCTCCGACCCGGGCTCCCCGAGATGGTCGACGGCCTTCAGCGAGAAGCCTGGGTTCCGGATCTCGAGGCGATTCGCGTAGCGAATGATCAGGACCGGGCTGTTGGAACGATAGCTGCGGTGCATGACGGCGTTCACCACGGCCTCGCGGATGACTTTGCGCGGGACCCGGGGAACGTCCTCGCGTTGGATCTGGCCCTCGGGGAGCCGGAATGCCTTCGGGAGGTCATCAAGAACTGCAGAGACGGAGCGGCGGATGAGCCGGAGGAGAGGGTCACGCATCTCGACGGACTCGAAGCGCCGCTCGGGATCGGGGACCCACTCCGTCCCGGGAACCCGGACGTAATCCACGCGGACCATGGGGAAACACCGCCGGAGAGCGGGCGCCGTGCCGAAGAGAAGGAGCCCGGCGATGGTCGGGCGCAGGGCTCCGTCGTGGGGCCGGACGGCCTTGAGGGACCGTAGAAGCTCCGCGTCGGACCAGGAGAGAGCCTCGGCGTCGGGATTCGCGCGCTGGAGTTCCTGCCGATACTCGCGGATCGCTTCGGGGTAGAGGTCTTCCATGCCGGCGTCGGGCACGACGTTGGCGTCTAAAGACTCGGACTGATGCCCCTGGTAGAACACCGCAAGGTCGTCCTCAGTGCAGCGCTGGTCAACGCTGCCGATCCGGCGGAACGCCCCTCGCGGCAGTCCCTGGCTCTTGAAAAAAAGGGGCTTCTCGTGCGGCAAGGCCTCGGGGACCGACACGACGAGAACGCGTTTTCCCTCCAGCGTGTCCGGATGGATGTCGACGTTGATGGGTCGGTTGAACGTGTTCCGGGCCTGCGTGGCAATGTCACGGGTCACCTGGTCGAGGTTCCGGATCCCGACTGCCCGATAGACGGGGAAGAGGGTCGACTCCTCACGTCCCACGCCAATGAGGATTTGACCGCCTCCAAGACTCGGCTCATTGGCGAAGGCGCAGATGGTCTCGAGAATCGAGTGTCCGGCCGACTCCTCGCCGCGCTTCGCCTCCACCCGCTCGTGCTCGTCGAGTGTGTTGAGCTGTTCGAGGAGATCCGCAGCGGTCATCACCTCACCTCACGGGTGGTACAAACGGACTGCTGCCTTTCGATCACGTCCGGGCAAGCCTCACTCTTGAGCCCTGAGGGTAGCAGGCAAGCCCTCTGGTCGAGCAAGGATGCAGAAGTGATGGCTCCGGACCATGGTGAGCACTGATTCCGGTCGATGGTGAGCACGGTTTCCGGGCCAAGGTGAGCGCCGATTCCGGGATGGTGAGCGCCGATTCCGGCCATGGTGAGCATGGATTCCGGGATGGTGAGCACGATTTCCGGGCATGGTGAGCACGGAACGGGCGAGGGGACGGGTGGTCCAGGATCCTCCGCAGAGGAGGACTCCTTGGCGGCGAAACGACTGACGATGAGACAACTGAGAGAGATCCTGAGGCTGAGACATGAGTGCGGACTGCCCCAGCGAGAGGTGGCGAAGGCCGTGAGGGCCGGGAAGGGAACCATCTCGGAGTACCTCGGAAAGGCAGAGGCTGCGGGGGTGGGCTGGCCGATTTCGGAAGAGCTGGCCACGGACGAGGCGCTGGAGGCGCGGGTCTTCGGGGTGAAGGCCGAGGCTCAGTGCGCGCGGGCAGCGGTGGACACGGCGTTGGTGCATGCCGAGCTGCGGCGGCCCGGGGTGACGCTGAGCCTGCTGTGGCAGGAATACCTGGAGGCGAATCCCGGGGGCTACAAGTACAGCCAGTTCTGCGAGCACTACCACCGGTACCGCAAACGGCTGTCGCCCGTGATGCGGCAGGTCTACGTGGCGGGAGAGAAGGCCTTCGTGGACTTCGCGGGCAAGAAGCCGTCGGTGGTAGACCCGCGCACAGGCGAAGTGCGGAGCGTAGAGCTCTTCGTGGGAGCGCTGGGCGCGAGCAGCTACGTCTACGCCGAGGCGGCCGAGCAGCAGGACCTCGGGAACTGGATCCGGCTGAACGTGCACATGGTGGAGTTCTTCGGGGGAGCGCCGGCGATCTTCGTGCCGGATAACCTGAAGGCGGGCGTGACGGGCCCGTGCCGGTACGAGGCGATCGTGAATCGCACGTACGAGGAGATGGCTTCGCACTACGGGGCGGCGGTGATCCCGGCGCGGGTCTACAAGCCGCGGGACAAGGGCAGTGCTTCACATTGCACCTCATGGGGCGGTTTGACGGCAGCTTTCGCCGGCACTCGAGATTCGGCCACGCATCTTGTTCTGGTGTAGGTACTTCTTGGGCGCGGAGCCGTCCGGGTGTTCGTAGAGGCAGGAGCCCTTGTCGTCGTAAACGTACGCGGCAAGCAGGCCAGCGCGGCGCCAGATCTTGATGGTCTCGGGCTTCACACCGAGAAGGGCCGCGATCTCATGCTCTTCGAGCAGCCCCCGATCCCGGAGTCTCTGATATCGAGGCTTCAGGCCGTAGCCCAGCCGGATGCGGCGGACCATCGACGCATGAAAGCGCCGGCCGTCTCCTGATGTCAAGCCATCGGCATTTAGGCACTGTGCAGCTTCGGCGTCCGTGTGGCCGTCCAGAAGGTGGTCGAGCGCTGCCACGGTTGCGGGTGGTGTTTGGCGGAGTAGCCAAGCGGGCTTGGGCATCGGAAGTGTCAGGACCTTCGTGGCCCCGCCCCTGAAGCGTATGCCGAGGGTGATCTCGTTGGCCTTCAGCAGAGTGATGTCGTCGAGAAGCAGCCGCGCCATCCGCTTGCGCTCTCGATCAGGCGTATGCGGGTCGTTCCAGATGCGTGGAAAGTCCGTCGCCAAGGATCCGATCTCCGCCCGCTGCCTTTCGTCGATGGCCGTGCATCGTGCCCGACGTTTCTCGTATCGGTCCTGAGCCTCGGCCAGCTCACGGAGCTTGGCGTTCCATTCTGCTTCGAGCGCGTCGGCAACCATGCGGTTACCGGGATCGACGTGCATATAGCGTCGACGCGCAAGCTCAGTCTCGTAGCGCGCCTGCTCGACCTCACGCTGGAGGAGGCGGTCTGCCTCCTCGCCGCGCTGCTCGAGCTCTCTCTGTACGGTCAGGGCGACTTCGATCGTCAGCGGCGTCACGCTCTCCAGCAGTAGCTGGCCGATCGCCTGATCGATACCGGCCCCGGGGATGGCCTGGCAGATAGGCTCGCTGCGTTGGATGCCGCGCCGCTGGCACACGTAATCGGGCACCAGTCCCCCACGGGCGGCGTGATAGCGCACCGTCATCCGGTCCCCGCATACGGCACAGATGGCGAGTCCCTGGAGCAGGGCCGGCCCTTCCCGCGGTGGGCTTTTCCGGCGATCCCCACCGAGAGCCATGGCGTTGTCGCGCAGACGCTGGACGTTGTCCTCGTACTGGGCCCAGGTGATGTACCCCTCGTGGGCGTCCGGGAGAAAGGCGGCCCACTCCTCTCGCGGCAGACGCTGGTAGCGGACCTTGCCGTCGGGCCTCCTGCGCTGGCTGGATCGTCCGAAGCAGAAGACTCCGGCGTAGCGGGGGTGATGAAGGACCCAGAGGACGCGCGAGTGCTCCAGCTCTGCCCAGATCACCTCTCCCTTTCGGGGTCCTCGGTACACCCGTCGCGGGAACAGGTGCCCTTGCTCGCGGAACTCCCTGACGGTTGCTGTCGCGGATCCGCTCGTGCTGAAAGTCCGGAAGAGGAGCCGGATCGTGTCTTGGACGCGTCGGTCCGGGTCGAGCCGCGCGTGGCCCGTGGCGTCGGTGACGAAGCCGATCGGCAGCCGCATCTCGAGGTCCCCGCGCCGAGCCTTGCTCAGGATGCCGCCTCGCAGCCTCGCCCGCAGCACGTGGAGCTCGGCCTCGCTCATGGTCCCTTTCAGCCCCAGGAGAAGCCGATCGTTGAAATGGGCCGGATCGTACACGCCGTCCTCGTCGAGGATGAGTGTGTCGGTGAGTGCGCAGATCTCCAGCAGGCGGTGCCAGTCGGTGGAGTTACGGGCCAGCCGGGAGACCTCCAGGCCCATGACGATGCCCGCCCGGCCAAGGCTGACCTCCGTGACGAGCCGCTGGAAGCCTTGACGATCCGCGGCGGAAGCGCCGGATTGGCCCTGGTCGCTGTCGATGACGACGATCGCTCCAGCGGCCAGCCCAGCGCCGCGGCTCGCTGACGCAGGGCGTACTGCCGCTTGGTGCTTTCCTGGTTTTCGAAGACTTGCCGCAGGGTCGACTGCCGTACGTACAGGTACGCGTCGCGGGAGAGGTGCTGCTTACGGATCTTGCTCGCGGTCTCCTCCCTCATGGGCCGACCTCCTTTGCTCGCGAAAGGACCATCGCGGCCAGGACGCTGACGACGTCACGCCGCACGTCGGGTGGCAGGCAACGGGTCTCGGATCGGGAAGCCGCCGGAGGACTCAGCGGCGGCGCGGGGCGCCACAGGTGCATCCAAGCTGCCATTCCCCGACGCAGGAACGCCCCCAACCCCTGCAGGTTCTCCCCCTGCGAGGACGAGCTGATGACCGACGAACGCAGCACCTCGTAGGCTTCCACGGGTGGCGTCCCGCCGGTCCGCTGCTCCGGAGCCTGGCTCAGCGGCGTTTTTTTTTCGCCCGAGCCAGAGCCCGTCCGATCGTCCGAGGATGGATGCGCAGACCTTTCTCTCGCTCGACCCGCTGGGCAAGCGCCGCCGGATCGAGGCCGGGCTCCTCCGCGAGCGCGCGCTGGATGAACTCCAGAACCGGCCCCGTCACCTTGTGGGGGCCGTGCGGCCCACGCTTGGCGGGAAGCAGCCCGGCCAGCCCCTGCTGCTCGAACTGCGCCCGGACGTTGTAGAAGGTCGGGCGCGAGACGCCGAAGCTGCTGGCCGTTGTAGTGACCGGCAACCCTTCCAGCTGAACGCGCCGCAGCATCTCGTACCTCACCTGGACGAGATCGCGGGGATCGAAGAACTCGCTCTGGAGGAAGGCGAGATCGTGGACGTCCTGGGGCCGAGGATTGACCGAGCCCTGCTCCCGCAAGGCCTTGAGCTTGGGGTCGGCGGACCCGGGGGTCGCAGTGGGGCGCCTTTTCATCTTCGCGCGGCCATACGTAATATAAATTACATCCCATATTCGTGCCTGTCAAGGTCTCTGCGGAGTGCGATGCGAGAAAACGAGGCTGTGATACAGAGATATGAGCCAACATGGCTATGACCGTGACCGACTTCTTGGCGCGCGAGCGGCATAATTCAGTTAACGTTGTTGGCATCATTTACTTGACACCTTTGCTCCCCGGACCCGTCTGGCGGCCCCTCGCCCTTCCTCTGCCTCGTGGCTGACGATCCGGAACAGGGCCAAGAGATCCT
>CAVOJA010000173.1:0-29800 GCA_963696015.1 uncultured Holophagales bacterium
GCTCTGCCTCCACAACCAGTACTTCCCCACGCTCGACGCCGTTACCGACGCCGTTACCGAAGCCGTCGAGAAGCAGTTCAGTCAGTGGCGGCACGGCAACAATGTCCTTCGTCGACTATGCGCAATCACTTAAGACGCCGTGTATACCACCCGGCGACGCTCGTCAAGGACGCCCAGCACCACGGGACCGACGTGCTCCCGATCGACGTGACGCGCTCGGCCCGCCACTGCCGCGTCGAGCGCCTGCGCGGCCCGTGGCCCAAGCACCTGCCGCGCCCCTCGCGCGCCGGGCCTCGGTCCGCGAGGACGAGCTCTCGGCCCTCGCCCACGCCGGCGCCTTCCCCACCCTACCCGACGCCGCCACAGGCGAGCACGGCCTCTCGCGCCGCACCGCGCTCTGGCAGGCCGCCGCCGCCGCGCGCGACCTGGGGCCGCTCTACGACACTCTCGAGGACGACGTCGCCTCGCCCCTCCCCGAGATGAGTCGCTTCGAGGAGACCGTCTCCGACTACCAGACGACCGAGATGACCGCGGGCCCGCACCTGATCGCCCACTTCCGAGAGCAGCTGAAGCGCTACGGCATCCTCTCCGCGGCCGACCTCGCGAAGGCCCCCGACGGGTCGATGGTGAAGACGGCCGGGGTCATCGTCGTGCGCCAGCGTCCCGGAACGGCGAAGGGCTTCGTCTTCCTCTCGCTCGAGGACGAGACCGGGACGTACCAGGCGATCCTCCGCCCCGACCTCTTCCGCGAGCACCGCTCCCTCGTCGTCGGCTCTCCCGCCCTCGTCGTCGAGGGGCGCCTCCAGAAGAAGGACGGCACCCTCTCGATCCGCGCCGAGCGCTTCGAGAGAATGTCCCTCGAGGAGCCGATCCCCGAGCTGAGGAAGCCCGTCTCGCCGCCTTATCCGCGCCACCGCGAGAGCACGCCGCCGAGCCACGACTTCCGGTGAGACGCGGCGCGCTGTCAGAGCTAGGGTGGAAGCAGCATCTCGAGGAGAGAGAGAAGGGCCGGGATGTCCTGGAGGGCGACCGCGAAGACGCGAGCCTCGTCGATCTCGCCGTAATCGTGGACGAGAACGTTCCTCAGGCCGACGATGGCGCGCCACGGCAACTCGGGGTGAGCGTCTCGTAGCGTCGTCGAGACCCTTCGGGCCGCCTCCCCTGCGAGCTCGAGGGACCGCTCGACGGCGAGCTGGGTCCTCCGGTCGGCGAGGAATGCCTCGAGGTCCATCCCGGCTACGAGGTCCCGGGCTGTGCGTGCCGCCTCGCGCATGTCCCAGAGGTACGCCGCGTCGCGTTCCTCAGGCCGCATAGAGGACCTGGCGGTCTCCGAGGATGGTCCGTCTGCGATAAGGATTCCGAACGGCTTCCTTCTCCACGAGGTCGACGTGCCGGCCGAAGAGGACCTCGAGCTCGTCGCGAAGGCGCACCAGGTCGAGCAGGCTCCAGCTCTCGCCCGCCGAGAAGCTGACGAGCACGTCGACGTCGCTCGTCGGGCCATAGTCCTCTCGAATCGCCGAACCGAAGAGGGACAGCTCTCTTACGGCCCAGCGACGACAGAGGGCCTCGATCCGGACGGAGTCGACCTTCAGGCCACTTGGCACGGGTCGATTCTGCCACGGAGCCGAATGGAAGCCCCGCCCACTCGTATCCGAGCATCAGGCAGGGAAGATCGTCGCGCGGAGTCTCCCGCCCGCCACAACGCCACCCAGATCGACGACAAGACCTTCTTCGCGCTCTTCCCCTCGCCAGCCCGCGCCGCTCGTCCCCGCCCTTCCGTGGTCACCCGGAGGAGCTGACCGGGATGCTCGACGATTGCGCCCGCACCGTCCTCTCGGCCTATCTCGCCTTGCCAGGCACCCCTGCCCGGACATCCCCCTTCGATCGTTGCCTGGCTCGCTCTCTGCGCGACCGCGCCGTCCCGCTCGATACCGTCACCGCCGCCATATCCCTCGCCATCGCCCGCAGGTGCGCCCGCCCCAAAACGGCCGTCCCGCTCGGCGCCATTCGCTCCCTCGCCTACTTCCTCCCGATCATCGACGAGCTCCTCGTCTCTCCCATCGATCCTTCCTACGCCGACGACATCCGCAGGAAAGCCCTTTCCCTCTCGGCTTCTCCTTCGCCCTGAACATCGGCCAGCCTCAGCCTTCACTCTGCGCGCTCCACCCGGGGCGCGCAGTCTGCTTGCCCGTGGTGCAGACGATGCCACGCCTGCGGCGTGGATGATCGCGGCCCCGACTGAACCGAACCCGCTTCCCTCAGCGTCATTGCGCCGTCAGACGCCGCCGCCCTGCCATCACCCCGCGATTTCCGTGATCGCGTTCCCCCGGATTACCGAGATCACGCTCAGTACCAGGCGGCCACGTCCGTCTTGGGCCACGGTTCGCAGATCCGATGCAACGGTGCCAGGAGCAGGTAGTGCGCCGTTGAGGGACCCGAACGTGGCGCGGGCCAGTGCGCGTGCAGCGAGTCGAATACGCCCGTCTCCTTTGCGGCCCACCACAGGGCGCCCGGCAGACCCGCCTGTCTGAAGGGGCTCCTGTGCGGAATTTGTGGGACGCAATTCTGGGGTTGCACGCCGCTGACGGCCCACGGCCTGTCTCTGGAGACCTGAAGGGGCGTCGCTCGTGACCAGTCTGGCCAGGGCGTTCGGGATGGCACCGGGGAAAGGGCCGATGAGGCCATGGAAATGTGGAACTCGCCTTCTGGCGCTCACGGGGCGGACACGTCTCGGCGGGCGATTTCCACATTCCCACAGCCCTGCTACCAGACGGTCTTCTCGAGGGAAGAGAACCGCCGGGGACGCCGACCTCCGGGTTCTCGTTCTACGGGCTGCGCCGCAAGCGAGTCGTGCTCGGCACGTCCCGACACTTCTCTGCGCTTCTCCAGCTCCTCCCTGGACCTCGAGCAGAGCACCTCGAGCTCCTTGCAGCGATGATCCGAGTTGCAAAACAAGGAGACCCCGCATGGAGGAGCCGAGGTGCGACTGAAGACTATCCCGAATCGAATCGATCCCCAAAAAGCCTTGCGGCCATGTTTGACAGACGGTCCGCAGAACCGGCGTGAGACTAATTCGAGTCCCGTCAACACGATCCGTCTCGCTATGTCAGGAGGTCCGCCCTCCGGGCGTCGAGTGATCTCGCGAAGGCCCCTGCAGGACAGGGGCGTGCAGGGACCTGCAAAGCTCACCCAGCGGCACGGGCCTCCCGCGCAGCTCCTCGAGCCGCCTCTGCCGCGCCCCCGTCCCGGCTGGCGACGCGCCTCTTCCTCATCGCGGCGTCGTGAGCGTGTCCCAGAAGTCGCACGCGGACGTCCGGACGCCGTCGACCGTTCCGACCGGGGAGTCCCAGACGAGCGTCGTGTCCCTGACGGGGTCGTAGGCCGGCCAGGCGGGGAGGCCCGGGCCGTTCGGGTCTGCCGTCGCCGCGACGCGCGCCCAGGCGCGGTTCATCGAGGCGGAGAGGGCGAGGTCCTTCGCGTCGGGCGTGAACCCCGGGACCGAGCGGAGGCTCCCGAAGACGTACGGCAGCTCCACGGCGTGGATGGCGCCGAAGACGCGATTGGCCGGGTAGGAGAAGAAGTAGCGGAAGACCTTCGAGCCTCCCTGCGCGGCAGCACGGGCGTGCTGGCGCGACGGTCCGACGAACCGGGCATCGGTCGTCACGGCGACGTACGCCCGGCGCGGCGTCGGGTCGGCCGACGCCGGGTATTTCGCGAGGACGAGCGGGGCGAGGCCGCCGAACTGCGCGGTGACGAGCGCGCGGTACTCCGCCTCGGTCGCGAGGGACGGCGCGTCCGCGCCCGTCTCGTCCGCGTTCGCGCCGATGACGAAGGTGACCCTGTTGTGCTCGCCCTTCGCCATCGCGGCGTCGGGCGAGTCGCGGAGGACGAAGCCGTCGACCGCGGGGCCCCAGAGCTGCCCCGTCGACGACGTGAGGGAGCTGGAGGGCGGGACGGCGAGGAGAATCGTCTCGAACGGGAGCGCACGCAGGCACGCTGCCGGGTCTGCCGCGGACGCACAGCCCGCCTTCTCGGTCACCGTGCTCCCGAACGCGGTGAAATCCGAGAGCTGCCGCCGGACGCAGCCGCCGCTCTCCACGATGCCGGCGGAGAAAAGAGAGCGCGCGAGGGGCGAGGCGACGAGCGTGCAGACGTTCGCGCCGCCGGCCGACTCGCCGAAGATGGTCACGCGCGACGGGTCGCCTCCGAACGCCGCGATGTTCCGGCGCACCCAGCGAAGCGCGGCGAGCTGGTCGAACGTGCCGTAGCTCCCCGAGACGCCGCGCCGTGTCTCGGCGGAGAGGAACGGCTGCGAGAGCCAGCCGAACGAGGAGAGCCGATAGTTGACCGTGACGACCACCGCCCGTCCCTCGGCCGCGAAGACGCTGCCGTCGTAGACCGGGAGGGACCCCTCTCCGAAGTGATTGCCGCCGCCGTGGATGAAGAAGAGGACGGGCAGGGGCGTCGCGGGCGGCGCCGCGGGGGCGAAGACATTGAGGAAGAGGCAGTCCTCCGCGCCGGTGACGGTACCGGCGTCGTCGAGCTGCGGGCAGATCGGCCCGAAGGCGCTCGCGTCCCTGACGCCCGTCCAGGGCGCCGGAGGCGCCGGTGGACGCCAGCGGAGGGCCCCGACGGGCGGCGCGGCGAGCGGTATCCCCTTCCACGCGGCGCTCGCGCCGCCCGTCACGCCGGCCAAGGCACCCGATTCGGTCATCACGGCCCCGGCGGGGGCGGTGACCTCGACGGTGACGGACGCGGGGACCTCCCCGGGACACCCCGACGAGGGAAGCCACCGGTACGTCGTCGACACGGCCGGCACGACGGACACCGTGCCGGAAGGACCGAGCGGCAGGTCACCTGGGACGAGGCGTCCTCCCGAACGGCCCCCCTCGAGCCGGAAAGAGACCGCTCCCCCCGCCGTGACGCGCGACGCCGTGGCCGAAAGGAGCGGCACCGTGCCGGAGCAGGTGGACGACGAGACGAGCTCCGGCGCGAGGAGGACCGGGTCGCCCGTGCCGTTGTCGATGACGCTCGCGTAGGCGGCGAGCCCTCCCGCCTCGACCGCGATCTCGAGCGTCGCGTCCTTCGGGACCGCCGCGCCGCCGAGCCAGTCCGCGAGCGGCTTCTGGACCCACGCGCCGCTGCCGAGGTCGAAGGCGCCGCTGGCCGCCTGCTCCCCGGCCGCCGAACGGAGGAGGAGGCGTCCGCGCGCTCCCCCTCCCCCGGCGACGAACGTCACGTTCGTCCGGAAGCCCTTCGCCCCAGCCTCGGCCGAGAGTCCCGAGAAGGCAACGACGCTCCCCGCGGCGGCGAGACCGTCTGCCGGGACCGGCTCCTGCCCGGCCGCGAACGTCCCGGGCTGGCCCGAAGGGTCGACGTTCCGCGTCGAGGCGAGGACGCAGAGACGCGTGGCCGACGTCACCGTCACCGCGCCGGCGCTCCCCTCCGGCTGCCCGAGCGCCCCGAGGAGGTCCGTCTCCTCGAGGAGGCCGCGCGGCGGCACGACGCGGGTCACGCGGGAGCCGGCCGGGCCCTCGAGCGCCACGTCCACCGAGGCGAGCCCTGGGTTGGCGAGGCGCAGGCTCGTCCGCCAGAGCGTCCCGTTCGCCCCCGCGGACCGCGCGGCGCCCGGGAGGAGCAACGCGTACGGCGGGCCGGAAGGGGCCTCGACGCGGCGTGCGGGCGAGACGATCCCGTCTCCCGTCCCGTTGTCGACGACGGCGGCGTAGGCGACCGCGCTCCCCGAGAGGACGCGCACCCCGACGCGCCCGAGCGGGACCTCCGGGTCGGGCGAGAGGTCCGACACCGGCCTCTGCCAGAAGAGCGGCCCGCCGGTGACCCGTTCCTCGCCCCTCACGAGGCCCGAGTCGTCGACGACCGTCACCATCGCCTCGCTCCCCTTCTCGAGGAGCGTCACCGCGACGTTCGTCCGGAAGAGCGTCCCCGTCGCTGCCGTGTGCGAGAGTCCCGGCGCGATCCCGGTCTCCCCCGGCTTCAGCGCAGCGTCCGCGCGGAGGCTCTCGAGCGCCAGGCCGTAGGTGCCCCGCGGATCGGCGACGTTCGCCGTGACGCCGCGAAGGAGGAACGACGCCTCCGCCCGCGCCGTGAGCGTTCCCGCGGCGGCCTCGAGCGAAAAGAGCGAAGAGACCGGATCGTCCACGCGGCGGGTCTGCCGAGGCCCCACGGTGAGCCGGACCGGCCCTCGCGTCCCTTCGGGCGTCACCAGGGCGAGGTCGACGTCGACCGCTGTGGTGGCGGGGTTGTGGACCCAGAGGGTCGAGACGAACCGGCTCCCGCCGACGCCGCTCGACCGGGCGACGCCGGGGAGGACCAGCTCCGTTCCCGCCTCGGCGGGCGGCGGCAGGACCGCGAGGAACGCGAAAGCGAGCCCGAGCCGGCACCCTCTCCCGGAAGCACGAAGCCGCATGGGACCTCCTGGAGCGGTCGGACGCGGCTGGCGACGCGCTGGATTACCCGGAGGGACGGGGCGGGAGCCAGGGGACCGCGTCCTCCAGGACGAGGATCACCGATTCCTCACCGAGGCTACGGGTCCCGAGGCGGAGCGTCCCCTCGAAGGTCGGCCGCTTCGGGACGGCCGCCAGCGAGACCCCCTTCCGCCAGAGCAGGCCGACGGCGTCCCATGGGAGCGACTCGGCGTCGTCGGGATGGAGGCGCTCGTGCGGTAGCCGGGTCAGGAAGAGCCCGTCCGGAGGGACCGGCTGGACGACGGCGTACCCCCGCAGGCGAACCCGCTTCCCTTCGAGGGCCCTCACCTCGGACTTGAACTGTGCCCCGGAGGCGCTGACGCTGGAGAAGAAACCGTCCCAATCGAGAAGAGGGACGTCGGCCGAGGAGGAGACGGGCGGCGGGGCGGGTGGTGCCGTCGGGGGGACGTGGTCGTGCTGGGCCGCGAGCCCGCGGGCCGTGGCCAAGGAGAGGGGGGCGAGGAGGAGCGAGGCGAGCAGCGTCTTTCTCATGGCGCCTTCCCGGGGAGGGGCGGGCGGCCTCGCGGCCGCCCGCCCCGGTCCCTTCTTCGTCCGTGTCAGAGCTGCGACGGCACCGGGTAGGTGCCGAGCATCGAGTTGAAGATGTAGAAGAACGCCTCGGTGTTGTCGCTGACGCGGGAGAACTGCGACGCCCCGGGGCCGAAGGCCGAGATCGGGATGTCGGACAGGGTGTGGACGGCCTGCGTCTGGGCCTCCCCCCCGTTCGCACCGTTCTCGACGACGCCGACGACGAGGTAGCCGCCCGTGGCGGACTTGTCGGGGTCGTTCGGGTTCGCGACGGCGGCGCCGCTCTGCGTCACGCCGGGGTCCTTCGGCTTCGCGTTCGACATCCAGTCCTCGTAGTGGTCCGAGCCGGCGCCGAAGTTGACGATGAGCTTGCGGCCCGTGTCGGGGTTGTCGGGGTAGCCGTCGCCGTTCGCGTCGACGTAATCGGTGAAGTTGAGGATCGGCGAGTCGTTCCGAGAGCCGCTGTAGTTGTAGGCCTTGACGAAGTCGCGGGTCCCCTTCTTGTCGGGGCGGCCGACGCCCGGCAGAGCCACCCCGGCGCACTCGTGATCGGCGGAGACGACGACGAGCGTGTCGTTGTCCGGGTCGGAGTCGGAGTTCGTCGTCATCGCGAAGTCGAGGGCCACCTGGACCGCGTGGTCGAGCTGGATGACGTCGTAGATGGAACGCTCGGCGTCCATCCGGTGCGCCTGCTTGTCGACGTGGGCCGCCTCGACCATCAGGAAGAAGCCGTTCGGGTACTTCTGGAGGACCTCGATGGCCTTCCTCGTCATGTCCTTGAGGTACGGCTGGTCCGTGAAGGTACCGTTGACCGTCGGGTCGCCGAGCCCGAGCTTGTCGAAGGCGACGCTCATGTTGTCGAGGTTGAAGAGGCCGAGGAGGCGGGGGTTGCTCCCGGAGGCGGTGTAGCCGTTCAGCGCTGTCGCCGTCTCGACGAAGGCGTAGCCGTCACCCTTGAACTCGTCGATGACGTTCCGCTCGTCCGTCCGGCGCGAGCCGGTCTGGCTCTTCGGGATGAAGTGGTAGGAGCCGCCGCCGAGGAGGACCTTGAGCTGCGTCGAGCTGCGGAAGTCGAAGAACTGACCTGCGATGAGTGTGCCGTTGTTGCGGTTCTGGGTCTGGGCGAGGAAGGCGGCCGGGGTGGCGTCGGTGAGGAAGGCGTCCGAGACGATGCCGGTCACCTTGCCGAGCTGCCGGTTGATGAACATCGACAGGTGCTCGAGGCGCGGGTTGTCGTCCTCGGCCGCCGTGTTGTCGGGGAAGACTCCCTCCATGCCGTTGTTCGTCTTGTTGCCCGTCGAATAGTTGTGGGCGCCGGGGGCGGAGTCGGTGATGAGGGAGTTGAGCGAGGAGGTCATCAGGAGGCCGTTGAACGGGAGCTTGTCCATCGCCATCGGGGCGTTCGCCTTGCCCTGCGTGTAGCCCTTCGAGAGGACGCGGGCGGCCGTCCGGTGCGCCGCTCCCATCCCGTCGCCGATCAGGAGGATGACGTTCTTCGCCTTGTGCTGGGTGCTCGCCCGGTAGGCGTCGGGGGCCTTGTGAAAGGCCGGGTCGAGGGCGCCGAGGTGGAGGTCGTCGACGACCGGGACGGCCGTTCCGAAGCTCTCCTCGAGGGCCCGGACAGAGGCACGAACCGCTCCTTCGAACTCGGCGCCGTCGTCGAGGAGCGCCTGGGCCGCGCCCGTCCGGCGCTGGCTCTGGTCCCACGCGCGGACCGTGACGGTGTTCCTTGCTGTTCCGGTGATCGCCGTGCCGCCGGACGTTCCCGTGGCCGAGGCGGTGAAGACGCGGGGGCCCTCGATGCCGAGGCCGGCGTCGCGGTAGATCCAGTTCCGCACGTTCGCCGCCGTCCCGGTCTCGACCCTTCCACGGGCCGTCACGTCGACGCCGTCGATGAGGACGGCGAGACCCGTCACGACGTCCGCCGTTCCCGGCGCGGTCGCCTCGACACGGATGTCGAAGAGCTGGTGCTGGAGGAACTGGGCCTTGTCGGGCGGAGTGATCCGGATCTGGATCGACTGAGCGAGGGCTGCGGGACCTGCGGCGAGAGCCGCGGCGGCGAGGACGAGACCGACGAGACGCGGACGCTTCATCTGGGGACCTCCTTGTTGCTCGAGACGGGGAGCCTGCCGGTCTCGTGCGCAGCTCCGATGGCGGCGGGATGAACCCGCTGTAAATCGTTGCGATCGCGTCGCGGCGTCGGGGTGCGGGTGAGAAAGGTTGGGGCGGACGCCGCGCCCGGCGTCCGCCCCGGAGGAAGGGGAGAAGTGGCGTGATTAGGCCCGTCGCGCGTCAAGGCCCGGTGCAGCGCGTGTAAAGACGGCGCCGGTGAGACCGCGGGCCCGCGACGCGGCACCCCGCCCCCTCACACCACTTTGACACCGGCTTCACGCCGCTCCGCAGGCTGGTCCCGAGACTTCCGCTTCGGGAGGAGCGCGATGAGCCGAGTCCTTCTCGTCTGCGGGTCGCTGAACCAGACCACGATGATGCACACGATCGGCGAGGAGCTCTCACGCCGGCACGAGTGCGTCTACACACCCTTCTACGCCGACGCACCGCTCAGGCTCCTCAAGCCCGTCGGCCTCCTCGACCACACGATCCTGGCGGGGAGGTTCCGGAGGGTCACGGAGGAATACCTGCGCGACCACGGCCTGACCGTGGACGACGCCGGCCGGCGCGGCGGCTACGACCTCGCCCTCACCTGCTCGGACCTCGTCGTCCCGAAGAACCTCCGGCGCCAGCCGCTCGTCCTCGTCCAGGAGGGGATGACCGACCCCGAGACGGTCGTCTATCACCTCGTCAGGAAGCTGAACCTGCCGCGGTGGATCGCCTCGACCTCCACGACGGGGCTCTCGCTGGCCTACGACCGTTTCTGCGTCGCCTCCGATGGGTATCGCCGCTTCTTCGAGAGGAAGGGCGTGCCGCCGGAGAGGCTCGTCGTGACCGGGATCCCGAACTACGACGACTGCGCTTCGTTCCTGACGAACGACTTCCCCCCCAAGGGCTACGTCCTCGTCGCGACCTCCGACGGCCGAGAGACCTTCAAGAGGGACGACCGGCGAGCCTTCATCGAGCGGGCGCAGACCATCGCGGCGGGGCGGCCGCTCTTCTGGAAGCTCCACCCGAACGAGGACTGGGCCCGCGCGACGGCGGAGATCGAGGAGTGGGCGCCCGGCTCCGTCGTCTACACCGAAGCGAACACGAACCACCTGATCGCCAACTGTGACGTGCTGATCACGCAGTGGTCGACCGTCGTCTACGTCGGTCTCGCCCTCGGGAAAGAGTGCCACTCCTACTTCGACCTCGGCGAGCTTCAGAGGCTCGCCCCGCTCCAGAACGGGGGCCGCTCCGCCGCGCACATCGCCGCCGTCTGCGAGGAGCTCCTGGAAGCCGGAATACGACGAGAAGGGCGTGCGGCGTGAGGACGATCCCAGGTCTCGTCACCGTCGTCCAGGCTCGGACGGGGTCGTCCCGCCTCCCGGGGAAGACGCTCCTCCCCCTCGCCGGCTCGACCGTCCTGGCACGGACGGTCGAGAGGGTCGTCTCGGCCCGCCTTTCGGGGCGCGTCGTCGTCGCGACGACGATCCTCGACGAGGACGACGGCCTCGCCGAGCACTGTACCCGCCTCGGGTTTCCCGTTTTCCGAGGGCACCCGACCGACCTCCTCAGCCGTCACGTCTCGGCCGCGCGGGCCTTCGGCGCCCGCTTCGTCGCGAAGATCCCGTCCGACTGTCCGCTCATCGACCCCGACGCGATCGACGCCGTCCTCGGCTTCTTCCTCGACACACTGGGCGAGTACGACTACGTCTCGAACCTCCATCCCGCAACCTGGCCCGACGGGAACGACGTCGAGGTGATGAGCATCGGGGCCCTCGGTGCGGCCGCGGTCGAGGCGGAGAGGGACTTCGAGCGCGAGCACACGACGCCATTCCTCTGGGAACGGCCGGAGCGGTTCCGGATCGGGAACGTCGAGCTGCCCGACAGGCGCGACCTCTCGATGACCCACCGCTTCGTCCTCGACTACCCCGAGGACTACGCCTTCGTCTCGCGGGTCTACGACGAGCTGTACGAGGTGCGGTCGCGGTTCTCGACCGAAGACGTCCTCGCGCTCCTGGCGCGCAAGCCCGGGATCGCGCGCCTGAACGAGAAGTGGGCGGGGGTGAACTGGTACCGGCACCACCTCGGTGAGCTGAAGACCGTCCAGCCCGGGGCGACGCGCGTCGTGGAGGGGGCATGAAGAGCCCGGAGGAGGTCCTGGCCCTGAGGGTCAGGGAAAGGGTGATTCGAATGTCCTCGGGTGGCGGCTGCTTCCTCGGGGCGTCGCTCTCTTGCGCAGACCTCCTCGTCGCCCTCTACACAGGCTTCCTCCGCGTCTCGAAGGAGACGCTTGCCGACCCCGCGCGCGACGTTCTCCTCCTCTCGAAGGGGCACGACGTCCCGGCGCTCTACGCGCTCCTCGTGGAGCTCGGCATCCTCGACGCCCGGCGGCTCGCGAACCACCTCTCGCCCCACGACTCCGTCTACTGGCACCCGAACCGGGATGTCCCCGGCGTCGAATTCCACTCGGGCTCGCTCGGACACCTGCTCTCCGTCGGGATCGGCATCGCCCTGGACGCCCGGCTCGCGGGCCGTCCGACGCGCGTCGTCGTCGTCGCGGGGGATGGCGAGCTGAACGAGGGGTCGATGTGGGAAGGGCTCCTCGTCGCCTCGGCCCTGAAGCTCGAGAACCTCCTCCTGGTCGTCGACCGGAACGGCTTCCAGGCGAACGTGCGGACCGAAGCCCTCATCCCCCTCGAGCCGCTCGAGGAGAAGCTTCGCGCGTTCGGATGCGGCGTCGTCCGCTGCGACGGTCATTCCCCGGTGGAGCTCGGCGAGGCGCTCGCAGCCTTCCCCTACAGGACCGCCGGGCCGAGCGCCCTCGTCGCCGACACGGTCCGCGGAAAGGGGCTCCCATCGATCGAGGCCCGCGCGGACCGCTGGTTCTGCGCCTTCACGGACGGCGAGGTCGAAGCGCTCGTCGAGGAGCTGCACGGCAGCGCCGAGGCGCGCCTCGTCTCCGAGGCGCAGGTGGTGCGATGAGCGTGACGGCGGCCGCCACCCCGGACACCTACGAAAGCGTCCTCAGGGAGCTGGCCCTCGCCGACGAGCGGGTCGTCGTCCTGACGGCCGAGAACCGGGCCGCGATTCGCGGTCTCCCCGCCTCGCTCGGAGAGCGCTTCGTCGACTTCGGGATCTGCGAGCAGACGATGGTGGGGGCTGCGGCCGGGCTGGCCCTCCGCGGCCGGATTCCCGTCGTGCACGCCCTCGCGACCTTCCTGACGATGCGGCCGTTCGAGTTCATCCGGACCGACGTCGGCATTCCTGGCCTCCCGGTGAAGCTGGTCGGCGCCGTCCCCGGCGTCCTCTCGGAGGCGAACGGGCCGACGCACCAGGCGCTCGAGGACGTGTCCCTCATGCGGGGAATCCCGGGAATGAAGGTCTTCTCGCCGGGCGACGTGGCGGACCTGCTGCTGGGCCTCCCGGTCGTGATCGCCGATTCCGCGCCCTGGTACGTGAGATTCAACGGCCGGCCGGCGATCGTCGCGCACGCCCCGTTCGCGGACGGGAAGGCGGAGCGGCTCCTGCCGCCCGGCGAGATCGAGATCCTCGTCCATGGCGCGCTCCTCACGGAGGCTCTCGGGGCCGCTCGCATCCTCGGGCGCGACGGGCGCGAGGCCGGACTCCTGAACCTCAGGACACTCGCTCCGGTCGACGTCGAGGCCGTGGCCGAGGCCGCATCCCGCGCGAAGCTCCTCGTCGTCGTCGAGGACCACTTCGAGACGGGCGGCCTCCGCTCGATCCTCGCCGAGGTCTGCCTCACGCGGCGTCTCGCTCCCGACGTCCTCTCGCTCTCTTTCCCCGGCCGGTGGTTCCGGCCGGCGCTCCTGGCGGACGTCCTCGCCGTGGAAGGCCTCACGGCCGAGGCGATGGCCGACCGCATCTCAAACGCCTTCTCCCGGAGGTCCCGATGAGCTCCGCAGCAAGCCTCGTGCGCATCTCTGCCGATCCCCTGATCCACGAATCGGAACGGCTCTGGGCGCGGGCACAGGGCCTGATCCCCGCCGGCACGCAGACGCTCGCCAAGGGGCCGGGCCAGCACGTCCGCGGCGTCTCTCCGATGTACCTCCGCAAGGGACGGGGCGCCCGCGTGGAGGACGTGGACGGCAACGAGTACCTCGACATGACGATGGGCGTCGGTCCGCTCGTCCTCGGCTACGGTCACCCGGAGGTCGACGACGCGATCCGTCGGCAGCTGGAGGACGGGATCACCTTCTCGCTGATGCACCCGCTCGAGGTGGAGGTGGCCGAGACGCTCCGCCGGGTCGTGCCGTGCGCCGAGATGGTGCGGTTCTCGAAGACGGGGGCCGACGTCACCTCGGCCGCCGTGCGCCTGGCGCGAGCCTTCACCGGCAGGAGCAAGGTGCTCTGCTGCGGCTACCACGGCTGGCACGACTGGTACATCTCCGTCACCGACCGGGCAAAGGGGATCCCTGCAGAGGTTGCATCCCTCAGCTTCACCCTCCCCTACAACGACCTCGCGGGCGTCGCGGCGTCGATCGACGACGACACGGCCTGCGTGATCCTCGAGCCCACCGTCTTCGAGGCGCCGAAGCCCGGCTTCCTCGAGGGGCTCCGTACGCTCTGCACGGAACGGAGGGTCCTCCTCGTGTTCGACGAGATGTGGACCGGCTTCCGCCTCGCCCTGGGCGGCGCGCAGGAGCGGTTCGGCGTGACGCCCGACCTCGCGACCTTCTCGAAGGCGGTCGCGAACGGGATGCCCCTTTCCGTCCTCGCCGGCCGGGCCGACGTGATGAGCCTTCTCGAGAGGGAGGTCTTCTTCTTCACGACGTTCGGCGGAGAGGCGCTCTCGCTCGCCGCCGCGCAGGCGACCCTCCACGTCCTCGAACGGGACGGGGTTCCGGAACGGCTCGCCGCCCGCGGGCTCCAGGTGCGCGAGGGCTTCGAGGCGATCGCCTCGGGGCTCGGGATCTCCTCCTGGACCCGGTGCGTCGGAATGGACGCGCGGACGATGGTGACGTTCGACCCGTCGGCCGGCAGCCCTCTCGAGCTGAAGTCGCTCCTCTGCCAGGAGCTCGTCCGCCGCGGCGTCCTCTGGTCGGGCTTCCACAACATGGCCTTCGCCCACGGCGAGGAGGAGGTCGCCTGGCTCCTCTCGGCCTACGAGGAGGCTCTTCCCATCCTGAAGGAGGCGGTCGAGACGGACAGCGTCCGCCCGCGGATTGCCGGAGAGCCGATGGAACCGGTCTTCCGGAAGACCTCCAGCTTCCACGTGAAGCCGCGGTCATGACGCCGGACCTCTTCTCCCTCGCAGACCGCGTCGCCGTCGTCACCGGCGCCGCCGGGCTCCTCGGCCGCGAGCACGCCGCGGCGCTCGCCGCGGCGGGCGCCTCCGTCGTCCTGACCGACGTCGACGGGCTCGCCGCCCGGGACGCCGCTGCCGAGGTCGAGCGCACCTGGGGCGTGGCCGCCCTCGGCCTGCCCCTCGACGTGACGAGCACGGAGAGCGTCGAGACGGCGCTCGCCTTTACCCTGTCGGCCTTCTCCCGCGTCGACGTCCTCGTCGCGAACGCCGCGCTGAACGACAAGGTCGAGGACCCCTCCCTCGGACCCGAGGCGAGCCGGTTCGAGAACTACCCGATCGAGGTCTTCCGCCGGGCCCTCGACGTCAACGTCGCCGGCGTCTTTCTCTGCGCCCAGGTGTTCGGCAAAGCGATGGTCGAGAAGGGATCGGGGAGCATCGTCACGGTCTCTTCGACGTACGGTCTCGTCGCGCCCGACCAGGCCCTCTACCGCCGCCCGGACGGGACGCAGGCCTTCTGGAAATCACCGGTCTATCCCGCAACGAAGGCCGCGGTCCTCGGTTTCACGCGCTTCCTCGCGGCACACTGGGGTCCGAGCGGCGTGCGGGTGAACGCCCTCTGTCCCGGCGGCGTGGAGAACGGACAGGAGGACTGGTTCGTCGAGGCGTACGCGAGGCGGACGCCTCTCGGCCGGATGGCCGCGCGGGACGACTATCGCGGCGCCGTCGTCTTTCTCGCGAGCGACGCCTCGCGATACATGACCGGCGCCACGCTCGTCGTCGACGGCGGCTTCACCGCCTGGTGAAAGGAGCGCCGAGGTGGACCTCGCTTCGCTTCCCCCAGAGCTCCTGGCCCGCGCCAGGAGGGTGCGCCTCGTCCTGACCGACGTCGACGGCTGTCTCACCGAGGCCGGCGTCTGGGTCTCGGAGACCGGCGAGGAGCTGAAGCGCTTTTCCCTGCGTGACGGGATGGGCGTCGAGCGGCTCCGTCGACACCTCGGCATCGAGACGGGCTTCGTGACGCGCGAGGTCTCGGGCTTCGCCGCGGCGCGGGCCCGCAAGCTCTCGATCGCGATCGTCGAGACCGGCGCGCAGGGCAAGGACGAGACCGTCCGGCGCCTGGCCGCGGCGGGAGCGCTCGAGACGTCGGAGATCGCCTTCCTCGGCGACGACGTGAACGACCTCTCCGCTCTCGGGACCTGCGGTCTGGCCGCCTGCCCGTCCGACGCCTTCTTCCTCGTTCGCGCCGCCGCCCACTTCGTCGCCCCGAGCCCGGGAGGGCACGGGGCCTTCCGCGACCTCGCCGAGCTCGTCCTCTTCGCACGGCTCGGGGAGACGCCTCTCTCCGACTGACCGAAAGGAGACCGCCATGCAGCTCGAGTTCGTCCCGAGAAACCCGGTTCGTGGAGTCACCGTGCGCGGCCGCGAGATCGGCGACGGTGCCCCGGTCTTCGTGATCGCCGAGATCGGGATCAACCACAACGGCTCGCTCGAGATGGCGAAACAGATGATCGAGGGCGCCGCGCGCGCCGGCTGCGACGCCGTCAAGTTCCAGAAGAGGACTCCGGAGCTCTGCGTCCCGCGGGACCAGTGGCACCTCGAGCGCGAGACGCCCTGGGGCCGGATGACCTACATCGACTACCGCCACAAGGTGGAGTTCGGCTGGCACGAGTACGCCGAGATCGACCGCTTCTGCCGGGAGCAGGGGATCCTCTGGTTCGCCTCGTGCTGGGACGAGCCGTCGGTCGATTTCATCGAGCAGTTCGACCCGCCGATGTACAAGGCGGCGTCGGCCTCGCTCACCGACCACGACCTCCTCCGGGCCATGAAGGCGACCGGCAAGCCGCTCGCGATCTCGACGGGGATGTCGACGATGGACGAGATCGAGGGCGCGGTGATGGCGATCGGCCTCGGGCGGCTCCTCGTCGCGCACGCCACTTCCACCTACCCGTGTCCCTCCTCCGAGCTGAACCTGAGGATGATCGACACGCTGAAGCGGAAGTACCCGATCGCGCCGATCGGCTACTCGGGGCACGAGCCCGGTCTCGCGCCGACCCTCGCGGCCGTCGCGCTGGGGGCCTGCTTCGTCGAGCGGCACGTCACGCTCGACCGGGCGCTCTGGGGCTCCGACCAGGCGGCATCGGTCGAGATGGTCGGCCTCGAGCGGCTCGTGCGGGACCTCCGGACCGTCGAGCAGGCGCTCGGCGACGGCGTGAAGAGGGTCTACGCCAGCGAGCTCTCCTCCCGAAGGAAGCTCCGCCGGGTCGGCGCCGAGCTTCCGGTGGAGGTCGAACAGGCGCTGTGCAGCTGAGCACGATCGAGGCGTGGAGCTTCGGGGCGATCGCCGTCGGGGCGATCGCCTTCGTCCTTCTGGAGAGGATCGCCCCGTACGACCGAGGCCAGTCGCTCGTTCGCCCCGGCTTCTGGGTCGATCTCGCCTTTTACGGCTTCGTCCAGAGCTGGGCCCTCGGGGTCCTCATCGGGCGGCTCATCGCCCTCCTGGACTCCAGCACCGGCCTCTCGCGCCTCGCCCTCGTCTCCCAGTGGCCCCTTCCGGCCCAGGTGACCTTCTTCGTCGTGACGCACGACCTCTACATCTACCTCATGCACCGGGCGCAGCACGCTTCGCCCTTCCTCTGGCGGTTCCACGAGGCGCACCATTCCGTTCCCCAGGTCGACTGGCTCTCCGGCGTGAGGTCGCACCCGGTGGAGATTCTCGTCAACCAGACGATCGAGTTCGCGCCGATCGTCCTCCTCGGCGCTGCGCCCGAGGTCGCCCCGATCAAGGGGGCCGTGAGCGCGATCTGGGGGATGTTCATCCACTCGAACTGGGACGTCCGCCTCGGGGTGCTGCGGTACGCGCTCAACGGGCCCGGGATGCACCGCTGGCATCACGCCGACCAGCCCGAGGCGTACGGAAAGAACTTCGCCACGAAGCTGGCCGTCTGGGACTGGCTCTTCGGAACGGCGTTCGACCCCGACGGCGGCGAGCGGAAGGCGGAGCGGTACGGCCTCGGGTACGCCGGCTTCCCGGAGGGCTATCCCAGCCAGGTCCTGCGCGCCTTCGGCCGCGGACCGTTCGACCACGAGCCGGCGAGCGTCCCGGATCGCCCGGAGGCGTCGTGACCCGCGCCTGGCTCTTCCTGACCCTCTCGGGTCTCCTGCAGATCGGGTGGGTCGTCAGCCTGCGTCAGACGCAGGGGTTCACGCGGTTCCTCCCGATCCTCTTCTTCGCCTTCTTCGGCCTGACGTCCACCGTCTGCCTCTCGCAGGCCCTCAAGGGAATCCCGATGAGCGTCGCCTACGCGGTGTGGACGGGGATCTCGATCGCCGGCTCGGTCCTCGTCGACGTGATCGTCTTTCGCGAGGTCGGCCTCCTCCGGCTCGCCTGCATCGTCCTCATCCTCCTCGGGACGACGGGGCTGAAGCTCGCCGGTGACGCCGGGCCCCAGCCCGTCGAGGCAGCGTCCCTGCCGCTGCCTACAGGAGCGTGCTCGCCAGCTCGGAGAGGCGGCTCCGTTCCCCCTTGACGAGGTTCACCTGGGCGAAGAGGTCCTGGCCCCGCATCTTGTCGACGAGCCCCGTCAGACCGTTCGACTCGCTGTCGAGGTAGGGGGTGTCGATCTGGTGGACGTCCCCGGTGAAGACCACTTTCGAGCCCTCGCCCGCCCGCGTGATGATCGTCTTGACCTCGTGGGGCGTCAGGTTCTGCGCCTCGTCGACGATGAGGAAGACGTGGTCGAGCGAACGCCCGCGGATGAAGGCGAGAGGCGCGACGACGATCCTCTCCTCTTCGATCATCGCGGCCAGGGCGTGGGCATCGCGGCTGTCCTTGGGAAGCCGGTGCCGGATCACCGCGAGGTTGTCCCACAGGGGCTGCATGTACGGATCCATCTTGCTCTTCACGTCCCCCGGCAGGAAGCCGATCTCCCGGTTCCCCAGCGGCACGACGGGACGCGCCAGGAAGATCCGGTGATACTCCCGGCGCTGCTCGAGCGCCGCGGCCAGGGCCAGCAGCGTCTTGCCCGTCCCCGCGCGGCCCGTCAGCGTGACGAGCCGGATCTCGGGCCGCATCAGGGCGTCGAGGGCGAAGAACTGCTCGGCGTTCTTCGGCTCGATTCCGTAGGCGGTCCTCTTCGTGACCCGCTCCAGCGTCCCTCTCCGCAGGTTGTGAAACGCGAGCGCGCTCAAGCTCCCGTTTCGCATCACGAGGTACTGGTTCGACTGAAGCGTTTCCGCGTCCGGGAACTCGGAAAGGGGGACCGAGTGCGGGTCCGCGTGAAGGCGCGCGATCACCTCGCCGGGCAGGCCCTCCCAGCAGGCCGTTCCCGCGTACAGGCGGTCCACGTGACGGACCTTGCCGGTCGTGAAGTCCTCCGCGGCGAGGCCGAGCGACTTCGCCTTCATTCGGAGGTTGACGTCCTTGCTCACCAGGATGACCTGCCGGTCCGGCCGGCGTACGCGCAGCTCGTCGGCCAGGGCCAGGATCCGGTGGTCCGCCTTGCCCTGCGCGAAGGCCTGGTGCACCCGCGAGGAACCCTGCTCCCCCACCTCGACGAAGAGGCGTCCCCGGCCCGGTCCGAGAGGGAGCCCCTCGGTCAGGGGACCGGATCCCGCCAGCCTGTCCAGCTCGCGGATGAACTCGCGCGCCTCGAGATTGATCAGGTCGTTCCCCTTCTTGAACCGGTCCAGCTCCTCCAGCACGACGATGGAAAGCGCGACGTCGTGCTCCTGGAAGCTGTAGATGCACGTGTGGTCGAAGAGGACGACGTTCGTGTCGACGACGAACAGCTTGTTCATTCTTCCTCGTCCGGAGCTCCGCGACGACCGGTGCACGGGAGCGCCGAGCGGCCGCGGGAAAGGTGGGATCGGGGGAGAGGGGGCGCCGGAGCGGCCTCGAAGGCAGGTTGTCGTGGGGCGAGGCAACTCGTCAATGCTGGCCGACTGTACGGAATCTCCCTCCCCGCCGCAATCCTGCGTCGGTCTTTACGTCGCCGCCACGGGGTCTTCACGGCGAAGGGCCAGGAGGCGCGCCGCGATCTCCAGCCCGTCCTCCCTGTATTCTCCGAAGGTCATGCTGTCTCCCGTCGATGCCGGAGCGAAGACCGGCGGCGAGGCGTTCTACGGCTCGGACAAGCACGGCCTCGTCTGGGGCTACCTCTTCGAGCCCGGAGTGCCGGCTCGCACGATCGACGCCGAGGCAGCGGCGGCCGTCCTCGCGGCGGAGGACCGCGACGACCAGGCACTCCCGTTCGTCTGGCTCCACTTCACGACGGCGAACGCCGCGACCGAGCGCTTCCTGACCGAGAACCTCCCGCTCCCCGACTCGTTCCACGAGGCGCTTCGCGACACCTCGCGCTCCACGCGCGTCGAGCGCGACGGGGACTCTCTCCTCGCGGTCTTCCACGACGTCCTCTTCGACCTCGGCGGAAGCGAGTCCGGGGTGTCGACGGTCGTCCTGGACGTCGAGCCGCGAATGATGGTCACGGCCCGGCCGCGGCCGCTGAAATCGCTCGACCGGCTCCGCGCCTCCGTGCGGTCGGGGGAGACGTTCCGCTCGCCGGCGGAGCTCCTCGCTCACCTCCTCCGCGACCAGGCGGACGTCCTCCTCGAGCTCGTCCGGAAGAGCACCGCGCGCGTCGACGAGGTCGAGGACCGGCTGCTCGAGAACCGTCTCTCGTTCAGCCGCGCCGAGCTCGGCTCCCTTCGTCGGATGCTCGTCCGCCTCCAGCGCCTCCTCGCCCCCGAGCCTGCCGCGCTGTTCCGCCTCCTGAGCCGGCCGCCCTCCTGGGTCGGAGAGGACGACCTGAACGACCTGCGGCAGGCGGCCGAGGAGTTCTCGGCCGTCGTCGCCGACTCCGTGGCCCTCGTCGAGAGGCTGAAGCTCCTGCAGGAAGAGCTCGCGGCCCTCGTGAGCGAGCAGAACAACAAGACGCTCTTCCTCCTCACGGTCGTGACCGTCCTCGCCCTCCCGTTCAACGTCATCGGCGGTCTCTTCGGGATGAACGTGGGCGGCATCCCCTTCGCGGGCCACAATCACGGGTTCGCGATGGTCGTGGCCCTCGTCGTCAGCTTCACCGCGCTGGCCGGCGTCCTCGCCCTTCGCAACAGGCGCGACTGAACGTCCCGCTTCCCGGCGCAAGGCGCAACCGTCGAACCGGCGTCGCGCCGGCCGGAATCGACCCGAGGGAGGGCTCGTACGGGTGAAGCCGGGCTGGTGTCCTGAACCGGACGTGCGAAGGCAGAACCGCCGGATGGTCTCGAGAATCTCGCCGGCGGTCTCGACCCACACGAAGGGTCGCGCGACTTGGTCGTGCGTGTCGAGGTAGGCACGAATCGCCTTCTCCAGCGCGACGGTGCTTCGGTGCGTGCCGCGGCTGCGGAGTTGCCTCTGTGTGAGGAGGCCGAAGAAGCGTTCGACCTGGTCGATCCAGGACGCGCTGGTTGGGGTGAAGTGGAAATCGAATCTGGGATGACGGGCGGACCCCGCGCGGATGGCGGGCGACGAGCGGGTGCTGGAGCCGTCGAGGATGAGATGAATGTCCAGGTCCGCCGACGTCTCTGCGTCGATGCGCTCGAGAAACCCCGGAGCTCCAGGGCGCGGTGGCGTCCGTGGACCTCGCCGATCACGCGCCCGTCGGCCACACCCAACGCCGCGAAGAGGGTGGTCGTGCGGCGCGGACGTAGTCGTGCGTGCGCTTCTCGGGCACGCCGAGGCTCATCGGCAGAACGGGTTGCGTGCGGTCCAGCGCCTGGATCTGGGACTTCTCGTCGGCACAAAGGACCAAGGCTCGCTCCGGAGGGTCCAGGTACAGGCCCGTGATGTCACGGACCTTCTCGATGAAGAGCGGGTCTTTGGAAAGCTCGAAGGTCTCGCTTCGGTGCGGCCGAAGACCGAACGCGCGCCAGATGCGCAGAATCGCCGTGCGCGTCAAGCCCGAGGCGGCCTCCATGGATCGCCCGCTCCGGTGAGGCGCACTCTAGTGCGACGCCACCTCGGCGGCTGGAAGTGCCAGCTTCACGGAGAGGCTGCCCGCGAGGAGCGTCAGGCTGGTTTCGGAGCCGTATGCGAGAGGCACCGTCTCGACGCCCGCCGTATTCCGCCGCCCTTCGCTCAGGCGCCACGACACGGCGAGCTGCGGCCGCGTGACGGCTCCGGAGCCTGGCATCACCAGGATGAAGTCGAGGCGGAGCGACCTTCCCTTCGCCGCCACGGAGAACTGGACCGGGGTGGCCGAGTCCCAGATGGCCCGGGTCGCCTCGTCCTTCTCCCACGAGACGGCGAGCTGTGCGCGGACGGGCGCCGGCCTGACAGGGGAAGCGGAACCGCCACCGCCGACCACGGCGCCGAGAGTGTCGCCCTGGGCGGCGTGAAGCGTTCCCTCGTGGTCGATCCACGCGAGGCTCCCGGAGCCCGACGCGCCCTCGGGCGTTAGGCGAATCGCGTCGATCGGCGGCCCGTCGCTGGGCTCGAAGCGGACGAAGTGAGACTCGGAGAGGGAGTCGGACGCCGAGAGTCTCGGGGCCGAGGCAATGAGCGCCACGGCGAAAGGGAGGAAGAGGACGGTCGAGGAGAATCGCATCGGGTACCTCAAAGGCGCTCCTTCGGGGAGCACGGCAAGGAGTCGAGAGGCTAGTCGTGTCGTATGAAGACGGCTCGAACGAAGACCACGCTGCGAGGCGACCGGGCGGTCAGCATGAGAATCCCCGACGACTCCGGCAAGGACCGTGACCAGTGAGCACCGGTCCGTCCTGCGAGCCAGGGCTTCCCCACGCACCTCTGACACCGCCTTCACGGAATGCACGTCAGCTCGGGTCAGCCTTCCTCAAACGATTCTCGTGGACAGTGCGGCGGCGGGTGCTCTCGTAAGAGAGGGTGGGGTCCGTCGTCGCCGGGCGCCTCCGGCCGAGGAACCTGGCCGCGAGCATCTCCCCGAGGACGCGGCGCTGGATTCCGCCGTGGGTGAGCTCGGGAGCGTCCCACCACCAGCCGTCGCGCTGCATCGCCTCGGCCGCCGCGACGAACCGGTCCCGGAACTCGCCGAAGTCCTCGTCCGTGAAATCGTGGCTGAAGATGAACCGGCCGGTCCCGACCCAGCTCATCGCGATCCCGTGCGAGCGGAGGTAGTACTGGAGCATCCAGGCGTAGCGCCCGGGCCGGGTGAAGAGCGTGGTGAAGACCGAGGTCAGGTTCGCCACGCGCATGGGCAGGGTCCGTGCGGCGAGCGCCTCGTTCAGCTCCCGCGCCCGCCCGTCCCAGAGGTCGTCGATCCCTTCGTAGCCCGATCGGACCTCCGGGCGCTCGAGGTGACGGAGGACCTCGTTCATCGCCGTCATGACGTACGGGTGCGCGTTGAACGTCCCACGCGCGAAGCAGACGTCGGCGGGCCGCTCGTCCCGGAACCGGCGCATCAGGTCCGCCCGGCCGCAGACCACCCCGACCGGCAGACCTCCCCCCAGCGTCTTCCCGTAGGTGACGAGGTCGGCCCGGACCCCGAAGTACTCCTGAGCCCCGCCAGGCGCCAGCCGGAACCCGAGGAAGACCTCGTCGCAAACGAGGACGATTCCCCGGCGGGTGCAGACCTCCCTCAGCTGGCGAAGCCAGCCGGCGTAGGCCGCCCTGTCGAAGCGGGCCCGGCGCGCGCTCCCGACGAGCGCCCCGTCACTCGGAGCGCTCCCGTTCGGGTGGAGCGCCTGCAGCGGGTTGACGAGGACGCAGGCGACGTCGCTTCGGGTCTCGAGGACCCGTAGCGACTCCGGCGCCAGGTCGCGGAGGGTGTAGACCTCGTGCGGCGGCCGCGGGTTGCCGACCCCCGGCTGAACCCCGTCCCACCAGCCGTGATACGCGCCGCAGAAACGGACGACGTGGGAGCGGCGCGTGTGGTACCGGGCCAGCCGGACGGCCTGCATCACCGCCTCGGTGCCGGACATGTGGAACGACACCTCGTCGAGGCCGGCCAGCTCCTTGAGACGCCTCACGTTGTCGGCGACGACCGGGTGATAGAGGCCCAGCACCGGCCCCAGCTCGCGCGCGCGATCCGCAGCGCGGTCGATGCAGGCCTTGTAGAAGGCGAAGCCGAAGACGTTCACGCCGTAGGCGCCCGTCACGTCGAGGCTCCAGTTGCCGTCGAGGTCGGCGATGCGCCGATGCCCCGTCGCCGCGGCGACGGCCCCGACCCGCAGGTTCGCGCGCACGTGCTCGCGGAACGGGAACGGGACGCGGTAACGGTTCACGAACTGCAGGTCGGAGACCCCCTCTTCGATCTCCTCCGTCGCCGCAAGCGTCTTCGGCGCCTTCCCGCGCAGGATCCGGCCGAGCTCTTCGAAGCCGCGACGCCGGCCCTCCTGGACCTCCGCCGGAGCCCCGTCCGCCCCGAAGAACTCCCCGGGGCCGAACTCGTAGTACGGCACCGCGCGCGCGAGCCGCTGTGCCCAGCGGGCGTGGCCGGCCAGGGAGCGGTGCTTGGCGCGCGAGAGCCGTACGCGCCGGAGGCCCAGCCGGGCCGCGACGGCGGCGAGGATCACGACGGCGAGGGCGCTCGCGAGGCCGCCCTGACCCAGCGGGACGTCCGGGATCACGGGTTCACCGCGCCGGCCTCTCCGCGGAGACCGTCCGGTGGTCGACGAGATACGCCTCCACGGGAAGCCCCTCGAGCCCGAGCTCGGCGGCCTCGGCGGCCTCCGCGTCCGCAGCGGCCTTTTTCAGCCGCTTCACCCTCTGGCGGTACCTCTCCGAGTCGAGGATCGCCGAGAAGGGCTCCTCGACGCGGTTCGCGACCACGAACTCGCGCGCGGCGAGACCCATCCTCTGCCGGACCTCGTCGTTCGTGAGCACCCGCATCGCCGTCGCGAAGGCCGCGGCGTCCCGGCCGGCGACTTTCAGCCCCGTCACGCCGTCGACCATCAGCTCGTGCGGCCCCCCCTGGTCGGTCACGACCACCGGAAGGCCGGAAGCCTGCGCCTCGAGCACGGCGTTCCCCCACGTGTCGGTCGTGCTCGGGAAGAGCATGACGTCGGCCGAAGCGAAAGCGCGGGCGAGCTCCTCTCCCTCGAGGAAGCCCGTGAACGTCGCGGGCGTCCCCTCGAGCCGGCGCTCGAGCTCCGCCCGGTACGGCCCGTCGCCGACCACGAGGAGCCGCGCGTCGGGGTGGCTCCCGAGGACCAGGCGGAACGCGTCCGCGGCCACAGAGAGGCTCTTCTCCACGCCGATGCGCCCCACGTAGAGGAACCTCACGCCCCCGTCCGGCACGCCCCAGCGATCCCAGAACCGCACCTCCCGCTTTCCCGGGTGGAACCTCTCGGAGTCGACCCATCGATCGAGAACGAGGAGCTTGCGGTTCCGGAGTCCCCGTGCGTGGAGGAGCCTCGCGATGAACTTCGACGGCACCACGACCTCGTCCACCGCATGGTAGAAGGCGATCATGTAGTTCCAGGCGATCGCCTCGAGGCTCACGTCGCGGGTGTAGTTCTCGACGTACTCCGGGAAGCTCGTGTGGTAGGTCGAGGACGTCTCGATCTGGAGCACCTTCGCGGCGAGGAGACCGGCGAGGCCCATCGTGCCCGGCGTGCTGACCTGCATCTTCGTGAAGCCGCTCTCCTGGAGGAACCGGAGGAGCCCGAGGAAGGACGGGACCCGGATCCTCAGCCCTTCGTAGCCCGGGAACGCCATGCTCACGACCGCGGGGAGGATCACCAGCCGTCCCGCTTCGAGCCAGCGCCTCACCTCGGGCGGCCGGCAGAGCGCCTCGCGCTCGGCGTCGGCGAGACAGGTGACGACCGTGAACGCGATGCCGCGGCGATCCGCCTCGCCGATCATCTTGCGGATCGTCCCGGCGACGCCGTTCACCTCGAAGAACGTGTCGGTCACGAGACCGAGCCGGGGCTCCTCCGCGAGCTCGAACGACTCGTGGACGTCGCGCACGATCAGCCGGTCGGAGCTCTGGGCCATGAACGCGACGAGATACGGGAGCGACGCGAAGGCGTTGGACGACGCGAGCGCCACGGCGTTCTCGATCGCCCCGATCACGTTGGACGGGTCCCCTCCGGCGAGCCGCGCCGCGTAGCGCTGGAAGATCCGGTTCACGAGGGTGCTCGCGACGAGGAAGACGCGGTCGTCGGTCCGGGCCTCCTTCGCGAGCGCCGCCCGGAAGGAGCCGTCTGCGAGAAGAGCGCGCGCCTCGCCGGCCAGGACGTCCCGGAAGCTCCCATGCGTCCGGTGCCGCGACCCAACGCGCTCGAGGATCCGCGCGAGCCGGATGCGGGCCTCCAGAGCGAGCTTCTCGACGGGGCCGAGCGCCCCTGCGTCGAAGACGAAGCGGAGGAGGGACCGGCTCGCTCCGCCGAGGCGGGGCCCGCGCGCCCCGGATGAGGCCGCCCCGCCCCGCGCCCTCGGAGCCGCCGCCGGGCGGGCGCCCTCCCGCCGCCGCGCGTCGCTCCTCTCGTAGAAGAGCTTGGCCATCGCGTGCGCCAGGGTGATCGGGCCGCCGTGGACCCCGCCCGGCCGCGTCTCCCTTCGGCGCATCGCGTCGATCAGGTCGTTGGGCGTCGCCGGCCGGTCCGCCGGGACGGGGAACTCGGTGTAGGTCCGCCCCTGGTTGAGACCTCCGTGATCGTCCGAGCCCGCCACGACCGCCTTGAGCCAGGGCGTCCGGCCCCTGGGCTCGAGACCGTGCTTCTCGGCGAGGCGGGCGATCGTGGAAGGGCGAAGGGAATCGACGAGGCGGTGCGTGAGCTCGTTCAGGGCACGCGTCCGGGTCCCGTTGCGCACTTCGATGCAGTCGAAGAGGAGGAAGGCCTGCTCGATGTGGCGGACGGAGAGGGCGCCCTCGCGGCCGTAGGGCCTGTTCTGCGTGCTCATGAGGGGGTGCGTCATGAAGTATGCGATCCGGTTCGCCGCGGGCGTCCCGGCCTCGGCGGCGATCTGGGCGTCGAGGTAGGCGACCATCTCGAAGAGGTTCCCCCTGAGCCGCTGGACCTCGGCGAACTGCGCTTCGGAGACGTTCGCGACGGTCACGTGGATGTTGCAGCCGTCCCCGGGGAACGTCGCCGTCAGCTCGGCGCTGATGAAGACGCCGGGCAGCCCGGCGTCGAGAAGCTCGCGGACGCCGTCGATCGAATTGTGGTCCGTGAGCGTCACGAGCGACATTCCCTGCCGGCGCAGCTCGTGGTAGGTCTCGACCGGGTCCGAGTAGGACTCGGGGATCCCGAGCAGGTTGGCCGTGTAGTAGTCCGTCACGTTCGAAGCGTGCGAGTGGATGTGGAAGTCGACTCGACCTGGTGCCTGCGCGCTCACGATCTTCGATCGCCTCCCCCGGGCAGGACACCACGAGAGGTTGAAGACCACGGCGACGGTGTGCGAGGGCCGGATGAAGAGGCCCCGAGCGGTCTTCATTCGGCCCTCACGGCGAGTTCGCGAGGGCGCGTCAGCCTTCGCTCCGCATGGGCGGAGGGAATGACCTGCGTACGCTCCTCGCCGAGGACCTGAGCTTCCTCGTCACGAACCGGATCCCGCGGCGCCTCGCGACGCAGGCCGCCGGCTGGCTCAGCCGCCTCGAGACCGGGGCCTTCACAGGAGCCAGCATCGCCGTCTGGCGGCTCTTCGCCCCCGATCTCGACCTCTCGGAGGCCCGACAGCAGCGCTTCCGGAGCCTCCGGGACTGCTTCACCCGCGAGCTGAAGCCGGGCGCGCGGCCCATCGACGCCGCCCCGGACGTCCTGACGAGCCCGTGCGACGCCATCGTCGGCGCGCACGGCCCGATCCGCGGCACCGAGGTCTTTCAGGCGAAGGGCTTTCCGTACCGGCTGGAGGAGCTCCTCGGCGACCCGGACGTGGTCGAGCGCCACCGGGACGGGACGTTCGTGACGCTTCGGCTGAAGTCGAGCTTCTACCACCGGTTCCACGCGCCGTGCGCCGGGCGCCTCGAGCGGGTCACCTACGTCTCGGGCGACACCTGGAACGTGAACCCGATCGCCCTGCGCCGCGTCGAGCGCCTCTTCTGCCGGAACGAACGGGCGGTGCTGGAGCTCGTCCTGCCCGATCACGGCCCGGCGGTGACCCTCGTCGCCGTGGCGGCGATCCTGGTCGCGACCATCCGGATCCACGCGCTCGGGAAGGCTTTCGACCTCCGCTACGGAGGCCCCACCAGGATCCCCTGCGCCGCGACGTTCGAGAAGGGGGACGAGCTCGGCTGGTTCGAGAACGGCTCCACGATCCTCGTCTTCGCGTCGCCCGGATTCGACCTCTTCGACGGAATCACCGAAGGGACCCTGGTGCGGGTCGGCCAGCCGCTCCTCAAGCACCCGTGCACGCGAGCCGAGAACGTCGAACGAACGGAGGGACCGTGAGCACGACCATGACCTCGAGCCCGGGCCCGCGGACGGCCCCCGCACCGCCCCCCGCCACCTTCTACGAGGCGCTCCAGACGCAGCGGTGGGACGACCACCGCTTCTACCACCACAGCCGGATCAACCAGACGCTGCACCTCGTCAGCGCGCTGAGCTTCCTGGCGGCGTACGTCACCCTCTTCGTCGACCCGGTCGTGAGCGCCCTCCTGGGCTGGCTCGTCTCGATGGCGACGCGGCAGTCGGGGCACTTCTTCTTCGAGCCCCGCGGCTTCGACGTCGTCAACCGCGTGTCTCACGAGCACAAGGAAGCGATCAAGGTCGGGTACAACCTCCGCCGCAAGGTCGTCCTCATTGGCGCCTGGCTCCTGACGCCTCTCGTCCCCTGGCTCTCGCCGACGCTCTTCGGCCTCTACGCTCCCTGGACGACGCCGTACGAGCTCGCGCACCACCTCTCCGTCCTCTGGATCGGCCTCGGCGCGCTGGCGGTCGTCCTCCGGACGGCTTACCTCTGCGCGACCGTGGATACCCGCCACGGCCTCGTCTGGGCCACGAAGATCCTCACCGACCCTTTCCACGACGTCCGCATCTACTACAAGGCTCCCTACCACCTGCTGAAGGGCGAGCTCCTCGACCCGATGACCGACTGGCCCGAGCCGATGCGCCGCGCGTAGGACGCGAAGGAACGCCGCGATGCACGAACGGGGCTCCGCCGCCGACGCGGGGTCTCCAGAGACGCGCCCGCTCGGAAAGACCCGCCGGCGCTGGCGCCGCCGTCCGAGCAGCCGGTGGCCACCGTCGTGCCGGAGCTCGAGACCAGGACCGCGCAGATCCAGGCGGCCTCCGACCCGTCGGCGCCGCCCGGGGCGGACAGCCAGGCCGGCAGGTCTGCCCCTCGCGGTCCCCCTTTTCGGTCGTCTCCGGGAGTGTCGCCGCCCAGATCAGAAGGGCGGTTCCCGAGCCGAACGTCAGGATCGAGGCGAAGGCAGGGCCTTGTTCCTCGCCGACCGCGGCCGCCACGAGGAGAACGCCCGCGAGGGCGAGGAGCAGCCACCAGCCCTTTCAAGGTGGTAAAGTATTGTAAACTGGTGACTTACCGTAAGAACAGGCGCTTGCCATTGGCTTTCCGGCCTTCGTGACGGGCAGCTTCAGTTCTTTCCAGACGCGGAAAGCCACTCACCATGCGGGTTGCGGCCGCCGGCCACAAAGGAAACGGTCACCTTGAAAGCGCTGGAGCAGCCCACCCACCACGCATAGTCAGGCGGGCCTCCCGTCTGCCAGGGGGTCGAGCCACCCGCGGGCGACGAGGTCGGCGCGCAGGAGAGGGACCGCCTCGCCCAGGCGACCCGCGGCCGAGGAGGCGTTCCCGAGGTCGGCGAGGCGGCGTCCGGCCATGTTGCGGCGCGTCACGCGGATCTACACCACCTTCGAACCGGACCCCACGGCGCCTGCGGTCAGGTCCTGACGCACGATCCTCGCGCGGTGCCGTCGAATCGACGCGGCCGGCCCCTGGGGTCCTGCCAACCGAGCCCTCACCTGGCGCGTCCATACGTCCCGGGACGAGCGAGTCGGCCCAGGGAGCGCGCACCATGAAGATGAAACCAACCTCGTTCGCGAATCGCCAGGCGGCCGAGCTGCTCTCCTGTGCGCTACGACCGCTCCTCGTCGCCGCGCTCGCGCTCGCGACGACGGCCAAAGGCCAGACGGCCGTGCCGCCGGAGTTCCAGGACCTCGCGAGCCAGATGAGCGCCCGGCTCGACGCCTTCGACGCAAAGCTCGCGGCGGAGTGGGACGGGAGCCGGCATCCGGTCGTCCCTGCGGCCACTCTTCTGTCGGCGAACGGCAATCGGGGTCTCCAGCTTCTCGCGCCCGGGGTTCTCGAAGGCGTGAGGATCGAGCTCGATCGGCTCGGCTCTCTCGGCGTCCGGGCCGTCGCCGTTTCGGTCAACTACCCCGTCCTCGACCCGGCATTTCTGGCCGAGAGCGGCCACCCGGAGGCTCACGAGCAGCTGGCCACGTTCTATGCGCAGGTGGCGGCCGAGGCGCGCAAGCGCGGGATGAAGCTGGCGGTCGAGAGCGGGGCGAT
>CAVOJA010000174.1:0-10042 GCA_963696015.1 uncultured Holophagales bacterium
TCCGGGCCCTCGGCGCTGCAGGGATCGCGATCGCCAGGACTGTCCTGCGGTCGCGCGCGGAGAACGCCCGGATCGCCCGAGGCGAGACTCGGCTCGAGATCCTCGACCGGACCGTGGCGACCGTCTCGCTGTACCGGACCGGGAAGACCCTGGACGATGCCCTCCCGATTCCCCTCGGACCCGAGGCTCCGTGGCTCACCAAAGGGAGCTTCTTCGTCGCGGCGCGAGCCGGGGTGCGAAACTGGCACGATTCGGTCTCGCTTGCCAGTCTCGGATTTGGTCGAGGGCCTGCTGGGTCCTTCACCGTCACCGTCCGCTCGCCCGGATCGACGACCCCGCCTCTCGCGCCGGGCCGCTCGTCCGGATCTGCATTCATCCCCGCCGGCGCCTTTCAGCTCGGAGAGCGCCGGAACCCGGTGGAAGCCCACTTCGCCTGGACGACCTCGTTCCACTTCGGGAGATTCGTGGTGACGAACGGGGAGTTTCGCCGCTTCCTGGAGAGCCCGGACGGCGATCCCGACAGGCGGAACTGGACGGAGGCCAGCTGGGCCGCGCGATACCCGGCGACCCGCTCCACGGCGAGCCTGACGCCGACGGACGCCGACGACCCTCGCTTCGGCAGGGACGACCTCCCCCTCGTCCTCGTCTCCTGGTCCGAGGCCAACGCCTACGGCCGCTGGCTGACGCGGAACCTCGGCGAGGGGAAGTGGCTCTGCCGGATGCCGACCGAGGCCGAGTGGGAGAAGGCGGCGCGCGGCCCGGACGGGTTCGACGACGGCCTCGGAACGGAGCTGAGCGAGCCCCAGATGCACCTCTACGACTGGAAGAAGAACCCCGAGGTGGAGGTCACTCTCGTCGGGGCCGCGGAGACGCCGGCCCTGTACCGTGCGAACCGTTTCGGCATCTTTCAGGCGTCCGGGAACGCCGGGGAATGGACTCAGGGCGTCTCGCGTCCCGACTCCCGGACAGCTCCCCACCGCGACGACGACCGGAAGCGCGACGACGCTCCCGGCACGCGCGTCACCCGCTGAGGCTCGTGGTACAGCGCCACGGTCTCGAGGCTCGCCCTCGCCTACCGGGAGGAGTTCCAGCCGGAGCTCACGAGCAACGACCTGGGCTTCCGGATCGTAGCGTTCGCGCTGCCCTTTGGGCGAGAGGACACGGTCGCTTCCGGGGGCCCGGACGGGGCGGCAGGCCGCCACGCCCCGCCGGCTCGGGGGACTCGCCCCCCCACGGACGCCCGTCATCGCGGACGGGGCCGCAGGACCTCGAGCTCCCTCCACGCCGCACCGGGGCCCCGAGCCCGGTCCGCGGAGAAGCTCATGAGGAAGCCCGCCGCTTTCCTGGCGGTCGCCGTATTCGCCGCCGTCACCGCTGCGCCAGCTCATGCGCAGAGCAAGGACATCGTCGACACCGCGGTCGCTGCTGGGAGCTTCATGGTCCTCGTCGAAGTGGTATGTCATAATCCGCGTATGCTCACGGAATAGGAAAGGAACACCGATGAAGAACCTGTTTGCCGCGTTTTCCGTCCTCCTCCTCCTCTCGTCCGCCACCGCATTCGCCGAGCATCCGAAGGCCGCCGAGCCCGCCAAGGTCGCCTGCTGCTCGCCCAAGTGCGAGCTGAAGGACGGCAAGTGCGTCACGCACGAGGCGAAGAAGTGCGCCAAGGACTGCGCCGCTCCCTGCTGCAAGCCGCCGGCGACGCCCGAGCAGCCCAAGAGCTAACTTCCGAAGTAAGGCCCACCGCGGAGAATGACCGTGAAGAGCCGGGCCGGGGCCTCTCGGGCTCCGGTCCGGTTTTCGTTCCTCGCGTGGAGGCGCAGATGAGCCGTTCCGTGTTCCTCTCCTTCGGAGTCCTCGTCGCTCTTTCCGGCTGTGCCCCGGGAGCTCGCGAAACGCCTGTTGCCGAATCGACGCTGCCCCCGGCGGCCACGGCCACCCCGCCTGCTCCACCGGCAAACGTCGTCACGGCCGAGATCCAGGCGGGAATCGAGAAGCACGTCGAGGCGGAGGTCGCTCGCGGGGGTGGGTACTTCTCCCTGCCCTTCGAGACGAAGACTCTCCGCCTCAAGCTCGTTCGCGTTCACACCGAGTACCTTTCCAGTCTCGGACCGACGAGGCAGTTCGCGTGCGTCGACCTGGCTGACGTGAGCGGAGACGTCTACGACGTCGACTTCTTCCTGGACGGCGGGGCGGGCGACATGAAGGTGTCCGAGACGACCGTCCACAAGCTGAACGGCCAGCCCTACTACGCCTGGGAGCAGAAGGGCGACAAGACGTGGCACCGCGTCGAGGTCTTGGGCGCGGCGGACGAGCACCTCGGGGTCCTGAAGGGAACCGACGAGTTCGAGTTCGCCTACAGGGCCACCCTTCCCCAGATCCCGGCCGAGGCCCGGATGTGGCTGCCGATGCCGACGTCGGACGCGTACCAGACAGTCGAGGTCGTGTCGGTTCGGGCGCCCGGCCTGAGCCGGACGTTGAAAGAACGCGCACACGGCAACGCGGTCCTCTTCCTCGAGCTGGGACCGGGTGATTCCGGCAAGACGGTGGAAATGCGGTTCTCGGTGAAACGGAAGGAGAAGGCCGCCTACGCGGCCAGACGTCCCCGCCCGGGCGAGTTTCTCGCGCCGGAGCGTCTCGTGCCCGCGAGCGAGAACTTCGCCGCCACGGCCGGAGAGGTCCTCGCCGGCGTGAGGGGGGAGCTCGTCCGGGCGCGTGCCCTCTACGACCACGTCATCGACCGGATGCGCTACATGAAGTACGGCGAAGGGTGGGGCCAGGGAGATGCCGTCCGTGCGTGCAGCGCGGCCTCCGGCAACTGCACCGACTTCCATTCCTATTTCATCGCGCTCGCCCGCGCCGCCGGGATCCCGGCCCGTTTCGCGATCGGCGCCTCTATCCCGTCCGAGCGCAACGAAGGCGGAATCGACGGCTACCACTGCTGGGCAGAGTTCTGGGCCGAGGGGAAATGGTGGCCGGTGGACATCAGCGAAGCCGACAAGTACACGGCCCTCTCGACCTACTACTTCGGCCACCACCCGGCGAACCGGATCGAGCTCAGCCGTGGCCGTGACCTCGTCGTCGACCCCGGGCCCGCTTCGGGGCCGATCAACTTCCTCGCCTATCCCGTTCTCGAGGTCGGGGGGCAGCCGAAGAAGGTGAAAGTGGAGTTCAGCTTCGAGAGAGCGCACCCCCGACCGCCGGGGGCCCGCAGCTCCTGATCCCTCAGCCGGCACCAGTCCTCGCCCACAGACGAACCGGCCTCAGCCGAGATGAGCACGCAGGCGCTCGACGTCGGGGATGACGAAGCCGTCTCCCTCGGTCAGGACGAGCCCCTCCTTGCCCCAGCGGCTCATGATCCGGATCGCCGTCTCGACGGTCGTCCCTGCGAGGTCGGCGATCTCCTGCCGGGTCAGCGCCAGAGGGATGGACGCCCCCTGCGCGTCCGCCTTTCCCGCGGAGGCGGCGAGGTCGAGGAGCGCCTGGGCCACCCGCGTCTCGACCGGGCCGGTCATCTCGGAGACCCTCTGCCCGAGCTGGACCTGACGATTCATCATCAGCTGAAGGAGCTGCCGGAGGATCTCCGGGTGGCGGTCGGTGAGGGCGAAGAACTCCCGTTCGGGGACGTGGACGATCGTCGACGGCTCGACGGCGATGGCGGTCCCCGGGTAGGGCCGGCCCTCCCAGGCCGCGACGATCCCGACGGGGCTTCCCGCGCCGACGATTCTCAGGATGACGCTGCGGGTCGGCGTCGCTTTCACGATCTTGACGGTTCCGAGGGCCACGAACGACATCTCCTTCGTCCGGGTCCCCTCGACGAAGACCGTGTCGCCTCTCTCGCACACCTGGAGGCGGCACACTTCGGAGAGAGCCCTCGCTTCGGCCGGGTTGAGGCAGCGGAACAGGACGATCCGTTCGAGAAGGGCGTGCGTCACGGCTCGCGAGCCGCGAGGATAGCAGCCGGCCTGTTCCGTCGGCCGGGCGGGTAACATCCCGGCGACTTGAAGGACTTCTCGCGTTTCCTCTCCTACTTCTCTCGCCGCAAGAGGGAATACGCCCTCGGCTTCGGGACGATGGCGCTTTCCGCCGCCCTCTTCCTCGCGATGCCGCGGATCGTGCGGCACGTCCTGGGGTCGCTCGAGGCAGATCCCTCTCCCCGGCTCATCGGCCTCTCCTGCGCGGCGATTCTCGGACTCGGGGGGGCGGCCGCGATCCTCTTCTTCTGCACCCGGCGGATTCTCATCGGCGCCTCGCGCGACGTGGAGTTCGAGATGCGCGAGGACCTCTTCGCGCACCTCCTGAGGCTCCCCCCCCGCTGGCACCGCCGGAGCCGCGTCGGCGACGTCATGAGCCGCGCCGTCAACGACCTGTCCGCCGTCCGGATGATGATCGGACCTGGGATCATGCAGGCGGCGAATACGATCGTCGTCGGCACGGTCGCCGTCACGCTCATGGCGTTCTCCTCGCCGGCGCTCACGCTCGTGGCCCTCGCGATCCTCCCGTTCGTGGCCGTCGCGACGCAGGTCATGGGAAAGGTCACCCACCGGCGCTTCACGGCGATCCAGGAGTTCTTCAGCGACATCTCGGCGAGCGCGCAGGAGAACATCAGCGGGGTGCGGCTCGTCCGCGCCTTTGCGCGCGAGGCGACCGAGGAGCGGCGCTTCGACGCAAAGAACCGCGAGTTCCGGAAGCGCAACCTGGGCCTCGCACGCCTGAACGCGCTCTACTTCCCGATGCTCCAGGCGCTCGTCGGCGCCGGCTTCGCGGCCGTTCTCTGGGTCGGCGGCCGGAAGATCCTCGCCGGCGAGCTGACCGTGCCGCGCTACGTGGAGTTCAACCTCTACCTCATGGAGCTCGTCTGGCCCGCCATCGCGCTCGGCTGGGTCGTGAACCTCTGGCAGCGCGGGTCGGCCTCCTGGAACCGGATGGCCGAGCTCTGGGCCGCCGAGCCGCTCGCCGCCGAGAGCGAGGACGGGCCGCCGCCCGGCGGGACCCTGGAAGTGAAGGGCCTGACCTTCTCCTACGACGACGGCCCGCCCGTCCTCCGGAACGTCTCCCTCACCGTGGAGCCGGGAACGACGATCGCCCTCGTCGGACGGACCGGCTCGGGCAAGTCGACGCTCCTCAACCTCCTCCTGAGGCTGGAAGAGCCCCCGTTCGGCACGATCCGGCTCGGCGGGCGCGACCTCCGCGAGACTCTCATACCGCTCCTTCGGCGCGCCCTGGTCGCCGTCCCGCAGGAGACCTTCCTCTTCTCCGACACCCTCGCGAACAACATCGCGATCGGCAGGCCCGGGGCGACACGCGCGGAGGTCGAGCGGGCCGCGCTCGAAGCAGGCCTCGGGCCCGACCTCGCGACGTTCCCGAAGGGGCTCGAGACGATCGTCGGAGAGCGCGGCATAACTCTCTCGGGCGGGCAGAAGCAGCGCACCGCCCTCGCCCGCGCTCTCCTCGTCGACGCTCCGTTTCTGGTCCTGGACGACGCCTTTTCCTCGGTCGACACCGAGACCGAGGAGAGGATCCTCGAGGCCGTGAAGGCCCGGTCGGGGACGCGGACCGTCTTCCTCGTCTCGCACCGCCTCTCCACGATCCAGCACGCCGACGTCGTCGTCGTCCTCGAGAAGGGGCGCGTCGCAGAGACGGGGACGCACGAGGAGCTCCTCCGGGCCGGCGGCCTCTACGCCGGGCTGGCCGAGCGCCAGCGCCTCTCGGACGAAGTGGAGGCGGCGTAGCCGTGGCCGAGCAGCTGGCCGAGGACGAGGTCCAGGGACGCGGGTTCGACAGGGGCCTCCTCCGCCGTCTCTTCTCTCTCGGCCTCCCCTACAAGGGCTACGCGGGCGGTGCCCTCGTCGTCCTTTTCCTCGAATCGGTCGCGCAGCTCGCCGGTCCCCTCCTGACGGGTGCCGCCATCGACCTCGTCTTCTCGCGGAAGGCGTCTCCCCCCGAAGGCGGAGCGGCCTTCGTCGCCGGGTTCCTGACGCGGCTCGGCCTGGAGCCGCGCGGATCCGCCGCCCTCGACGCAATCGCCGGCCTCTACCTCTTGTCGGTCCTCGCGACGTTCGGGCTGATGTTCCTGATGGTCGAGTGGACCTCCCGTATGGGCCAGGGCGTGATGTTCGACCTGAGAACGCGGATCTTCGCGAACCTGCAGCGCGCCGACATCTCGCTCTACGACCGGACGCCCGTCGGACGCCTGATGACCCGCCTGACCACCGACGTCGACGCCCTGAACGAGCTCTTCACGTCGGGGTTCGTCTCCCTCCTCGGAGATCTCGCCGTCCTCGGCGGCATCGTGGCGATCCTCTTCGCCCTCGATCCGGTCCTCGCGACGATCACCCTCGGCGTCCTGATTCCGATGGCCCTCGTGACGAACTGGTTCCGGAAGGGGGCGCGCGACACGTACCGCCGGGTGCGGGTGAGGATCGCCCGCGTGAACTCGTTCCTCCAGGAGCACCTCTCGGGGGTCACCGTCGTCCAGCTCTTCCGGCGCGAGGGGGCGGCCCGCGACGCCTTCCGCAAGGTGAACGACGACCACCGCGTCGCGAACCTCGACTCGATCTTCTACTACGCGGTCTTCTACCCAGCGCTCGATTTCCTCTCGGACATCGGCATGGCGGCGATCCTCTGGTGGGGCGGCGGCGAGGTGATCCGCGGAGCGATGACGATCGGCGGCGTCGTCACCTTCCTGCAGTATTCGAAGAGGTTCTACCGGCCGCTCATGGACCTCTCGGAGAAGTACAACATCCTCCAGGCGGCGATGGCCTCTTCCGAGCGGATCTTCCAGCTCCTCGACGAGGCCCCCTCGATCGCCGCGCCCCCGTCCCCCGCCCCGGTCCCGCGGCCGCTTCGCGGCGAGATCGAGTTCGACCACGTCCGCTTCGGTTACAAGCCGGACGAGGAGGTCCTGAAGGGGGTCTCGTTCCGCGCCGAGCCTGGAGAGACGATCGCCCTCGTCGGGGCGACGGGCTCGGGAAAGTCGACGATCGTCAGCGTTCTCCTCCGCTTCTACGACGTCACCGGGGGCTCCGTCCGCGTGGACGGAACCGATGTGAGGGGCTTCGACCCCTCCGCCTTCCGGGACGGTTTCGGCATCGTCCTTCAGGACACGTTCCTCTTCACCGGGACGATCGCCGAGAACGTCGCCTTCTTCGACCCCGCGATGCCTCGCGAGACCGTCGAGCGCGCCTGCCGCGACGTCGGCCTCGGCCCGCTCCTGAAACGCCTCCCCGACGGGCTCGACACGAAGCTGACCGAGCGGGGCGGCGGCCTCTCCGTCGGCGAGAAGCAGCTCGTCTCCTTCGCCCGGGCCCTCGCCCGCGACCCGCGGATCCTGATCCTCGACGAGGCGACCTCGAGCGTGGACCCCGAGACCGAGGCCGTCATCGAGAAGGCGGTCGACCGGCTGCTCTCGGGCCGGACCTCCGTCGTCGTCGCCCACCGCCTCTCGACGATCGTGCGGGCCGACCGGATCCTCGTCCTCTCCCACGGCGAGGTGCGCGAGTCGGGAAGCCACGCCGAGCTGCTCGCGAAGGCGGGCCTCTACGCCCGGCTCTACGCCCTGCAGCTGAAGGACCGGGAAGCGGCGGCGTAGCTCCGATCGAGTCGTCTCAGCGTGAGGACGCCGCACCGCGCACGGTTCTTGCGTTACGGCTGACGGATGAGTAAATGGTCGCCTTCGTAACACTCTTCCTCGGCATTGCCTTCGGCATGCACTCCGTTGAGCTCTCTGCTGGAGCGGAGGTCGCCCGGATCGAGCTCTACATCGATGGGACGAGGGCGGTGGAGCTCGCGCCGCCCTGGATGGCGACGATCGACCTCGGTGGCGAGATTGCACCTCACGAGCTGGTGGCCGTAGCCCTCGACGGAACCGGCCAGCGGCTCGGCGAGGCGCGACAGTGGATCAACCGGGGGACGTCGGCCGCGGAAGCGGCCTTCGTTCTCGAGCGCGACCGCGCCGGCCAGCCGACGGCGGCCCGCCTCGTATGGCGCTGCCTCGAGAGCCCCGAGCCGGCGGCGATCTCCGTTTCGTTCGACGGCCGGCCCCTCGAGGTCGTCAACCCCGAGCGGTTCCCGCTGCCCGTTCATGCGCCGGGTGCCGCGCACGTCCTCCTCGCAGACCTGACCTTTCCCGGCCAGATCACAGCGACGGCCGTCGCGAGCTTCGGCGGGACGAAGACGGACGACGCCCTTCAGGAGCTCACCGCCGTCCCCGTTCGCATCTCGCGGGGGGCCCGGCTCCCGAAGGCCGAGCAGATGGTCGGATGGTTCGAGGCCGGGGGACAGACCCTGCGCGTCGCGGCCGTCGAGGAGGGTCCGGCCGAGGTCGTCTTCGTCCTTGCCGGATCGGTCCGCGAGGAGCTCCGGCGGCTCGCCTCCGAAGACTCCTTTCCGTTCCCGTGGCCGCGGCCAAGGCCCCTGGAGCTTGCCTCGCGGAGCCGCTTCCACTTCATGGCCACGGTGCCGCAGGTGATCGGCGGGTCGCGGGTCCCCACGCTCGTCTATCCCTCTTCCGACGAGTTCACGCCCGCGAAGGGGTCGTTTCTGCGACTCGGCAAGGACGTTTTCCTGGAGGAGTTCGAGGGCGTTCCCAGAATCGCCGAGGCGGTCGCCGCGTCCGGCCTCGCCGCCACCTGGCGCGAACGCCGCCGGGCCGTCGTCCTCCTCCTCGGTCCCGACGAACGGGACGAAAGCGCCTTCGACGCCGCCCGCGCCCGGAGGTACCTCTCGAGGATCCGGGTCCCCCTCCACGTGTGGCGCGTCTCGGCGGAGGGCATCGCCACGCACGGCGACTGGCCCGGCGCTCTCGACGCATCGACCATCGAGGGAATGGGCAAGGCGTTCGGGATCCTCCGGGCGGACCTGGCGTCGCAGAGGGTCGTCTGGGTGGAACGCCGACTCCTCCCGTCGGCCGTCGGCGTGACCTCCGAGGCGCGCGGCATCGTGACCGTCCGGTGAGGCCGTCGATTCTCGCCTCGCCGGGAGGCGGCGGCGTAGGCTCCGCCGGGTGACGACAGCCCCGCCCTCGATCCGGATCTACGTGGACGCCGATGCCTGCCCCGTGAAGGACGAGGTCTTCCGCGTCGCGAAGCGCTACGGCCTCAGGGTCTTCGTCGTGTCGAACGGGAGGATCCGCGTTCCCGACGACCCGTTGGTCGAGATGGTCGTCGTGAGCGGACACTTCGACGCGGCGGACGCCTGGATCGCCGAGCGCGTCACCGGGACCGACGTCGCCGTGACGTCGGACATTCCGCTCGCCTCGCTCTGCCTCGCCCGCGGTGCCCGGGCGCTGGACCCGAAGGGGAAGGTCTTCTCGCCGAAATCGATCGGAGACGCCCTCGCGAACCGCGAGCTGATGGCCTACCTCCGCGACACCGGGACCATCACCGGCGGTCCGGCCCCCTTCGAGGCCCGGGATCGCTCCCGTTTCCTGCAGAAGCTGGATGACCTCGTCCAGGCTCTCCTCAAGCCCATCTCCTGAATCACGACCAGACCCCTTCCCTTTCCGTTCCCGATTTCGTGCCATCCCGGTTCCGTCCCATAATCCCGTGGTTCCGTGCCAGGTTCTGCCGGTTCCGTGCCAGGCGTGAAATCGTGTATTGACATGTCCCCGGGATTTGGAATCAGGCCAGCAGGGAGACGGTGTCTCCCTGCGGAGACGACGCGCACCCTTGCACGGATATTGCCTTCCGGCTCCCGGGGACCGGGCTTGATGTTCTGGTTCATCGAGCCCAGCCCAAAGGCCGCGTCGAGGCGGTCCGCTTGGTCTGGCGCTGTCCCTCGAGCCCGGACCCGCTGGCGATCTCCGTGACCTTCGATGGCCGGCCCTTCGAGGTGACGAACCCCGACAGGATCCCGATTCCTTCCCACTGAGACCGTCGGCGTCTTCGACGACGCGACCTGTTTCCTCGTCTACCGCCAGGCGCTCACGGGCCTCGCCGAGGCGACCGCGACGCTCTCGGCCGGCGTCGAAGTGAAACACCTCGAGGCTCTGGGACTGCCGGAGGCGAAGGCCCTCTCGTTCCGCGACCCCCTCCCGCTCGTC
>CAVOJA010000175.1:0-10290 GCA_963696015.1 uncultured Holophagales bacterium
GGAGCCATTTGTAACCCACAGATTCTGGTGACGAGGCCTCCATGTCAATGCCCGAGTCGTGCCCGAGTCCTGTCCGGGCACAGTGGCCCTTCGTGCATTCCACCGGCATTGGGAAGAGGCGACGGAGGCGCAAGCTCACGCAGAAGGCTCCGTCCGCGAGGCCGAGGCCGGCCCCGCGTCTGGACGCCTCCAGCTCGACGCCGACGTCGTCGCCCCCGCCCGCGCCGACATGGAAAAGAAGCAGGCCGAGGCCCGCGGTCGGGCCGCGAAGATCGTCGAGGACGGCAAGGCGACAGCCGCCGTCCTGACCCAGATGATCGAGACGTGGAAAGCCGCCGGCCCGAACGCCCGCGACATTTTCCTCATGCAGAAGCTCCAGAGCGTCCTGTCCTCGCTCGTCGAGACGATCCAGAACGTCAGCGTCGACCGCGTTGCGTACCTCCCCGCCTCCTCGCAGGTGGTGCAGGGAGTCCAGCTCGTCGAGCAAGTGAAGGCGGCGTTCGGGGTCGACCTCGCGAAAGTCGTCGCGAGGCTCGGGGCGCCGGAGGAGAAAGAACTAACGAGGCTCCGCCTCAGACCGACGAGACATGAGGAAGGGACCCCGCCCGAGCGGTAACCTCCTGATCGAAACCGGGAGGCCGTTATGAGCCGACAAGCGGCGAGTCGTTCCGAAGAACATCGTCGGACGGGGTCCGGGGAAAGCGTATCAGGAGTCCGGAGCGTCGCCGAGATCCTCGAGCGCCACGTGACCCTGGAGATCTCGGGGATCGACCGGATGTACCTCAACGCCTTCGTTCCCCGGTTGCAGACGGACGTGGGGGTAGCGGCGTTTCTGGTCAAGCACCGCGGCGACCGGTTCGCTTCATCGGTATTGATGGACCCGATCAGCAAGGCGTTCATCGAGACGCTCGAGTCGTTCGCTCGGGACCGGAATCTGGACATCGTCTCCTTCGAGAAGGGCAGAGGAAGGATGACCTCGCTGCCGGGTATCGGAAGCGCTTCGTTGGGCCCGAAGGAGTCCTGTTCATCGGCAAGGCGCAGGAGAAGGCCCGGGTCTTCCGGACCCAGAAGCGGCGCAACCCGCAGACAGGGGCGCCCTACCCCTGGCTCGTGCCTTCGACGGCGATGGTCAACCAGTTCTACGTCTACGCCATCGACGAGGACTTCGGGCCGTTCTTCCTGAAGTTCTGCTCGTACTTCCCCTACAACGCCAAGCTGTGTATCAACGGTCACGAGTACCTCAAGAAGCAGCTGACGAAGCGGGGCATCAAGTTCGAGGCCCTCGACAACGGCCTGCTCTCGTGCGAGGACGCGCGCCGGGCGCAGAAGATCTGCGACGGCCTGTCGGCGGAGACGATCGACCGGTTCTTCCGCAAGTGGCTGAAGATCCTGCCGCACCCGTTTGACGCCGCCGACCGCACTGCCGGGTATCGCTACGAGCTCTCCATGCTTCAGGTGGAGTTCTCTCTGACTCAGGTCCTGGACCGCCCGCTGGCCGGCCGCGTCCTGTTCGAGGAGATCATCCGCGAGAACCTCGACCTCGGCCGCCCGGACCAGGTCCAGCTGATCTTCGATCGGCGCATCAGCCGGCGCACGCCCGGCCGTTTCCGCACCAGGGTCCTCACCGACGGCGTTGTCCCCTCGCTCCACATCGACGACAAGAAATCCAAGATCAAGCAGTACCACAAGGAGGGACGCGCCCTTCGCACCGAGACGACCATCAACGACACTCGCGACTTCGCCATCGGCCGAATGCTGAGAAACCTTCCCGCTCTGCGGAAGGTCGGCTTCGACGCCAACCGACGTCTCCTCGACGTCCAACGACTCAGCCACGACGCCACTCTCGGCGAGGACGATTTCCGTCGAGTGGTCGCCCCCATCGACGTCGACGGCCAGCACGGTGCGGCCTTGCGCTTCGACGATCCCCGTGTGCAGGCCCTCATGGCCTCGCTGGTCCTGTTCGTCTTCCAGCTACGCGGCTTCTCCAACAAGGATCTGCGCGAGCCCCTTGCTCGCCTGCTGGGCCTTCGCCCGGAACAGCTTTCCGCGGGCCGGATGACCTACGACCTTCGCCGCCTCCGCCTTCACGGTCTCATCGAGCGCATACCGAAGACCCACCGCTACCGGCTCACCCCAGCGGGCCTGCGCGTCGCCGTCTTCTTCAACCGTGTCTACGGGCGCCTTCTCCGTCCCACACTATCGGCCCTCTCCCCTCAGGCACCGCCCGGCAGCAACGCCATCAACGCCGCGTTCCACCACCTCGAGGCCAAGATCGATCAAGCCACCGCGGCCCTGCGTCTCGCCGCCTGAATAGCTTGACCTGTACGCACCGACTTCTTCAACACAAGGACCCTAGTTCGGGCCGCTCGCGAGTCGCCCTTCTCAGTAGCCCCGCGTCCGGTCGACCGCGTCGACGACGGGCCGGCCTTCCGCGAACCGCCGCAGGTTCTCGAGGACGTCGGGGACCATCGCGCGCGGGGTCGAGGGCCCCGAATGGTGTGGGGTGATGACGACCTTCGGGTGGCTCCAGAGGTGGGAGTCCGGCGGGAGCGGCTCCTCCTCGAAGACGTCCAGGACGGCGCGCTCGAGGCGACCGTCGTCGAGGGCCTCGAGGAGGTCGGCGGTGACGACGAGGGCGCCGCGCGCGACGTTGACGAGGACGAGACGCGGGTGACCGGCAGCGAGGAGGGTCGCGTTCACGAGGCCGCGGGTGTCGGGAGTAAGCGGGGCGCAGAGGACGAGGACGCGAGCTCGCGGGAGGAAGGCATCGAGGTCGCGTGTGGCGTGGAGTGGGAACTCGGAGTCCGGGCGGGGGGTGCGGACGAAGCCCCGGACGTCGAGTCCGATCTCACGCAGGGCGCGGCCGATCTGCCGCCCGATGCGGCCGAAGCCGAGGACGAGCGCCCCCTGGCCGGTCAAGTCCTCAGGAAGGAGCTTCGGGACCCACCTGCGCTCCCGCTGGGCCTCGCGGCACTCGTCGAGCCGCTGGGTGGAAGCGAGGAGGTGGGCGACCGTGTAGCGGGCCATCCAGAACCCGAACTGCCCGTCGGCCCGGGTGATGGGCAGTACGGCTGGGATAGACGGGTCGGAGAGCAGGTGGTCGACTCCCGCGCCCGCGCTCTGGACCCAGGTCAGCCGGGGCATCCGCGAGATCAGCCCTTCAGGGACTTTCCAGACGAAGAGACCCTCGGCACGGGCGAGCCAGGAGTCGTCGAGCGGAGCGCGTGGGTGAAAGCCGCGGATCTCCAGGTGGGGCTCGGCCTCGCGGAGCGCAGAGACCCACTCCTCGTGACGGTGGTGGACGACGGCGAGCATTCGCATGCGCCCGGCATGATGCACCTCGTGAGAGGTCCGGGGGCGTGAGGCAGGGCTCTCGTCCCCGGCGAGGGCGGTCCTTGACCCGGGGATTCGCCCTCACGTGGCAGACTTCCGCCCGTGCTCGCAAAAGGGCGAAACGAGGAGCAGGCGGTGCCGGGCGCGCTCGCCCCCTTCGGTTTCCTCTCGCGCGGGATCGTATACGTCCTGATCGGCGGCGTTGCGGCGCACGTCGCGGTCCTCCAGCGCGGCAGCGCGCGTTCTCCTGCATTTCCGCTCGGGTGCCGACGAGGCCGGGCTCCGCGAGCTCGTCGCCCGTCTCGTCTCTCACGGCTGGGGCCGCCTCGGGCTCGGGCTCGGAGGCGCGATCGCCATCGTGGTCGGCGGCGTGGAGGTGGTGCGGGCCGTGCTCGGCCGCCTTCCGGCCGACTTCACCGCAGCCATCATCGCCCGCGGACAGAAGAAGTGGACCTCCGTGCTCACACGGGTCGGAATGCTCGCGCACGGCATCGTCGCCGCGATCGTCGGGTACTCCGTCTGCCGCGCTGGGCTCGACAAGAACGCGCGGGCCTTGGGCGGAACGGGATCCGCGCTGAACACGCTCAGGCACTTCGGACCGGGACCCGTCCCGTTCGGACTCGTCGCCGTCGGGCTGATCGCGTACGGACTCTCGCTCCTCGTCCTCGCCGCCCACCCCCGCCGGCGCTCGCGCTGACTTCCCGGCGAGCAGAGTCGCCCGAGCCCGTTCAGCTTCCCAGAAGCCTCCGGCCCAGTTCCAGGAGCCAACGCCCCTCCGGGCATTCATCCCCGGCGAGGGCGGAAGCGTCCGGGGCCGCGAGGAGCCGGCGCACCTCGTCCCCGGGTGACGCCAGTTCCGCGAGGACCTCGTGCAGCGTCGCGTGCTCGTGTGAGACGCCGCGCGCGGCCTGCCAGGCGTTCACGCGTCTCTCGAAGTCCGGGTCGCCGCGAAACGGCCTTTCCAGGCCGTTCGGGATTCCGAGGCCGTTGATCGCGGCGAGGACGAGCTCCTTGCGGGCGCCGTAGTGGAGGCCCTCGAGCACCTCGGGCATCAGGGGCTTCCCGAGGTGAATGTCCTGCCGGCCCATTCCGAGCGGGAACTCGAGGCGCGTCTCGAGCGGGTCGGCCGGGAGGCCGCCGACGAACCGCACCGGGACGACGGGGGCGCCGACCGCAAGCGCCATGTCGATGAAGGCGCCGCTCATCTTCTCGACGGGCTGGCGACAGCTCAATGCGCGCGTCCCCTCGACGTGGACCATGACGGAGCGGCCCGGCCCCGCCATCTCGGCGGCCAGCTCGCCGATGACGCGGACGAGGCTCGCCTTGTCTTCGCGGTCGAAGAAGGTCATCACGCGCGGGTCCGTCACGCCCGGGTACGAGAACGCGTGCGCGATGAGCCGACCGAGCCACGTGTCCCTGTGCTCGATCTTGGCGAGCGTGACGGTCGGGACCTCGTTCAGCGCCGACGCGACGATCGAGAAGAGGAGCGACTCGACGCCGGTCTGGTGGTTCGCGAGGTAGAGGACGCTCCGGCCGCAGAGGGCCGAGAACGCCTCCGGCTCCTCGACGACGACGCGGCCGACGAAGCGGCCGACGAGGCCGTAATAGAGGTCCTCGACGGGCCACGGTCCCCGATCGAACCAGCGCGTCCAGAACTTCCGGAGCGGCGCGAGGTCGAGAGTCCCGCGGCCGTCGCCCGAGATGCGCACCTCACCGCCCGTGCGGTTCGCTTCGAGGTCGAAACGGGTGAGCGGGAGCTGCGCAAAGACCCGTCCCGGGTGGAGCGCGTTGGCCGCGGCCGCGTGCTCGGCGCGCGCGATCTCCGCGGTGTCGCGAGTGCCGTAGACGGCCGCGACGGTCCCGGGGAGCCAGTCGGTCGCCACGACCTGGGCATCCGTCAGAACGGTGACGCCGTCGTCGGCGCGCGAGAGCCTCAGCCCTTCGACCGGGGCCCGGTCGCGTAGAAAGGCGCGGCGGGCGGCCGGGTCGGCCGAGCCGAGAGGCCCCTTGGGAAAGGACGATTCGACGAGACGGAGCTGGCACCAGACGCCGTCCGGCCCGATGAGCTGGATCAGGAAGACCGGGTGGTCGGGGCTTCCGAGGAACGGCTGCTGGCGGACCTCGCACCGGACGGTCCCCGCAACCGGTGTCGGGCCGAAGAAGTCGATCTCGGGGATGAAGGCGGGAAAGGCGACCTTGCCCGGGTCGGAAGCGCCGTTCCACGAGTGGAGGTCCGCGTGCGGGATGCCGTGCGTGGCGCCGTCGAGGAGGCCCGGGTTGAGCAGGCTCACTGGGACGCCGCTGTCGGCGCGCAACGAACTGGAAGATTCGCCCAGTCCCATCACGAGGCGCTCGGCGACCTGGAATGCTGGTCCGTGAAAGAGCGCGCCGGTCTCGTATGGGAGCGGGACCTCGACTCCGCGGGCCTCGGGGAGTGGGTCGGGGCGCGCCGCAAACTCGCCGTGCCGCACCGACGCCCGCGCGACCTCTTTCTCACCGTCCGGCGCGAGGGCGAGGAGCCGGACGGTCTCGCCGTCCTGCTCGCAGCGGAGGCGCCGCGGCCCGCTCACGAGGAACCAGCCGCTCACCCGCAGGTCGCGCAGGCCGGTCACCGGGCCGTGGCCCGTGGAGCCGCGGGCCAGGAGGTCGACCATGCTCATCATCGGGAGAGCGGGCTCGGTCCAGGTGGGGCGGTGGTCGAGTAGCCACCGGTCGCGCTCCGGGTCGAGGACGATCTGGCTCGCCTTCGCGCCGGAACCCGGCTCGCCCGGGATGATCCGCATGCCGAGGTTCGCCGCCTCGTAGATCCGCCGCCCGTCGGACCAGAGGCTCGCCTCGCAGGTGGCCCAGGCGCCCCGCTCGTCCCGGCCCGCCGCGGTGATCTCGATCGTCGTGTGGACCGTCCGGTGGTGCGGAAGGACCTGCCCGCGGTACTTCCACGTTAGCTCGGTCCCGTCCTCCGCTCGCGATGCGGGGGGTCCGGGGGGCGGCGTGGCGCCTAGCCTGCTGACGCCGAGGGCGATCGCCGCTGAATGCGTCCGGGGGGTCCGGGGGGCTGCGGACAGCGCCCCCCGGAGAGCGCGCCCCCCGGCGAGACTCGAGAAGCGGGGACTGGCGATTCCCTCGTCCATTCCCGCCTGGAGCATGAAGAACTGCAGCGCCTGAATCATCGCCTCGATCCCGAGGGAGCCGGGCTGTACGGGGTCCTGGAAGAAGTGGGCCTTGAAGAACCACTCGTCCGTGTCGACGTCCTTCACGGCCCGCATCTGGCCGAGGCCGGCCTTCCCCGCCGTGGGCCAGAGGCCGTCGACCCGGTCGAGCATCAGGAGCATCGGCCCGGCGAGTCGCGGCCGGCGGGGGTCGAAGAAGGCGGCCGGCCTCGTCGTCAGATCGACGAAGAAGTCGCTCGGCTTCTCCAGCAGCTCTCGCTGAGGGTCGGAAACAGCGAGCCCGGCCTGATTCGCGAGCGCGGCCGGCGGGAAGAAGCCGAAGACCGTCTTCATCTCGTAGACCGGCCGCTCTCCCACGGAGCACGTCACCTCGAACGATTCGATGATCATCGTCCCGGTCGCCGAGACGCTGTTCAGCTTCACGCGCGTCGTCAGGGTGCCGGAGTCGGGGAAGACCTCACCGAAGAAGCTGCCGGTGCCGTCGAGGTTGCGGAAGCCGAGCTCCTCGTCGACGCTCAGCGCCGACCCGACGTAGCTCGACAGCCAGCCGCACGGCTGGAGCCCCGCTTCGAGGAGGACGGCGAACGGCATCGTCCGGCAACCGTTCTCGGCGAAGTACCAGGCGTCGGGTGGCACGTCGTACTCGACGGTGACCGACGCCCCCGGCTTCATCACTCCGATCGGGCCATCCACTTCCGTCACGCGGCTCATGAAGAGATAGGGCGGCCCCGGCAGCCGGGCGACGCGCCCCGGCCCGTCGAATCTCGTGTAGATCGGCCCGAAGGCCTTGGACGGCTTTCCCCACGCGCAGGCCAGGAGGCTCGCCTGGTCGAAGCGGAAGCCGTCGGCCTCTGCCGTCGGCCGCGTATCGGCGGCGGCCTCGGCGAGAAGGGCCGGCATCGCCTCCAGAGGCCAGTCGGGGACGAGCTCGATCGCGACCCGCCGCGCGTGGAACGCCTTCAGGCCGTCGACCGTGCAGAGGAGGTCGGCGTAGAGCGTGGGGACCGGCCCCGCGACGACCTCCTCGACGAACACCTCCGTGACGAGCCGGCGCGAGGAAGGGGTCACCTGGCCGCGGCACTGGAGCTGGTAGGGCAGCTCGGCGACGGGCCGGAACCGCCAGCCGTCCCGCGGCAGCGTGAAACCGAGCGCCGCGAGGTAGAACGACATCGCCTGCAGGCAGCCGTCGAACATCAGGGTCCCTGGCATGCACGGGTCGTTCTTGAAGTGTCCGTCGAAGAACCAGAGGGTCGGACGGACGTCGAGCTCCGCGCGCAGGTAGCCGCGGCCCCACGGCCCGCCCGTCGGGTCGAGGTCCGTGACCCGGTCCTGAAGGAGCATCCGCCCTTCCGGGATGCGCGGGCTGCGGGTGTGCGTCTCTGCCCTCTCGAAACCCGGGCCGAAGCAGGTGAACGCGTCGCCCCGGGCGAACGCTTCGAGGTTCTCCCTCTCGAAACGGCTCTTCCCGCAGCGGACGGTGGGCGGCGCAAGGCGCGGCTCCGGGACGATCGCCTGCTCCTCCGGGCTCCAGAGACAGCCGGCGGATTCGGCCAGCTCCTGGTCCGTGAAGAAGCCCGCCTGCCCCTTGCGGACCGTGAGCTGGGGCCGGTCCCCGTTCGCGCAGTCGTAGTGGAAGAACATCAGCCGCACGGGTCCCTGCGCCGCGTGGCCGTCGAGATGGATCCCGAACCGAAGGGTCTCTCCGGCGCGTGGCAGGTCCCCGTGATACGTCAGCTCGCAGCCGAGGAGCCGGTAGACCCGCTCTCCCCTGTTCAGGAGGTCGACGCCGAGGTACGAGATGAGCATCAGGTCGGCCTGGCCCGCCTCGATCATCACGCCTGCCGGCATGTGCCCCTGGTGCAGGTACCAGGAATCCCACGTCACGTCGGTTTCCGTCCAGATCGTTCCCCTCCCCATGCTCGCCGGCTCGGCCGCGAGGCCGACGACGCGGTCGGCCAGGAGGAGCGGCGGGAGCGGCATCCGGACCTGCCGTTCGTACTGGTCCTGTGCAGCGAACGGTGTGCCGAAGATCTCGGAGATCCGCCCTCCGGCGTGGATCTCGAGCTGGCCGCGATCGAAGCGGGGACCGACGGGACTGCCGCCAGGGCGAGGGGTTTCGACGGACGGCGAAGCCACCGAAATCGCCGGAGCGGCTGGGGCGACCGGGGACACTGAATTCGCCGGGGCCTTCGGAGTCGTCGGGGTCACAGGAGCTTCCGAGGTCATGATGGCCACAGCGGCAAGCCCCGGAGTCGCCGCCGCGGCGCTCTCCGCCTCTCCCGCCAGGCGCGCCGCGCGAAGGAAGGTCTCCATCGCCGCGCCGCGCCCCGAGAGGAACCGCTCGTGCAGTGCCTGCTGCGCCAGGACGTAGTCCTGCTGGATCCGCGAGAGCTGGGCGACGTGGGCGCGCAAGCCCTGAAGGACGGGGGAAGAGACCGGGGCGGAGGCCGCGGAAGGTACGGAGGGGGCGGAGGGGGCGGAGGGGGCGGAGGGGTCGAACGTGACTGACGGGGCCGCGTGCGCCACGGAAACAACCGGCGCGAACGAGGCGGGCGGAGCGTCCGGGACGAAGGGATCGCTCGGCCGGAAGCCCCACTCTTCGTCGAGGACCGGCGGCAGGGCGGGAGCCGGGGCCATGACCCGGGCGCGCGTCGGGCCCGGCGCGACGGCGGCCGGAGGAACGGGCGGGAGCTTCACCTCGGGGAAGTGCGCCGGGAAGGCGAGGCTCCTGCCGCTCCGGGGCGAGGGCCGCTCCGTTCGCAGCAGGGCGTCGAGCTCCTCGAGCGCCCCGGCGCGCATCGGTACGCCCGCGGCGGCGAGCGCCGCGACCGCATCGAGGGTCGCCTCGAAGCCCTGCCCCTTCCGGTCGAGGCTGACGACAAGCGCCTCGCGTTCGCCGAGGATCGCTCGGATCCACCGGCCGCACGCGGCCTGCGGCCCGTGCTCGACGAAGACGCGGACGCCGTCCTCCCAGGCCGAGAGGACGGTTGGGCGCAGGTCGAGCGTCCGGTTCGCCTGGCCGAGGATCGCCTGCGCGCAGCTCTCGGAGGTCGGCACGTAGCTGCCGCCCGCGGCGTTCGTGTAGAAGCGAGCGCGCGGCTGCGACCCGACAGGGAGAGGAGGCGTCGTCGGCCGGCGGTGCAGAGCGAGCCACTCGTCCCGCACCGCGTCGAGCTCGGGGACGTGGACTGCGAGCAAGTACCCGAGGCGCAAGCATCGGTTCCGGCCCAGCGTCTCCACGACGCGGGCGCAACCGTCCTCGTCGCCGGAGATGACGCCGTCCTCGTCGCCGTGGACGATCGCGAGGTGGACCCTCTCCTCGCCAGCCAGGGCGGCCGTCACCTCGGCGACGGGCGCGAGGACGGTCCAGGACGCCCAGCGGACCGGGCGGCCCCACGCACGTTCGACCGCCGCAAAGCTCCCGCCGAGGTCCCGCGTGAAGATCCCCGAGCTCTCGCTCTCCTCGATGAGCGCGTCCGCGTCGACCCAGGTCCCCGAAGCAAGTAGGGCATTCGTCTCACCGGAGGAGTACCCCATCCAGGCGTGGGGTGTGAGCCCCAGGAGGCCCCGGGTCAGCTCGGCGTGGAGCTGGCAGAGAGCAGAGCCACCCCAGAGCTGCTCGAGGACCGCCGGCTCGCGGGGGTCGTCTTCGAAGGACCAGGCGAGCGCGCGGGGGAGCCTGCGGCTGCGACGCGTGAGCGAGACAGCGAGCCCCGGGAGCCGCCCGAGAAGGTCTCGGCCCATGCCGCGATAGGCGGCGCCCGCGCCGGCGAAGACGAACGCGAGC
>CAVOJA010000176.1:0-8100 GCA_963696015.1 uncultured Holophagales bacterium
GTGGTGCGGCAGCTGCCCGAGACCGTGCAGGAGCGGGTGCGACGGGGTGAGATCGACGGAGCCGTGGCGTCGGGGCCGCTGCTGGCTCTCTCGCGGTCGAGCCAGCGGGCCAGCGAGCGGCTCGGGGGAGCGATCGCAGGCAAGGGGCTGACTCGGCGGCAGGTGAGCGACGTGGTCGAGGCGTGGCGTCGAGCCGACGCCGAAGGACGAGAGCGGCTGCTGGCAGACCCGGTGCTGTACGTGAAGGCGCGGCAGGCGCACCCCGGTCGACAGGAGCTGCTCAGACGGGGTCGGGCGCTGCTGGCCACGAGCCGGCGGCTGGAGACGGAGATGACCGGGGTCGACGAAGCGAGTCGTCGTCGGGTGCAAGGGATCTTGAAGGAGACGCTCGGCGTTCTGGAACGAATGCTGGGCACGGGAGGAGAAGAGAGTGCTTCATCGCAGGCAGCGCGCGGCGATCCTGGAGCTGTCGGCCAAGGGACTGAGCGCGAGGCAGATCGCCAAGGTGCTGAAGATCTCGCGGCCGTCGGTGAAGAAGGTGGTGGAGTCCGGGACGGAGACGGTGGCGAGGGCGTTGCGCCCGTCGCGGCTGGAGGGACACCAGGAGGAGATCGAGGAGCTGACGAAGACGTGCAAGGGCAACCTGGTGAGGGTGCACGAGGAGCTGACGGAGCAGGGCACCCCGGTCTCCTACCAGGCGCTCACGGCGTTCGTGCGGAGCCAGGCGCCGCCACCCAGGCAGCCGGCGGGCCAGTACGAATTTGCGCCGGGCCGGGAGATGCAGCACGACACCTCTCCGCACGACATCGAGATCAACAAGCGGGTCTGGCGGATGCAGACCGCCTCCGCGGTGCTCTGCTACAGCCACAGGCTCTTCTTCCAGCACTACTTCCGCTTCACCCGATTCGAGGCGAAGGTTTTCCTGACCGAGGCGTTTCGGTATTTCGAGGGATCCACGGACCGGACCATGGTCGATAACACCAACGTCATCCGGCTCTGCGGGACCGGCAAGGAGATGGTGCCCGCTCCCGAGATGGCCGCCTTTGCCGAGCGCTTCAACTTCGTCTTCGTGGCCCACGAGAAAGGGGACGCCAACCGCTCCGGGCGCGTCGAGCGCCCCTTCGACTACATCGAGAACAACTTCCTGGCGGGGCGCGTCTTCACGGACGTGCGCGACCTCAACAGCCAGGCCCGCCAGTGGTGTCAGAAGGTCAACGCCAAGCCGAAGAGGAACCTGGGAAACGCCATACCCGACGAGCTGTACGTCGCCGAGCGGGGAAAGCTCCATCCGCTCCCGGCCTTCATCCCCGAGCCCGAGCGGGTCGAGATCCGCATCGTCGACGTGGAGGGCTTCGTCAACGTCGATCGCAATCGCTATTCGGTCCCCCCCGCCTGGCTCCACCGCCAGGTCCAGGTCCGGGTTACCGCCGAGCGGGTCGAGCTCGACGAGGGCGACCAGACGGTCGTCCACGAACGGGTCCTTCTGCCTCTGGACCAGCGTGTCCAGCTTCCCGCTCACAGGCCGCCCCGCGGCGAGAAGGTCCGGCTGGCGCGTGAGCTCGACGAGGAACGGGCCCTCTCGGCGATCCTGCCCGACATCGCTCCCTTCGTGGCCGCCCTGAAGAAGCACGGCCGCAAGGCCCCGGCCTTTCTCCTGCGCCGGCTCCTGAAGATGGCCCGCGACTACCCCCACGATGCCCTGCGCGCCGCCCTCGCCGAGGCGCTGCTCTACGGCCTCTACGACCTCGATCGCATCGAGCGGATGACCCTCGAGCGCATCGCCCACCACTACTTCCGCATGAGGGACCCCGATGAACGATGAGCTCGACCAGCTCCTGGCAAACCTGCGCCTGAGCAAGCTGCGCACCCTGCTGCCCGAGGCCCTCGGCAAGGCCACCTCCGAGCAGCCGGACTATCAGGAATTCCTGGTGCCCCTCCTGCGCGCCGAGTGGCACTCCCGGCAGGAGAAGTCGCTCGCCTGGCGCATCAAGACCGCATCGCTGCCCGAGACTTTCACGCTCGAGACCTTCCCCTTTGCCGCGCAGCCCGGCGTCAATCGCCGTCAGATCAAGTCCTTCGCCTCCCTCGACTTCATCCCCAGGGCCGAGAACATCGTCTTCATCGGCAAGCCCGGCGTCGGCAAGACGGGCCTGGCCACCGGAATCCTCCTCAAGGCTCTCGAGAACGGCTATCGCGGCCGTTTCGTCAGGGCACAGGACCTCTTCGACGAGATGTACGCCTCTCTGGCTGATCGCTCCTCCCGCCGCCTGCTCAACCACCTCTCCCGGCTCGATCTGCTCGTGATCGACGAGCTGTCGTACCTCAATCTCCGCCCCGAGCAGGCCAACATCTTCTTCAAGCTCGTCGAGGAGCGCTACCGCAAGAAGTCCACGATCGTCACCACGAATCTCGGCTACGACGAATGGGCCAACTTCCTCGGCAACCGCTCCATGACCGACGCCCTCCTCAGCCGTCTGCGCCACCAGTGCCAGACCGTCCTCATCGACGGTCCCTCGCTTCGCGGCAACGGGGGATGACACCTACCGATGACCCTGCGGCCGACGTCTTCGTCCGCAGGGTCCTCGACGCTTATCGCCGTACCTCGGGGACCACCGGTCACATCCGTCTCGCCGATCGACGCCTCGCCCGTGAGCTCCACGCGCGAGACGTCACCGTCCAGACCGTCGACGACGCTCTCCTGCTGGCATCGGTCCGCCGCTTCGCCCGTCCCCTGCCGTCAGGCCCTCCGCCCACGGCCAGGTCCCTGGCCTACTTCCTACCCGTGGTCGAGGAGCTGCTCGCCACGCCCTTCGACGACGGCTACCGCCGCTACCTCGCCGGCGTCCTCGAACGCTCGCTCCCTCGTCCCCGCTGAGACCCGCGCTTGGGGCCACCCCGCCCTCGGCGGCGGTCGCCCCTCACCAGGCTCTCTTGCCGCCGTGAACGCCTCTACGCGCCTTCGGCGCGGATGACGCTGCTCTCACGCTCCGCGCGACGAGAGCATCCGATCCTCGACGTCGTGGACCCGTCGGCCGGCGCCGCCTCCTCGCTGTTTTCGCGTGGCTCACTTCTGACGAGCACGAGTGGCCACTTTCCCGCGAGCGCCGAAGGCGCATCGGGCGAAAACGTCTACCAGGTGCTCGCCTACGCCCATCGCTTTGCCACCGACAGCGCCGTCCTCATCTACCCCCACCACGCCGCCCTCGACCGCCTGGCCTCCAGCGCGACTTCGTGATTCAGGGAGGGGGCGCCCTGTCCGTCGTCGTCCGGGTCATGACGGTCGACCTGGCGAGGCTCGAGAGGGTGCCGGGGGAGGTGGGGGAGGCTGTCTGCGCCGGATGAGCCTTTCGCGATTCGCGAATCCAGAATAGACTTCCTCCCGGATGCTCAAGTCGCAGGACCTCCTCGTCGCGCTCAAGCTCTGGACCGGTCGGGACCAGACCTGGAGCTATCCTTCGCTGGCGGGCGCGCTCGGGATGAGCGTCGCCTCGGTCCACGCGTCGGTGAAGCGCGCCGTCGCCGCGGGCTTCCTGCCGGGCGGCGGGCTCGCGGTTCGGCCGAACCCCGAAGCGCTCCGGGAGTTCCTGGTCCACGGCGCACGCTACGCCTACCCGGTACGCCCCGGCGAGACGACCCGAGGCGTTCCGACGGCGCACGGCGCAGAACCTCTCCGGAAGCTGATGGCGCGATCGGGGGAGCCGGACCCCGTGTGGCCCGATCCCGAGGGCAAGGCGCGGGGACCACGGCTCGATCCTCTCCATCCATCCGTCCCGAGGGCCGTCGCGACGGACCCGGCGCTCTACGAGATCCTCGCCCTGCTTGACGCGGTTCGGGCGGGGCGGGCCCGCGAGCGCCAGCTCGCTGTTCGGCTCCTGCAGGAACGCCTGAAGTGACGGACGCCAATACGGCGATGGTCGAGCGCGTCGCGGCGGCGCTGGGCACGCTCCGCGAGCGGGTGGTCTTCGTGGGCGGCTGCGCGACGGGCTTGATGCTGACCGACCCCGCCGCCGCCGCGATTCGGACGACGCTGGATGTCGATCTCGTCGTGGAGACCGCGGACCGGGCGGCGTATCGGGGCCTCGAGAAAGATCTCGTGCGGCGCGGCTTCCGGCACGACACGAGCCCGCAGGCTCCGATCTGTCGCTGGACGCTCGACGATCTCGTCGTCGATGTCATGCCGACAGACCCTTCGCTTCTCGGCTTCAGCAACCGCTGGTACCCCGAGGCCCTTCGGACCGCCCACCGAAGGACGCTGCCCAGCGGGCTCCCGATACTGCTCGTCGACCCGCCCTGTTTCCTCGCGACGAAGCTCGAGGCGTTCTACGGGAGAGGCGAGGGCGATTTCATCGCCAGCCACGACCTCGAGGATGTCGTGACGCTCGTCGACGGTCGGTCCGAAATCGTCGACGAGGCGGCCGGAACCGCTTCAGCGCTCAGAGCCTATCTGCGAGAAGAGGTCGGCAAGCTCCTCGACGACGAGTCGTTCCGGCGCGCGCTGCCCGGTCACCTCGGCCCAGACGCGGCGAGCCAGGCGCGCTTGCCGCTCCTGAAGCGGCGCCTCCGGCTCATCGCCGGGCGATCGTCGGGCGAGAAGCAGTAGTAGGGCGGTGGCGCCTCGGCGTCTCGGGCGAGGACGTCTACCAGGTGCTCGCCTACGCCCACCGCTACGCCACCGACAGCGTCGTCCTGATCTACCCGCACCACGCCGCGGTCTGCAGCCCCGGCCTCCAGCGCCAGGTCCCCGTCAAAGTCGAGGGGGTGCAGCGAGTATTGGGATGAGTGCCCGGGGTGTGGCAGCTGCGGAAGGGGGAGGTTCGAGGCCGGAGGGGGTGGGGAAGGCGGGCGCGAGGCAGAGAACGGGCAGAGGAACGGGGCCGTGGGACAGTTCTGCCCCCCGGCGGCTTGCTGGCCGACCTTCTCCATGTGGCACCTTGGCGGGCAGCAGGAGGGCGCTCGAAGAGGGTTCAGAGGCCCAGGACGTCGAGGACCAGAGCCGTTCGGCGAGCGAAGGTGCGAATCGCGGCCGGGACGGAGGGAAACGCGAGCTTGCGGGCGACGGCCACGGCGATGTTTCGGAGCGTGGCCATTGCGCGCGGCCCGGTCTTGGTGCGGACCTGGCTGCGATCCTCGTCGAAGGTTACGTCGCGAACCCAGTGGCTTCGGTTCTCGATCGACCAGTGACCGCGGACGATGGCCAGGAGCGCTGCGGGATCAGCCCTCTGCGCGTCGAGGCTGGTGATGATGTGGACTCGCTCCCGTCGGGCCCTGCCGCTTTTGAGCATCGTCGTGATCCGTTCGATCCGGGCGACCTGCCGGCACCCGGGGAAATCCAGGTACCCATTCAGGTCCGTTGACGTCCAGATGCGGCGAATCTCGATCCTGCCGTGGGCCTTCTCGATCGTCTCGTGATGAGGGGGGGGAGCCATCTGGTCGAACAGATGGCTGAGGTCGCTCTCGAGCGAGGGTTGGTTGCCCTTGACTCGTCTTCTACACCGACAAAATGCATTTCGCTGGGAACAGGTGAGTTACGGGCTGGCACGAGAGCGTTGGCATCACATCGGGCCGCGCGTGACGGGTGGGAGTCCGGGCAGTTCATGAGGCCACCGCAGCGTCCGCGACCTCGACGGCTCGCGGAATGGCGATGCCGACAGCCTGGAACACCTTGCCTGCGCACCCCGCCGTGCGCGAACGGATCCTGAACTTCTTGCCGTCGCGCTCGACGTCGACGTACGTGAACCGCTTCAGATCTGCGAGGACCGTCGCCCATTCCTCGTCCACCCCCGCGGCCGCCAGGCGATCCTGGAGGGCCTTGCGCAGCACGAGCGAGAGGAACGTGCAGAAGACGTGGCCCCGGATCGTCTCGTCGCATTTGTGCCAGATGGGCCTGGTCACCAGGAGCGTCTTCATCGACCGGAACATCTCCTCGACGACCCACAGCCTTTTGTAGGTCAGGGCGACCTCCGTGGGCGTCAAGGTCGTGTTCGTCCGCAAGACCCACTTGCCGTCGTAGCGGGCCTCTTCCTCGATCCTGGCCTCGTCGATGGAGAAGACCCCGGTTCCCTGAGTTCGGAGGTAGCGCCGAAAGCCCTTGTTGCCCACGAGGCTCTCCTCTCCGCGCTGCAGGGCCTCTCTCAACGCCGCCAGGATCGCCTCGCGGTCATGAGCGTACTTGCGGGCCTCCTCCTCGTTCCGGCACACGATGTAACGATGAGTCCCGACCCACACCTCCTTCACCTTCAGGGGCGAGGGATCCTTCGTGCCCCGCCGTTCGGGCGTGACTTCGTGGTAGCGCCCACCTCGTGAAAGCACCTCCTCACTCACCTCGTTCTGGCTCCGCATCCGAGCCCCCAGGATGTACTCCAGGTGCAGGCTCTCCAGTTTCGCGAGTGTGTCCTTGCTGATCATCCCGCGATCCGCCACGACGCAGACCCGAACGACCCCGAACCTCTGTTGCAGCCGTTTCACGATGGGCAGCAGCGACGTCACGTCCGTCGTGTTCCCGGGCCACATCTCGCAGCACACCGGGTTACCCTCGCCGTCCAGGACCATCCCGACGACCATCTGCTTCAGGTCCGGCCGGTGGTCCTTGCTGTGCCCGTGCTGACCGAGGCTCTCGCCCCCTTCTCCCTCGAAGTAGATCGACGTGGTGTCGAAGAAAACCAGTTCCAGCTGCGAGAACAAGTCGAGGTTGCGCTTGAACAGGGCCTCCTCGATCTCGTCCTTCACACAACGTGGCGAGAACGGCGTCGCCCCCTCTTCAACACTCGTCGGAAAGTGACCACCCTCGCTCGTTTGTTTATTGCCGGCCGAGCGTGGCCACCGGTCAGCGACAAGCCACTTGCGCTCAGCATCATCCCGCGCCGGAGGCGCGGCCGGGCGCGGCCCGCTTCTGACGAGCACACCCGGCAGTTTCCGGAAAGCGCTGAAGCGCCCCCTCCTGCTCCTCCAGCGCGAGCTCCTCCCCAAGGAACGCCATCGTCCGGTAGAGGTGCTGAAGGCGGAGCTCCCCGGTTTCCGCAATCTCGTGCCCTTCCTTCCAGGTCCGCAGAGCAGAGCGATCCGAACCGCTCTCCAGGAGCCGGTGCAGAACCGTCAGGAAGACGGCGCGCTCCACCGGGAAGTGGAACTGACGCTCACGGCTCGCGCCCAGCAGGACTTCCCGGCATCCTGTCTGGCCCCACAGTCGCTCGAAAACCAAGGTCGGGCCGATGGCCACCGGGGGCGTCGAGGTGAGCTCGCCGCGGTCGTGTTCCGTCAGGACGACGATCGACTCCGAGAGGCGGCTTCCCGACTGCAGGAGGGCGTCGAGGCGGCCCGAGTTTCGGAGCTCCTCGAGGGAGCCGACGTTGAGAAGGACCCGTTGCCGGGACTTGCCCCCGTCACGGAAGCTCTCGACGACTTGGACATATGTGTGGCCCTTGACGGTCTTGCGGCGGAAGAACATGCCGTCCTCCGTTTGACAGCACCAATATGAGCCGTCTTACCAGCCTTTTCAAGGGCTCTAAACCGTATAGTTGGCACTACAAACGGCATCGAATTCCAAACACGAAAACGCCAACTCATTGTGCGCACGCCACTTCCGCTTCGCGCTCCGCGAACGATGCCGCAAAACTCTAGAAGACGAGCTTGACCGTGAAGCAGTGGGCCGCCTTCTTCTCCTCCACGAGGAACCTGGCCAGCGGAATCTGGGTGTGTAGGGCGTCGGCGGTCACACAGCGGCCCTCGAGGTCGAGCGGCCGCAGTCGTTTTGCAGCGGCCGGAATCTCGTTGCTCTTCCGCGCGATCTCCTTCTGCCCGATGGTGATCCCCGAGGAGTGCAAGACCGCGGAGAGGAGCTGGACAACCGTGCCATCCTCACGGCGTGCTCCGCGCAGCGCCTTGCCGTCGATGGCGATCGGTTCGTCTCCGTCAGTGACGGGTGGCCCAGAATGGCCTGTGGCGGTCCTGGCCCCGAATGCGACGGGCTCCCCCGGACACGGTCCACCGCCGTCCATCTTCTTCTTTTCGCTGCCGTTCCCTCTCGGTTGCACGCCCTCTGCGGGACCTCCTGAATTCGGAGCCACCGACCGACAAGGCATTTCGGCGCCACCGTCACTGAAG
>CAVOJA010000177.1:0-19922 GCA_963696015.1 uncultured Holophagales bacterium
AGTGCCGGCCGAACGTGCGGTCGAGCGCGCGGCGCGCGGAGGCGGCCTTGTCGTGCCCCATCTCCTCCACCTGCCCGCTCGCGTTCTGCTCCCAGCCGCCGCCGCCGTCGAGGACCTCGACACCCTTCATGACCTTCAGGTCGACCTCCGTCTTCTGCTTCCCGTCCCGGCGGGCGAGGACGCCGAGGGGGCCCGAGAGACCCGAGACCCGGATCGTCCCCGCGAAGGTGACGTCCCGGACCCCATCGAGGGCTTTCCACCCGCCGAGCCACGCGACGTGTCTCTCGATGACGGCGGCGGCGTCGGGCGGAACCGCGGACTCCGCGGCGGGTCCCGGCGACGCGAGCAGCGTCACAGCAGCGACGAGAGATGCGAGGGAACGTCGAAGTCGTGCGATCGTCCGGGTCATCGGTCTTCTCCGTCGGGTTTGGAAGGGACGGCGCCGCCGGTGAGCTCCTGGAGACGGCGCAGGCCCGCAGGCCGGCTCGAAAGGAGCGAGATGCCGACGAGCGAGTCGGCACCGGCGAGGGAGCCTCGCCCCTTCCAGGCGGTGTGGAGGATCTCCATGGCGACGTGGTCGTGGTGGAGGCACGAGAGGAAGGTGCTGCGGCTCCAAACCGCCTGGTGAACGTTCGCGAGGGGGGCGTCGAACAGGGCGACGAGGTGCTCGTCGGCGTCGACGACGAGGGAGAGCTGCTGGCCGGGCCACCCGGAGAGAGCCCGCGCCGCGTCGGCCTCCGGCACTTCCGCGACTCCCGGGACGTCGAGCGGGGAGTAGACCTTCACGACGACGCGGACACCTCGCGCGGCTGCAGCGGCGAGGTCGGCGGCGAGCGCCTCGAGCGGGCCCGGAAAGAGGTGGCCGAGGACGATCTCCCGCGCCCTTCCCAGCATCGCCCGGGCGCGTTCGAGAACCTGGTCGCGGCCGCGAAGGGTGTAGACCCGGTCGTCCGCGACGTCGGCGCCCCTGTCGGCGAGCGCGGCTCGAGCCGCCTCGCGCTTCTCCCTGCCGCGGCGCTCGAGGCCCGCGAGGAACTCATCGGGAGGGACGGCCCGGATGAGCCTGTTCCCGCCCTCGTCCACCTGCACCGCTCCCTGCAGAACCAGCGACGCTATGGCCTTGTAGGTGTTCGCCGTCGGCTTGCCGATGCCATGGCTGATGCGGTAGCCGGTGGCGGGTTCCCTCCCCACGAGGAATGCGTAGACGAGCGCCTCGATCTCTGAGAAACCAAGCCCCTGGAGTGTCTTGGACAGTGAATCATAGTTAGTAGTAGTCAAGACAACTACTAACTTGGGTCAGCTTTGGTCAACAGTCAAGGGGACGGCGGGTGCCGGAGACTCCAGACTTCGTTCCCATCGGGCCGGATGAGCCGGCGAGCCCCGTTCTCGGCACGTCCGCCGGCTCCGCCCTCGTCAGCCCGGTAAAATCGGGTCGTGGACTACCAGAGAATCCTCCGGGAGATCGCCGGCGAGGTGCAGCCGCTCGTCGGCCAGGGCCGCGTCGCCGACTACATTCCGCCGCTGGCCGACGTTCCGCGCGACCGCTTCGGGATGGTCGTCCGGACGGTGGGAAACGAGGTCTTCCCGATCGGGGACGCCGAGGAGCGGTTCTCGATCCAGAGCATCGCGAAGGTCTTCAGTCTGACGCTCGCGATGCGGCTGGAGGGGGATGCCGTCTGGCGGCGCGTCGGCCGCGAGCCCTCCGGCACGGCGTTCAACTCGCTCGTCCAGCTCGAGGTCGAACGGGGAATCCCGCGGAACCCGTTCATCAACGCGGGCGCGCTCGTCGTCCTGGACATGGTCCTGAGCCACCAGGCCCAGGGGCAGGACCTCGTCCTCGACTTCGTCCGCCGCGCCTCCGCGAACCCCTCCGTCGGCTACGACACCACCGTCGCCGAGGAGGAACGCGCCACGGGACACCGGAATCGCGCGCTCGCCCATTTCCTCAAGTCGTTCGGGAACCTGAGGAACGACCCGGACCGCGTTCTCGACGCCTACTTCCTCCTCTGCTCGCTCTCGATGAGCTGCGCCGAGCTGGCCATCGCCTTCCAGTACCTTTCCACCGGCGGCCGCTCGTCCGCCGGGGAGGAGGTCGCCACGGCGCGGCAGGTAAAGCGCGTGAACTCCGTGATGTTGACCTCCGGCGTCTACGACGAGGCAGGCGACTACGCCTACCGCGTCGGCCTCCCCGCCAAGAGCGGCGTGGGGGGCGGCGTGGTGGCCGTGATGCCCGGCCGCTTCGTGACGACCGTCTGGTCGCCGTGCCTGAGCGAGAAGGGGAACTCCCTCGCCGGAACGATGGCGCTCGAGCTGCTGACGACGAAGACGGCGCTGTCGATCTTCTGAGCCGGTCGGCAACGCCGGTGCCGCCGAGGTCGCACCCTGCCGCCGGAGCACTCCGACTGTGTTCATCGACAACGCTGAGACGCTTCGTCCTTGCGATCGACATCTCGTCTCCCCAGGTTGCTCGAGGACGGCGTTGCGTCGAGCGGCGATGGGCTCAACTCCACCAACCTCGCACGGCTGAAGACCAAGATGGCCGCTCACGGTTGCCGCCTGGATCTCGCGGGGACCATCTGCCTGCCGTATGACGTCGAAGACGAGCTCATCGAGAGCCACGTCGTCATCATGACGTGCGTCGGCGGGTTCGACTGGCACGCCCATCTGGTCTACGGGATCGATAACGCCACGATTTCCGCCATGGAAAGGAGGGACGGCAGCTACCAGACGCGGCCCTGGGACCGCTACATGAGCGCGAAGGGCCAGGACTTCCTCTGGCGACCCTGACGCGAGGCGACCGACGGGGCGCCGTGCGGAGAGAGGTCTGAGCGTCCCGGGGGGGGGGAGCATCCGGCCGAAGTGCACTACGCTGTGGACCAGCGGTGGCGACGTTGGCCTCCGGACCTGTCGTGACGACTCCGCGCGGTTCGCGGCTCCTCAGCGCTGGCGAGGCGGCGCTCTATGCCGCGTTCGTCCTCGGACGCAACGTGTGGAAGGTCGTGCCGAACGAGGTGCCGATCCTCTTCGTCCTCGGCCTGGCGTCGTACCGACTACGGGACGGGAGCTTCCCGTCGATCGGTTTTCGAAGACCCGACTCGTGGATCCGACTCCTCGCGATCGCGGCGCGTGCTGCGGCCCTCCGGATCGCGCTCGGCGAGCACGTCGTCGAACCGCTCGCGGCCCGCCTCTGGCCACCGATCGTCGCCCCGGAAGGGATCAACGAGATCGCCGGGAGCCCCAGGACCGCCCTCCTCTGGCTCCTTCTCGTCTGGACCTGGGCCGCGTTCGGAGAGGAGATCGCGTACCGAGGCTTCCTCCTCGGGCGAGCGGCCGACGCGCTGGGCCGGACGCCGGCCGCGTAGGCCGCTGCCGTCGCCGTCTCGTCGGTCCTCTTCGGGTACGGGCATCTCTACAAGGGACCGGCCGGAATCGTCGACTCGGGAGCCGCGGGGCTCGTCCTGGCGGCAGCGTGCTTCCTGGCGCGCCGCAATCTCTGGGCGCCCGTCCTCGCGCACGGGTTCATCGACACAGCGGGCGTCGTCGCGCTCGACTTCGGCTGGGCGACCTGACGCCGTCCCTATTTCAGGACGAGAGGCACCAGCAGCAGGACTCCGACGGGGATGACGACGCAGGCGGCGAGGTTCATCCACATCCCGGCACGCGCCATCGTGCCGATGGGGATGAGGCCGGAACCGTAAACGATCGCGTTCGGCGGCGTCGCCACCGGGAGCATGAAGGCCATGCTGCACCCGAGCGCGCAGCCGAGCGCCGGCTCGAGCGGCGAGGCGCCCGCGGCTTGCGCGCTCGCGATGGCCAGGGGAATGAGCATCGTGGCGGCCGCCGTGTTCGAGGTGACCTCGGTGAAGAAGATGGAAAAGACGGTGAAGACGATGGTCAGGCCCACCGTCGTCGAGACGCCGGTCGCCGACACGAGGCCCTGCCCGAGCGCCTCGGAGAGGCCCAGGCGGAACATCGCGCCGCCGAGCGAGAGCCCGCCGCCGAAGAGGAGAAGCGTTCCCCAGTCGATCTGTGTCGCCTCGCCCCAAGTGAGCGCGCACCGCCGCTCGCTTCCCCCACCCGGCAGGACGAACAGGAGCGCCGCCCCGAGGACCGCGACCGCCCCCTCCGGGAGCGCGCGGCCGAGCGCCGTCGACACCGGATGGCCGGAGCCGAGGACGAGGGACAGGATGCCCGGAGCGACCCAGAGCGCGACCGTCAAAAGGAACGCGACGGTGACGCTTCGCTCTCCGACGGTCATCGCGCCGGCGGGCGCGGCGGAATCGGGGTTTGCCGGACTCGCCGGTCTGGTCGGCTCGCCACCCCGGAGCGGCACGCCCAGAACCAGGGCCGCGACGCCGATCATCGCCAGCATCACGGGAAGGGCGACGAGAAGCCACGGCACGAATCCGACCTGGATTCCCGCCAGGGACGAGAGCTGCCCGATGGCGACGAGGTTCGGGGGAGAGCCCACGGGCGTCCCGATGCCTCCGACCGAGGCTCCGTAGGCGCACGCCAGCAGGAGCGACCGCGAGAGGGGGGTCGACCGGCCCCTTCCCCCATTCACAGTCCCGAGGACCCCGAGTGCGATGGGAAAGAGCATGGCCGTCGTCGCGGAATTGGAGACCCACATCGAGAGGACAGCGGCGAGCCCAGCGAACGTCCAGACGACGCGCCGCGGGGAGGAGCTCGCGGCCGGGATCGCCAGGACCGTCCGCGCGAGGCGCCGGTCGAGGCCGTGCGCGCTCATCGCCCGGGCCAGGAGAAACGAGCCCAGGAACAGGAAGATGATGGGGTCGCCGAACGGCGCGAACGCCTCCCGGACCGGAACGACTCCGAGGACGACGGTGAGGGCCGGCCCGAGGACCGCCGTCACCGGCAGCGGCACGGCCTCGGTGATCCACCAGACGAGGACCCAGGCGACGACCGCGAGGAGCCGCGCGGCCCCGGACCCGAGGCTCGGCGGAGGGAAGGCGAGGAGCAGGGCGAACGCGACCGGGCCGAGGACCAGCCCGACTCTCCGGCGGCGCCGCTCGAAGCGCACCTCCGCCTCGGAGAGACAGCCCTCCATGGGTAAGGACTCGGGAGAAGGCATGTGCTCCGTCATTGTCGAGACGAAGTCTAGCCCCCGAACAGCGCTATCGTCGGGGAATGCACGCCTCTCCATACACGCCGACCCGATATTCGCGCCACCGCGAGCTTCACCGCAGCGACCGCATCGGGTGGCTCCGCGCCTCGGTCCTCGGGGCGAACGACGGACTCATCTCCACTGCCAGCCTCGTCGTCGGCGTCGCCGCGGCCGGGGCTGCTCCCGGCTCGATCATCGTCTCCGCCGTCGCCGGCCTCCTGGCCGGCGCGATGTCGATGGCGGCCGGCGAGTACGTTTCGGTCAGTTCCCAGTCCGACACGGAGAGGGCCGATCTCGAGCGCGAGCGCGGCGAGCTCGCCACCGACGAGCACGGGGAGCGCACGGAGCTGGCCGGCATCTACGCCGCCCGCGGCCTCGACTCCGAGCTGGCCTCCCGGGTCGCCGAGCAGCTCATGGCGCACGACGCCCTCGGCGCGCACGCCCGCGACGAGCTCGGCATCCACGACCTCACCGCCGCCCGTCCGCTCCAGGCGGCACTCGCCTCCGCCGCGAGCTTCGCGGTGGGGGCTGTCCTTCCCGTCCTCACGGTCGCCCTGGTCCCGCGGGCCCAGCTCGTCCCGGTCATGGTCGGCACGACGCTCGTTCTCCTGGCCGCGCTCGGCGCCCTCGCGGCCCGGGTCGGCGGAGCCTCCGTCCTCGTCGGGTCGGGGCGGGTCACGTTCTGGGGGGCGGTCGCCATGGCGGTCACGGCGGCGGCGGGAATGCTCTTCGGCGCCGCGGGCTGATGCGAAAATCCGGCGCTGCAATGGAAAATCAAGACCTGACCCTATAATCGGGCCGTGCCTCGGTACGCCGCCTTCCTCCGCGCCGTGAACGTCGGCGGCCGCGTCGTGAAGATGGAGAGGCTCCGGCAGCTCTTCGAGGAGATGGGCTTCACGGGTGTCTCGACGCACATCGCGAGCGGCAACGTGCTGTTCACGGCTGGAAGGGGCCGACCCGCGACGGTCGAGGCGAAGATCGAGAAGAGACTGGAGGCGGGGCTCGGGTGGGAGGTGGCGTCGTTTCTCCGCACGCCCGCCGAGCTCTCCGCCGTGGCCGCGCACGAGCCGTTCGCCGCCGAGGACGTCGGCGAGGCCCAGGGGGTCTACGTCGGGTTCCTGAAGGAAGCGCCGAGCCTCGCGCAGCATGCCCTCGTCCACGGGTACCGGACGCCGACCGACGAGCTCGCGGTGAGCGGGCGCGAGGTCTGGTGGCTCTGCCGCATCCGCTCGTCCGACGCGGACTTCTCGGGTGGGAAGCTCGAGAAGGCCCTCGGACTGAAGGCCACGTTCCGGAACCTGACGACGGTCAAAGCGATCGCCGCGCGGCTCTCGGCCCTTCTCGTCCTGGCCGCGCTCACATACGGCTGAGGGCGGCCGGCCTGCGGCAAGGGCCGCCGGCCGGCCGCGGGGAGATCGTCAGCGGCGGATCGGGACCAGCCCCTCGATCCCCGGATCGCCCACCGGGGGCAGGCCGTGCCCGTCGTGCCGCGGCCGGCGGGTCGGGGTTGGGGTAGCGGTCGGCCGTGGACTACGGGTCGGCGTCCTCGTCGGCCGGACCGTCGGGCTACGGGTCGGGCTTACCGTCGGGGTCGAAGTCCTCGTGGGCCTCACCGTCGGAGTCGTCGAAGGGCCGGGCGTCACGGTTCCGCGCGGGGTCGGGGTGGCCGTCGGCGTTCCGCCGCCCGGAGGGTTCCCTTCGCCGTCCGGCCCGTTGTGGCAGGTATAGCAGCCGAACGTCGTGCCGGCGGCAAACGTCTTCGTACCGGCCCTCGTCTTCAAGGTTCGCTCGGCGAACCCGCGGGAGAGGACGGTCCCGCGATCGTCGGCGCCATGACAGGCGCGGCAGGAGGCGAGGCTGCCCTCGGCAGCGTCTTCGTGCCTGTCGACCCACGACGAGCCGACCGGGTGCATCCCGTGCGGACCGCCGGAGACGGTCTGCGGGACGTTCCCGCCGTGGCAGGCGGCGCACTCGCCGATCGTCCCGGCGTGCCCCTGCAGGTCGAGGCTCTGGATGTTGTCGTTCACGTGGGAGGAGGGGTACTCCGCGTGCGTCGACCCGTGGCAGGCCGCGCACTGGAGGCCGCCGTGCCCCTTCGAGAACCGGTAGAGAGAGAGGCCCGCGGCGGGCGTGTCGACGTTCGTCGCGAAGCGCGCGTCGGCCGCGACGCGAGGATTCCCGGCCGCGTCGAAGACCGACGTGAAGCGGATCTGGCCGGAGTTCTTCGTCGCCGTTCCCGTGTGGCACTGCTGACAGGTCGGCTCGTCGAACCAGCCGGTGCGCGTCGTCGCGCCCACGGCCGCCATCCCGCCGTGGCAGTCCTGGCACTGCATCAGCATCGACCCGTCGGCCGCCGTCGCCGCGCCCATCGCCCCGCGCAGGCACTTCGTCTCCGAGCCGGGGTGGCAGCGGTAGCAGGCAGACCGGTTCGTGGAGGAGCCGAGGGGCTGCCCGTTCGTCGGGTCGTTGACCCCCGCGTGCCGGGCGTGAACGGCCCGGGTGAGCGGCGGGATGCCGATCTGGCCGCTGCCGGGGAGCGCTTCGGAGGCGTGGCACGCGGCGCAGAGAATCGGTTTTCCCCGGACCGTGACATTGGCGTAGAGGCCCGCTGGGTCGTACCCGGCCGCCGCGAGGGCGGGCGCATACGCCGGGCTCGAGGCGGCCGCCTCGTCGTGGAGCCGGAGGACGTTCAGGCGGTAGTCCCGCTCGGGGTCCGGGTCGAAGACCCAGCCCGCGGCCGGGCGGGCGTCGATGGGCGAGCCGGAAGCGTGGCAGGTCCGGCAGTCCATCTCGTCGGAAACGGGAAGGACGATGCGAGTCGACGAGAGGACGTTGCCCGAGGTGTCACGGGCCGTCACCTTCATCATCGGGTAGGGATTCTCGACCCCCGCGTCGTCGTACGGGGTGATCGGGATCCCCTCGGCGATGAACCAGTTCTTCGAGGCATCGAACGTCATCGGCTTCGGCGCGTTCGACGACCCCGGCATGTCCTTCCCCGCGAGCCCCCCGTCGACAGGTAGCGACGCGCCGAACAGCGCCACGACGTGGTCCCAGAAGTTCGTCTTGCCCTGCGACGTCGTGTTGATGGAGCCGGTCGGGTCGGCGACGGCCTCGTACGTCAGCGAGACGGACGACGAGCTCTTCACGAGCTTTCCGGAAGCGTCGACGACGTGCGCCTGGATGGTGTTGTAGGGCGGAAGGATGGCGAAGACGCTGAAGTCGGCGTCCATGCAGTGCATCCCGAGGTTGTTCCAGGCGACGACGGTCCACCCAGTGGGGGAGACCGCCGCACCCGGAATGAGGGCCAGGAGGAGCACCGCGAGAACCACCCCGAAATACACGATCAGCCGTACCCGCATATGACCCTCCTTCTCGTTAGGCACCCTGAAAACACTTCGGGCCGCATACACCTCTTGCCGGTGAAATGCGGCCCGAAATGGTCCTGTTGCACGGTAGTGTCGCTCCTCTCGAGAGCCCACGCAAGAACTTTCGAGGGCTCTCGAGGGGCGGGCCGGCTCACTGCCCTATTCCGGCAGGTCGGGCGGCTACGACGAAAAGAAGGGGCCGCGATTGCGGCCCCTGAACCCCTTGGATTGCGATGGAGGGCCGGCGGGAGTCCCCGCCGGCCCTTCCCCGTGACGATCTACCTGTTCTTGTCGTTGACGAACATGCCCCGGGCCATGAACCCGATCGGAGCCGTCGTCGACTGGCCGGCGGCGTTGGTGGCCGTCGCCATGATCGTGTAGTTGGCGAACTGCTTATAGGTGTGGGTCATGGTGAGCGTCCCGGCGGCCGGGTTGCTGGCCGTGTCCACGTCGTAGCCTTCGCCGAAGTAGACGTCGACCTTCGCGTAGCCCCCGGTGGGCACGGTCACCGCGCAGCTCACGCTCGCCTTCGGGTAGTCGGGCGTGCAGGTGCCGGTCACGGTGGGCGCCCCCGGGATCGCCTTCGCGGCGAAGGTCAGGGTGGCGCTGCCCGCGCCCGTCTCCTCGTCCTCGACCGTCAGGGTGATGGTGTAGTTGCGCGGAGCGGCGTAGGCGTGCGTTGCCGTCACGCCGGAGCCGTGCGGGGTGTTGTCGCCCCAGTTCCAGTCGAAGGCGCCGCAGTTCGCGGAGTTGCCGCGGCACTTGGTGCTGGAGGCGTCGACCGCGACCGTCAGCTCGTTGGCCCCCTGCTTCACCGTGAATCTCGCCTCCGGGTTGTCGTTGTGGATCCCCTTCGCGTAGGCCGCGAGGTTCGCCTTGGTCTGGTAGCTCGCGCCGTTCGTCGTCGGGTTCTGCGTGACCGCGGCGTTCGTGACGCCGTGGGTCGCGGTGCCGGCCAGGGTGACGACGTTGCCTGCGATCGCCTTGACGTAGGTGTGGAGGTCGTACCAGGACCCCGACTTGGCAAACGCGCCCGCTCCGGTGACGTGGATCCGCTCGCCGACGGCGAGCCCGGTCGTGCTCGCCACCGTGAGGGCGGCCGAACCCGTCGCAACGGTGCCGGTCGTCTTCGCGGTTGCGGCGCCGCCACCGTGGCACTGGCCGCAGGCCGCGTCGAGGTCGACCCAGACGGCGTTCTTGTAGCTGCCGTCGGGGGCGGTGTTCGCCACGGTGTTGGCGGTCAGCGTCTGCGCGGGCGGGAAGGTCGAGTAGGCCGGGTCGGTGCTGATCCGGAAGAGGTGCTGCCCCTCCGGCATGTGGCACATGACGCAGGCTTCCATCGGATCCTCTTCCGCCTTCTCGAGCGGCGTGCCCGGGCCCGCCGGGTGCATGAGGTGCTCGAGGTTCTTCACGTGGTGGCAGGTGCTGCACTCTTCGCGGAACGGCTTCTCGCCGACGACGATGCTCGTGTGGATCTCGTGGCAGCCAGTGCAGCCGTTGCCCGTATTGAAGGCTTCACCGTGGTTCATGAAGGAGCTCTGGTACGTGCCGGCGGACGAGCCGTCGTACTTGCCCGTCGCGACCTCGCTCCACTTACCCGTGAACTTGGCGTGCGGGCTGTTGAGGAACTGGTTGCCGGCCGGGTGGCTCGGGAAGGTGACGGTGTTGTGGTAGACGCCGACGACGACGGGCAGGCCGCCGCCCGTGTCCGTCCAGGTCGCTCCGCCGGCGACGCAGGCGCCCTGCGTCGTGTACTTCGTGTCGCTGCAGGTGCCGTTCGTGTACGGCAGACCGTTCACCTCCTGGCGGTGGCAGTCCATGCAGACCGACGTGATGATCTGGCCGCGATTCGTGTTGTTGCCGAACCACCGGCCGCCGGCGTCACCGCAGGTGACGACGTCGGTCGCGTAGGCGAACTGACCGCCGACGGTGTCGCAGGCCGACTTCGACCGGATGGCCCACCAGGTCTTGCCCGCGTCGGTGCAGTCCCTCTGGTTCGTGTACGTCACGTCGCTGCAGGTCCCGGCGCTGCAATAGCCCTCGACCGTGCACTTCGAGAAGGTCCAGGCCGCGCCGGCCACCTGGCAGGAGGCCTGGCTGCCGTTGGCGCGCCAGGTCTTGGCGGCGTCGCCGGTACCGCCCGTGCAGGCGGACTGGACGTCGGCCGTCTTGCACCAGCCGTCGGTCCACGTGTACTTGTTCGCCGTGCAGCTCGCCGCGTCGCCGTAGAACGCGTTGCTGCACCAGCCGGCCTTAGCGGCCACCCAGGTGCCGGAGACCGCCGTGCACTTGTCCTTCGTGCTGGCGGCCATCGTGCAGACGGCGGCGGTCGGGTTGACGCTGCAGGCGCTCAGGAACGTGCCGCCCGTCGAAGCGCAGGCCGCCTCGAGCGTGGAGCCCGCGGGAGCGCTCGTCCAGCGGACATCGGTGCAGGCGCCGTTGTTGGCGTTCGGGCTCGTGAGGTTGTTGTGGTGGGACGACATTCCCGCCGGGGCGCTGTACGGCGGCCCCGTGGTCGTGTCGTCGACGGCGCTGGAGTGGCAGCGCGAGCAGCTGATGCCCCACTGGTCCCACGAGGACATGACGTTCTTGTCGCCCGCGACGCCCCCGCCCAGCTTGACCTGGCCGGTCGTCCCGGTGCCGTTCCAGGTGATGCCCGGGAAGTCCAACTCGGGGTGCTTCTTGGCGTTCGGGATCGTCCCCGCGTCGCTCGTCCAGCCCGTCGTGTGGCAGCGGCCGCACGAGTAGCTCATGTTGTTGAGCGTGGCTCCCGTGTAGATCGCGCGCGGGAGCGGGCCGAGCCAGTCGCCGTAGATCCACTTGAGGTCGTAGGTCCCGGCGCTCGTGGTGATGGTGTTCTTGGTCCAGTTGATGGTGTTCCCGGAGTCGTCGGCGGGGTAGATCGTCGGGTCCCACGTCCCGCCCGCGGCGACGCACTCGTGCTCGTCGGTGGCCGTCGCCTTGCCCGTGCAGGAGAACGGAGGTCCGCCCCACGGCTTGAAGGCGGCGTCGACGGGCCGGGCCATGTTCTTGTGGCCCTGCATCAGCGTGAAGTTCGTGTCGCGCACGCGAGGCCCGTTGTACTGGGTCACGGTGTTGTGGCAGCGAAGGCACTGGTCGCCCGCGCCGCTGGACGTGAGCAGCCCGCCTGCGCCGTAGGACGCGTCGTCCCGGGCCGGCATGACCCACGCGGCCGTGCAGTTACCGGCCGTGACCCACGTGCCACCGTGCTGGGCGCAGTTGATCGCGTTGCGGTCGTCGTCCTGCATCACGACGGCGCAAACGCTGGCAGCGGCGTTCCAGTAGCGGTCCGTGGCCTTCTGGCAGGCCGCCTGGGTCGTGTTGACGAGGTCGTTGCAGACGCCCGTGCTCCAGGAGTAGGTGCCCGCCGCGCCGAGCGCGGTGCAGGCCGCGGAATTCGCGGCCGTGTAGCGGCGCGCGACGCAGTCGGGGCGGGTCGTGGCCGTCAGGTCGGCCGGGCAGGCTCCCTGCTTGGGAAGGTCCCAGCCTCCGCGGGCGTTCTGGACGGCCCCGTCACCGAGGTACTTGACGCCGGCCTGGGCGGTGCCGGCCCCGACGAGCAGCGCCGCTCCCAGGGCCGCTGCCGCGATGGGGACGATGCCCCGGGAATGTCCTCTTGCCTCTTCTCTCATGTAAACGAAGCCCTCCTCTTGAGGAAATGTGAAGCGGCCGATTCTAGTCCTCGATCACGCGTTTCCGCACGCGCGGAACGCAAATTCCCCTCGGTGCGCCGAGGTGAGACAGGTGCGCAAATCGAGGACCAGGAAGGGCCGGCTTCCCGGGCAAGCGAAATCCGGCCCCTGCGTCAGCGGCCCGGGTTCGCGACCTCGTGGTCGACGAGCTCCTTGAACCGCTCGAACGGCTGCATCCCGGAGAGGGGCCGGCCGTTGACGAAGAAGGCGGGGGTGGCGTCCACTCCGATTCCCTCTCCGAGCTTCCGGCTCCGTTCGACGACGGGCGCCATCCGGCCCGAGTCGAGGCAGGCGTCGAACCGCGGCGCGTCGAGCGGCAAGGTGCGGGCGCGCCCCTTCAGGTCGTCGATCCCGAGCGCCCCCTGGCCCGCGAAGAGCAGATCGTGCATCTCCCAGTACCGGCCCTGCTCTCCGGCGCAGAGCGCCGCCTCGGCCGCCTTGGGGGCGCGGGCGTGACCCGCCAGCGGGAACGCCTGGTGGACGAGGCGGACCTGCCCCTTGTACTCGGCGATCACCCTGCGGACCACCTCTTCCGCCTGGCCGCAGAACCCGCATTCGTAGTCCGAGAACTCGACGATCGTCACCGCAGCCCCGTCCGCGCCACGGGAGGGGCCGTCCGCCGTGAAGTGGACCTTCGGGAGCAGGAGGGGGGGCAAAAGGCTTTCGACCCTCGACTCGACGCGGAGCCGCGCGACGAATCCCTGGTGGGTCTCCTGGGCCGACTGTCCCTTCACGAAGGCGGCGATCTCGGCCTTCACCTCGGCGAACGGCGGAAGCGGGCGCCCGGTGGATTTCGTCTGATCGTAGACCGCCTGCAGGACCGCCTCGGCAGGCTCGGGGACCTTGCGAGCGACCTCGCGGTCGAGCAACGCGTCGACCGTGATCCCTTCCTTCTTCGCCCGGGTCTCGAGGAGCCGTTTCTCCACGAGCCGGTCGAGCGCGCGGGCCTTCTGCGCGTGAACTGCCTCGAGGAACTGCTTCTCGGCCGTCGCCAGCGACGTTTTCGCCTCCACCATCAGCTCGCCCTCGGTGATGGGAGATCCGTCGACGCGGGCCACGACCGCCTTCGGGTCCTGCGTCGTGACGAGGGCCGCCGGCCCCGTCTCCTCCCCGGACGGCTTCGAGCAACCGGCGAGGAGGGTGCCGACGAGGAGGGGCAGGACCGCTGAGCTTCTCATCGCGCCATCTTGCCGAGGAGCGGCGAAACTCGCAACGAGGCGGTTGCCTCGGACCGGAGAACGAGGCGGGGGGGCAGCACGGGCGTTCGCCCTTCGCCCGTTCTCGTCACGACCGCGCAGGGCCCCGGCACCGATATCTTCTGTAGAATAGATCGGCTTGGCGTTCGTCGCGGAGGAGTCGTCGGGCCTTTCGAGGTCAGGAGAGGAGGCGCTTCAGGCGCCGCCAGTGACCCGCCACGGCCCGTTGGGCCTCGGCCTCCATCTCCCGGTAGAGGGCGAGCACCTCCTCGCCGCACGCGCTGAGGAGGGCGCCGCCCCGCAGGGCGCCACCGCGCGAGAGCTCCACGAGCGGGCTCCGGAACGCCTGGTTCATCGTCTTCACGAGACCCCAGGCGTGCATGTAGGACATCTGCAGCTCGTTGGCGGCGACCCGCAGGCTCCCCGTGCGCCGGATCGCCTCGAGAAGCTCCACCATCCCCGGGCCGACGAGGACCTCGCCGTCCCGCAGGACCCGAAACCTCGGCTTCAGCCGGGCGGGGCCCGGGGCGGGGCTTTCAGCCACCGGCGTCTTCGACGGTTTCAACACGTCACGTCCACGGCGACGTACCAGTTTCGCAGGTTCCCGACGGAATCCGAAGGCCGGGCACGGACGCCGAGTTCGAACGGAGGACTCGTGAATAAGGCATACCGTCTCCTCGGCCTGTTCCTACCGTGCATCGGCCTCTCCACCTTGTCCGCCCGGGCCGAGGATCCGCCCCCGGGCTACGAAGCCTACACGCTCGCCCGCGTCACCGTGACGGCCGCGGCCGACCCGGTCGACGAGACTGCCCTGACCGTCGCCGTGACGGCCGAGGAGATCGCGGCCCGGAACGCGAAGAACGTCGCCGAGGCCCTCGCCGGCGTCCCGGGGCTGCGCGTCTCGACCGGGCGCAAGAACGAGCCGACGGTCTACGTCCACGGCTTCGACCAGAGCCGCGTGCAGGTCCTCATCGACGGCGTCCCGTACTACGAGGCGAACTACGGCAAGCTCGACCTCGCGCAGATCCCGACCGACAACGTCGCCCGGATCGAGGTCACGAAGGGGGCGGCCTCCGTCCTGAGCGGCGCGAACGCCCTCGGCGGGACGATCAACATCATCAGCAGGACCGCCGGGACGACCCCGCACACCGAGGTCCTCGTCGAGGGGGGCGACGACTCCACCGGCCGCTTCACGGCGACCCACGGCCAGCGGGACGGCGCGCTGAGCTGGTTCCTGAACGTCTCGGGACAGACGAGCGACGGCACGCCGGTCTCGGGCTCGTTCGATCCGAAGCCCGGGACGATCGCGCAGAAGAACCCGACGAAGAACACGCAGGCGATCCTCGAGGACGGAGGGAGCCGCGAGAACTCCGACACCGAGTCGCTGAACGCCTGGGCGAAGCTCGGCTGGGAGCCGTCGGCCGCCACCGCCCTCTTCCTGAACGTCCACTACTTCGACCGCGACAAGGGCGCACCGCCCGCGACGGACAGCGTCCAGGTCTTCCTCAAGCGCCCCGCCTTCTCGCAGTTCGCGCGGATCCCGACCTACCGCGACCTCGGATTCGACCTCGACGGCAAGCACCAGCTCTCGCCGGGCTTCACGCTGAAGGCGAAGGGCTTCTGGCACGAGCACGTCGACGACTACGAGTCGTACAAGGACCAGACCTACACGGAGAAGATCGCCGTCAGCCGCTACGACGACTCCCTCGCCGGCGGCTCGCTCCTCGGCGACTGGAAGTCCTCGTCCGCGAACACCCTCCGCGCCTCCTTCCACCTGAAGGACGACACCCACCGCGAGCGCGACGACGCCTATCTGCCGTTCGCCGAGTCGAGCGCGATCACCGGGTCGGTCGGCGCCGAGGACTCGCTCGCCTTCTCGAAGAGCCTCTCCGCCGTCGCGGGGGTCTCGTACGACTGGTTCGACGTCTCGAGCGCGACCCGCAACGTGACCGACGGCACGACCGGCGACTTCGTCCGCCAGGACTCGCTCGCGACCCCGAGCGACGACCAGGTGAACCCGATGGCGGGTCTCGTCTGGCGCGGGGCCTCGGGGACCGTCGTGAACGCCGCGGTCGCGCGGAAGAGCCGCTTCCCGACCCTCTCGCAGCTCTACTCGTCCAAGAGCGGGAACACGGCGCTCGCCTCCGAGCGGACCGTCAACACGACCCTCGGCGTCTCGCACCCGATCGGGGCGAGCGTGCGGCTCGAGGTCGGCGGCTTCTGGTACGACGTGAGCGACATGATCACGCGGAACGGCGTGAACGCGCTCAACGTCTACCAGAACGTCGGGAAGGTGAGGATGGCCGGCCTCGAGACGGTCCTCGAGGTGACGCCGCTTCCGGCGCTCTCCCTGCGCGCCGACTACACGTACGTGAACGCCGCGGACCGGAGCGAAGGGCGCGTGACGGACGACGTGACGAACGTCCCCGCCCACAAAGCGGGGCTCCTCGCGTCGTACACGGTCCCCGGCCCGAGGACGCTGCTCGACCTCGACGCCGTGTACGTCGGCTCGATGTACTCGAGCCTTCCGTCGCCCGTCTACCCGAAGGACCCCGTGAAGGAGGTCGACGGGTACTTCCTCCTCGGGGCGAAGGTCACGCAGGAGGTGGTCAAGGGGATCCGCGTCCACGTCGCCGTCCGGAACCTCCTCGACGAGGACTACGAGAGCGAGGCGGGGTTCCCCGGGGCGGGGCGGACGTTCGCGTTCGGGGCGGCCGCGTCGTTCTGAGGCCAGGCCCGTTCGGCGCGGGAGCGGCGCTGTATCGTCGTGCCGGGACGTTCCGGCCCGGAGCCCGCGTCCCCCGGCACGCCCGGGACAGGAGGACCGACATGCGCACGATCGCCCCGCTCCTCGCGCTCGCCCTCGTTTTCGCCCCCGTTTCTGCTCTCGCGGACAAGCCGCCGAAGGACAAGGGCACGCCGCCCGGCCTCGCGAAGAAGGGAGGCGTCCCCCCCGGCCAGGCGAAGAAGGCCTCGCTCCCGCCGGGCCTCGCGAAGAAGTACGGCGCAAAGCCGCCCGAGACGGTCTACATCGCCTTCGACCGCCGCTACGAGGACCGCGCGTGGTTCCTCATCGGCGAGGAATGGGTCCTCCGGAGCGGATTCGAACCCTCCGTCCGCGTCGAGGTGAAGGCCGCGATCGACCTGCCGCCTCTCCCCGCGCCTCCCCCGGTTCCGCTCCCGAAGGTCGGGATCGACCTGCACGTCGTCCTCTTCCAGTGACCCGGCGGGGCGGCGGGCGGCGCGCCCGCCACCTTCCCATCTCCCCCGCGCTCTTCTCTTCGCGCCGGGCCGGGCGCGAAGGAAAAGAGCCGCGTCGCCGCGGCACGTAAACCCTTCGAAATGAATGGTGGAGCGTACTCGACGATTATCGAACTGCGATTTGCCGTGTGGCAGCCTTCTTCTCACCATCAAGTCGTTACCCTTGAACGACTTCCCGATGAGATCCGTGGCCCCCGCCTTTGGGGCGCCGCCCCAAGGCCGTTTGAGTTCCTCCCGAACCATCCGCCGCCCTGCCGCCGAGTGCCTTGGTTCCTATCCCTTGCCTCGCTCTTAGTCGTCCAGACCCCGATGAACCCCTTTGAGCCAGAGAACGAAACAGCACCCGTCCTTCCTCACAAGCCCCCGCCCCCCGCGAGAACCCGGACGATATTCAGCCGGGACGCCACCCAGCTAGGGATCAGGCCGCCCAGCATTCCGACGGCGACTGGCAGAATGGCATAGACGAGTTTTGGCCATGGAAAAGAGCGGATGCCGTACAGCGCTGAGGAGATTCCTATGCCGAGGGCTACACCGACGACCAAGCCCGCCACGGCGCCGACCGCCACCAGACAGCTCGTCTCAAAGACGAACTGCCACAAAACGCTCGCTTGCGTCGCGCCGGCCGCACGCCGAAGCGCGATCTCCGCGGAGCGGTCCTTAACCGAAATCAGCATGATCGCGACGATCCCGATCCCTCCTGTGACCATCCCAACGATGGCAGCGCCAAGCGACCAAGCGCGGTAGACCTGTTCGGTCTGCGCACCAATGCTGACCACGCTATCTGGTTCCCTCACGGCGATCGGCGGCTCGCCGCGGCGGCGAATCCCCCGCAGTCGCTCCGTGACGCGACCTGCGATGTCGGCCGCGCTTTCGTCGGCCCGGCCACGGACAATCATCAGGTCAACTCGTGATGAGCCAAACACCCGCACGGCTGCCGACGTCCTCGGCAGGAACACCACGTTGTCGAGGTCGCGGCCATCGGGATCGGTCCCACGAGATTCGAGGAGACCGACAACCACGAATGGCATTCCCTTGATCCGGACCATCCGTCCGAGACCCGGCAGCGCAGGGAATAGCTCTCGTGCGATCGACGAGGACAAGATGGCGACGCGGGCCAGCGCGCGAGAGTCCTCCTCGCGAAGGAGTCTTCCTTCAGTCGCCGTGAGCCCCCGTATCCGAAAGTAGTCGGCGTCCACACCCGCCACCAGGGCCTCAGTCCTCCGCGCCCCGTTTGCGATAGTCACCGTCCGCTGCACGATCCCCGCCGCCTGACAGTCGGGCATCTGCCGAACCGCACGCACGATGGCCGACGAGAGCCCCTCCGGACCGGCCGGACCTCTTGTGTTCTTGGCGGGGCTCGCCACGGGGAGTACGTAGGCGTACCGCAAGCCGTACCGCTCGAGCTCGAGCGCTGCTCTTAGCCTCGCGCCCTCCGTTACTGCAACGCTGGTGAGCAAGGCGGCGGTGCCGGCGGCCAACACTATACAGGCAATCACAGACCGGAGCCCGAGGGATAGAAGGATCCTGAGCGAGAGCCTGCACAACTGCTGGGAGTGCATCCCCCAGACTCAGCGCAGGGCGTTCGCGGGCTCGATGCGGACCGCGCTCCGTCCTGGCAGATACCCCGCCAGTAACCCGAGGACGATCGACACCGTGGCCGCCAGCGCAAAGGCACTCCATGACAGGGCCACCGGGGTCCGTGGGTCCACGCGCGAAAGCGACCAAACCGCTGCGCTTCCGAGGAGCGCTCCGACACCAAGGCCGAGACTGCACAAGAGGACCGATTCCAGGACAAGTTCGAGAAAGACGTTCCCCGCCTTGGCCCCTACCGCCCGCTTCAGGCCAAACTCTGCGCGTCGCTGACTTACCGACAGCAGCAGTGTGTTGGCCAGAATGACTCCTCCCAGCAGTAGACTCACCAAGCTGAGGATCCAGCCGGCCCGCCGGGCGGAGGCCGTTGCGTCGCGATGGCGCTTCTCCACCTCGTCCGAAACGACAGCCCGAAAGTCGTCTGGCACTCCCGCCGATAGCCGGTGCAACGCCCGCAGGCGCGACTTGAGGCTAGTCGAGAAGGCCTTGGGGTCGGTACCCACCTCCGTACGGAGCCGGATGACCCGAAGTTGCTCGTCGCCCATGAGCCTCTTAATTCCGGTCATCAATGGAATCCAGACGAAATCATCCATGTCTACTCCCAGCGGGCTCACGCCCCGCTTGGCAACAAGTCCTTTGACCTTGAACCGCTCGTCCCGGATCAGGATCTCCCGGCCGATCGGGTCCTGAGCACCGAAGAGCTTGCTGGCAACGCTTGCGCCGAGCACGCAGACGCGAGCGAAATGCTGATCGTCCCCGGCCGACAGCGGGGATCCGGATTGGTATTCGCGCTCTTCGAGATCCGGGAGCCAGGCGTCCACCGCATACACACTGGATGTCGCTGAAGCCGAGCCGGCCGAAACGACCTCTCCTGACAAGAGCTTGTATACGGAGATGACAGCTTGGTCTCCGATCTGCGCCCTCAGGACCTCGATCTGTGCGGGAGTCCAGAACGGACGCACTCCGTCTGGCCCTATGGTCTTGCTCGCCATGACCATGACGGAACGGGCGCCGAATCCCTCCATGATCTTGCGAACCCGATCTTCCATTCCGCGGGACATCGCAAGCACGGCGACGAAGGACGCGACGCCGACCGCTACGCAGGCCACCACCAGAGCCGTCAGGATCGGCTGCGAGCGCAAGCTGCGAACAGCGTGCAACGTCACACGAACTGGTTTCACGCTACGCCCTCCTGTCGGCGACGACCTTGCCGTCCGCAAGCTCAAGGACCCGCCGGGCACGCGCGGCGTAGAGATACTCGGCCCCCATTCCTCGGAATTGGCGTTGCTAATTTTAGCCTTGCACACATGCACATAGGCCCTCAGTTCGCGCTTGGCGGTGTCGCTGGCGATTTTATTGCTTTCAATAGCGGCGCTGGTCGCGCGGTAAGTGAGCCAGATGGTGACGAGCAAGGCAAGAAACCCGGCAACTCCGAGCAATACTTGGACTTTGTTCAGAGAAACGAAATCGTCGGCAGCTTTGGACATGCGCCGCTGTTCGCACAGATCGGCATCGTCGTGGCTCTTGGCCTCGGGACATTCCTTGGAATTCCAAGTGGAATTGTCCTTTTCTCCTTCCCGAATAGATGGACTTTCGACGAAAACTATGAAGGAGCCAACGGCGCCGCCAAACGCCGGAAAATTGGGAAATATTTGTTGGCGCTCGGGATCGC